>JBPPMS010000020.1:0-3274 GCA_051306175.1 Mycobacterium sp. | reverse complement strand
GCACCCGGTGCGAGAACAATTGAGTCGCAGGCGGAGGGGTTCTGCGGCCGGTTGAAGCCATAGCACATGTCGATGATCGTCTGGGCGCCGACCGCGGTGATCGCATCCTCGATATCGATCTTGTACCAGTCCACGGACAGGGCGAACCCCGGCAGCCAGCTCGGGCGATAGATGCCGCCGGCCGTCCAGGTATCGGCGACTTCCGGGGTCAGGTTCGGGTTGCCGCCGCTCAGCGTGATGTTGGGCACCTGCGGACTGCCGGGCTGGGTGCGATCCAGATAGGCGTTCACGAACTGGCTGGCAGGCGCGAACAGGTCGTTGAGATTGGGCGCGCGGATGTCGCGCGAGCGGGTGCCGCGCAGCCGCAGATCCTCGAAGACATCCCAGGTCAGGCCTGCCTTCCAGGTCGTGACCTCACCGCTGGTCGAGTAATCGGTCCAGCGGACCGCGCCGTTGAACTCCAGGTTCTCCACCAGCGTCACATCCTGCAGCAGAGGCACCAGCACCTCGCCGAAGACCTCCTTCACGTTGTATCCGTTGCTGCCGCCCTTGAAATTGCCCACGTTCCAGAGCGACTGGAGCGAATATTCATCGGCGGTCGAGCTGAAGGACTCCTCCCGGTATTCGAACCCTGCGGCGATCGAAACCGGCCCCGCCCAGGTGGAGAAGGGATCGTACTGAGCATCGATCGACCATACGTCCTGGTAGAAGTCGAGGTCCTGGCGGGTCCGCAATCCCTCGCTTTCACCCGTGACCCACGCGATCGAGGCAGCCCCCAGCGAACCCTCCCCGAACAGGTTCATCGGCACACAGCCATTGGCCGGGTTGGCAAGCGTGGAGCGGCAGATCGGCGCGCCCGCCGCGACCCCCGCCACGCCGCCGGTCGCCGGGTTGGCGATCACGTCGATGGCCTGGTTGAAGCGGCTGGGGATGATGTTGTTGTCGCGCGTGTACCAGACGTCGCTGTGCCCGCGCTGGTAATAGGCATTCCACCGGCCGCTATCGAGGAAGCTTCCTTCCAGCGCCGCGAGGATGCGATCCTGCCGCCGGTTATAGCCCGCCTCGCCAATATGCGTGCCGGGTTCGTTGATCATGTCGTAGAACAGCCGGTTCATCTGGAACGAGGTGACCCCCGCCTGGTCCATCGCCTGCTGCGTCACGATCGGGAGATACGGATTGTCCCTCCTCACGGTGATGGCGGTGGAACCCTGGCGATTGTAGACAGCCGACCAGTTGACGGTATCGTTGCCGGCGTAGCTCGCCTCGAAGATGGCGGTGATATTGTCGGTCAGTTCGTAGCTGAACCGCCCGTAGACGCTCCAGTGCTCGTCGTCGGGCAGCAGCGATCCGCGGATCGGCATGGACTCGACCGTGCCACCCGCCTGCACCTGGCCTTGCTGGATCGGCCCGAATACGAACTGGCCGACCGCCCCGCCCGGCAGGAACTGCATCCCACGCAGCGGGCCGGAGGCGATGACGCCGCCCGGGGTGCTGTTGTAGCCTGCGTCGAAGCGCACGATCTGACCGGGCTCGCCATTGGTCGCGCTCCATGCCGGGTTGTTCATCAGCCGAAGCCCGGGCTGGAACCAGTCGCGAGGATCGTCATAGAAGTCGATCCCTTCGCCCTCGTAATAATTGCCGCTCAGCAGAAGATGCGCGCGGCTGCCGATCTTCGTGCCATAGGCGAGGTCGCCCGATATGACCCTGCCGTCGCTGCGGTCGGTCTGGCTGAAATTGAGGCTGCCCTTCAGGCCTGTGTAGTTCGTGTCGAGGATGAAGTTGACCACGCCGGCGACCGCGTCCGAACCGTAGGCGGCCGAAGCGCCGCCGGTCACCACCTCGACCCGTTCCACCAGGTTCTGCGGCAAGAGGTTCACGTCGACGGCGGGCGACATGCCAGAGCCGACGACGCGGCGTCCGTCGAGCAGCGTCAGCGTGCGGGTGACGCCGAGGTCGCGGGCGCTGAGCTGGTTCGCGCCGCCGGTCGCGTTGGCGAACAGGGTGGTCGTACGCGGCGTGTTGCCCGTGCCCATCGACGGCAACTGGGTGACGTAGTCGGCGATGTTCGTCGGGTTGCGCTGCTCGATCTCTTCTCTCGAGACGACGGTGGTGGGCGTCGGCGCCTCGCTGCCATCGCGCACGATGCGCGAGCCGGTGACGGTAATCATGTCGCTGGCATCGGCAACGCTCTCCTCCGCAATGTCAGCTTGTCGGCTGACGGAGGGCTGCTGGGAGGCGGGGGATTGCTGCGCCTGGCCGGCGCTGCTCACCGAAACGGCCCCGCCCACCACGTTTGCCGCGCCCGTTTCTTCCATTCCGCGCCCTGCAGTTTCGAGACTTGTGACGCCTTCCGTGGCGACCGCCGGCGTGGCTGCGATCGCAATCGCCAGCGCCGTCATGGAACTGCAACCAAATTTCACACCTTGCGCCGGATTTCTCATTTCTGTGGACCCCGTTTTTATCGCTGTTTGCAGCGTTTGCGGCGCACCTCAAACCGCTATGTAATGGTGCAGTGCGGGAGAGTTGCACCGGATCGCGGGTATGTCCACTGGGTGAAGCGTCCCGGGTTTTCCGGAGGCGATTTTCATTTGGGTTATGCGACCATATCGAGGGCGGCATAGTAATTGGCCGCTGCCTCGGCGGTCGGGATGTGGCCAATGGGGCCGAACAGGCGATGATTGTTGAACCAGTCGCCCCTGCGCAGGGTGGCCATTTCCACTTCCGATGCGTTCGGCCATGAGCGTCGGCGCCAGATGACCTCAGCTTTGTAAAGGCCATTGATCGTCTCGGCCAAGTCGTTGTCGTAGCTGTCGCCGACAATTTAAGATCGAGATAACGAACCTGAACCGCAATTTCGTTGCGCGTACCATAGCTTATTTCCTCGTTTGCACGCGCGAGCTCGTTTGTGATCAGTTCAAGGCCGTTGAGGAGGTGATCGTCCGCTGTGATGCCATTGCCCGCAGTATTCGGTGTGTGCGGCGGTGACAACACCAGCCACTGGAGCGCCGGCGTAGTGCTGAGCGCGCTGGAGTAAAATCCCGCCGGTGGTAGGGTCGCGCTTTTGGGGGCGGCCAGCCACACGACCCACCGTCGAGATTTGAGATCGTCAGCATCTCATGACGGTATCAGTGTGATAGCCGTTCGACTTGGTCGGGCCGAACCGGCCGCGATGGCCCGAAACATCACCCGAACCGGAACGCCGATTCCACTGCCCCCATGACGACATCCGTCAGCGTCTTGCGTCCCGGATCAGCACCGGCCGCGCCGACCGCAA
>JBPPMS010000019.1:0-49440 GCA_051306175.1 Mycobacterium sp. | reverse complement strand
TTCCTCGCTGAGCGATGTCATGCCTCACCAGATCCTGATGCGGTCCTCGGGTGCCAGGTAGAGCTCGTCGCCCTCGGTGATGCCGAAGGCTTCGTACCACTCGTCCATGTTCCGCACAATGCCGTTGACGCGGTACTCCTCTGGGCTGTGCGTGTCGGTGAGCAGCCGGTTGCGCTCGACTTCGGTGCGGCACATGTTCTTCCAGCTCGCGGCGTACGCCAGGAAGAAGCGCTGATCGCCGGTGAGCCCGTCGATCACCGGCGCCTCATTCCCGCCGAGCGAGAGCCGGTAGGCGTTGTAAGCCACGCGCAGACCCGCGAGGTCGGCGATGTTCTCGCCGAGCGTCAGTTCTCCGTTGATGTGAAGGCCGGGCATCGGCTCGTAGGCGTTGAACTGCTCGACGAGGCGGTCGGTACGTTCCTCGTAGTTCGCCGCGTCCTGCGGCGTCCACCAATCACGCAGCCTGCCTGTGGAATCCGTCTTGCGGCCTTGGTCGTCGAATCCGTGGCTCATCTCGTGGCCGATCGTCGCGCCGATGGCACCGTAGTTGGCTGCGGGGTCGGCGGCCGGATCGAAGTAGGGTGGCTGCAGGATCGCCGCGGGGAACACGATGTCGTTGAGCGGCGCGTAATAGTAGGCGTTGTTGGTCTGCGGCGTCATGCCCCACTCGGCGCGGTCGACGGGATTGAGGTAGTCCTTCATCTGGTCGTCGTGGCTCCACTGCTCCATGCGGCGGATGTTGCCGAAGAGGTCGTCGCCCGCGATCTCGAGACCGTCGTAGGACTGCCAGGTGTCGGGGTAGCCGATCTTGTCGACGAGCGCCTCCAGCTTGGCCTTCGCTTCCGCTTTGGTCTCGGGGCTCATCCAGTCGGCCTCGTCGATCGCCGTGCCGTAGGCGGTGCGGAGATTCTCGACCAGCGCCTTGACGTCGGTCTTGGTCTCCTCCGAGAACCGCATCGCCACATAGCGTTC
Organism: Mycobacterium sp.; assembly: GCA_051306175.1. Lineage (GTDB taxonomy): Bacteria > Actinomycetota > Actinomycetes > Mycobacteriales > Mycobacteriaceae > Mycobacterium. The sequence goes on along the minus strand of JBPPMS010000019.1, from coordinate 48,468 downwards.
GCCGACGGCCTCACCGAGCCGACCGTTGACGAAGTTGACCCCACGCAGCTCCCGCGGACTGCGCTCCTCGGTACCGGAAAGCACGCGTCCGTAGAAATTGAATATCTCCTCGGAGAACGGCGCGGACAGAAAGCTGCCGTAGGCGTTGAGCACCTGGTAGCGCTGATACGCCTGCCACGATTCGACGGGCTGGGTGGCGAATATTTCTGCGGTCTTGGTCAGTACGTCGGGTTGGTAGACACGCATCTGGATGTCGGCGGGGTAGCCGAGCGCGTCGAGCATCGGACCCAGCGGGGCTCCGTCGGCCAGGGCCTCGACCTCGGCCCGCGACATGATGTTGTTGGTGGCATCGACGTTTCGGGTGTCTTCGGCGGCCCATTGCACCTCGGCCATCGCGGTTTCCAGGGCCAGGATCTGCACTGCCTGCGCCTGCGCGTCGTCATACCCGGCCAGGCGCAGCATGTTCTCGACGTGGGTGAGGAATTCGGTGCGCACCTCGACGGAGTCGGGGTCCTGGTTGACGTAGTAGTCGCGATCGCCCAGCGACAGCCCGCCCTGGGAAATACCCAGCAGATAGCGGCTGGGGTCTGCCGGGTCGATGGTCACCGAGACCGGGAAGGGATCGTTGATCGACGAGGACATCTCGTTGAACGCCACCAGGGTGGCCGCCATCTCCTCGCGGTTCTTGGCGGCGTCGACACGGTCGAGCAGGGGCTGGACGGGTTCGATGCCCAGCTCTTCGAGCTTGGCCTCGTCGACGAACGACGAATAGAGGTCGCCGATCAGCTGGGCGTTGTCGCCCGCGGGGGCGTTCTCGTCGGCGGCGCCCTGGATGATGGTGTCCAGGTCGACTTCGAGCTGGTCCTGGATGTCGGTGTCGATGCCGGTACACGAATCGTTGGGATTGATCTCCGCGCCCTCGGCCCAGGTGCCCAGGACGTAATTGTAGAAATTGTCGCCGGGTGCGACGTTGTCGTCCATCGCCGAGGAGTCATAGCCCCAGGTGCCGAACTCCGGCTTGGCCGGCTCCTCCGGCGGGGCGCTGTTACACGCCGTGAGCACCACCCCGACGAGCAACGCCACACCCACCCTGCGAATCACTGCAGCCATCTCAGTCCTCGGCGAACGCATGCTCAGGACCCTAGCGTGAACTCGTCGTCGTCAAGCGCGGTCGCGGGGGTTCGCTGTGTCGAAGATCGGGTACGCCCGCTGGTGGCCCGCCGCCGAGACCGGAAGGATACGACCGTGACGCTGACTGACAGGACCGGAGCACCGGTGACCGTCGAGAAGGAATCCGACCACTTCACGATCGCGGTGGACGGACAGCAGGTTGGGCTGGCCGCATTCGTCGACCGGGGCGGGCAGCGGGTGTTTCACCACACCGAGGTGGACGAGGCGTTCGGGGGACGCGGTCTTGGCTCGATCGTCATCGCCGAAGCGCTTGCCGCCACCCGCGCCGACGGATTGCGGATCGTTCCGGTGTGCTCGATGGTCGCGGCTTACGTGCGCAAGCACGACGAGTTCGACGACCTCGTCGACAAGCCGACGCGTGAGATCGCGCAATGGCTTCGCGAACGGTGAAATCGCTTGAATCGCTGCTAAATCAGTCGAACTTCAGGTGCGCGAGAGTTTGAGTATCTGATCGCCGTCAATGACATAGACGTCGCCGTTATGGGCAGCCAGTCCGTGCGGTTCGGATATGTCGACGCAGAGGTCGACGAACGTGTCAGACCCGTTGCGGAACAGGTAGATTCGAAAGGTCGACGAGCCATTGGTGGCCTCGTCCTCGTCGAGAACATAGCGATCGCCATTGGTGTCGAAATCGAAGTCCACAATCGACGTACCGACCGGCTTCAAGTACAGGGTCGACTGCGTAGCACCGGCTTCGAGGACCCGGACACCTTCAGATTCTCGGTGAAGTAGATCTCCCCTGTGTCGCCCGCCGCTACGATGCTGTCGACGGTGACGTCGACGTCGATTGGGGTAGGGCCTGGTGCGCCCGCCGGCAACTTCATCACCTGATCACTGTGGGTTTCGTCGACGAAGTACACGCTGCCGTCTGGGCCGACGCCGATCTCGGTCGGCGCGCCGGCCTCGCTAAGCAGAACTGCCGGCTCGGCGCCGCCGTGCTCGAGGAGGACGATCCGGCCCGAGGCGTCACCGATACCACTGGAGGTGCCCTGGACCACATTGCCCGCACCGAAATCGCTGATGAAAACCCCGGTGTCGTTAACGACGATGCCCATCGGCGTTCCTTCGAGCGTGAGGCGCAGCGGGGTGGCGACGAACGGGCCGGTTCTGTCCGCCGCTTGGGTCGAGGTCGCGCCCGCGGACGTCGACGCATCAGGATCCGCGTCGTCGGAACCGCAGCCGATGGCTGTTGCACAAACGACCGCGAGCAGCGCGCCCACCCGCTTCATTTCAGCAGCTCGTCGACGCGATCGGCCGTGTCTTCCGGCGTTTCCCAGATGTCGTCGGCGACCCCCTTTTATCACCAGATGCAGCTCCGGTGAAACACTTTGCGGCGCTACGTTGCCGAGACATTCCCGCATACGCGGGCCAATGCGTAGATGCTCGACGAGCGCGACAGCCTGCTCTGGAGTCGGGGCGGCGCATGTTGCAGCACCTCCGCGAGGGTGCGCCCCTCGCTCGGCGGCATGGTCGCGCAAAACCGGTTCGCCAGCCCCCGCAAACTGATCCCCATCAAGTGGGTTCTCCTGCACGGCGCCCTCCCCTGCTCGTTGCAGTTTTCGACCTTATGTTAGGAACATCCGCCAAACACGCACCGTCACCATCGTGAGCCCGGGTAAGGATCAGAGCACGCGGAGGTGGGGTGGAGGGCACGCAGTTTGGCCGATACCGGCTATTAAAAGCGGGGGGCCGCTTGGCATGCGCGAGGTCTGGCGCAGCGCCGACACAAGCAGCCGATAGTATGGTGAATTGCCTTTCCCGCAGTCGGTCTCCAGTAGATCCCGGTGGCCCAAACGATGAAGTAAGACCCCGGCCATCGGAGGTCAATCCTCAGGTCCCCACCGCGATGGACGACGTCATCGTGACCGGGACGGCAAGGCCACCCGCCGACCGCGAGGCGACGATCGAGGATCGTGGTGGCGCCTGAACTCGCACCGGGCCGGGAGGCAGTTCGACTACGGTGGTCAGTGCTGGCCTGTGGGCCGGTCCGCCGCTACTGACTCTCGTAAGGACAGGTCGAATGGTCACTCTCGCCAAAGGTGGCAACGTCTCCCTCTCCAAGCAGGCGCCGAACTTGACCGCGGTGGCTGTCGGCCTGGGTTGGGATGTGCGCACCACGGGCGGCCAGGACTTCGACCTCGACGCCAGCGCGTTGGCCTGTGGTGAGAACCAGAAGGTGCTGTCGGACTCGCATTTCGTCTTCTACAACAATCTGCGCTCCCCCGACGGCAGCATCGAGCACACCGGTGACAACCTCACCGGCGAAGGCGAGGGTGACGACGAGGTGATCAACGTCGAGCTCTCCGCCGTGCCACCCGACGTCGCGCACATCTTCTTCCCGGTGTCGATCCATGACGCCGACAACCGACGCCAGAACTTCGGCCAGGTGCGCAACTCGTTCATCCGCGTGGTCGACCGCAGCAACGGCGTCGAACTGGCCCGCTACGACCTGTCCGAGGACGCGTCCACCGAGACCGCCATGGTGTTCGGCGAGGTCTACCGCCGCGGCGGGGAATGGAAGTTCCGCGCGATCGGGCAGGGGTACGTGTCTGGCCTGGCCGGGATTGCCCGCGATTACGGTGTGAACGTCGGGTAGCACCCGCCCGCGCCTTCCCCGTGGTCACGTGAGCCGCTTGCATATCTCGGGCCTCAGTAGCCCCGCGCGTCCCTAGCAGCATCGGCTCTCGAGTTGCCCGACTCCCGGGGCGGCAAGTGACAAGTGCGGCCAATGGGGCTGATGGCGGCAGTGGGCGGCCAGGCAGCGCTCGATCATATTGCGGACGATGCTGTCGCCGGTGGAGTTGCACACCGCGCGGGCACCTACCGAGTGCAGCCACGATCGCGCGGGCGGTGCCTGCTCAGATCGGCGGCGTCGCGAGGCGGTTGACGCGTACGTCATCGAGTACACACGCGTCTCTGAGGTAGTCGACTACTCGTGACGGCGCCTGCCGAGGCGTGGATCGTTACGTGTGCGGGCATCGTGCACCCACGTTCCTTGCGATGTTCGAGGAAGCGAGGAGGCGCGCCACATGGCCATCACCTATTCATCGCCACCCGAGGAGGCGCGCCAACTCGCGCGTCAGGGCGTCGAATCCGTCGCCAATCACACGGAGGCGGCCGAGGTCACAATGCTCACCACCGTGCAAGCCAACGAGGCAGAGCTCTCCGCACCACACGTCATCCATCACGTCACCCTCGACGACCTCGTAGCCCGAAGGCCGTTGGGTGGGTCGGCGGTCATCGGCTGGCGGTACCTGGTGCTCGACGGGTCGGAAGCGTTTGCCAGCAGTGAAGTCTCCGCCGGCGACGACGAGCGCCAACCCGCCCTGGCACAGGTGAACCAGGGCCCCGACGTGCAGTCGACGGCTGCGACGCTTGCCAAACTGTCCGACACTGACGTCGTCCGGGCCGACGACTACCAGGTGCGTGTGCTGAAGATTCCAGCGCTGGGCGCGCACGTACTGTGGCTGTCGCAGATCGGCGGCGATCAGGACCTGTTCATCCCGCTGGCGCCGGCTCCCGAGTATCTTCTCGCAGGCCGCATGTACCGCGAAGAAGAGTTGCTGGACGCATTGGAAGGGCCCGCCCAGGACCAGCTCGACGTCGAATCCACGCGGTTCGGAACGTAGCGAACGCGCGCCGACCAAACCGGTGCGGCCGCTGAAGCTCCCCTTGCTGCTAGACAGGGGCGAACCTTCTGAGGAGACGAGCATGGTGCGGGTCGAGTTGCTGACGGCCGACGGATCCTGGCTGATCTCGGATTTCGTTCGGCTGTAGAGGACGGGTCGCTAACGTTCGCCGAGCAACTCCGATTCCAGGACCAGATCCGGCAGCAATGTCTGGTACTCCATGGTGGTCTTGTGCTCGACGGTGCTCCACCGCTTGCCATGCTGCTCGCGCATGTACGCGCGGTACTTCGGCGCTCCGGGAGTTCGGATGTTGTCGGCCACCACAATCGAGCCCGTACGCAACCAGCCGCGTCCGAGGATGCGCTGCAGATCGGACAGATAGGCAGTCTTGTCGTGGTCGATGAACAGGAAGTCGACCCCGCCGGCCTCGATGCCGTATTCGGATTCGAGCAGTTGGAGAGTCTTACCGCCGTCACCGATCCATCCGCCCGCACACCAGACGCGGTCGTCGACGGCCGCGTGTACCCAGATGCGTTGCGCGATATCGGCGTTGGCGTCGAACCGCTCCACCGAAACCACATTGGCGTTCGGCGCGGCCCGCGCGATGCGCAGCGCGCTGTACCCGCAGTAGGTCCCGAGCTCCAGCGCCATGCGGGGGTCGGCGCGACGGACCGCGGCGTCGAGGAGCTTGCCCTTCTGGTCGCCGATGTTCACGAGAAAGGACTGCTCGTAGGCGAACCTGTCCATCGTCGCGATCACGTCGTCGATATCGCCGCGGCGGGCGTGCGTCTCGACGTAGTCGGCGACGGCAGCTTCCCGTCCATCGCCGAGCTGGCCCGTTCTGTTGAATCTGCGCAGGCCCACGGCCATTCGCAACACCGATGTGCGCAGCATGGGTAGGCGTCGCCCCAGCTTCATTTCCCCAACGCTACGTCGTGGCGACAGTCCACCGCGACCCAGCGGTCTGCGATTGCAGCTCTACCTGCTCGCGCCGCCGCACCCGGCACTCAACGCATCGCTGAGCCCCACAGCGGAGTCCTCGCCGACCCATGCCACGTAGCCGTCGGGGCGCACCAGGACGGCCGTCGGCGCGGCGACCGAGCCCAGCACCGGCAGCTCCCAGATACCCTGGTAGGTCGCGACACGTGCCGGACGGTCCGGGCGCCCGCATCCAACTCCGGGCCGCCTAATTGCAGCAGTAGGGGCCGGGCTTGGTGCAGGAGCTCATACACGCGCACCGGACCGTCGGGAGTGACGATGTCGAGATCCGGCATCCGGCGTCCCAGCAGGGGATGTCCGTCGCCCAGGTCGTAGGCGACGTCGAGGCCGGTGATCAGCGCCGCGATCCGTGTGCTCGCGCCGTCGCAGCGGAGCACCTCGTCGAGCAGGTCACGCAGCGCCTCCTGCCGCGGATCGGCTTTCTGGAACAGCGACTGCGCCATCGTGTATCTCAAGCGCCCGCGCCCCGGCCGGGTGCCGCTGCGCGCGATAGGTGTCGAGCAACTCCTCGCCGGAGACGCCTCGCACCACCTGCCCGAGCTTCCAGCCGAGGTTAACGGCGTCCTGCACGCCTAGGCCAATACCGAGTCCGCCCGAGGGCGAGTGCACATGCGCTGCGTCGCCGGCCAGCAGCACCCGTCCCTTTCGATACGACACCGCCTGCCGGGTGGCGTCGGTGAACCGTGACAACCAGGACCTCGTCCTGGAGGAGACTGATCGCCGGACGTGAGATCGTTGCCTCGGCGCGCCCCGCACGTTCTGTGCCGCACATTGGCAGACTGACGACCGTGGCCGAGCTGTTGATCGCGCTCAATCCGGTTGAGGATTCCCGGCTGCCCTACTTGCTGCGCATCCCGCAGCCAGGGGGTGACCTGCTGTTTCGGACATCGGGGACCTGGCCGCGGGTCAAGGCGCTGTACTGCTATCCCGTGGGCATCAACGAATGGCCCGCCGAAGCTGAGATCGTCGAGCGGCTGACATTGCGGTCGTGCCAACGCCGCGGCGGCGCCATCGATCTGATTCTCGAGCGGTCCCGCGAGAACCGCTCCCAGCTGGTCTTCACTTCGGCGCGGGGCCGCGATGCGGTGTTCTGGAACTCCGCGCGCACCCGCAAGCAGGCCCGGCCGAACGTGCGTACCCCGACGGCCCGCGCCCACGGCATCCAAGAGCTGCAGGTCCTGGTCGACGCACACGAGCGCTACCCGTACAAGTTCGAAACCCAGCAGGTCAGCACCGTTCGACGGGCACTGCCGAGCGGCGACTACGGCGTGGAAGTCGACGGGCACCTGGTCGCCAGCGTGGAGCGCAAAGCGCTGCCCGATCTGGTCTCCAGCGTCACCAGTGGCAAGTTGCGGTTCCAGATCGCCGATCTCGCGACGCTGCCGCGCGCTGCGGTCGTGGTGGAGGATCGCTATTCGCAGCTGTTCAAATTGGACTTTGTCCGCCCCGCCGTGGTCGCGGACGGATTGGCCGAGTTGCAGGTCCGTTGGCCGACGGTGCCGATCGTGTTCTGCGAGACGCGCCAGCTGGCCGCCGAATGGACGTACCGTTTCCTCGCGGCTGCGCACACCTGGGCCAGCGACGAAGCTGCGGCGCTGCAACGCATCTCGCCCGTCACGATCGAGGAGCCAGAGGACACCCCGACCGGTGCAGCAACAGAGCCGAGCACCGCCGAGGTGCGTGCCTGGGCACGCGACGCGGGCCTGGTGGTCCCTGATCGCGGGCGGTTGCGCCCGGAGATCTGGCAGGCCTGGCGCGATGCCACGGCCACACCGTGACCGGTCGACTGCCGTCGTCGCCGCGCTCGACGTCACGGCTACCCGATCCACCGGCTGTTCGCGTCCATGAGCAAGACCACCCCTTTTACGAGGTCCGCGGCGGCGGCTACCGGCCCCCATCGGTGCACGAAATACCCGGCGCCGACGGCGGCCAGGGTGCCCATCACCTCGGGTGCTCCGAACTCTCGGACCACGCGCCTGACGAAGCGCCAGTACGCGCGGGCCAGGCGGGTCGGGCTCAGCCACGACACAACAATCGGCGTCCAGCGCATCACCTCACTGTGGGCGCGCGCAGAAAGTTCACAGCTGTTCTGCCCGAACGGATTTGGTGCATTTCGTGGACTACCGGAGTGGCGGTGACGTCCGCGGCCGTCGACGGAGTGGTCAAGTGTCACCCGACGCTCGGCATGGCCGCGGCGGCGATGGTGTTCGGGATCTCGACACCGTTGAAGTTGGAGGCATAAGCGGTCGAGTAGGCACCAGTGACGCGCAGCAGGGAGTCGATCACCCAGTACAGCGCGACCTTGGATAACGATGTCCGCCGTCTGTCGGGCTGCCGGGCTGCGACGTTCGGGTCAAGCAGGCCGACGGGTGTCGACTCAGTTGTCGTGCAAGCCGTGTCGGCGAACCAGTCCCGCGTCAGGTTGCCGTCGGTCAATCGCGACAGGTTCCACCCGTTGCCCGCGACTTCACCCACGATCGACATTGCGTTCCAGCCCCCACCATTCGTCACCGCCGCCCCCATCCCCGGCAGCGCTTCGCAAAACGCATCTAGCGACGTCCTGCGCCTGTCACAGACTCCCGCCCGAGCAGATGCCATTAACATCCTGCCTGCGAAGCCGGTCGAGGTGTAAGTCAACCCCCGAGATGCGACGAGAAATATAGAAAGGCTCGTCTTTGCCTACGCAACAATTGATCTGCCACGGATCTCCTTCCGTGACGACCCCGCGGCGCACAACAGATCAGACCGTAATTGACGGATGCGCTCGGGTCATCGGCGAACCGGAAGTTTCATACGTTTGGACGACGCAGCAGTGCGGTTGGCTCGGCTGGAGATTCCTGAACGATCCAGCTGGGAACCTGTTCAACGGCTCGGCCGTCGCAACCTGAGCCGCGCGAGGGAACTGACTCGTCGTCGCGCGCACGTGACGCCGCAGCACCTCACGCGATAGCCTTGCCGACGAGTCGGGTAGGCAGTCCGCTACGGATCTCGCGGCCGCCCACCAGAAAGGACAACGGGATCTATGCGCAAACCACATCGGGCCACACCGACCGTCGGGGCTGCGAAGCGGGCGATGGCAGGCCTGTTCATCGCCGCAGGCGCCGTGGCGATGGCAGCCCCCGCGTTCGCGCAGCCGGTTGAGCCAGTGCCGGTGCCCGTAGACCCGGCCGTCGCGCAACCCGCTCCCGGATCTGCTGTGGCGACGCCGGTCGATCCAGCAGCGGTGAACCCGGCGCTACCGGTCGCCGGCCTGGCGCCGACGGTGCCCAATACAGTGCCTCCACCTGGGTCTCAAGGCGGTGTCGTGAGCTCGCTCGGGGACCTGTGGGAGGCAGCCAGGACGAACAACCCTGACGCGCTCAACCCGACCGCGGGCTCGTATGTCGGGGCGCCGCCAGGAGCCGGCCCGGCGCCGATGCTGCCCCCGGGCTACATCTCGCTGACGGCCCCGGAGTCCACCAACCTCACACCGGTCGAGGAAGCGGTTGGGCCTCCTCTGCCGGCTGGGTACTACCCGTTGGACGGCCCGCCGCCACCCGAGTACGAAGATCCGTTGGTGCCGCCTGCGGGCGAGCCGGTTCCCGCGACGTCGTAGGTCAAGCTGCACTCGGCGACGGTGCCTATATCGCCGTGACGACGTGGCCATCGAGATGGTGCGCAGCGCCGACGGTTCACTGTTGTGCTTCCTGCGATGTCGGCATGACCTGACCGTCGTGATGGGCATCGGTTGTCTACCAGTGTGATTACTGCGCCGAGGGGCGCATCGCCGGCCCGACGGTCACGCCATTGCCTAGTCCGACAAGGTGGCCGTGGCGGCAGCGAGTGCGGTGGCTGCTGATCCCGTGACAGACAGGTCAGATCTCCAGTTTCAGATAGTCGTACTCGCCTACATCGAACACATCGTCGTCGTCCTTGTCGACGAACGCCGCCACGTACAGCGTCCCGGAGAATTCGTCGGTCGGCGTACGGGTATCGTCTTCCCAAATTTCTGAGATGTAATACTTATCCTCGCTGGAGGACACCTCGGTGACGCGATCGCCGACCCAGTGGTTGTGGCCCATGTTGTTGACATACAAAGTGCCGGAACCAAATTCGTAATCGGCGATGCCAGTGCCGATACGGAAACCCGTGTGCTCCATCGTGGATCCGTTGCTGGTGATGCCGAAGATGCTGTCCGTGGTCCAGGCGCAGATCTGCATCGCCTCCCCCCCGGAAAGCGACGGGAAGCGAAACTCGAACGGCTCCGGTTGCAGCACCGCGACGGTCAGCGGGGCGTCGTCGTCGGTACGTTCGAGACCCAGCGGCACCGCTTCGTCGTTCTGCCACAGCTGGATGCCCAGACGCGGGGAACGCAGCGCATCGCCCACGGCGGCACTCGACGACGATCCAGACGTCCCGGACGCTGCGGGCGTTGGGTCGGATGTCCCGCCGGATCCGCCCTGCGCCACCACGATCACCAGCCCCACCACGACGGCGACGATCGCCACAACGCCACCAATGAGGGCAACCGTGCGGCCCAAACCGGACCGGCGCGGTGGCACAGGCGGATACCCCGGTCCGTAAGGACCCTGCGGCGGAACAAGATTGCGTGGGATCTGTGGGTTGGTCGGCGGACGCAGCTGATGGGGACCGGTCGGCGGACGCTTGCCGCCGGGGTGAGGTTGCGGGCCGACGAACGGAACGAACGAGCCGGACGGCCGCTGGCCCAGCGGCTGCGTGACGGCGGCGCGCGCGGCGCTCGCCATCTCCTTCGCGGACCCATACCTCTGGTCCGGGTCTTTCGCCATCCCTCTGGCGATGACGTTGTCCACAACGGGCGGCACCGTGTTGTTCAGCAGGGACGGCCGAGGCGGTGGTTGTGTCAGGTGTCCGGCGATCTGCCGCTCGACGCTGTCACTGGGAAAAGGTGGGCCGCCCGTCAAGCATTCGTGCAGCACACACGTCAAAGCGTAGACGTCAGCGCGAGCGTCGGTACGGTCACTCGTCAAGCGTTCCGGGGCAAGGTAAGCCATGGTGCCCACCACATTGCCGGTGTTGGTGAGCCGGTTCTGGCCGGAGACCATCGTGGCGATACCGAAGTCGATAAGGTAGGCGAAGTCGTCGTCGCCCACGAGAATGTTGGACGGCTTGACGTCGCGGTGCACCAGCCCGATCTGATGTGCCGCGTGCAGCGCCGACGCCACCTGTTCGATGATCGCGACCGCACGTGCCGGCACCAGTGGACGACCAGACAACAGGTTGTGCAGGTCTCGGCCCTTGATCAGACGCATCGTCACGAAGAGCCGCCCGTTGACCTCGCCGAAATCGTGAATCGGCACCACGTGGGGCTCGTCCAGGCCGGCAGCGGCATGCGCTTCCCTGCGGAACCGTTCCTGGAAGCTTTGGTCGTCGGCGTATTGCGGTGGAAGCACTTTGAGGGCAACAACCCGGTTCATGGCGGTGTCGTAGGCGCGCCACACCTCGCCCATCCCTCCGCGGCCCAGCATCTCGATCAGCCGGTACCGTCCGAAGGGAGTCCCTTGCACCCATTCCCCCTTCGCTGCGCCTTCCACCCCGACCATCTGCACAGTAAGCCAGCGGTGGCATTCAGCGCGCAGTTCCCGTCCTCCGGCAAACTATTGCCGCTAACCGGACGCCTCGGTGGTTCTGCTTTGCGGTGGCACTCACGTGTCGTCGGATCGGTGGATAGCATTCTTCTGCACTACAGGCGTCTGAACATCTACCATCGGCGTTCCGACGGCGGCGAGGGGGAAGCAAGGCCGCCGTCGATGCGTCCGTTCACTGACGAAACCCGGGGGTAGGTGTGGGCGACGAGCTGCCGCCGAGCAGGTTCGGCGCTGGGCACACGTACGGCGAGCAGCCCGACGGGGAGGGCAATGCGCGCGGCGAGCATTCCTCACCCGGAGGTGCGCTGCCGCCCGAAGGCCACAAGCCAGTCCCCTACGTCGAGCAACCCCGAACTGGCAGTATCCGCCGCAGCCATCGCCGCAGGCCACGGCCGGCGCCGGGTGGCAGCCAGGAGCAGCACCCTTCCCTGGTTCAGCACGCCGGAACCGCAGAGAAAGGCGTCGTCGCTCATGGCCGTGGGTGGTGGCAGCAGTTGTGGTTGTCGTGGCTGTCGCCGCGGGGGCCGTTCTTTTCGTGAATTTCGGGCGACCACCAGGCCTGATCGACGCCTAGCTGTGGCGAAGGGCCCGGGTGGATCGAGTATTGCGTCCGACTGTCAGCGTCCGGGCCGCAGGACGGGGTGTGCGCGGGCGGGATCATGGTGCCCTTTCGCGCCGAGGTACTCCCCTACGGAGCAGCGCGGGAGCCTATGGCTGCTGTCCGAATCCGTTGGCATCACGTGTAGGCACCTCGCGACCGGACGGGGTTTCTTCGTCAACCGGGACGAGTTCAGGATGTTCTGAACCAGTATCCCCGCTGTCATTGCCCTGTCTGCTCAGGCGAGGGGCCGAGAATATCGCTGCACGAACCGCCGCAGGATCGTGAGCGCATGCCGGGCCTCGTGCTGGCGCGCCGCGGCCTTGAGCTCGTCGGCGGTCTCCGGCGGGAAGTACCCGTAGTTCTGATACACGTCGATGCGCGTGCACAGGCCGTCGAGATCGAGCTCGGGATGGAACTGGGTCGCGTAGACGTTCGCGCCCACCCGGAACGCCTGCACCGGGCACGCCGGTGACCACGCGAGACAGGTTGCCTGTGAGGGCAATTCGGTGATGGCCTCCTTGTGACCGCCGTAGGCTCCGAACGTGTTGGGTACGTCGGTGAACAGCGGATCGTCGCGACCTTCGTCGGACACCCTGACGGTCACCGGGCCCACCGGCTCGGTGTAGGTGCGGTCGATCGTCGCGCCGATCGCCGACCCGAGCGTGCCGACGCCGTAACAGCAGCCCAGGAACGGGAAGTCGGCGTCGATCACCCGGGTCAGCAGCTCGGCCAGTTCGGTTTCCACGCGCAGCTGGATGTCCGATTTCGACGCCGGTGGATCGCTGACGTTGAAGGGCCCACCGCCGAGGATGATTCCCGACCAGTCGGCGAGGTCGATCGCGCCGAGCCGCTGATGCGTCAACCGGATCCTGTGGACGTGCGCCGCGTCGAGGCCGCCGAAGCGCAGCACCGATCGGTACTCGTCCTCGGCCGCTTCGTCTTCGGCCCGGATCGAGAGCAACAGAAAGCGGGGGTGCTCGGACATCGTCGTCGAATCTATCGCGGCGGTCGACGACGATCACCACCGACGGTGTCGGCGACACCTACTGGATCGGAAACGCCACGTCGGTCACCGATTCGCTGCGGCCGACGTCACCGTCGCAGCCAGGCCACTGACGACGAAGTGCTCGCGGCAGAATTCGCCACCGCGATCCGTTCCCTGTTCCCGAGCTGCCCTGCCGAAAGGGCCGACGACATCGCGCGCCACACGGTCGTGCGCGGCAGCGGCCGCGTCGGTCGCAGCGCGGCCGGGCGGAGCTTTGACGTACATGCCGTGTCGCTCGCTGTGGCGGCGTCGGTCCGGCACGTCGACACCGACTACGACCTGTTGTTGATGGCGGGCGTCGACCGGCAATACGCGCGCCAGCAGGTCCGCGATCGCGTCGAGGACGTGCTGAGCGGTTGGAGAACGGAGCGCTGAGCAGGGCCCTTGTAGGGTGTTCGTCGTGACCGAATCGCTCGACGCGGTAGCTTCGCTATCGTCGATGTTGACTGAACAGGGCCCGCTGCACCGTGACGAGATCGCACAGCGATTCAGAGACAGCGGCGTGGCCGACCCGGACGCCATACTGAACCGCCTGCTCGACGAGATAAGTTGTCCAGCACAGCAGTTGATCGACGGGCGATGGGCGTGGCTGCCAACGGTGCTCGCCGGGCGGGTGTTCACACACCGAGTCCGCGCAGACGAGTTGACCCACGACCTGCTCGTGGTGACCCCTGACCTGGATCCCATCACACGCCTCTGCGAATACACCCAATACCGGCGACTCGCCGACGGTGCACCGGTCCAGGTCGTCCTGGATTGGTCCGATGAGGAGCTGCTTGAGCAGCGGGGCGTGCCGTTCGGCGTGGTCGATCAATATGGGTCGCTGCTCCTGCCGCCGGGCGCGCTCGGGCGGTTGGGCGTCGCCGTCGGGGATCTTGTCGGTGTGCGCCTGACCGCGTCCGGGCTGGTGGTCGAGCGCGTCGGTGCACCCGAGCCTGCTGCCCGCGTGGGTGAGCGGTTAGCCGCAACGCTCGGCCCTGACGAGCCGGTTTTGATCGGCGCCGCGGTGTGGACGGCATGCGTCGACGACTCTGCGCTGTTCACCGAACCGCTGCTACCCCTGAGCGAGATCGCCGACGACTACGGCCTGGTGCGTGACACCGAGTACGTGGCGCTGGCTGGATTCGATTTCGCGCGTTGGCGTTTCGATCTCAAGTGCGAGTACCTGGCCCAGCGCTATGACATCGACGCCGAGGACTCGTTCGTGCTGAACACCCTTCTCACCGTGTACGACCAGATGGCAGAGCTGTTGAGCGCCGAATTCAACGACGCGTCCGATTCCCTCGCCGACGAGTTCGGGGCAGCAAGCGAAGACCAGGCGCAGCCGGAACTGGATGGTTACGGCGACGTGGTTGCCCAGGTCGGGTCAGAACTCGCCGATCCGGTGTTGGCAGAAATATTTCTGGTGGAGACAGTTCGCCGGGGCCGTGGCGCGGCTGCGCTCGGTCTGATGGCCGAGACCCTGGAGCCGAAAGTGGCCCGCAACGCGCGGGTGGCCTGTCGGTGGCTGCGCGCGGTGGCGCTGGAGCGGATGGGCGACATCGAATCGGCGGAACGTGAATTCTTGACGGCTGAGTCGATGGATACGCAGTGGCCGCTGGCCTTGCTCGACCTGGCGCGCTTCGCCTCCGACCGGGGCGACGTCGAGCGTGGGCTGGCGCTGCTGCGACGGGCCGGGGTCGGGCGGGAGCATCCGCTGGCGATGTTGCTGGAAAACCATCGGGCCGAGCCGCGCAACGACGTCGGCCGTAACGAAGCGTGCTGGTGCGGGTCTGGTCGCAAATACAAGAAGTGTCATCTGAGGCGCGAGCAACTACCGCTGACCGATCGGGTGCGTTGGCTGTACGTAAAGGCGTGCCAGCACGTGGATTTGACAGGCTGGAGCGAAATGCTGATCGAGGTGTCCTACGAACGGGGCCGCTACGACGCCGCTATCGAGGATGACCCGCTGCCGATCGATGCGGTGCTGTTCGAGGGCGGCGCGTTCGAGGATTTCCTGGAGCTACGCGGCTCGCTGCTACCCGACGACGAGCGGCTGTTGGCCGAGCAGTGGTTGCTGGTGGACCGGTCGGTGTTCGAGGTGCAGAAGGTGGACTCCGGCCGAGGCGTCACCGTGCGTGACGTGCGCACCGGCGACACCCACGACGTGCATGAGAAGGCGGCCAGTCGCCATCTCAAGCCGGGGCAGCTGATCTGCGCGCGGGTGGTGCCCGATGGGGAGTCCAACCGGATCTTCGGCGGGATCGAACCCGTGGCGCTACACGAGCGTGATGAACTGATCGCGCTACTGGACTCCGAGCCCGACCCGGAGGACCTGGTGGCGTACCTCAGCCGCCGGTTCGCTCCCCCGACGCTGACCAACACCGACGGCGAACTGCTGGCACTGTGCGAAGCCACCGTGCGCGTCGACGATCCGACCCGCATCGCCGCCGCGCTCGACAATGCCTACGACCGCGTCGACGGCGAGGAACCACCGCAGTGGCTCGAGCACATCGAGACCGACGGAATGCCGCGAATCCGCGCCAGCCTGATTCTCGACGGTGACACTGTGAAAGTCGAAGCGAACAGCGAGAACCGGATGGACCGTGTGCTGGCCGTACTCGCGGGCCTGGACCCGGCGGTCACCGTGCTGGATGATTCGCGCCAGCCGATCAGCGACGTCCGCGATTTCATGGAGCTCGACAAGCAGACGCCCGACGGCGACGAGGACGCATTGGACTCCGACTCCCCCGAGTTGGTAGCCGCGCGCGACGCATTCATCCGCGACTATGAGAGCAAATGGCTCGACATGACAATCCCCGCGCTCGACGGCCACACCCCGCGTGAGGCCGCTGACGACCCGACCCGACGCGCCGACGTCATCAGGCTGCTGGACAGCTTCCCCGCCGACGGGGCCGGCCGCGGAGGCATGGATGTCGGCCGGCTGCGAGACGCGCTCGGCTTGAGGTAATTCAGCCGGTGCAGGCGCGCATCCCACAGCGGCTATTCGACAGCGGATTGGACGCCAGTGTGCCCAAAGTCGTTGCCTTTCCACAGGAGCGGCTCACTGAGGTCGAGCGCCAGGGCATACGAGAGTCAATCGCCGAAGTTCAAACCGGCGGGGTGACCGGTGCACTTGCCGAAATCTGCGTAGGCCTGGCGGGCCAGGCGTGCCTGGCGTTCGGTCACCGGTTCGATCACGAACTCGGCTTCCTGGATGAGTGCGTCTAGACCTCGGCTGATGATCGGGTCGCACTGAGAGTCGAGGACGATCCCGCATTCGAGGTAGCTCGCGGCGGATAGGCGTCGGGGAACGGCAGAGGCGATAGCGTGGGCGTAGACCGCTGCGAAACTCGTCGACTGGATGATGACGTTTCAGTTCGAGGACGAATGCGACTACTTCACCATCGACCCGGTCGCCTGTGGGGTGGCCCTGGGTCCAGGTGGCATGGCCGCCTATCGCGCCAAGCTCGACGAACGTGCAGCAGCGCTTGGTCCGCGACCATCCGACGATCAACCATTCTCTGCTCCCCACTGTCACGAGTGGTCCATCCTCGATTGGAATGCCCGGCGGTTGGCGGTATTTGACCGGGACGTGGAGGCCATCATCCGCACGCATGCGCGGGACCGGCGCGTCGCGGCATGGTTTCACGCCACCGCTGAGGCACTGATGGAAATCGGGCAGGTCGACCTTGCGATCGACTGGGCACAGCAGGCAGGCGATTTCGACGACGGCCATCAGTCGCGTCGTGCATCCGATTACTGGTGCGAACTACTGGCCGAGCATCGCCTGCCGAACTGCTGCAAGCGCGGATCGCGGTGTTCCGCCGCTGGCCGTCGTCGGGCACGGCAGGCTCGCTGTACCGGGACGCAGGTAGGCGTACGAGAAGATCGACCCGATCGCCGTCCTCGCCGTGGGACATATCGTCGCCGCCCACGACTGCAGGCGGAGTTCGACAAGGCCGGGTTGCCTTGACTTGTGATGCCCGCTGAGGTTCCCCAGAAAAAGTGGACACGGTTAGCTCGATTGCTGACGTGCCTGTGAGGCGATCTCGAAGTCGATGGGTGAGATCAGTCCCAATGAACTAGATGCGTTCCTATCTGCATCGACTGATGGCTATGAATTGTCGATCAGCCTTCGTCGCCCAGTGGAAGTTCTCTCAGCGTGACAGCGACCGGCCTAAAGCTCCCTGAATCATGCGCGCTGAATCACCCCGACGATGATGAGACGGCTGCGTCCCGCGCCACCTCACGCCACCACCACGGCCGCCGCTGCTGCCGAGATGCAACGAAGATTGACAAGACACGCCGGGCTACATTGACAAACGTCGGCGTGTCACATAGCCGTGTCAAAGTTCGTTGCACAGCGCATTCGATTGGTGATGGCGGATGACTTCTTGCGCGGTACGACGGCGGACGCAGCTTCACGCGACAACCGTCTCCGCCTGACGGCCGCCGGGGACCAGGGTTCCATCCCGCCAGGTTTCGAGTAAGCAGGTCAAGGTGTCCAGGAAGTGGGGCGGGCGGGGCTCGAACCCGCGACCAAGGGATTATGAGTCCCCGGCTCTAACCAACTGAGCTACCGCCCCAGCCGCCCACGTGCCCGACCGGGACACCCAAGCGCCCCATATGTTCGCACGCCGCCCACGGGCCAGGCCAACCAGATACGACCTAAGGTCACAGTCGCCCATCCATGCGGTAACAGCACCGTCACGCACCGCTAGCCACACCTGTCACACGGGTAACACCCATGTAGTTTCCGACCTGTGAGAAGGGCGATGAGTTCGGTGACACCACGAGTCTGGGCACACATCGCGGCGATCGCGCTGCTGCTGACGGCAGTCATGACGCCGCTGATCGTCACCTCCAGAGCCCACGCCTACTCCCGCGAGGGTCTGCCCATCGAATACCTAATGATCCCTAGCCCCAGCATGGGCCGCGACATCAAGGTCGAATTCCAGGGCGGCGGCCCCCACAGCGTCTACCTGCTGGACGGTCTGCGAGCCGCCGACGACTTCAACGGCTGGGACATCAACACCCAGGCGTTCGAATGGTTCTTTGATTCCGGCATCTCCGTCGTCATGCCCGTCGGCGGCCAGTCCAGCTTCTACACCGACTGGTACCGCCCCGCCGAAGGCACCAATGGCACCCTGACCTACAAGTGGGAAACCTTCCTCACCCAGGAGATGCCCGCCTGGCTGGCCGCCAACAAAGGCCAGGACCCGAAGGGCAACGCCGTCGTCGGCCTGTCGATGGCTGGAAGCGCCGCCCTGAACCTCGCCACCTGGTACCCGCAGCAGTTCTTCTTCGCCGGCGCGCTGTCCGGCTTCCTCAACCCGTCGACCGGACTGTGGCCCACCCTGATCGGGATCTCGATGGAGGACGCCGGCGGCTACAACTCCTCCGACATGTGGGGCCCCGCCAGCGACGTCGCCTGGCAGCGCAACGACCCGATGCTCAACATCAACCGCCTCATCGCCAACCGCACCGCCCTCTGGATCTACTGCGGCGCCGGCATCCCGTCCGACCTCGACAACGGCGCCGACTTCATCGGCAACTTCTCCGCCCAGTACCTGGAGAACATCACCTTCGAGACCAATAAAGATTTCCAGGCGAACTACATCGCCGCCGGCGGCAAGAACGCTGTCTTCAACTTCCCCTCCAACGGCACCCACACCTGGGCGTACTGGGGCCAGGAACTGCTGGCCATGAAGCCCGACCTGGTCCGCATCCTCACCACCCCACCGGAACTGCCGCCTGCCATCCCGGCGCCCGCGCCTGCCCCCGCACCGGCGGCCATCCCCTGACGACATACCTGGACCACTGATCAGCTCGACCCGAATCGACAACACATAGCTGCCACGGCTGGCCATGCCGCAGCACTGGACAAACCGCAAGCGGCCACCGGTAAGCGCTGTAGCGCGTAGATAGTTCGCGAACCTGCCGCTACACTTGCTACATGACCAGCACTCCGGTGACTGCGTTCGAGGTCGCCGAGCGCTCCGACCACGTCGAAGTCCGCGGCGTCAGCCGCACCCAGGTGCTCGAGGCGCTCGATCTGCTGGAAAGGGTGCGAGCCACTCAAGCCGACCGCGCCACCGCGATCCGCACCGACCTCGTGCACACCCTGATGGCCGCAAACGTCCCGCTGATGCCCCCGGCCACGCTCGCTCAAGCGCAGCGCCTCGCCGCCCACCGCGACGCGCTGCTGGCCGCGCCCGTCCTCACGCACGAAACACTGCGCGAGATCCGCGGCGACACCAAGGAATCCAGCACCCGCACCTGGCTGTCCCGTCGGCGCGACGCCGCCCAACTGTTCACCGTCAGCCACGACGGACGCACACTGATCCCGGCCTTCCAGCTCGACGGCACCGGCACGCCACGGCCCGAGCTGCAGCCAATCCTGGCTGCCCTAAATAACTCTGGAGTGCAGGGCTGGGTCTTGTGGACCTGGCTGGTGTCCCCTACCAGCCTGCTGTCCGGCGAGATTCCCGAACGACTCGCAGTCACCGCGCCGCAGCGCGTGCTTCGGGCCGCTCAGCGTTTCGCCGCGCCCCCGGCCGCCTAGCTAGATGGCGGCAGCATTCCCGCCGGTCGACCTCGCATGCCCGGACCCGGACGGCTGCCCGGTCCCAACCGACCTGCCGCGCCTCCAGACCACGGCCGTCGCCGCAGGCATCTCCTGGTACCGCGTCTACAGCGCGACCTGGGGTTACGACGAATTCAACCCCGGTTTCGGGGACGCCCGCTTCTCCCCTATCGACGACCCCGCCACCGGCGACCGCCTACCCAGCATGTACGTGGCCGCCACCCCGACGGCCGCGTTGCTTGAATCGGTGTTCCACGACGTCCATCAGCACAGCGCCCGCGCCATCTACGAGCGCGACCTACGCGGCCAGCTGTTGGCGCACGTCCGCGCCCCGCGCGTGGCGACGCTCGGCGATCTGCGTGACCCCGAACTCGACCGCCTCGGGATCAGCCGGGATGCCCTCGTCTGCACCACCTCGGAGCACTACCCCTGCACCCGCCGTCAGGCGACCGCCGCGTTGGCCCAGCGGCCGAAAGCCCGCCCCATGCACGGGCTCATCTGGCACTCCCGTCAGGCCGAACTGGCCGGGCACGAGCGCGCCGAGGTGATGGTCGTCTTCGGCGGCGCCCGCTACGCCTCGAAGCGGGGTAGCTGGAAGCTGTTCGGGCCGGGCACGTCGTCGCTCTACGACGGACCGGGACGGCTCCACGTCGACGAGATCGCCGAACACCTCTCCGCGGTCATCGAATTCGAACCGCCGCGGAAATCATCGAAATAGTCGGACACACGATCTCGTATACGGCGCTACCCGACCCCCGGCGTGCGCGACACCATATCGTCCTGCTGCCGTAGGCGTCAGACGACCGTCCGACACGCGCGCGCGTCGCACACATGGTGAGATCGACCGATGGCGAAGGAGTTGCCGCCGAGCAAGTTCGGTGTGGGCCACACGTACGGCGAACCGCAGCAGGCCCCGCGGCGTCAGCATGCGGTTCCGCCTGTTCCGCCTGTTTCGCCGCGGCGGCAGTACGCTGTCCGGCCGCCTTTTCCCGCGACACCGACACCAACACCAACACCGCCGTCGATTCCGCCGCCCCAGTGGCAGCCCGCGCCGCACCCTTCGCAACCAGTCCCAGCTACGCCGCCCCGCAGCAAGACGTGGGGTTGGCTCCTGGGCGCGGCGGTGGCCGTCCTGATCCTCGCCATCGCGGGTCTGGTGATCGTCCGAGTGACCGATTCGTCGGAGTCGACGCCGCCGGCCGATGATGGCCAACCGTTCACGCTGCCGGAAACGCCGTGTCCGCGACAGTGCATGACGAACAACTTCATCGCCGTCGATCGCGACGGAATGATCTACCTCACCCGCAGCAACGAGCCCCAGTTCTACCGGCTGGCGCCGGGCGCCGCGCAATGGGAAACGGTGCAGGTCCAGCGCCTCGATGAACTCAGCGGCGGAATCACCATCGGAATCGACGGCACCGTCTACCTTCTCGGTCGTAGCGAGGGAGATACGTCAGCCCAGCTGTTGTCCATCGACCCGCAGACCCAGCGCGAGGACACCGTGTCGTTGGAGGAGGTCGAGTCGGCGGGCGGCCTGACCATCACCGACGGCGGCGACCTCTACTTCGTGGGCAACGTCCCCGGCCAAGGGCAGGCCATCTACCTGCTTGCGGCCGGGTCCGACGAGGTCGAGAAACGCCTCGACGTCGGAGATCAGAGCTTCTTCATGGTGGATTCCGCGCAGGCGATATATGTGCGCGACGGGGTGCAGGATTCCACGGTGTCGCGGTACCCGGCGGGTTCGTCGAGCGCCGAAGAGATAGAAGTCCCGGCAGGCGAGCATCTGTACACCTACATGGCCATGGGCTCCGCTGATCAGCCGTTCGTCTGCGTCCAGGACGACCAAGGGGAAATGGAGCCCGAGATCTACCGACTCGGGTCGGAGGATGCGCTCGGGACTGCCGGAGGAGAGTCGTGCGCCTTCTTCGCGGTGACGCGGGCGGGTGACTTGATCACCGCCGATGTCCGCATGAATCTGGTGCTGACGCCCGGCCTGGTCCCCTGACGCTATCAGAGCACTCGATGACCAGGCAGGAAACGTGACGATCGGTCCCCGGTCCGTCGTGCAACGATTGAGGACATGGCAGTGCTGGCATCCGCCGCGTTCGCCTCGGCAACGCGGCGCCGGCACACCCCGCCGTCCTGGAAGCGCTGGTCGCCGTCAACCAGGGCAATGCGGCGTCCTACGCCGACGACCCCATCACCGAGCGCGCCGCGAGGCTGCTGAGTCAGGTGTTCGTCGAGCTCACGCCCGAGCAGCACGCACGTATCTCGCGTCGCTACACCGTGCACCAGCCCGACCCGCTGCGGCCAGTCTTCCGATTCGTGTGCTCGTGGGCCACCAGCGCCGAGGCCGTGGTCGATGCGTTGGAGACGCTGCGCAGTTGAGTCACGGGCGTGCCGCGACGGCACGCAGAATGGCATGCCCAACCTGCGGGCTACAGACGGCGCTGTGATCGGCGATGAACAGATCTGCCCGGAGGTTGTAGACAGCGTCGTCGTCGCCGAAGTCGTACGGGAAGCCGACCTCACCGAGGCCCTGATCGTTCCTGGCCTCGCCAGTTTTCTGCGCCCCGTTGCTGCCGAGCCCGCCGAAGAGGCTGTCCGGCCCACCCACTCCTGACGCAATCTGCTGCGCGAGCGCCGACGCCATCGCGTAGGCGATTCCCACCGCCTTGTCGTTGCGCGTGTGCGTCACGATCATCGGACCGTCGACCTTCCCCAGCACCGGCCGGAACAGTCCAGCATGGTTGGGCTTCCACGCTTCCGAGAAGGAATAGTGCGAAAACGCCGCCTGCAGAAGGCTGATCGAGTGCAGCGTCCTCGCGCCGGGAAGCGCCGCCGCCGCCGATGTGACGAGGCGTGCCCCAAAGCTGTGCCCTACCAAGTGAAGCCGCGTCGTCCCCGGCACCTCGGCGAGGGTCGGCGCCAGCGCCTGGCCGATCGAACCGGCCCGACTCTTCATCGTGTAGTAAGTCGTGAAATTCATCAACGCGCGCGCCTTGGAGGCGAACTTCTCGGCCATGTCCCCGAAGAGTCCAGCCGCTCCGCCTCCCGTCGGATCGAGGTCACCTTCGGGCACGTCCTGGACGCCGCCGGCGTCGTCGCCGGGTTCATCCATCGAACCCAGGGCAGCGAGCGTCTCCGCGAGCACCGCGATGTCGAGTGCCTCCAACAAAGCTGGGCCGTCCAGTGCGAAGAACTCGGCGAGCGAATCACCCGGCTCACCCTCATCGCCGACAGGCACCAGCGACCTCAGGAGATCGGCGAACTCGGCCTGCGCATCTGTGGAGTTGTCGAGCGCAGGCAGCAGCTCCGCCGCCCGCGCGAAAGTCGCCGCGGCCGCTTCCGGATAGGTATCCGCCAAGCTGATCAGGTCGGCGGCGAGCTGCGGGTCGGAATTGTCGACGCTCGCGGCGTCGGACGGCGGGGCAGCGCTGGCGCCGTCGAACTTCTTCGACGGCCAGATCACACCGACCATCCCGATCGTCCGACCGGCAAGATCGGGCTCGTGCCCGCCGGCGATGACGTCGGTGAAACTTCGTGCGAGGTCGCGGTATAAGTCCACGGCCTCGTCGGAGTTGTTGTTCCAGCCGTGCGACACCACAAGGAGGTCGGTCACCTGCGGCGCGAGCGCGAGTACAGCCTCCTTCTGCGCCGGATGAACGAGCGCGCCGTCGGCCGCAAATTCGAGCTGGCAGAACCGGAAGGGATCGAGCGGGTCAGCCATGGCAGGTCCTTACACGGATTGGATAGCGCGCATTGCGTCGATCAGGCCCCTGCCCTGGAAGTCTCGGGTTCGGCCGAGGTCGGTAGCCGTATCGCAGAGGATCCGCTTCACCTTCTCGGGCTGGCCGATGAACTCCTGCCGGATCGACAGGAACGCGGCGATCACGCCGGACACGTGCGGGGCGGCCATGCTGGTGCCGCTGCTCTCGACATAGTCGACGCGTCGTCTACTGCCGGCTTGGGCTTCCTTCATCTTTTCTCCCGCCGCCGCCGACAAGATCCGCTCGCCGGGCGCCACCAGATCGGGTTTCGTGCGCCCGTCACCAGTCGGGCCCTTCGACGAGAAATACGAGACGCCGTAGGTGTGCGGCATATCGCGATGTGTCGACCCGACGGTGATCGCCAGGTCAGCGTTGCCGGGGTCGTTGATAGTGAGCAGACGGCCAGCGGCAATCGCCTTCTTCTGCAGCACGTCGGTGGAGAGTGCGTAACCGGTGTTGCCTGCGGCGACCACCACTGCCACGCCGCTCTTCACCAGGCGGTCGACCTCGATGCACAAGGGACTTTGTCCGCATGCGAACCATTCCGGTTTGAATCCGTAGCCGAGGCTCAGGTTCACCCCGTGAATGCGCAGGCGTCGACCGTAGCCGTTGACTTCTTGGACCGCTTGCAGGGCGTTCAGGATGCTGCTGCTCTTGCCGGCGCCATTCTTGTCGAGGACTTTGTAACTTACAATAGAACATTGCGGCGCCACCCCGGAGATCGTCGGGAGCGCCACTCGGCTCTGTACTACCTGATCGGTTTCGTCGCGCTTAAATCGAACTGTGCTTAGATTTCTCCCGGCGCTCGCCACGGATGCGAATCCAGCGATAATCCCCGCCACATGAGTGCCGTGACCGTTCTCGTCTTGGTCTGCAGGTCCCTCACCCGTGAAGTCTCGATGGGGAACCGGACCGGCGAGATTGCCATGGCACTTGAAGTGCAGGTGCTGACTGTCGACGCCGGTGTCCAGCACCGCCCAGGTAATGCCCTCACCGGATGCGTTGAACGCGGTCCGGGCCGCATCGCATTTCACTGTCGAGACGGATTTGTCGAGGAGGGCGTTCACCGGGAAATCAGGCCAGATATGGAAGATGGCCGAATCGTCACCCGCTTGGTCGGCGCGCACGAGCTGTTGAATTTCGTCGGGGCGCAGCTGCGCGACGACGAATTGGCTTACTTTGCGATCGCCAGGCGCATCGCCGATTCCCGTCTCGCGAGCCGAGGTCGGGTTGATCTCGCCGATCAGGGCCAGCACACGGTCCGCGGCGGCGGAAAGCCCGTCCCGATACTCCAGATTCAGATCGATCACAATCGCGATGGGTCCCGCGCGATCAAAAGTGCCGACGGCAGATATCTCGTGCAGCAGCGGGAGCGCGATGATCGACCTGTCCAAGTTCCGAGGATCGAGACGGGGTTCCTCACCGTCGTCGGTCGCGCCGTCGGATTCGTCCATATCCCCCCTCCCCAGAAGTCTTATCCTCATATTCACCGAGGCGGGACGACGTGTCAATGAAATCCCTGAGCAAGAATTTACCGAGACCGCAACGAGATTCTTGGAGCGAATTGATCAGTCGACGAAGCGCGCGATGAGCGGCCCGACGATGAGTGCGGGATGCCAGCGCACTCTGGGCCCCCATCGTCGCCGACATGCGCGGTGAATAACATCGAGAACTGCAGTCAGCTGAAGACCGTCTGCCCATCCGCATCGATCAAATACCGCTCGGTCCCATGCGTCACGCGCGGCGTGTCAACGGCCAGCGCCACCGCCATCTTGTTGCTCGCATTGCGCATCACGTCGAAGGTCATCTCCAGCGCCTCAGCATCCGAGAAATGCTCCCGCACACCGGCAGCCGCCTCCGCGACGGCCGACGGCGTCCCCACCAGCGCGTCGACGTAACGCAACGCCGCCTTCTGCGCCGACGAGATCAACGAGGATGTCTCGAACCGCTCGAGCTCGTCGTACAGCGCTTCCGATCCACCGGCGTCCAACGCCGACCCCTCACGCAACGACTTACACAGCCGGCAGTCGTGCGCCGCCGCCCCTCGCAGCCGCACCAGCTCCGAGGTCACTGGGTCCAGCGCCCGCAGCCGCGCCACGGCGGGCAGAAAATCGTTGAATACCGCGTCGCTGGGATCGCAGCGCTCCCAGCTGATTTGGTCCCACACCGGCCCCCGCCCCAGCGCGTCCAGCCCGACGCACAGCCGCGGCAGGAAATCCGCGATGTACATCATCACCACGGCGCGAAAGGTCTCCCCGCCCAGCACTGCGATCAGCTCGGCCCGCTGATCGTCGGCCACCGATGCCACGTCGACGCTGAACTTCGCCGCGAACGCCGCCACGGTCGACTCCGCACCCGCAGCGGGCCCGTTCACGGAAACCTCACAGGGCAACGGCGACAAGCCGATGGCGCGTGCACATGTCACGCGGATCACAGCGTCCAAACGACTCCCCGACGAGAGTCCAACCAAACGCTGTACCGCGGAGTCCAACCGCGGGTCGAGCAAGACCGAGGTCACGGCCCTGATTATTGCGCCTGACTGACCGAAGACATATGAAAGTTAGGGATTCGCAATGTAGGCATCGCCGCGCGGGTGGCCCAGTCGCCCCATTCGCGGGGCAGCGTGATCTCGCTGATGCCCGCCTCGGTGGCCCGCCGCAGCAGATCCAGCGGACTCTCGTTGAACCGAAAGTTGTTGACAGCAGCGGTAACTTCGCCGTCCTCGATCAGATACACGCCGTCACGCGTCAGCCCGGTCAACAGCAGCACGGTCGGATCCACCTCGCGGATGTACCACAGCGTCGTCAACAGCAGCCCGTACTCGGTGCCAGCGATCATATCCGCCAGATCGGCGGTGCCGCCCGTCATC
The DNA here is from genome assembly GCA_051306175.1 of Mycobacterium sp. Taxonomy (GTDB): domain Bacteria; phylum Actinomycetota; class Actinomycetes; order Mycobacteriales; family Mycobacteriaceae; genus Mycobacterium. Next base: position 22,190 of record JBPPMS010000019.1, on the reverse strand, counting down.
ACGATGTTGTCCGCACCGATCGCCACCGGCGCACCGAACTCCGCGGCCGCCGCCCGCGGGTAGCGCAGCGCGTTGATGGTGCCGTCTTTGATCCAGTCGACGCGCCCGATGTCCAGACCGTTGTCGAACACCGACAGCGTCTCCGAGGACGTGACCGTCTCCACGAACGGCGTGCACTCCAGCGCCGGCGCCAGTGGATCGGAGAACAACGTCAGCGGCAGAGTGGTCAGCCGCTCCCCCACGCGAGTGCCGCCGCCGGGCGCGCTGAGCGCGGTTCGGCCTTCCTGCGCGCCGCGGCCGTCCATCGTCCACATCAGGTAGATCATCATGTCGGCGACGGTCGACGGCGGCATGATCGTCTCGTACCGTCCGGCCTTGAGTTCGACGGTGCGCTGCGCCCAGCCGAGCCGTAAGTCCAGGTCAGCGAGCATGACGTCGACGGGCACGCTCACGAAATCGGCCGTGCTGACCCCCGCCCAGGCGCTGGCGCCGGCCCGTTTGGCGTTGATCTCCACCGAGCCGGTGGGCTGTGTGTAGCGGCGACGGATCCCGGTCGAGGTGGCCAGGAACGTCGTCGCCATCGCGTGGTGGGCGTAGCCGTACAGCTTCCCGGAGTCGGCGAACCCGCGTTGCAGCGCACCCGCCACCCCGGTGAACACCGCTGCCGCGGTGCCCGCCGTGGGCGCATGCCAATTGGCGGGTTCGCCGGTTGCGGTCAGCAGCGGGGCCGCGTCGCGGGCCGCCGGGGCAGCGCGCGCGGCGGCTTCCGAAGCATCCACAATCGCGGGCAGCACGGCCGGGTCCACGTCGCTGGTGAGCAGCGAACCCACATGGGCCGAATCACCGCGCCGCACAATTGAAATCACCGCAGTGGACCGGCCGATCGACTCGCCGTTGGTGGTCATCGTGTTGTTAGCCCACCGCAGCGACGCGTCGACGGAATCGGTGACGAGCACGATCGTCTCGTCGACGGTGGCCAAGCCCAGCACCACGTCGACGACCTGCTGGGCGGGGATCATGCGGACTGCCCTTCGGTGACGGTGTTGAGCACGTTCACACCCCGGAACAGGGCCGACGGGCACCCGTGGCTGACCGCTGCCACCTGACCGGGCTGCGCCTTACCGCAGTTGAATGCCCCGCCCAGGCGCCACGTCGACGCCCCGCCGACCGCTTCCATCGAGTTCCAGAAGTCGGTGGTGGTGGCCTGGTAGGCGACGTCGCGCAGCTGGCCGGCGAGCTGCCCGTTATGAATACGGAAGAAGCGCTGCCCGGTGAACTGGAAGTTGTAGCGCTGCATGTCGATCGACCAGGACTTGTCGCCGACGATGTAGATCCCCTCCTCGACGCGGCTCACCAGATCGGCGGTCGCGATGTCCTCCGGCGACGGCTCCAGGCTGACGTTGGCCATCCGCTGGATCGGGACGTGGTGCGGCGAGTCGGCGTAGGAGCAGCCGTTCGAGCGGTGCAGGCCCAGCCGCGGCGCGAACACGCGGTCCAGCTGGTAGCCGACGAACACGCCGTCACGCACCAGATCCCAGCTCTGACTCTGGACACCTTCGTCGTCGAAACCCGTACTGGCCAAGCCAAACTCGACGGTGCGGTCGGCGGTCACGTTCATCACCGGCGACCCGTAATGCATGGCGTTCAGCTTGTCGGGCGTCGCGAAGGACGTGCCCGCGTAGGCGGCCTCGTAGCCGATGGCGCGGTCGTATTCGGTGGCGTGCCCGATCGACTCGTGGATGGTCAGCCACAGGTTGGACGGGTCGATTACCAGGTCGGTGGGTCCGGGCAGGACGCTGGGCGCTTTGACCTTCTCGGCGAGCAGCGCGGGCAGCTCGGCGATTTCGGCCGACCAGTTCCAGATGGAGTCGTCGGCGACCGCCTCCCAGCCGCGGCCGGTGGGTGGGGCCAGCGAGCGCATCGACTCGAAGCTGCCTGCGGCCGGGTCGACGGTGATGGCCTCGATGCGCGGCATGGTGCGCACGCGTTGCTGGGTGGTCGACGTGCCGAAGCTGTCGGCGTAGAAGGTCTGCTCCTTGACGGCGTTGACCATCGCCGAGACGTGGTCGACGCCGTCGGAAGCCAGCAGACGCCCGGAGTACTCGCCCAGGACGGCGATCTTGTCGGCGACCGGCACGACGAACGGGTCGGTGAGATAGGTCGACACCCACGCGACGTCGCTGTAGATGGGCTCGGGCGCCAGGTGGATGCGTTCGGCGTTCAGCGGAGCCAGCGCGGACGCGACGTTGACCGCGCGCTGCGCCGTCGCCGCGGCGACCTCGGGCGTCAACTCGGCGTGCGACGCGAACCCCCACGTGCCGTTGACGATGACGCGCACCGCCAGCCCGATCTCGCGGGTCAGGACGGCGGTCTCGAGCTCGCCGTCCCTGAGCTGGACGATCTCGCTGGTGACACGGTGGATACGGAGGTCGGCGTAGTCGGCGCCGGCTTGGAACGCGGCGGTCAACGCGGCGTCGGCCAGTGCGTGGCGCGGCAGGGCCAGGAAGTCAGCATCGATCCCCCGAGTCGGTGTCACCCGGACCACGTTAGCGCGTCGCCGAAGCGAACGTATGGGCGAGAACGTGCGAGTGATTTACGCCATTTCGTTGGTCTGGGCGGTCGACGCAACTCGATCGTCGACAGCGGAACCAACGGCGTCGTGGGCCCTCATGTCGCCCGAGCGGTTCACCAGCGACCACATCGATCCCCGCAGCGACTTGGCCGCGCCACCCGCCTGCCGCGCTTAGGCGCGTGTGCCGCGCCGCCAACGCGCTCCGCAACTGCCACACCCACCAACCCTGTCGGCAACGCACGGTATGTTTGCCAGTGCAAGCAACCACCGTTCGTCGGGAACAGATGACCGAGCTGACACCTGAACTGCGCGCCGAGATCGTCGAGATCCTGTCCGCCAGCGCCATCCGCCACGCGATGGTTTTCCGCGATGTGCAGCAGGGACTGACCGCCCAGCAAATGGCGGCCAGTCAGCACACCAGCGTGTCCAACGTCCGCAATCTCATGCGAAGCGTGCAGCACCTGCTAGTCGGCACACTGCCTGCCAGCGCGTCCCTGACGCTCGTCAACGCTACGGTCTACCGCGAGCTGATGACCTTCTACCCGTCGCCCGAGCTACGCGCCTACGCGATGGACCGCCTGCGAGAACTCGCCGCCAACAACCCCGCCGTCAACCAGGTCCACACACGGGCCGCCGCCAAACCGCGCCCCGCCACGAAGGTGGCACGGCCAAACAAGCGCGCGGAAAGACCCGAAAAGGTATGTCCGCACTGCTTTCTCGTTCATGCTGGCGAATGTGACTGATCAGAAGGCAGGCGGTCGGGTCTTCGCTTCTGTGACACCGTGGCCTTCGTTGAGAAGCTGACTGACCCGCTGGGGCGAGATTGCGCGGAGCGCGGCGATATCGCGGACGGGAATGTTGTCGCATTTCAGCTGGCGAGCGAATTTCCTTGACTCGCTAAGCAATTTATGTTGCACCAGCCGGACGTGTCGCAGCGAGATTTGATGCTTTCGACCTTGCTGAGCAGCTCGGCGAGCCTGGGAGATCGCCGGGCGGATCGCGGCGAATCGGCTCGACGAGCATCTGCACGTCGCCGCCACGTCCGGGCGTCGCTTCCCCGACGCCCTGGAAGACTACTATCCGGCACCATGCCGGCGCTGCCACGAACCGTCACCGAACCGAGCCGCGAGATCGACGTCATCCACGAGACCGACGTGCTGGTCGTCGGCTCGGGACCCGGCGGCTTGGCCGCCGCCGTCGCCGCGGCGCGCGCCGGGGTCGACGTCGCGCTGGTCGAGCGGTTCGGCTGCTTCGGCGGCAACATCACGACTGTCGGCGTCGAGGGCTTCGCGTGGTACCGCCACGAGCAGACCGTCGAGGCGGGCGGCATCGGCTGGGAGTTCGAGCAGCGCGCCAAGGCAATGGGCGCCGCGGTACCTGAAAGCCAGTCACTGTCTTACGAACTCGACTCCGAAGGCTTCAAGCTGGTCGCCGACCGCCTAGTCGAGGAGGCGGGTATCCACGCGATGCTGCACCGTCAGTTCGTCGCACCGCTACTGGACGGCGACGAGATCATCGGCATCGTCACCGAATCCAAAGCCGGCCGCGAAGCCATCCTGGCCAAACGCGTCGTCGACGCCACCGGAGACGCCGACGTAGCGATGCGCGCAGGTGCGCCGGTGCACAAGACACCCGTCGAAGACATGATGGCCGCCTCGGTGATGTTCCACCTCGCCGGCGTCGACAAAGCCCTATTCCTCAAGGGCGTCGCCGAAGACCCACAGACCTACCGCGACTGGACGGCAGGCGAATTCGCCGCCGACACCGACGAGAAGGACGCCGACCGCTACTCGCCTTACCTCGGCAAGCCGTTCGCGAAGGCGATCGCCGACGGCGTCCTGCCCGCCGACCTCAACACCATCGGTGGCACCTGGGGTGCCATGCACGACACCGGCGAGCTCACCTACATGAACCTCGTCCACCTCCAAGGCTGCGACGGCACCGATCCTGACAGCCTCACGCGCTTCGAGATCGAGGGCCGCAAACAGGCCATGCTCGCGATCGAGGTGCTACGCCGCTACACCCCGGGCTGCACGGCTGCGCGCCTGCGCAACTTCGGGATGACCATCGGCGTCCGCGACACCCGCAAGATCGACGCCGTCTACAACCTCACCGCGACGGACACCCGCGAGCAGGGCCGCTTCCACGACAGCATCGGCATCTACCCCGAATTCATCGACGGCTACGGCGTTCTCGTGCTCCCCACCACCGGGCGCTACCTGCAGATCCCCTACCGGTCGCTGCTCCCCAAGGCGGTCCGTCACCTCGTCGTCGCCGGGCGGGCCACCGGCGGCGACCGCATCGCGCATGCGGCGACGCGCAACATGTCGTGCTGCGCGGTCACCGGCCAGGGCGCGGGCGTCGCCGCCGCGTTGTCCATCCGCACCGACCGGAGCCTGGGCGACGTGAACACCTCTGCTATGCAGGCGGAATTGGTGCGTCAGGACGTGCGGATCGCCTAAGCCACCACGGCGTGCGCTGGCCGAGTCGAAATGGACGTCTGTGCATCTGCTGCGGCACCCGAAGGTCGCGCCTAAAGGCGCGGAATCGGGCCACGTCACCAGTTGCTGACTGAGCTTGGTCGGTGTCAATCAACAACCCTTTGCGTGAACCGGCCCTCCAGGTAGGCCGCAGTTGCTACTGTACGAAAACACGCTAGACCGCAGCCTGTGCACAGGCGAACGCTCTAGGTTTGCCTTTGGTTCGCGCTTTCCGTCGCCGTATTTCGGCAGCCACGCATCCGTTGCGTCGGCGCCACGCAGCACTCGCTTGACCGCCACTCTCACACCGAACGGAGCCATCATGAGTACCGCCGCTGACCGTGCCGCCCAGCTTGATCTGGTAGCGCGGCTGAAGTCCTCGTATCCAGAGCTTCCCGACGCTCCCACTCCCGACATGCTCGACCATGCGCGAATCACCGCGTACCTCAAGCCAGTTCACGACGTCGGCGGCGAACCGTGCGCGCCAGAGAAGTTCGAGAACAAGCAGTACGAGTACTGGGAAGAAATGACCTACGTGATCTGCGAGGTGCTCGCATGGCGGGGCATCTGGCTCTCGGAGGAACGCCGTCGGATGGGCAACGTGGACGTGGGCCGCGCTGAATACCTGGGCCTGCCCTATTACGGGCGTTGGCTGTTGGCCGTCGCACGAATCCTCGTGGAGAAGCATCACATCGGCCTGACCGAGCTGAGCGAACGCATGCTCGAGGTGCAGCAGCGCTACCCCGACGGCCTTGGCGGCAGGAAGCTTGAGGCGAAGCCGAGATCCAAAGGTGACGGCTCCGACGTCACACGCAACGCCCACCATCTCCACGCGATCGGCAAAGGCGACCCCGGCGTGTACGCCGGGCAAGCAGGCGAGGCGAAATTCAAAGTCGGCGATCCGGTGGTGGTTCGCGAACTACCTGTCGTCTTCTACACCCGCACACCGGCGTACGTCCGCGGCGCCAAGGGTTTCATCGACACGATCGCCTACGAGAGCCCCGCCGCCGAAGACGAAACATGGGACCGGCCGGCGAAACCGGAATGGTTCTACATCGTCCGCTTCCCCATGGCCGACCTGTGGCACGGCTACACCGGCACGTCCAACGACATGCTGCGAACCGAGATCCCGGAGCACTGGCTCGCAGCGACCGCCTAGCACACCCGTTCGCCCAGAAAGGAATTCGCCATGTCCCATGACCATGACCACGACCATGACCGGACCGTCAAACCCATGGTGGACGAAGTCACCGACTTCGAGGTCCTCGAGATCGCGTTGCGCGAACTGTGTATCGAAAAAGGCATCTTCACCGCCGAGGAGCATCGCCGGTTCACCGAGTTCGCCGAGCACATCGGCGTCACCCCCGCCGCTCACCTGGTGGCCAAGGCGTGGCTGGACCCCGACTTCAAAGAGCTCGCGCTGACCGAGCCAATGACCGCCAGCAAGGAGGTCGGCGTCGACTGGATGGAACCCACCGGCTTCGGCACCCCCAGCGACTTCACGGCGTTCGAGATCCTCGCGGACACCCCGACGATGCACAACGTGATCGTCTGCGCGCTGTGCTCCTGCTACCCCCGGCCCATCCTCGGGAACTCCCCCGAGTGGTATCGAACCCCGAATTACCGACGGCGCCTGGTGCGTTGGCCGCGTCAGGTGTTGGCCGAGTTCGGACTGTACCTGCCCGATGACGTCGACGTCCGTGTCCAGGACTCCAACCAGAAGCACCGGTTCATGGTGATGCCGATGCGCCCTGCAGGTACCGACGGTTGGACCGAGGACCAACTCGTCGAAATCATCACCCGCGACTGCCTGATCGGTGTGGCCCTGCCCAAAGTCGGTGTCACGACCAACGCGATCGTCGACACCCGTCCGGCGCTCCACCCGATGGACCGAGGAACGGTCTGATGAAGGGCGAGGAGTCCCGCGCAATCGACGAGTTCCGGATTGGTTGCCTCGATCAGATCGTCGAGCGCAACCAGGTGTGGCCGGTGATGGCCGCGAAATACGGCGTCGAGAACCCGGTGCCGCCGTGGAAGACGAGCCTCGACGGACTGTGCGACGCGCTCGATCACGCTTCCTGCAGCGCGGATGTGCCGAGCTTCAAACAGCGTCGCGACGCGGAAGACGAGCTGTCCGCGACCGTCTACGCCGAGCTGCCCTACCCCGAGAACCAGCTCATGGCGCTGGCGCACTCGCTGCTGGCCCGCGGCGTCATCGACGAGGCGATGCTGCAACAGCGCCTGGCCAGCGTACGAGCCCGGCTCGAAGCGTAGCCAAGCCAATTCCCTGAACGTGACCACGTCCGAAGCTCGCAAAACCGCGGCGGCGACGCTGGACCTCTCGGGCGTCAAGGCAGCACTGTGGCTCGCGGCCACCGCCGGCTTCCCCTGCCATTGACGAAGCTGGCGCAGGCCACGCCTACCCGATCGCCGCGGCCCAGTTCTGCCCGACGTACTCCGACATCTTCGTGCTTTGCTCGTCGGTCGCGATCACCGGATCCCCGTCGACCGTGGGCAGTGCGGCGAGCGCAGTCTTGTCGACGGTGCCTGCCTCGGACATGGCGTCCGCTCGGACCGGTCGGGCGAGGCCCTGCAGGTACAGGTTCTGGCCCTCGTCGCTGAACAGGAACTCCTGCCAGAGCCGCGCGGCAGCCGGGTGGGGCGCGTCTTTGTTGATCGCCTGGAAGTAGTAGCCGCCGACGAGCGCGTTGTTCGGCACGAACACCTTCCAGGTGGGAATCTCGTCGGTCTCGGCCGCATTGAGGTAATCCCAGTCGATGACGACGGGTGTCTGACCGGATTCGATGGTCGCAGGCGTCGGATCCAGCGGCAGGAAGTTGCCCGCATCGTTGAGCCGCTGGAAGAAGTCAACGCCGGGAGCGATGTCGTCCGCCGATCCGCCATTGGCGATCGACGCCATCAGCACCCCGTTGAGTGCCGCGCTGGCCGTCGACGGGTCACCGTTGAGGGCGACCTTGCCGCTGAACTCGGGCTTGAGTAGATCGTTGAACGCGGTGATCTCCGGGACCAGGGCCGAGTCGTAGCCGATGGACGAGTAGCCGCCATAGTCGTTGACCCAGACGCCGTCGGGATCCTTGAACTGCTCGGGGATGGAGTCGAATGTCTCGACCTTGTACGGCGCGAACATGTCGACGTTTTCCAGCGCGATGGCCTGGCCGAGGTCGAACACGTCGGGCGCGGTGTCCTTGCCCTTCTGCTGCTCGGCGGCGGTGATCTCCTCCTGGCTGTTGCCGTCCGGCAACGCGGAGTTGACTTCGATGCCGTACTTCTCCTGGAAGGTCTCGATGATCTTGCCGTAGTTAGCCCAATCCGGGGGAAGCGCAATCACATTGAGCTGACCCTCGGCTTTCGCGGCCTCGATCAGGCCGTCCATCCCGCCGAAGTCAGCCGCCGACGTGGCCTGGGTTCCGGTGTTCTCCTCTTCGGGTGGAGCGCATCCCACCATCCCGGTGAGCAGTAGAGCGAACATCGCCGTGAGGAGCCGTGATCTGGTCATTGCCAAACCTTCCGAGGCGGTTGAGAGGCCAACTGGCGATGGAACACTACCGCGCCGGCCGTCGATCGGAAACCCGAACGCCTTCACCGGCCGCAGCTCCCAGACCTGGTGGCGTCATCGATTCGCCTGTCCTGCTCGCGGATTCTTGGTCCATGGGGCGACTGCCCTAGACAGAAGAATTCATCGCGTGGACGCGCGCAGTTTTCCTGGATCGAGTCATCATCTGTCACACGTTCCCCCGAGTGACGGATGCGACAGGATGCGGTACCAGTCGCGGTTCGTATCGGCGCCGAGGGTGTTCACGCAGCCAGACCGAACCGGGGGTGAACGACTACGGTGGCCTCATGTCGATCGGGCACCACGTCGCGGAGGCCGCCGCCGACTACCTGTTGCAGCCATGGTCCGTGGCGAGCTGACGATGAAGCGCATCCGAGACGGTCTGCCACTGGTGCCGTTCTTCGCGTTCGTCGCGATCTTCCTGATCGTCCCGACATTCACAGTCGTCGTCAACGCCTTCTTCAACGAAGGCACATTCGACCTGGGCCGGATCGCCGCACTGTTCACCGGCACCCCGATGACGGCGTTGCTGAACAGCCTGGTGCTCTCGGGCAGTACGGCGATCATCGGCGCGATCCTCGGAGGGGTGCTGGCGTGGCTAATCGTCGACAGCTCGCCGACATCGGCGCTGCGCCGCGTGGCGCTGTCGGCGTGCAGTGTGCTAGCCCAGTTCGGCGGTGTGGCACTGGCTTTCGCGTTCCTGGCGACGATCGGCCTGAACGGCGTGCTGACCTTGTGGGGGCAGAGCCTGTTCGGGTTCAACCTCGCCGACGGCGGGTGGTTGTACAGCCAGGCGGGTCTGATGTTGGTGTATACGTACTTTCAGATCCCGCTGATGGTGATCGTGTTCCTGCCTGCGTTGGAGGGGTTGCGCGAACAGTGGCGTGAAGCCGCCGTCAACCTCGGTGCGACCACGTTCCAGTACTGGCGCGAGGTCGCGTTCCCGTTGCTGACACCGGCCTTCCTGGGTTCGGCGCTGTTGTTGTTCGCCAACGCCTTTGCCGCTTATGCCACCGCGGCAGCCTTGGTGAGCCAGGGCAGTCCGATCCTGCCGCTGCTGGTCCGGTACGCGCTGACCAGCGAAGTGGCACTGGGGCAGTCCGGCTTCGCCTACGCGCTCGCGTTGGAGATGATCGTGGTGGTGGCAGTGGTGATGGTTGCCTACAACCTGCTGGTGCGCCGGACGTCGAGGTGGTTGCAGTGAACCGCGTGCTGCGCATCGTGCTGTTGGGCGCATTCGGGCTGTTCTTCTTCATTCCGCTTTATGCCATGGCCGATTTCAGCACCTACAACCTGCGCACGGATACCCGGACGTTGAGCGCGTGGGCCAACCTGGTGCAGGACGACGCGCTGTTTCAGGCCATCACTACCTCGCTGATGCTCTCGCTGTTCACCGTGGTGGGGATGCTCGTTCTGCTTCTGCCGACCATGATCTGGGTGCGACTGCGCACCCCCTGGGCCAAGACGCTCGTCGAGTTTCTGTGCCTGCTGCCGCTGACCATTCCGGCCTTGGTGATCGTGGTCGGCATGCGCAACGTGTACCTGTGGGTGACGTATCTCCTCGGCGACTCTGCGCTGACATTGACATTCATCTACGTAATCATCGTGCTGCCGTTCGCGTATCGGGCCTTGGACGCCGCGTTGTCGTCGATCGACCTGAAAACGCTGTCGGAGGCCGCCCGTTCGTTGGGCGCGGGCTGGCTGACCACGATCACGCGCGTCGTCGTCCCCAACATCTGGTCGGGAATCCTGTCGGCGTCCTTCATCTCGATCGCCGTGGTGTTAGGCGAATTCACGATCGCGTCACTGGCGGGCTACCAGACGCTGCAGGTGAAGATCGTCCTGCTGGGCAAGGCCGACGGTCCGACATCGGTGGCCGCGTCGCTGGCAGTGCTGCTGTTCGCATTCGTTCTGCTGCTTGGGCTTTCGCTTCTGACGCGGGGTCGCCGGGCAGGCGCCGTCGCCGACCCCGCTGTCCGCACTCCCACGCCCACCACCCCAGGAGCTCCCGCATGACTTCGTCTGGAGGCGTCGCCGTCGACCTCGTCGACCTGACCCGGGTGTACGCCGCCGTCAAGGCACTGGATGGACTGACGCTGCGGCTGGAACCTGGCGAGATGGTCGCGCTGCTCGGGCCTTCGGGCTGCGGGAAGACGACGGCGCTGCGCATCCTGGCCGGACTCGACGAGGCCAGCTCGGGCCAGGTGCTGGTGGACGGTCGCGATATCTCGGGGGTTTCGGCCAACAAACGCGATATGGGCATGGTGTTCCAGGCCTATTCGCTGTTCCCGCATCTGACGGTGTTGGACAACGTGGCGTTCGGGCTGAAGCTGCAGGGGAAGTCTCGTCGTGACCGTTACGCACAGGCGGCGGAAATGCTGGAACTGGTAGGGCTTTCGGTGCACAAGAACAAGTACGCCAGTCAGCTCTCGGGTGGCCAGCAGCAGCGGGTGGCGTTGGCGCGCGCGCTGGCGATCCAACCGCGGGTGCTGTTGTTGGACGAGCCGCTGTCGGCGCTGGACGCCAAGGTGCGGGTGCAGCTGCGCGACGAGATCCGGCGCGTACAGCTGGAAGTCGGGACGACGACGCTGTTCGTCACCCACGATCAGGAGGAGGCGCTGGCCGTCGCCGACCGGGTCGGGGTGATGAACCAGGGCAAGCTGGAGCAGATCGCCGCGCCCGCAGCGCTCTACGACTACCCGGCGACGCCGTTCGTTGCGGAGTTCGTGGGGCTCAACAACAAAGTGGCTGCGACGGTGTCCGACGGACGCGCGCAGGTGCTCGGGACCTCGGTGCCCGCGCTGGAGGGCTCGGTGGCCTCCGGTGTGGCGATGGTGCGGCCGGAATCGGTTCTGGTGAAGGCTGATTCGGAGGGTACGGCGATGGTGACGTCGGTGGCGTTCCTCGGCCCGATCTCGCGGGTGCACTGTGCGTTGGCGGACGGCACCCCGGTGACGGCGCAGCTGGCCAGTCTGGCGGCCCAGGAATTCAGCGCGGGCGATCGCGTGCGCGTCGCGATCGACCCCGTCCCCGTCCTCGTCGTCTAACGCCAAAACGATCCTTTGGGTTCTGAGTGAATTCCCCAGCGCAATTCACCATCGTGATCCTGCGAAACCGACGAAATGGCCGAATCCACACGCACTTTTTCACCCAAAAGCCCGTTTCGGCGTCAGGAGGTGGCGGTGGTTTGCCAGACGGTGAGTTCCAGCGCGAGGCCTGCGCCGCAGATCACGGCCACCACGACGAACGCGATGACGTCGGCGACGCCCGGCCGTGACGGCGCCGCCGAGATCTGGCCCGTCCCACCGCGAGCCGTGATCGCGTCACCCATCTCGTCGGCGCGGCGCAGCGCCACGGTGAGCGAGGCAACAGTCAGGTCGATGATCTCGGTGAGCACCCGGGTACGACGCTCGCGACGCGTCTTCAACGGCTGCCGCGGCCGCAAGCGGCGCGCCTGATACAGCACCCGGAACTCGTCGATCAGCATCGGAAACGCCCGCAGCGCGAGCGAAATCGCGACGGCCCACTCGTCGACAGGAAGCCGGAACAGCCGGAAGGGCCGCCCGAGCAACGCCACGGCGGGCGCCACTTCGGCGACATTCGTCGTCCACGACACCACCAGACCCATGGCCAGCAGCACGATGGCGATCGACGTCGTCTTCAGGAACGTCAGCAGCCCACCGAGCCCGAGTTCAACGAAACCCAAGGACAGATGCGGAGATCCACCGGCGAACGTCGCTGTCAACGCACCGAGCGCGACGATCGCCCACAGGGGCCACGGCACCGACGGCGCCGCGCCGCCCGGGATCCGACCGATGATCATCGCCAGCGCAATCACCAACGCGCAGCCAAGAATCGGCGCCCAGCCCGGGTAGAACGTCAACAACACGCCGAGCAGGAACACCACGATCAGCTTGGTGCCCGCCCACAGCCGGTGGATCGGCGACGTGCCGGGCACCGGTCGCAACAGCACCACCGGACGGGGCTGACGGGTCTCGGTCACGACACCCCCCCACCCGTCGGCGTGGGCGCGCCCTCTAACACGCCGTCCTCCAGTTGCAGGACCCGGTTGCACAACCCGTCCAGACCGAGGAAGTCGTGCGAAATCACCACGACCGTTAGACCTTTGGTACGCCGCAGTTCCTCCAGCAGGCGCAGCAGCCTGCGCTGGCTGGCGGCGTCCAGGCCAGCCAGGGGCTCGTCGAGGATCAGCGCCCGTGGCGAGCGTGCCAGCAGGCCAGCGAGCACCACCCGCCGCATCTGCCCGCCGCTGAGCTGATCGATACGGCGCGACGCCAGCGCCGCGTCCACCCCGACCGCGGCCAGCGCGCGCACCACCCTGTCGTGGTCGTCGATCGAGAATCCGCCGGAGGCGGCCACTTCGGCGTCTACGCGCGAGCGCATCAGCTGCAGGCGCGCCGCCTGGAACGAGATCGCGACCGTGCCCACCCGCTGGTCTGCGGGCTTGCCGTCGATCAGGCAGCTGCCCGTCGTCGGAGTCGCCAACCCGGCCATGATCCAGGCCAGCGTCGACTTTCCCGACCCGTTTCCGCCGTGGATGAGGACACCGTCGCCTTCGTTGATGGTGAACGTGAGGTCGCGCAACGCGCTCTTGGCCCACGGGGTGCCTGCGGCGTATTCGTGGCCGACGCCGGACAACTGCCATAGCGGCGCACCCGAGGTTCCGACGGCGGTCGTGACCGACGGCGCCTCGACCTGCTCGACCATCGCCGTGTTGTCCTGCGACTGCGACAGCGCGACCGTGCGGTGCGCCGATTCGGCCTCGGCGGTGTAGTGCGTGATGTGCACCAGCGACGTGCGGTGCCGATCGGTGAGGCCGGACAGCACCTGCAGCAGCGCCTCGCGACCCTGTTGATCGACCATGCTGGTGACCTCGTCGGCGATCAGCAGCGCCGGTTCGCGCGCCAGCGCACCTGCGACGGCCAGCCGCTGCAGTTCCCCGCCGGACAGTCCGCCGGACTCCCGCTCCTCGAACCCGGCGAGTCCGACCTCGTCGAGCAACGTGGCCACGTCGACCGTCGTCCCCGGCGGAAGGCCCCACACCACGTCGTCGGCGACGCGCGTGCCCAGCACCTGACTCTCCGGGTGCTGCATGACCACTGCGGTGCCCCCGCGTTTGCCCATCCCGACGGCGCCGGGACGTTCGATGACGCCGGCGGTGGGTGGGCGTCCGGCCAGGATCAGCATCAGCGTGGTCTTGCCAGAGCCGTTGGCGCCGGTGACGGCGACGTGTTCGCCCGGCTGCAGATCGAGCGTGAGCGGGCTCAGCGCGTCGTGGTCGGCGCCCGGATAGCGGAACGCCACGTCGCGCAGGTGCACGGGCAGCGGCGCGACAGGCGGTGCATCGTCGGACAGCTCCAACTTGTGCACGTCGGGGATGCCGCGCAGCCGGTTGAGCACCCGCGAGAGCACCCACCAGCCGATGAGCGACACCACGATGATCGCGACGATCGCGTAGCAGAAGATCAGCAGCTGCCAGTGCGCCAGCAGGAAGGTGAATACCGTCATCACCCCGTCGGCGACGAACCCCAGGTGCAGCCACTCCAGCGCGTTCGCGGTGCCCTCGGCGTTGGCGGTCATCGTGTCGAAGATCAGTGTGCGGATCCGGGACAGCACGGTCAGCGCGGCGACGGCGGCCACCCCGAACACCGCACCGGCCACGAAAGCCAGCGCGATGACGGTCGGGGTGCCACGGCCGCGGCGCTTGACGATGCCGGTCAGCCCGCCGATATAAGCGCAGTTGAGCACCGTCATCATGCCGCCCATGCCGGCGATCAGGAACGCGATCAACGCGGCTGCCACTGCCGCAGCCAGCAGCACACGCAGGCGGTAGCGGTAGGCCAGCAGACCCATCGGGACGGTGCCGAGCAGTGACAGGCCCGCAGCGAATGGGACGGCGACGGCGACGATCGCCAGCGCCGACGTCAGCGCCGCCATCACCGCTGCTTGAGCCATTTCCGCCGGCCGCAGCGACCCACGCGTCACTGCCAGCCCGGGAGAGGTCATTGCACGATTCTGCCAGGCGACCGCCTCAGGCCGGCGCGACGAGGGTCGTGGCGACCTAGGGTGACGACATGACTGAGCTCTCCGAGGATGTGGTGGCGTTCCTGTCCGAGGGCACCCGCACCGGAATGCTGGGCTATGTCGCCCGTGACGGCAGACCGTTGGTGGCGCCGGTGTGGTTCATGGTGGACGGCGACCAACTGGTGTTCAACACCGGCAAGGTCACCGCCAAAGGCCGCGCCCTGGTCCGTGACCCTCGCATGGTGTTGTGCGTGGACGATCCCCATCCACCGTATTCGTTCGTTCAGATCCAGGGCACCGTGACGTTCAGTGAGGATCCCGACGAACTTCTCGACACCGCAACGCGGCTCGGGCGCCGGTATATGGGTGCCGACCGCGCCGAGGAGTTCGGCAAACGCAACGGCGTGCCGGGCGAACTGGTGGTGCGGGTGACGCCGACGAAGGTGATCACAGGGTTCGACACCGCCGACTGACGTTCGGTGTGACCGGTCACACGCGCGTTCGGTTTGGTTCACATAGTAAAGCTATGTAAAAATCAGGGCTATGACCCCCACCCCAGGCCATGACGTCGCCGCCGCAGCCCTTGCCGTCGACGACGCCATGCTTGGAACCGACCTGCTCAGCGTGGTGGCCCGTCTCAACCGGCTGGCCACCCACCGCGTTCGGATGCCGTTGCCGTGGGCGCAGGCGCGGCTGCTGTCGACGATCGAGGACCAGGGCGAGGCGCGCATCTCCGACCTCGCCAACCTCGACCACTGCTCGCAGCCGACCATGACCACCCAGGTGCGCAGGCTTGAAGACGCCGGGCTGGTCAGCCGCACCTCGGATCCGGGCGACGCCCGGGCCGTTCTGATCCGCATCACCAAGGCGGGCAGGAAGACGTTGACGCAGGTGCGGCTTGACCGCGCCGCCGTCATCGACCCGAAGCTGGACCAGCTCAGCGCCGAGGATCGCCGAGCACTGGCAGTGGCGGTGCACATCTTGCGGAATCTGATCGAAGACACCTCAACAACTGGATAAAGGAGGGGCCCACCATGTGGCGCCAACCCAAAGCCGTTTGGGCCGTAGCTTTTGCGTGCGTCGTCGCGTTCATGGGAATCGGACTCGTCGACCCGATCCTCAAGCCGATCGCCGACAACCTGGACGCGTCGCCGTCGCAGGTGTCGCTGTTGTTCACCAGCTACATGGCCGTGATGGGCGTGGCAATGCTCATCACCGGCGTGGTGTCCAGCCGCATCGGCCCCAAGAAGACGCTGCTGCTCGGCCTGGTGATCATCATCGCAGGCGCAGGCCTAGCAGGGCTGTCCGGTTCCGTAATGGAAATCGTTGGCTGGCGCGCACTTTGGGGCCTGGGCAACGCGCTGTTCATCGCGACGGCGCTGGCGACGATCGTCAACTCCGCGAAAGGATCTGTGGCGCAAGCCATCATCCTGTACGAGGCCGCTTTGGGCCTAGGTATCGCGGTGGGGCCGTTGGTCGGCGGTGCGCTGGGCTCGATCTCATGGCGCGGACCGTTCTTCGGGGTGTCGGCGCTGATGGCCGTCGCGTTCGTCGTCACCGTGTTCCTGCTCCCCGATACGCCGCGTGCCGCACACACCACGTCGTTGGCCGATCCGTTTCGGGCGTTGAAGCACCGCGGCCTGCTCGGGGTGTCGATTACGGCTCTGTTGTACAACTTCGGCTTCTTCACGCTGCTGGCATTCACGCCGTTCCCGCTCGATATGAGTGCACATCAGATCGGACTGATCTTCTTCGGCTGGGGCCTGGCGCTGGCGTTCACCTCGGTGGTGGCCGCGCCGCGCCTGCAGCACCGGTTCGGCACCGTGCCCACCCTGGTGGTCAACCTGCTGGCGATGACGGCGACGCTGGTGGCAATGGCCGTCTTCACCGAGAACAAAGCCGTTCTGGCGACGTGCGTGGTGGTGGCCGGACTGTGGATCGGGATCAACAACACGCTGATCACCGAGACGGTGATGAAGGCGGCCCCCGTCGAGCGCGGCGTCGCCTCGGCGGCCTACAGCTTCCTGCGGTTCTCCGGTGCGGCCGTCGCTCCGTGGCTGGCCGGTGTGCTGGGTGAGCGGATCAGCGTGCACCTCCCCTACTGGGTGGCTGCGGGAGCGGTGCTGCTCGGTGCGGTGGTGCTCTTGGCTTCCCGGCGCTACCTCACCGACATCGACGGCGAGGAGACCGCCGAAGAACTGGCTCAGGACGAGACGCTGGCGATCAGTACCTAGCGGATTGCCGAGGATGTAATGCGTGCGGCCGCCTCTTCGCGCGAACCAATGAAGTGCTGCACAACACCACGATCGGCGACGATGACGGCGCGACTGGCGAGGCTCAGCTCCGGGGAACTCGCAACATCCGACAGTTGCCTTCGGCCCTCGCGGTAGCGGACGGCGGCGCAGACGGGTTACCGGTTCCACCCTCCGAGATAAGAGTTGTGAACGCAAACGCCGAGTGCAACCGTCAACAATTCGTATCTGGGCGCTTCACACGAGCGGGTCGAGAATGTTTGTGGCCCCGGCCCCGCACTGGGTGTGTCAAGCCCATACGCGTACTGCGCGACGGGCTTGCACATCGAGTGCGGTGATCCGGGTCAGCAACCCGCCCAACCCAGCGATGCGCACCCAGAGGTCCAGCAACACGTCGGCGGTCCGCTGCCCCTCGCTGGACCAGTAGAGCACCTGCCGTCGTGCGTCGAAGGCGACGCCCGCGGGGTTCGGGCGGGATCACCCGCGCGTCGATGTCCAACGGCGCGAACGGCAACCCGTCGGGCTGCAGCCACGACGGCCCGCGTCATACCACCGCGCCGACCAGGTAACCCACGGCGTACGTCGCTCCCACCGCTATCCCACCGAACACCAACTGCCGCAACGACGCCCGCCACACCGGCTGCGAGGTGAACCGGGCCGCCAGCCCGCCGGCGAACATCAAGCCGATCCCGCCTGCTGCCAATCCCGCTGACAGCGAGGCGAACCCCATCAGATACGGGATCAGCGGGATGATCGCACCGACCGAGAACATCAGGAACGACGAGCCCGCCGCGATCAACGGCGATGGTTTGTCCTCGGGGTCCACGCCGAGCTCATGGGTGAGGTGGATCGTGACGGCCCGGCTCTCGTCGCGGTGGATCTCCTCGGCGGCGTTCCTTGCGGTGTCGTCGTTCATGCCCATCCGGGTGAGCATGGTGACCAGTTCGGCCTTCTCCGCCGCGGGGAAGTCCGCGATCGACTTGCGCTCGACCCGCGCTTCCCAGTCGATCTGCTCGTTGGCGGTGGTCACCGACGTGAACTCGCCGAGCGCCATCGAGAACGCCCCCGCCACCAGCCCTGCGACGCCGGTGAGAATGACGGTGTGGGCGGCGTCGGCCGCCGCACCGACGCCAGCGATCAACGCGGTGTTCGTGACCAACCCGTCCATCGCGCCGAACGTCCCCGCCCGCAGCCAACCGCCACTGACGTCCGGGTGGGTGTGATCGAACTCATGCGGCAACTGCATGTCAGGCGACTGCTCCTGCGCGCCGCCCGGTTCCATGGTCATACGGATATCTAACGCGGCGCACGGCCGCCGGGTCCAGCAAGGTTTGCCTGTGTTGGCCGCGTCACGTTTGTCCGCCCTCAGGGCGGGTTACCGTCGGGTATGACTATGGAGTCGACGTCTGAGCATCTACGCAACGCACTGGACGGCCGCTGGCGGGACGTGAAGAACGACATGCGCATCAAACTCGCCGGCAACGTCTTCAAGCCGCACTACACCCCGAACACCGTGATCGCCCGCACCAAGGTGGCCGAGCAACTTCGGATCATGGCGGCCGGAGGTGCCGCGGAGGACGGCTTCAAGAAGGAGCACGGCGGCAACGGCAATATCGGCGCATCGGTGATGCAGATCGAGATGCTCGCCCAGAGCGACCTGTCGCTGATGGTGAAGGCTGGCGTGCAGTGGGGGCTGTTCGGCGGCGCGATCGAGAACCTCGGCACCGAACGTCATCACGAGACCTACGTCCCGAAGATCATCAGCGCCGAACTCCTCGGCTGTTTCGCGATGACGGAGACGGGCCATGGCAGCGACGTCCAGTCGCTGGAGACGACGGCCACCTACGACCCAGCTACACAGGAATTCGTCGTCGACTCCCCGACGCCGACGTCACGCAAGGACTACATCGGCGGAGCAGCCGAGACCGCCAGGGTGGCAGCGGTTTTCGCTCAGCTCATCACCGAAGAAGGTGGCAAGCCCGTCAACCATGGCGTGCACTGCCTGGTAGTGCCGATCCGAGACGAGCAAGGCAACGACCTGCCCGGCATCACCACGTCGGACTGCCACTACAAGGGCGGCCTACCTGGTGTGGACAACGGGCGGATTCTGTTCGATCAGGTCCGGGTGCCGCGGGAGAACCTGCTGAACCGCTACGCCGACGTCGAGCCCGACGGCGGGTACCACTCGCCCATCGAAAACCCGAACCGCCGGTTCTTCACGATGCTGGGCACGCTGATCCGCGGACGCGTCACCGTGGGGGGCAGCGCGGCGGCGGCCGCCCGGGTGGCGCTGGACATTGCCACGCGATATGCCTTGCAGCGCAGGCAGTTCGTTTCACCGGAGGACGAGGACGAAGTGCTGATCATGGACTATCTGGTGCACCAGCGGCGGCTGTTCCCGCTGATCGCACAGTCATATGCGCTGCAGTTCGCGCAAAACGAGCTGGTGGCCAAGCTGCATGACCTGCAGTCGGCCGAGGACCCCGACACCGAGGAGCAGCGCGAACTGGAGTCGCGGGCCGCCGGGCTGAAAGCGGCCAACACCTGGCATGCCAGCCGGGCTATCTCCGAAGCGCGCGAAGCCTGCGGTGGCGCAGGCTATCTGGCTGAGAACCGGCTGATCAGCCTGCGCGGCGACATCGACGTGTTCACCACGTTCGAAGGCGACAACCACGTATTGACCCAGCTGGTCGCCAAGGAACTACTGACCGCCTACGCCGACGACGTCAAGGGCATGAGCCCGGTGGAATGGGTCCGCTTCGCCGCGAACTTCGCGGGTGAGCGGGTGCTGAAACGCACTGCGGCCGAGACGATCATGCAGACCATCCTCGACACCCGACAGGACAACGAGGAAGAGGGCAGCCTGTTCAACCGCGGCACTCAGGTGCAGATGTTCTCTGACCGCGAGGAGTACCTGATCGCCTCGGTGGCGCGTCGGCTGCAGCGTCGCTCCAAGGAGAAGTCCGCGTTCGACGCGTTCAACGAGGTGCAGGACCACGTGCTGCACGCGGCCCAAGCCCACATCGACCGAATTATCTTGGAGGCCTTCGTCGCAGGCATCGCGTCCTGCGACGACGAGGAGGCCTGCAAGGTGCTCGGCGCGCTGTGCGACGTCTACGCGCTGTCGGTGATCGAAGACGACAAGGCCTGGTTCATCGAGCACCGTTTCCTGTCGACCGAGCGCGCCAAGGCCGTGACCCGCGGGATCAACGACCGTTGCCGGGTGTTGCGCCCCCACGCCGAGACCCTGGTCGATGGCTTCGGGATCCCCGAACAACTGCGGTACGCCGAGATGCTGCACCCCGAAAAGCTTCCCGAAGCCGTCTAAGCCTATGGAGGTCCGGTTCCACACTGACGTCGACGAGTTCCGGGACGTGGCGTTCGAGCTGTACCGACGCGACCCGGTGCGGCTGACGGTGGAACTACTCGCGCTGGGCGGCGCAGCAGGGCCCGTCGATGCCGTTGCAGTGCAGTGCCATTCCGCTGTCAAGAGGCGGACGTCGACGTCGTCGCCGGCATGGATCAACGAGTTCCTGATGACGGAGGTCGACGGCATGGCGGTCAGTGTGGCCGGGGTTCGTGCACCCATCGCAGGGATGACGCGCATCGGACCGGTGTTCACCCCGACCGAACGGCGCGGCAACGGATTCGGCTCGGCCGTCACCGCCGCAGCAGCCACCTGGGCGCTGTCCGTCGGAGCCCGCGACGTGGTGTTGTTCACCGACCTGGCCAACCCGATCTCGAACCGGATCTACCAGCGCATCGGTTTCGTGCCGGTCGGCGACGCCGCCCGCTTCGACTTCACCGCCCGACCCCCTGCTGCGCCGAAATGATCGTTTCGGCGTGAGGGGCAGATTCAGCGAGTGACGATCGGGTCCAGGGTCGACCGGGTGCGTCGGTGGCGCCAGCCACCCGGCCGATCCGATGATGCTGGCTCCCCCGGGTGGACTCGAACCACCAACCGCCCGATTAACAGTCGGGAGCTCTGCCAATTGAGCTACAGGGGACTGCCGCACTCACGCTCTCGCGCAAGCCGAGGAGTGACTCTAGCGTACCGACACCGCTCTGCGCCAAAAGGTATACCTGGGGCAGGATGGACCCACGAGTTGTCAGTCTGGAGGAACCACCATGATCCGCTTTGTCGTCGTCCTCGGCGTTGGCTACGTGTTGGGCGCGAAGGCCGGTCGTCGCCGCTACGAGCAGATCTCCGGCGCCTATAAGGCCGTGACCGGACATCCAGCCGCCAAGGCCGTCATCGAGGCGGGTCGACGCAAGGTCGCCGATCGTGTGTCTCCCGATCCGTCGCTGACCAAGCTGACGCCGATCGACGAGCAGACGACCGTGCTGCAGGCCGATTCAACGAGCAACGGCAACCACGGTACTTAGCCCAGCGGAATGTTCCACGTCTGGCCGGGGAAGATCGGGCCGGTGACGATGCCCGGTCCGCCTGCTCCACCCTCGATGCCGATCGCCGGAATCAGTATTCCCACCGGCGGAGGCCCGTCTTCGCAGCGCACGCCAGTGGCGTCCTGAACGATGGCTCCCGTGCACGCTGCGGCGGTGGGGGCGGCCGCGACGGCCAGCGGAACGGCCGCCGCTGCCAGAGCGCCGGCCACGGCGAACGCGCGTTTCGACATCGTCACGCGGAGTACATTAACGCGTCGTCTGCCAGAAGTCAGGAGCTGAAGTCGTCGCCGCTGGCCTGTTCGAGCAGGCTGCGCCGGTAGGCCTCCATGGCCACCAGTTCACCGAACAGGGCGTGGTACTGATCTCCCTGTTCCACCGGTGACATGCGCTGCAGTTTCGATTTCACCTCAGCGATCTGGCGGCCTACCCAGACCTCCTGCAGCCGGGCCAGCACCCCGGCGACGTAGCGCGCCACCTTCTCGTCCTCATCGACGCGGATGGACTCCACGCTGAGTTCGTTGACCAGCGCGGCCACCGCGGGCGAGGCGGCCTGCTGCCGCACCGCGTCGATCCATTCCGCACCGACCGGCCCCGCCGAAACCCCGCCCGCCGCGTCGATGGCACCGCGCACCGCCGCGTAGCCGGCGTGGGTGAAGCTCTCGACGGTCAGGCTGTCGAAGACGGGCCCGGCCATCACGGGGTACTGCAGTGCCGACTTGAGCGCTTCGCGCTGCGGCCACAGCGTCGGGTCGCGCGGATTGGGACGCTGCAGGGCCGGTGCGGGCTCCCTGCGTCTGGCGCCCCGCCGCGTCTCGGCAGGCTTGCCGCCACGCGCGGTGTCGCGCACCCGTCCGATGACC
>JBPPMS010000018.1:0-9920 GCA_051306175.1 Mycobacterium sp. | reverse complement strand
CGCGGTAAGACGCCAGTCTGTGCCGACTTTACGAAGCGCAACGGTGTACAACGAACCAGTTTGAGTGACCTGCTGACCGCGCAGGTCGAACGTCATGGTGGCGGGGGCGACGACGTAGGCGTTGTCGCCGTTGACATCGACATGCCGTGGCTCGCCGAGCGCGATGCGGTAGCCCGAAGCCCCGAGATGCTCGCCCTCAGCAAGGACGTCTCTCCACCAGTCCTCGGCGGCTGTCGGTCCCTGCCAGACATGAGGCGACATTCCGTCAAGAATCTGCATTGGGTCGGCGCAGGCCGCTGCCATCGCTGCTGAGTCGCCGTTGTTGAAGGCTTCGACGTATTGGCGCACTGCCGCCATCGGGTCGGACGAATCAGGCATGACGTTGGTCCCCTGTCTGTTGGTCATACCGTAGGCCTATGGGTCGCACGCAGTGGCGAATCGGCTGTGTGCGATCTCGGGCGCGATTTCGCTTGGTCGTCGAGTGTCCGGGTTGGCGGTCAACGTCCTGGTCCTAGTCCTCGTCGTCGAGGCTGCTCGGTGGCTTGCATATCGCAGCATCCTGCTGTCAAGCCTTGTTAAATCGAGTACAGTTCTGTGCCGTGACTGATGCAGACGACGCGGTGCCACTGCGCAACGTGATCGGCGAAAATGCGCGGCGACTGCGCGGCGACGCCACGGCCGATGACGTCGCCAAGGCTGCACGCCGGTACGGGCTGAATTGGGGGACCGGCCGGATATCCGACCTAGAGCACGGCCGAGTGTCACCGACGCTTCCGACGCTGGCGGCGCTGGCCCTGGCGCTCGGCGACGTCCGGGACGCGAGAGTGACACTCGGCGAACTCATCGCCAGCGACGGAAATATCGCTCTCACAACGGCTTTGAAAATCACCAGCGATCAACTTCGGCGGTTCCTCGCTGGCGGCGACATGTTCGAGTTCGTGCTCAACAGTCCGAGCGATTGGATCGCGGACTTGCGCGCGCAGTGGCCGGTTCGGCTGCACGGAGTGCCAGCCGGAGCCCTCATGCGATTGCTCGGCGACTTCGGGGAACCCGAGGAGCGGCTCGCGCGCGACCTCGGGCTGGACCGTGAACGGCTCGCCGCCGAAATGGCTGCTCGGTGGCGGCGCTCGTATCACGCAGAGCGTGACCGGCGCGCGGGAGTCGACGCGAACGCGCAGAAGAAGGGCCGCGTGGCTCGCGAACTCAAAGCCGAACTGAGGACGGTGCTCGATGGCGACGATTAAGCGCTACCAGACGGCTGCGGGCGAACGGTGGGAAGTCCGCTACCGCCAACCGAACGGAATCATCAGCCGCAAAAGAGGATTCGGCAGCAAGCGTGACGCTTCGGCGTGGGCGTCGAAGGTGGAGACGACGAAGGCGGAAGGCGCCTACGTGTCACCGGCGCGCGGCCGGGTGACGGTCGGCGATCTGTCGGTCGGATGGCTGGCACGGCAGGAACAGACGCTTTCGCCGTCGTACTACCGCACGATTTCCTACGCCTACGCCTACGCCTACGGCAAGCACATCGAACCCAAGTTGGCCGGTGTCCCGGTGAACAAGGTCGACAGTCTCGACGTGAAGGCGTGGGCCGCGGCGATGACCCGCGGCGGGTCCAGCGCGACTGTGGTCAACCAGCGCGGTCGGCATCCTGGCGGGCGTCCTCGACGACGCGGTGGATCACCGGGTGTTGGCGTTCAATCCGGCGCGCCGGTTCAAGCGCGGCGAGAAGCCGCAGAAAGCACCCAAACGCCACGTCTATCTCACAGAGGCGGACGTGTGCCGATTGGCAGAGGAGTCCGGCCGCTACGCCGACCTGGTGCTGACGCTCGCGTTCACCGGCCTGCGGTGGGGCGAAGCGATCGCGCTTACCGTCGCCGACGTCGAGTTCCTGAAACGGCGTATCTCGGCGCACCGCAAAGCCGTGCAGGTCGGGCAAGAGTTCGAGGTCGGTCAGACGAAGGGCAAAGAGAATCGGATGGTGCCGGTAGCGGCGTCGGTGCTGTCTCGGCTGGCGGTGCGATGCGAGGGCCGCTCGTCGGGCGACCTGCTGTTCCCGGCGCGCGGCGGCGGATACTTGAAGCGGCCGAGCTACGACTCAACGGGATGGTTCAACCGTGCCGTCGAGCGCGCCGAAGTTCAGACGATCACGCCGCACGATCTGCGGCACACATGCGCGAGTCTGGCGGTCAGTTCAGGCGCGAATGTCCTTGCGTTGTCCCGGATGCTGGGCCACAAGGATCCGAGCGCCACTCTTCGGATCTACGCCGACCTGTTCGACAGTGACCTCGATGCGGTGGCCGTCAATCTGGACGCGAAAATTGCGGTTAGTGTCCAAAGCGTGTCCAAAGAGCCAATCGACCGACGTCGCCCGCGCCGCATTTCTGCCGTCTAGCTGCGCCGATGCGTCAGGGATAAATAGTGTCCGAGGGGGGACTTGAACCCCCACGCCCGTTAATAGGGCACTAGCACCTCAAGCTAGCGCGTCTGCCATTCCGCCACTCGGACCTGCCCGCCGGCGCGACGGGCAGCTTAGGTTATCGGATCAGCATGTCTGATCCCAAACCAACCCGGGTGCGCGACGTGAGCCCCGGCCGCGCAGCCAGGGAAGCGCCGCCAATGGTAGGAAAGGTGACTGTGACACGTGCGAAAGACGAAGTCGTCGAACTCGTCAGCTCGTTGATCCGATTTGATACGTCCAACACCGGTAACCTGGAGACCACCGCAGGCGAGGAGCGGTGCGCACGCTGGGTGGCCGATCAGCTCGAAGAGGTGGGCTACGAGGTCGAATACGTCGAATCCGGGGCGCCGGGACGGGGAAACGTTTTCACCAGGCTCATGGGCAGCGACCCCGACCGCGGTGCGCTGATGATCCACGGCCATCTCGACGTCGTCCCCGCCGAGGCCGCCGACTGGAGCGTTCACCCGTTCTCGGGTGCCGTCGAGGACGGCTATGTGTGGGGACGCGGTGCCATCGACATGAAGAACATGGTCGGGATGATGATCGCCGTCGCACGCGCCTTCAAACGCGAGAACATCGTGCCG
The DNA here is from genome assembly GCA_051306175.1 of Mycobacterium sp. Classification (GTDB taxonomy): domain Bacteria; phylum Actinomycetota; class Actinomycetes; order Mycobacteriales; family Mycobacteriaceae; genus Mycobacterium. Next base: position 6,878 of record JBPPMS010000018.1, on the reverse strand, counting down.
CCGCGCGATCTGATGTTCGCGTTCGTCGCCGACGAAGAGGCTGGCGGCCAGTACGGCTGCAAATGGCTGATCGAGAACCGGCCCGACCTCTTCGACGGCGTCACCGAAGCTATCGGCGAGGTCGGTGGCTTCTCGCTGACGGTGCCGCGCCACGACGGCGGCGAGCGGCGGCTCTACGTCATCGAGACCGCTGAAAAGGGCATGTTGTGGATGAAGCTGACGGCGCGCGGACGGGCCGGGCACGGCTCCTTCGTGCACGACGACAGCGCAATCGTCAAACTCACCGCCGCGGTATCGAGGCTGGGGGCCCACAGATTCCCGCTGGTGCTCACCGAACCGGTGGCGCAGTTCCTCACGGCGGTGGCCGAGGAGGCCGGGCATGCGTTCGACCCGGAGTCGGCCGACCTCGAGGGCACGATCAACAAGCTGGGCACCATCTCGCGGATCATCGGGGCAACCCTGCGCGACAGCGCCAACGCGACGATGTTGAACGCGGGCTACAAGGCCAACGTCATTCCCGCAGTGGCCGAAGCCGTTTTCGACTGCCGGGTGCTTCCGGGCCGTCAAGCCGCCTTCGAGCGTGAAGTGGACGAGATCATCGGGCCGGATATCGCCCGCGAGTGGATCACCGAATTACCTTCGTATGAAACGACATTCGATGGCGATCTGGTGGACCAGATGACGGCGTCACTACTCACCGTCGACCCCTACGCCCGCGCAGTACCGTACCTGCTCTCAGCAGGTACCGACGCTAAACACTTTGCGCGCCTTGGCATTCGTTGCTTCGGCTTCATCCCGCTGAAGCTTCCGCCCGAACTCGATTTCACCGCGTTGTTTCACGGCGTCGACGAGCGGGTTCCCGTGGACTCACTACTCTTCGGTGCCGAAGTTCTCGATCACTTTCTCCAACATTGCTGAATGAAAGAAAGCTGAAAGGACATCTCATGAGCACTCCTTACGACGCACTTCCGCAACTGCCCACCTTCACCCTGACTTCAGAGTCGTTTGACGACGGCCAGCCCTGGGGCAACGATCAGGTCAGCGGCATCATGGGTGCCGGCGGCTCCGATATCTCACCGCAGCTGAGCTGGTCAGGCTTCCCCGAACAGACACGCAGCTTCGCGGTCACCGTGTACGACCCCGACGCGCCCACCGCCTCCGGCTTCTGGCACTGGGCGGTGGCCGACCTGCCCGCCACGGTGACCGACCTGCCCGCAGGCGTCGGCGACGGCAGCGCCGCAGGATTCCCCGGCGACGCAATCACATTGACCAATGACGCCAGCATCAAGCGCTTCATCGGCGCCGCCCCGCCCGCCGGGCACGGTCCGCACCGGTACTACGTGGCCGTGCACGCGGTGGGCGTCGAGAAGCTTGATCTGCCCGAGAATGCGACGCCGGCGTACTTGGGCTTCAACCTGTTCGGCAACGCGATCGCGCGCGCCGTCATCCACGGAACGTACGAGCAGCAGTAGTCAGTCACACGCCGCGAAATCAGCCTGTAGTGACCCCACTGAGCGAATGTCATCGTGTACAGGTGCCTCTTCGCGCGTCGTTTCCCTGCGGCTGGCCTGCCTCACCGGTGCGCATACGGCAATGTGAGCAAACTGTGATTCGCGCCTAACGCGGCGCGACATCAAGGCAATATCCGCTTCGTACGCTGCGGCCATGAGTGCGGAAAAAAACGTCGTGGTCATCGGCCACGGCATGGTCGGCCATCGATTTGTGGAGGCGCTGCGGGTCCGTGACACCCATGGCGCCTGGAGCGTCACGGTGTTGGCCGAGGAATCCGACGCTGCGTATGACCGGGTCGGCTTGACCGCGTACACCGAGTCCTGGGACAGGGCGCGGCTGGCCTTGGCGGGCAACGACTATGCTGGTGACCAGCAGGTCGACTTGCGGCTGGGTTCGGCGGCGGCCTGCATCGACCGCTCCGCTAAGCAGGTGGTGACGGCGTCTGGCGAGCGCCTCGGCTACGACGCACTGGTCCTGGCCACCGGCTCGTATGCGTTCGTCCCGCCCGTACCCGGCCACGACCTGGCCGACTGCTACGTCTACCGCACGTTGGACGATCTCGATGCGATTCGCGCCGCCGTGAAACGCACGCTCGAGGCGGGGCATACCTCCTCGGGGGTCGTCATCGGCGGCGGGCTACTGGGTCTGGAAGCGGCAAATGCGTTGCGCGGCTTCGGGATGAGGCCGCACGTCGTCGAGATGGCGCCACGGCTGATGGCGCAGCAGCTGGACGAGGCTGGCGGTCTGCTGCTGGGCCGGATGATCGCCGAGCTCGGCATCCACATCCACGTCGGGGTCGGCACCCAGTCGATTGAACGACTCGACACCGACATACTGCGCGTCCGTCTTTCCGACGGCACGGAGGTGGACGCAGGCGTGGTGATCTTCGCCGCGGGCATCCGTCCCCGCGACGAACTGGCCGATGCAGCAGGACTGGAGCGCGCGCCGCGCGGTGGTGTGCTCACCAATTTGGGCTGCCGAACAAGCGATCCCGATATCTACGCGATCGGCGAGGTGGCCGCGATCGAAGGCCGGTGCTACGGGTTGGTCGGCCCCGGTTACACCACCGCCGAGGTGGTCGCCGACCAGTTGCTCGGCGGGCAGGCGCAATTCCCGGGTGCCGACATGTCCACCAAGCTGAAGCTTCTCGGCGTCGACGTGGCCAGTTTCGGCGATGCCATGGGAACGACGAAAGACTGCCTGGACGTAGTGGTCAACGATCCCGTCAACCAGACCTACGCCAAGCTGGTGCTTTCCGACGACGCGACGACGCTCCTGGGTGGCATCCTGGTCGGCGACGCGTCGGCGTACGGCGTGCTACGGCCGATGGTGGGCGAGCGGCTACCGGGTGACCCGATGGCGCTGATCGCGCCCACCAGCGACGGTGCCCCCGCGCTCGGGGTGGGTGCGCTGCCTGACTCGGCTCAGGTCTGCTCCTGCAACAACGTCTCCAAAGGTAAGCTCACGGAAGCCATTTCGCATGGCTGCCACGACGTGCCCAGCCTCAAAGCGTGCACATCGGCGGGCACGTCATGCGGCTCCTGCATCCCACTGCTCAAGCAGCTGCTGGAAGCCCAGGGCGTCGAACAGAGCAAGGCGCTGTGCGAGCATTTCGGCCAATCCCGCGCCGAACTCTTCGAAATCATCGCCGCCACCGAAATCCGCACCTTCTCGGCTCTGTTGCAGCGGTTCGGCGCCGGAAAGGGCTGCGACATCTGCAAACCCGTCGTCGCCTCGATCCTGGCGTCCACCAGTTCCGAGCACATCCTCGACGGCGAGCAGGCTTCCCTGCAGGATTCCAACGACCACTTCCTGGCCAATATCCAACGCAACGGCAGCTACTCGGTGGTGCCGCGCGTGCCCGGTGGCGACATCACTGCTGAGCATTTGATCCTGATCGGCGAGATCGCCAGGGATTTCGGCCTGTACACCAAAATCACCGGTGGGCAGCGCATCGACATGTTCGGCGCCCGGGTCGACCAGCTGCCGCTAATCTGGAAGCGCCTCGTCGACGGTGGGATGGAGTCCGGCCACGCCTACGGCAAGGCGCTGCGCACGGTGAAGAGCTGTGTGGGCAGCGACTGGTGCCGGTACGGGCAACAGAATTCGGTGCAGATGGCCATCGACCTCGAACTGCGCTACCGCGGTCTGCGCGCCCCGCACAAGATCAAGATGGGCGTGTCGGGTTGTGCACGCGAATGTGCCGAAGCCCGAGGCAAAGACGTCGGAGTCATCGCCACCGAGAACGGCTGGAACCTCTACGTCGGCGGCAACGGTGGCATGACGCCGAAGCACGCGCAGCTACTGGTGGGCGACCTCGACGACGAGACGCTGATCCGTTATGTCGACCGCTTCCTGATGTTCTACGTCCGCACCGCCGATCGGTTGCAGCGCACCGCGCCCTGGTTGGAACAACTCGATGGCGGGATCGACCATCTGCGCGATGTGGTCTGCAGCGACTCGCTGGGGCTGGCGGCTGAATTCGAAGCCGCCGTCGAACGCCACGTCGCGGGCTATGCCTGCGAATGGAAGGGTGTTCTGGAGGATCCCGACAAGATGTCAAGGTTCGTCTCCTTCGTCAACGCGCCCGGCCAGCCCGATCCGACGGTCGAGTTCACCGAGCGCGGCGGACGTAAAGTACCTGTCCCCATTGGCATTCCGCGAGTACGCCCCAAAGAGGAAGTGGCCTCATGACCATGCTCGACGATCCACGCAACGACACCACGGTCTGGACGGCCGCCTGCGCATACGACCACCTCATCCCGTGTCGTGGTGTCGGCGTGCTGCTGGACGACGGCTCGCAGGTGGCATTGTTCCGCCTCGACGACGACTCGCTGCGGGCTATCGGGAACATCGATCCGCTCTCCGGCGCGGCAGTTCTGTCGCGAGGCATCGTCGGCGATCGTGGGGGGCGCCCGGTGGTCCAGTCTCCGATCAAGAAGCAGGCGTTCTCGCTGGACGACGGCCGGTGCCTCGACGTCGACGAGGCCACCGTCCCGGTATACGAAACCCGGCTTACCGAGAACGGATTCGTGGAGGTCGGCCGCTAACCGTGGACGAAGAGGTGCGCAACGCGTGCCTGGACATTGTCCGCGCGTGCTGCTGAGTGCTAGACCGCCAGCGGCAGGTGCGCTCGCCGAAACCGGTTGGCGATGACGCGAATCGTCGCAGGATGGGTTCCCAGCGGAGCGGTCACGAGATCGGCGCCGCCGGCCTCCAGGCGATCCTGAAAGAGCCCGTCCGCCAACAGATAGGACGCGATGACCACGCGGCGGGCACCCCGCTGCCGCAACGCCGCAACGGCGTCGGACACGCGTGGCTCCCCGGTGGCCGCGTAGGCCAGCTCTACTCGGCTGCCGATGGTCGCCGACAGCAACGTTGCGGTGACGCGCAGGTCGCGCAGCGCGTGGGTATCAAAGGTTCCAGCCGTGCCGAGAACCACTGAATCACCTTGGCGCCAACCGGATTCGACCAGACGGTCGGCAACCACGCGCACCATTTGCGGGCACGGCCCGAGCGCGGCCGCCATTGTGACGGCGGGGTGGCCACTTGCCTCGACGTGGGCGGGGATGTCGGTGCGTACGTGATAACCCCGCGACAGGAACGCGGGCACCACGACGACCGGCCGTTCCCGCAACGCCGGCGATGTCAACACCTCGGTGGGGGTGGGGCCGACGACGTCGACGAATGCTACGTGGACCGAGGAGTCCAGTGTCGCGGCCACTTTGGCGGCCATATCGACTACCATTGCCACACCTTCGGCCTTGCGGGTGCCGTGTGCCACCAGGAGGTAACTCATTTCGGCACCGCCACGTCGTCGACGGCGAGACGGTAACCGCGCTTGACGACCGTCGCGACGATGCTTTTGTCCCCCAGCGCCGTCCGCAGCCGCAGCACCGCCGTCTCGACCGCGTGCGTGTCGGTACCACTGCCGGGCAGCACCGCGAGCAGCGCCTGACGGGACACCACGTCGCCGGGTCGGTGCGCCAAGGCGCGAATTGTGGCCATTCCGGAGGGGGAGACGGGCTTGACCTCGCTGTCGACCAACACGCAGGTGCCGCGGATCTCCACCGTGTGACCGGCGACGGCGACGGTGCGGCTCTGCAGCGTCGGCAGCTCGTCGGTGATGTGTCTGGCCAAGGCCCCCAGGCGCATTCGCACCGGCGCCGACGTCGGGATGCCGAGGCGCACGAGTGGACGCGCGGTCACGGGCCCCACGCACATCGCGTGCACGTCGGTGCGAAACGCCTCGATCACCATCTGCTCGAGTCCTAGTTCACCCGCGCGCATCAGGGTGGCGGCCACCGCAGGTGCCGAGGTGAAGCTCACCGCGTCGAACTGATGTTGGGCGATCTGGGTGACGAGTTGGTCGAAATCACCGCCGCGGGGTGCGGCGTGCCACCGGTAGACCCGGATCGGCACCACCTCGGCGCCCGCGTTGCGCAACTCGTCGACGAACTCGGGAAACGGATCCCAGTCGTCGGTCGCGCCGTGGAGCTGAACCGCCACCCGCTGGCCCGCGACACCCTGCTCCAACAGGTAGTGCAGCACCTCGCGCGACGACTCCGATTCGGGCGACCATTCCTCGGGCAGGTCGGCCGCGCGCAGCGCACCGGTGGCCTTCGGTCCGCGCGACACTACTCTGGCCTTCGACAGGGCGGCCAGCAATTCGCCTGCCACTCCCCAGCCGTCGGCGGCAGAGATCCAGCCACGGAATCCGATGCCCGTCGTTGCGATCACGAGATCGGGGGGCTGGGCGATCAGGGACTCGGTGTGTCGGCGCAGTTCGTCGTCGTCGGGTAGCGGAACCATCGCGATCGCGGCGGCGCTGCATACCGTCGCGCCGCGTCGGGTCAGGAGAGTGGCCAGTTCCTCGGCGCGCCGCGCCGACGTCACCGCCACCCGGAAACCGGTCAGCGGCGGCGCAAACTGCGCGTCGTGACTCATGGGACCTGTGTATTCATGCCATGTTTCCAACAGGTTATCGGGCGGTTGCCCGGATGTATTGCGCCACGCGGGACGGCGGTGGCATGGGGGAAGACAATAAGGACTCCAAGGATCGTCAAACTGAGGGCTTGACGCTCACGGTAGGAAGAGTTTGTTGCCCGCGGGCTCCCGGCGGTGACCCCGCCGTGAACTTCCACTCACCCACGCTCAGGGTGCTTGGTGAGGTCGGGACGCCGATCCCACGGCGTCGGACAGCGAGGCGAAGCCGCCGTCGTGCAAACGCTCCGCGATACCGTCGTGAATCCGCTTCGCCCACAACCCGCCGCCGTAAATGAAGCCGGTGTACCCCTGCAACAGCGACGCGCCCGCGGTGATGCGGTCCCATGCGTCGTCGGCGGTCTCGATCCCGCCGACGCTGA
>JBPPMS010000017.1:0-100288 GCA_051306175.1 Mycobacterium sp. | reverse complement strand
GTTCGTGGCGATGACCGAGACCGCGCTGGCTGAGCTGCTGTCGCGTGATCTGTCCGGGCTGGATCTGGTGGCGTTGATGATCGACGGGGTGCACTTCGCCGAATCGTGTTGCGTCGTGGCGCTGGGGATCGACATCGAGGGCACCAAGCACCCGCTGGCGCTGGTGGAGGGCTCGACGGAGAACGCCACCCTGGTCACCGAGCTGCTGGTGGATTTGCGGGAACGGGGTCTGGACGTCACCCGTCCGGTGCTGGTGGGCCTGGACGGGTCCAAGGCGCTGCGCAAAGCGGTGCTCGACGTGCTCGATCACCCGGTCATTCAGCGCTGTCAGCTGCACAAGGTTCGGAACGTGAAAGATCATCTGCCCCAACGCCTTCGAACCACTGTAGGCCGCAGGATGACTGATGCCTACCATGCCGGATCGGCGCTTGAGGCCGAAGCCGCGCTGCTGGCCCTGGCCAAGGAACTCGACCGCACCCACCCCAGCGCGGCGGCGAGTCTGCGCGAGGGCCTCGATGAGACGCTCACGGTCTTGCGTTTGGGGGTACCGCCCACGCTGGCCCGCACGCTGCGCTCGACCAACTGCATCGAGTCGATGATCTCGGTCTGCCGCGAACATGCCGGCAACGTCAAGCGCTGGCGCGACGGGCAGATGGCGCTGCGCTGGTGCGCCGCCGGGATGGTCGAGGCCGGCAAGCAATTCCGCCGGGTGAACGGCCACCTGCACCTGCCGGCACTGCGAGCAGCCCTCGAACACGAAACCGCCGAATCTGTCGTACCCGTCGTGCACAATGATCAGGTGAGCGCAGCCTGATGCTCACCGGACCGCCACCGAAGTTCCACGGAACTCGGGACATCCTCCGTTGGCGTCGCTTTCGTCACCAACCAGGAGATCAACCTATCGACACGCGAAGAGTGGGAGCACCTGGACCCAAAGTTGAGCTACACCGGCCACAATCGGGGCAGAGATACTCACAGTGAGCTGACAGAGTGAATTCACTTACCGGCAGTGGTGCGGGATACCCCAGGCAACGACACTGGCGGGATGACCACCGCCTCGCTCCTGAGCTCGATTCTGAATTGGCTGCGTGCCGGCTACCCGGAGGGCGTTCCGGGCCCTGACCGGGTGCCGCTGCTGGCGCTGTTGCGCAGCACTCCGCTCACCGAAGACCAGGTCAAAGAGGTGATTCGGCATATCACCGCGGCGGATTCAACCGCCCTGGCAGACGGCGAGATCGGCACCGACGAGATCGAGGCGTTCATCTGCCAAGTGACCCATCACGATGCGGGCCCGGAGAACGTCCAGCGCGTAGCGGCCAAGCTGGCTGCTGCGGGGTGGCCGCTGGCGACGGTCGACCACCCGGCAGCCGGCTAGGTCGGCGTCACGGCGCTACAGAGTCGACGTGTCGATGACGAAGCGGTACCGCACGTCACTGGAGATCACGCGCTCGTAGGCCTCGTTGACGTAGGACGCGTCGATGACCTCGATCTCCGGGGCCACGTCGTGCTCGGCGCAGAAGTCGAGCATCTCCTGGGTCTCCGGGATGCCGCCGATCATCGAGCCCGCCAAGCTGCGGCGTCCCGCCCCCAACGGGAAGAACGGCACCGACATGGGCTTCTCGGGAGCGCCGACCTCGACCAGAGTGCCGTCGATCTTCAGCAGGCCCAGGTATGCGGCCATGTCGACGTCGGCTGACACGGTGTTGACGATCAGGTCGAACGTGCCTGCCAGCTTGGTGAAGGTCTCGGGGTCGCTGGTGGCGTAGTACTCGTCGGCTCCGAGCCGCAGGCCGTCCTCCATCTTTTTGAGCGACTGGCTCAGCACGGTCACCTCGGCACCCATGGCGTGCGCGATCTTGACACCCATGTGGCCGAGGCCGCCGAGGCCAACGATCGCGACGTTCTTGCCGGGGCCTGCGCCCCAGTGGTGCAGCGGCGAGTACAGGGTGATCCCCGCACACAGCAGAGGAGCCGCCTTGTCGAGCGGGATGCTGTCGGGAATGCGCAGCACGTAGTTCTCGTCGACGACGATGGCGGTGCTGTAACCACCGTAGGTGGGAGTGCCGTCCTTGCCGGTGGCGTTGTAGGTGCCGACCATGCCGCCCTCGCCGGTGCAGTACTGCTGGAGGCCGGCCTTGCACTGGTCGCACTCACGGCAGGAGTCGACGAAGCAGCCGACGCCGACGTGATCGCCCACCTTGTACTTGGTCACCTCTGACCCGACCTCGGTGACCACGCCTGCGATCTCGTGGCCCGGGACGACGGGGTACTCGGGCTGGCCCCACTCGGCCCTGACGGTGTGGATGTCGGAGTGGCAGATACCTGCGAACTTGATGTCGAAGGCCACGTCGTTCGGGCCGACCTCGCGGCGTTCGACGGTGGTCTTGGTCAGGGGTCCGGTTGCTGAGGTGGCGGCGTAGGCCGAAATGGTCGTCGTCATTGCTATGGTGCCCTCTTTGGTCGATGCGATTGTCGTGATGCGATTGTCACGTGTGAGCGTAGCTAAACTCTCGGGTTCGCTTCGGTGCATACCCAATGGATAGCCAACGCATGCGCGGAGGGCAATAGTCCCCCGCGGAGGTGAAATCGTGGTTACAAGCCGGGTGCGCGCGGAGCCACTAGTGTGAGCGAAACCCGGCGGTGCATGGACGGGGAGGGGTCGGATTCCATGGGCAAAACGGCGTTGGCGGTCGATTTCGGTTCCTCGAACACCGCTGCGGCATTCCGTGACGCGTCAGGCAACAGTCACAAGATCCAACTGTCGTCCGACGGCTTCCTGATGCCGTCGGCGGTGTTCTGCGCCGACGACAAACTGTTGGTGGGGCGCGCGGCGATGCAGGCGGCCATGTCGGATCCAGAGGCTTTCGAGTCATCCCCGAAGCGACGGCTCGGCGACGGTGAGGTGGTGCTGGCTGGCACCGCGATGCCCGTGACGCGCCTGGTGGCTGCGGTGCTCAGTGAGGTGCTGTCGCGCTCGCGGAAGCTCATGGGCGTCGACCCCGACGATGTGGTGTTGACCCACCCCGACAAATGGGGTGCGCCGCGGCAGGAGTTGCTGGCCAGCGCCGCAGGCGAGGCAGGCATCGACCGCGAGCGCGTCCGCCTGGTGACCGAGGCGACGTCGGCGGCCTGGTACTACACCGTCGCGGCGGCGAAGCTACCCGTCGGATCCCGGCTGGCGGTCTTCGATTTCGGCGCGGGCACCTGCGACGTCGCGGTGCTGGACAAGCAGTCGGACGAGACCTTCACCGTGGTCGGTGCCGATGGCATCGAGGGGCTTGGCGGGCAGGACCTCGATGCGCGGGTGTACCGGTGGGTGCGCGATCATCTCGCCGAGACGGATAGGACACTGCTCGATACGATGGATGCGGAGATCGGATCGCGGCTCACGCTGATCGACCGGCTGCGCGAAGCCAAGGAAGCACTGTCGGAGGGCGCCTCGGCTCCGATCATCGTCAGCGGGTCGACAGGCAGCACGGTGCTGCAGCTCACCCGCGACGAGTTCGAAGACTTGATCGGCGCCGACATCGAGCGCGCCGTCACGCTCACCCGTGATGTGCTGGCCGACGCCGAAAAGCGCAAGCCCGCGACGTCGCCCGTCACCATTTACCTGACGGGGGGCTCGTCGGCCATCCCGCTGGTCCATTCGCGCCTCTCCACCCTGGGTCTGGTCGGTCTGCTCGGCGACCCGAAAACCGTTGTCGCTCAGGGCGCATTACTGGTCCCGTTGGACGCCGTCCCGGTGAATCTGACGGACGCCGACACGGTCCGATCCCACACGCGCGAGATCGCGGCCGCCGCTGCCAGAACGATGGCTTCCATCCCGCTCCTGAAGGCTCCGACCCAGGGGTGGTACCGCGATCCGCGGAACCCGCGGGCGAAGCGGTTCTGGAACGGAACTGCTTGGACCTTACAACCTTTCGTGCCCGAAGCTACCGCGCAGCCCGAAACGAAGCTGGCGGCGTCGCGGGATCCCAGACCGCTGCCTGCACGCGGCTCGCAGCCGACTTCGCGGCGTCAGCATCCGGGCGGTGGTTCACCGCGTCGACCGGCGGCGAGGTCCGAACCCGTTGCCGCGACGCCTCCTTCGATTACCCAGCCCATCGCCGCCAGTGCGCCACCCGCCCTCGAGTCGCGCCAGGCTGTCCCACCGGCGGCTGATCCGGCGACCGCGACCCAGATGCGGCCTGCTGGCCCGTCGTCGCCTGCACCGTTCGCCCCGACGCAGCCCAAGGTGCCGCTCCTCGGGGCTGATGAGTCGAACCCGCCGCCGTCGGCCGAGACGCGCGTGGCACCGCTGCCGATCTTCCCGCGGTCCAATCCCGGACTGCCGACCGCTGACATGAAGGCGCAGCAGAGCACGAAGATGGCGAGCACCCCGATGGTCAGCACGCAGACGGCGAACACAGATCAGGAGAGCACGCAGCCCGCGGGTAGGGCCAAGGCGCCGCCCAGGCCACCGGATAAGCCAACCGGATGGGCAGGTATCGGCGGTGGTCTGCCTGGCGTAACGCAAGCGCTCATCAGCGCAGTGGCGCTGCTGCCCACACTGGCGCTCTTCTACGCGTTCACGCGGGTAGGCGATAGCGGTGACTTCACGGCGATGTGGCAGTGGGAGAACCCGAGCACGGTCTGGTTCGTGGCTCCCTACCTGTATCTGATCGCCGCAGTCCTGCTGTTCGGGCGGACATCGAGCCGCCGCAGGGATGCCGCGCTGGTCGCCCTGGTGGCATTCGGGGTGCACCTGGGCGCGTCAGCGGCCGCGCCAGCATTCAGTCACGCCGCGCTCTACCCGCGCCTGGTCTACGGATTTGCGGGAGCGATTGCCCTGATGGCCTGGGCGATCGCGCGGCGCCGCCGCCGCGGCTGGCTCATTGGACTGGTCCTGGCGGCTCCCGGCATCGTCGCGATCCGTTATGTGGACAAGTTGCCGCCCCGGTTGCTCGACGTCCTGGGGACTATCGGGGACAGTGCGTGGCTCGCCGAGTGGGTCCAGTACGTCGGATCCTTCGTGGTGTGCTCCGTGGTGCTCTGGGCAGCCGATGCCATGTGGGGCGCGGAAAAACCTGCTGCCGCTAGTTGATCGGCGCGTTCAGAAAGCTCAGATCGTCGATTATGCCGCGCGCGGCGACGATGCCCTGCCCGGTCTGCCAGATCTCGTTGTTGACGATGAACACGCGGTTGTCGCGATTGGCCGACAGTGCCCGCCAGGCATCGCTTCCGAGCACCGTTGGTGCCCTGTCCTTGGCGGCTGGCGAGGCGAACGACACGTAGACGATGTCGCCGTCGGCGGCCGAGAAATCGGGGTTGCCGGCCAAGTCGGCGTCCGATGCGCCGATCTCGAGGTACGGCTGATCGGTGAACCGCTGCGCCGCGGGACGATCCACCCCGACGTCGGTGAACACGCTGCCCGGGAAGTTCGCGGGTCCATAGATGCGGATGGTGCTGTCGGTGAGCTGCACGATCGACGCCTGGAAGTGGGTGGCGTCGGTCTGCACACCGACTTCGGTGGCGAAATCGTCGAAACCGTCGACCAGTGCCGTGGCCGGCTCAGCGCGCCCGGTCGCCGTGCCGACAATCCGCAGGTTGTCCGTCCACCCTTCGCCCGGTGCCGCGGTGAACACCGTCGGCGCGATCTCTGACAGGGGTCCGAACTGTGCGGGTGTCAGCGCGTCGGACCCGAGGATCAGGTCAGGCGCCGCCGCGGCGATGGCCGCCAGGTCGGGTGCGCTGCGGGTGCCCACCGCGGGCAGATCGTGCACCGTGGTGCCGAGGTAGGACGGCTGGGTGTCCGAGCCGTCCGGCAGCGCCGCAGCCACGATCCGTGACTGCAGCCCCAACGCGCACAGAGCGTCGAGCTGGTCGCCGGACAGCACCACGATGCGTCGCGGATCTTCGATCACCTCGGTCGCGCCGGCGGCGTGCTGAACCAGCCGCGTCGGCGAGCCGGGATCGAGAGGCGCGGGTTCGGCCGCGCAGGATTCATCAGGCCTGCGCTGATTGCCCAGCACCCCGGCGCCCGCGATCTTCGTGGTGCTCGTGATCAGGGTGGACGAGCCCGCGGCAGGACCGGTGGCAGGCTCGCTCGAGCAGCCCGCCGAGATGGTCACCGACGCGGCGACGGCACCGGCCGCGCAGGCGGCCAACACACCGGGTGGGGGCCGCCTCAAAAGCACGTCGCCGACGGTAACACCCACCTGCTCGCTGTGACCTCCGTGCGCCGCGCCGCTCCGGTCCGCCGGACATCAATTACGACAGCCGGACATCAATTACGACAGTTTGTAGGACCCACGCCGACACAAGCAGTGGGGGCGGTTAGGATTCACCTAACGCAGCCACGTCCGGATGGATGTTTGGAGGAGCTCTTGACAGCCGAAGCACCCCCTCGGGTCGAACTCGAGGCCACTCGTCCGTTTCCGGCCCGCCTCGGGCCGAAGGGCAACCTTGTTTACAAGCTGGTGACGACCACCGATCACAAGCTGATCGGCATCATGTACATCGTCGCCTGCTTCGCGTTCTTCCTCATCGGTGGCCTGATGGCGCTGTTCATGCGCGCCGAGCTCGCCCTTCCCGGACTGCAGTTCCTGTCCAACGAGCAGTACAATCAGCTGTTCACCATGCACGGCACCGTGATGCTGCTGTTCTACGCGACCCCCATCGTCATCGGGTTCGCCAACTTCGTGTTGCCGCTGCAGATCGGCGCCCCCGACGTGGCATTCCCGCGCCTCAACGCGTTCGGGTTCTGGCTCTTCGTGTTCGGCGCCACCATTGCCATCGCCGGCTTCATCACCCCCGGCGGTGCCGCCGACTTCGGCTGGACCGCCTACACACCGCTGACCGACGCCATCCACTCGCCAGGTGCAGGCGCCGACCTGTGGATCCTCGGGCTGGCCGTCGGCGGTCTGGGCACCATCCTGGGTGGCGTCAACATGGTCACCACAGTGGTCTGCATGCGCTGCCCCGGCATGACCATGTTCCGGATGCCGATCTTCACCTGGAACATCCTGGTAACCAGCGTGCTGATCCTGATGGTTTTCCCGTTGCTGACCGCCGCACTGTTCGGCCTCGCCGCCGACCGGCACCTCGGCGCCCACATCTACGACCCTGCTAACGGCGGAGTCCTGTTGTGGCAGCACCTGTTCTGGTTTTTCGGGCACCCCGAGGTGTACATCATCGCGTTGCCGTTCTTCGGCATCGTGTCCGAGGTGTTCCCCGTGTTCAGCCGCAAGCCGATCTTCGGTTACACCACGTTGATCTACGCCACGCTGGGGATCGCCGCCCTGTCGGTGGCGGTGTGGGCGCACCACATGTACGCCACCGGCGCCGTGCTGCTGCCGTTCTTCTCCTTTATGACGTTCCTGATCGCGGTGCCCACCGGCATCAAGTTCTTCAACTGGATCGGCACGATGTGGAAGGGCCAGTTGACCTTCGAGACACCGATGCTGTTCTCGGTGGGCTTCCTGATCACCTTCCTGCTCGGCGGTCTGTCCGGCGTGCTGCTGGCCAGCCCGCCGATCGACTTCCACGTCACCGACTCCTATTTCGTGATCGCGCACTTCCACTACGTGCTGTTCGGCACCATCGTGTTCGCCACCTACGCGGGCATCTACTTCTGGTTCCCGAAGATGACCGGGCGGCTCATGGATGAACGGCTCGGCAAGCTGCACTTCTGGCTGACGTTCATCGGGTTCCACACCACCTTCCTGGTGCAGCACTGGCTGGGTAACGAGGGCATGCCGCGCCGCTACGCGGACTACCTGCCGTCCGACGGCTTCACCGAACTGAACGTCGTTTCCACCATCGGTGCGTTCATCCTCGGTGCGTCCACGCTGCCGTTCGTATGGAACGTCTTCAAGAGTTACCGCTACGGCGAGGTGGTGACTGTCGACGACCCGTGGGGTTACGGTAACTCCCTGGAGTGGGCCACCAGCTGCCCGCCGCCGCGCCACAACTTCACCGAACTGCCACGCATTCGTTCCGAGCGGCCCGCCTTCGAGCTGCACTACCCGCATATGGTGGAGCGAATGCGCGCCGAGGCGCACATCGGGCGGGCGCACGGTCCCAGCGACGGCGACATCACGCGGCTCGACCACGAGAACGTCCGAACTTAACGCGCGGCCCGCCGGCGCATGCCGCGACTGACCATCCGGGGGGGAATGGTGTCAACGGTGTCGGTGCTCATCACCGTCACCGGCGTCGATCAGCCAGGCGTGACATCGGCACTGTTCGAGGTGCTTTCGCAGCACGCCGTCGAGCTGCTCAACGTCGAACAGGTCGTGATTCGCGGGCGGTTGACGCTGGGTGTGCTGGTGTCCTGTGGATCCGCCGTTGCCGAGAATCCGACGTTGCGCCGCGAGGTCACCGACGCCATTCACAGCGTCGGCCTCGACCTGACGTTTGAACGCAGCGACGCCGCGGCTATCAACCCCGACCCGTCCACGCACACCATCGTCGTGCTCGGGCGTCCCATCACCGCGCGGGCGTTCAGCGTGCTCGCGAACGAGCTGGCCAATCTCGGGGTCAACATCGACGTGATCCGTGGTGTCTCCGACTATCCGGTGACGGGGCTGGAACTGCGGGTCTCGGTGCCGCCGGACGCCGAGCGGCAGGTGCAGATCGCCTTGACGCGGGTGGCGGCCGACGAGCTTGTCGACGTGGCGATGGAGGCCTACAGCCTGTCTCGGCGGGCCAAACGCCTGATCGTCTTCGACGTGGACTCGACGCTGATCCAGGGCGAGGTCATCGAGATGCTGGCCGACAGGGCAGGCGCCAAAGCCGCCGTCGCCGCCGTCACCGAGGCGGCGATGCGCGGCGAGCTGGACTTCGCCGAATCATTGCATCAGCGGGTTGCCACATTGAAGGGTCTGCCGGCCAGCGTGCTCGACGAGGTGGCCGACGAACTCGAGCTGACTGCGGGCGCGCGCACCACCATCCGCACCCTGCGCCGTCTCGGATTCCACTGCGGCGTGGTGTCGGGCGGTTTCCGTCAGGTGATCGACCCGCTTGCCCACGAGCTGATGCTCGACTTCGTGGCGGCCAACGAGCTGGAGATCGTCGACGGCACCCTGACCGGCAGGGTGGTGGGGCAGGTCGTCGACCGTCCCGGCAAAGCAAAAGCGTTGCGCGACTTCGCCTATCAGGCCGGAGTTCCGATGGAGCAGACGGTGGCTGTCGGTGACGGTGCCAACGATATCGACATGCTTGCCGCCGCAGGCCTCGGTGTCGCGTTCAACGCCAAACCCGCGCTGCGTGAGGTCGCCGACGCGTCGCTCTCGCACCCGTACTTGGACACCGTGCTGTTCCTGCTCGGCGTCACGCGCGGCGAGATCGAGGCCGCTGACGCGATGGACGGGATGCTTCGGCGGGTCGAGATACCGTCGGAATAGGCGGGGGTCTTCGCATCGTCGGCTAGACGACGACGGCACCGTAACCCGACGAACCGGTGCCGGTGACCCAATGCCATGCACGCGAGAGTAATTCGACCGCCTCGGTGAGCTGCTCCTCGGGCAGGGTGTACGGCACCCGGACGTAGCGCTCCAGGGTGCCGTCGACGCCGAATCGAGGGCCTGGCGGGAGCTCCAGTCCGATGCGTGACGCCATCGCCGACAGCGCCGAGCTCATCGGGGTGGGCAACTGCACCCAGAGCGCCACACCGCCGGTATTGGGGCTGGCCCGCCAGTCGGGAAGGTGTTCGGCCAGCAGCGAGCGTAGCAGCTCGCGCCGGGCGCGCAGTGTCTCGCGCCGGTCGGGGAGAACCTCGTCGGCGTGTGCGAGAAGCCATGCCGCAGCGAGCTGTTCGAGGATCGGCGTGCCCATGTCGAGCGCGGGCCGCTGGGCCGCGATGCTGGCCAGAGCAGACCGCTCACCGCGGATCCACCCGATCCGCAGCCCTCCCCAGAAAGCTTTGGACATCGACCCGGTGGTCAGGACGAGTTCTCGGCGTGACGTCATCGCCGCGGCGACCGGCTGGGGTACCGGCTGGTCGATCCACACCTCGGTCATGGTCTCGTCGATGATGGTGCGGGTCCGCGTCTCGGAAATCAACTGCGCCAACCTGTGTCGTTCGTCAGCGGGTAGGGTCAGGCCGGTCGGGTTGTGGTTGTCGGGGATCAGATAGGCGAGGTTCGGGGACAATTGCCTGATCGCTGCGTGCATGGCGCTCAAATCCCAGCCGGCCTCGGTGCCATCAGCTGCGATCGACACCGGAACCGGACGCGCGCCTGCCGCGCCGATCGCCGCCAGGGCGCCGGGATAGGTGGGCTGTTCGACCAGGACGCGGTCGCCGCGTTGGATGTAGGTGCCCAGGATCAGGCTGATGGCGTGCAGCGCGCCGGTGGTGATCATGATCTCGCTGAAATCAGTGGGAAGGCCACGGGCACAATATCGTTCGGCTATCTCGATACGCAGTGATGTCAGACCCGTGAGTTCGATGCCGGTGCCGTGTAGGTGGGCAGTGATCTGCTCGGCGGCGTGCGTGTACGCATCGCGCATGGCTGCGGCCGGCGCGCCCATAGCCGCGCGGGCCAGGTCGACCGACGCCTGCCCCGGTGCCACATTGGGGAGTTCGCCCACCGGTAGCGCGGTGGTGCTGAGTGCCCCACGGCGAGCGTTGAGGTAGCCGTCGTCGCGCAGCTGGGCATACGCGGCGGTGACGGTGGTGCGAGAGACCCGCAACGCGTCGGCCAACGCCCGCTCGCTCGGCAGGCAGGCACCCACCGGAATTCGACCGTCCACCACCAGCAGGCGCACGGCATCGGCGAGTGCCAGATACGCGGGGCCTGCCGAACTCGAGGTGCGCCAGTGGCCCAGTTCGCGCGCCAAAAGGTCCACATCGAGCCGGCGACCGGTCATGTGGGAGATCATTAAGGCCAGTTTTGCCTAACTGGATATTGATTGGCAAGCCGAACGTGCCCACGATGGGACCATGATGACGAACTGGATCTCTCCTCTGGCCCACAGCTGGGCGCGACTCGTCGATTCACTCCTGGATCTGCGCGGGGTGGACCTCGGCGGACGCATCGGCGACCCCCGTCGGACGTGCTCGGACTTCGACGTCATCCGCGGCTACTTGCCGGATCACTCCTGATGCGCGCCATCACCCGCGGCGCCGTTCGCGCCGCCGCTCTCCTGGTCGGTCTGACCGGGTACGGCCTGTCGATGGCTCTGATGGTGCGCGCCGGGCTTGGGCTCGACCCCTGGGATGTGTTCCATCAGGGGCTGACGCGCCACACCCCGATGTCGATCGGGGTTGCCACGGCCGTGGTGGGCGTCGTCGTTCTGCTGGCCTGGATCCCGTTGCGCAACCGGCCGGGGATCGGCACGGTGGCCAACGTCGTCGTCATCGCCGTCACCGTCGACCTCGCGCTGGCACTGTTGCCGGAGCTGACGTCGCTGCCTGGCAGGGTCGCGGTGCTGCTGGGCGCGGTTCTGCTCAATGCTGTCAGCACCGTGCTGTATGTTGGCGCCGGGCTGGGGCCTGGACCGCGCGACGGTCTGATGACCGGTCTGGTGGTGCGCACCGGACGGTCGGTGCGGCTGGTGCGGACGAGCATCGAGGCCACTGTGCTTGCGGCGGGTTGGCTGCTCGGCGGCAGTGTGGGCGTCGGGACCGTCATCTATGCGTTCGGAATCGGACCACTGGTGCAACTGGTGCTGCACCTGACGCCTGCGACCTGGTTGCGGCACAGTGGCTGGGGTCACGTCGAGAAAGTCGGTGACCTGACACGCGTCACCCCGACAGGCGATCCACGCCCCGCGTGCGGCACGATGGTCCAGTGCCCGCAACCCGCGACGAATCAAAGGACGCAGCACCCGATCCCGACCTGCTGATCGACTTCCACAGGGTCTCGCTGCGGCGCGGTGGTCAGGTGCTGGTGGGACCCATCAGCTGGCAGGTCGAGCTCGACGAACGCTGGGTGGTGATCGGGCCGAATGGCGCCGGCAAAACCTCGTTGCTGCGCATCGCCGCAGCCCAGGAGCACCCCTCGAGCGGAAAAGCCTTCGTCCTCGGCGAACGACTGGGCCGCGTCGACATGTCAGAACTCCGTTCGCGCGTCGGCCTGGCCTCCTCCGCACTGTCCCAACGCGTACCCGGCGGCGAGATTGTCCGTGATCTGGTGGTGTCGGCGGGTTACTCGGTACTGGGTCGGTGGCGCGAGCAGTACGAGGATGCCGACTATCACCAGGCGATCGACATGCTGGAGAGCGTCGGTGCCGAGCACCTGGCCGACCGCACCTACGACACGTTGTCCGAGGGTGAGCGCAAGCGCGTCCTGATCGCGCGGTCGTTGATGACGGACCCGGAGCTGCTGCTGCTCGACGAGCCCGCCGCTGGCCTCGACCTCGGTGGTCGCGAGGAACTGGTGGCGCGGCTGGCCGACCTGGCCGCCGACCCCGATGCCCCGGCGATGGCCTTGGTGACCCATCACGTCGAGGAGATCCCGCTGGGCTTTAGCCACTGCCTCGTCCTGTCCGAAGGCAAGGCGGTGGCGGCAGGCCTGCTCGATGACGTCCTGACTGCCGAGAACCTGTCCAAGGCGTTCGGCCAGTCCATCGTGCTAGAGAAGATCGACGGGCGCTATTTCGCCCGCCGCGCCCGCACCCGCGCCGCACACAGGAGGCAGTTATGACCGACGATCCATTGGTACCCCGCCCTGCCGCGACAGTGATGCTGATCCGCGACACCGCCGTTGGCATCAAGACGTTCCTGATGCGGCGGCATTCCAAGATGGACTTCGTCGCGGGCGTGATGGTGTTCCCGGGCGGTGGTGTCGACGACCGGGACCGCGGCACCCACATCGCGTGGTTCGGGCCCGACCCTGCCTGGTGGGCCGAGAAATTGGGCACCGACGTCGAACTGGCCGAAGCGCTGGTGTGCGCCGCGGCGCGTGAGACATTCGAGGAGTCGGGGGTGCTGTTCGCCGGCCCCGCCGATGACCCGGACGGCATCATCTCCGATGCGTCGGTCTACGGCGACGCGCGCGCGGAGCTGGCCAACCACTCGTTGTCGTTCGCCGACTTCCTGCACAGCGAGAAGCTGGTGCTGCGGGCCGATCTGCTGCGTCCGTGGGCGAACTGGGTGACACCGAAAGAGGAGCGCACGAGGCGCTATGACACGTACTTCTTCGTCGGGGCCCTACCCGAGGGCCAACGCGCCGACGGCGACAACACCGAGACCGACCAGGCGTTCTGGAGCACGCCTGCCGCTGCTCTGCAGGAATTCGTTGACGGGAAGTCCTTTCTGCTGCCGCCGACGTGGACGCAGCTCGATTCGCTGGACGGGCGCACCGTGGCCGAAGTGCTGGCCGTCGAACGCACGATCGTCGCCGTGCAGCCGCACCTCGCCGCCGACACGGCCACCGGCAACTGGGAGATCGAGTTCTTCAACAGCGACCGCTACAACGCCGCCCGTAATCGCCGCGCGCCGCGGGGCTACTCGTCGTGAGTGAGTTCGTCAGCGTGCACGTGGGCGACGAACACCCGGGCGTCGCCACCGTGCTGCTGTCCCGTCCGCCCACCAACACGTTGACTCGCCAGGCGTACCGCGAGATCGCGACCGCCGCCGACGAGGTGAGCGCACGCTCGGACGTGTCGGCCGTGATCCTGTTCGGCGGCCACGAGATCTTCTCCGTCGGCGATCACCTGCCCGAACTCCAGCACCTCAGTGCCGACGAAGCCGCTGTTGCCGCCGACGTGCGCGACGCCGCGGTGGACGCGGTGGCTGCCATTCCGAAGCCGACCGTCGCGGCGATCACCGGTTACGCGCTGGGGGCAGGTCTGTCGCTCGCGCTGGCCGCCGACTGGCGGGTCAGTGGCGACAACGTCAAAGTGGGCACCACCGAGATCCTCGCGGGGCTGATCCCCGGCGAGCGGTCCATGCACCGGCTGACGCGCGTGGTCGGTGCCAGTCGCGCCAAGGACATGGTCTTTTCGGGCCAGTTCGTCGGCGCCAAGGAAGCAGCCGCGCTGGGCCTGCTCGATGAGCTCACGGCGCCCGACCACGTCTACGACGCCGCCTTGCGGTGGCTGCAACGGCTCGTCGACTGCCCACCGCACGCGCTGGCTGCGGCGAAGGCGACGATCGACCGCGAGGCGCAGTACGGCGCCGCGGTGAGGGAGCCTTTCCTCCGGTAGCGCTGCGGCCGTTAGGCTGCCTGCCATGACTGATCCTGCCCCCCAGCCGCACGCGACAGCCGAGCAGGTCGAAGCCGCCCGCACGGACACCAAGCTGGCCCAGGTGCTCTACCACGACTGGGAAGCCGAGTCCTACGACGATAAGTGGTCAATCTCCTACGACCAGCGCTGCGTCGACTACGCCCGGGGACGGTTCGACGCCATCGTTGCCGACGAGGTGCAGCGTGAACTCCCGTACGACCGCGCCCTCGAGCTGGGCTGCGGCACCGGGTTCTTCCTGCTCAACCTCATCCAGGCGGGTGTCGCACGCCGCGGCTCGGTGACCGATCTGTCGCCCGGCATGGTGAAGGTGGCCACCCGCAACGGGCAGTCGCTCGGCCTGGACATCGACGGCCGCATCGCCGACGCCGAAGGCATCCCGTACGAGGACGACACCTTCGATCTGGTGGTGGGCCACGCCGTCCTGCACCACATTCCCGATGTCGAGTTGTCGCTGCGCGAGGTCGTGCGCGTGCTCAACCCTGGCGGCCGGTTCGTGTTCGCGGGTGAGCCCACCAAGGTCGGTAACACCTACGCCCGCACGTTGGCCAACCTGACCTGGAAGACGACGGTCAAGGCCATGCAGCTGCCCGGACTGCAAAGCTGGCGCCGCCCGCAGGCGGAACTCGACGAGAACTCGCGCGCGGCCGCGCTGGAGTGGATCGTCGACCTCCACACATTCGATCCCGCGGACCTCAAGCGGATGGCCACCAACGCCGGCGCCGTCGAGGTCGAGACTGCGTCGGAGGAGTTCACTGCAGCCATGTTGGGCTGGCCGGTACGCACCTTCGAATCGACGGTGCCCCCGGGCAAGCTCGGGCGGGGTTGGGCGAAGTTCGCCTTCGGCAGCTGGACGACGCTGTCGTGGCTGGATTCCAACGTGTGGCGTCACGTCGTGCCGAAGGGCTGGTTCTACAACGTGATGGTCACCGGGGTTAAGCCGTCGTAACCCTCGACGACGTCGCCTATCTGACGTCGCCACAAGGTGCTGCCGCGCTTGCGGAGGTCGGCCTGCGGCCGTGCAGCGATGCGTCGCTGCTGGCCGACACAGCCTGGGCCCGCGCGCGGTTCGCGCAGCGCGCCCCGGCGCTGATGTCGACCGTGCAGTTGCGCCGCAGGGCGGCGGCCAAGCTGGACGGTGCGCAAGGGTGGTTGTTCACCGACGAGGCCGCCCAACAGGCCACCGCGACGCCGGTAGCAGCCCATCGGGCGCAGCGACTGGCTGGACGCGTCGTCCATGACGCGACGTGCTCGATCGGGGCGGAGTTGGCGCAGCTGCGCCGTACCGCGGCTGTCGTGGTGGGCAGTGACCTCGACCCCGTCCGGTTGGCGATGGCGCGCCACAATCTCGCTGCCGCCGGTCTCGGCGGTGGTGCCGAGGTGACCCTCTGCCGCGCCGACGCGTTGCGCCCCGTCACCCGCGACGCCGTCGTCGTGCTTGACCCCGCGCGCCGATCCGGGGGACGGCGCCGATTCGATCCGCGTGACTACACGCCCGCGCTCGACGACGTGTTCGACGCCTACCGCTTGAGGGACTTCGCGTGCAAGGTCGCGCCGGGAATCGACTTCGCCGTGCTGGCCGAGTTGGGTTTCCGCGGTGAGATCGAGGTGACGTCGTGGCGCGGCTCAGTGCGCGAAGCGTGCCTGTGGTCGCACGGCCTCTGCGCGGACGCAGTGACCCGCAGGGCGACGCTCCTGGACACGGGGGAGCACCTCACCGACATCGATCCGCAGGACTGCCCGGTGGGTCCCGCGGGCCGCTGGATCGTCGACCCCGACGGCGCGGTGGTCCGGGCGGGGCTGGTGCGGCATTACGCGGCGCGCTGTGGACTGTGGCAGTTGGATCCCGACATCGCCTATCTGTCGGGCGAGACACTGCCCGCCGGGGTGCGCGGCTTCGAGGTGCTCCAGAGCGTCGCCTTCAACGAGAAGCGGCTGCGTGCAACACTTCGCGCGCACGATTGCGGACCACTGGAGATACTGGTGCGTGGCGTCGACGTCGACCCCGATGTGCTGCGGCGCCGGCTTCGCCTGGCTGGAAAGCAGTCGCTGACGGCGGTCCTGACGCGGATCGGGGGCGGCACTTCCGCGCGGGCCATCGCCTACGTTTGCCGTCCGTCCCGCTGAGCCCGCGGGTACTGTGGGCGCAATAGCGCTGGGTTGGCGCTGGGTTCAAGGCTTTGGGGCCGTCGTTCGCCGGGAGGATTACCTGACGATGCGCTTGGTAGGACTTGCGGCAACGGCCCTGGCTGCCGCGGCGATCGGCGCGCAGAGCGCGGCGGTGGCGCATGCCGCGACCACGTGCGAGGTGCTCAGTGGCGTCGTCGACGCGTCGCAGAACTGCCGGGTGCAGTCCACCCAGCCTGCGTACACGGTGAACATCACCTTCCCGGCGGAGTATCCCGACGCCCAAGCCGTCACCGATTATCTGATCCAACAGCGCGACGGGTTCGTCAACGTCGCGGAGATGCCCGGATCGCGTGGCCTGCCGTATGAGATGGACGCCGCGGGAACCGGGTATTTCTCCGGCGCTCCGGCGCGCACCCAGAGCCTGGCGTTCGAGCTGTTCCAGGATGTCGGTGGGGCACATCCGGTCACGTGGTTCAAGGCGTTCAACTACGACATCGAAAATCAGGGCCCCATCACCTTCGACACGCTGTTCAAACCCGGCATCGAGCCACTGGACGTCATCTTCCCGATCGTCCAGCGCGAACTGGACCGCCAGACCGGCGCCTCGGCTGCCATCGTCGAAAGCGATGGCCTCGACCCGACGAACTACCAGAACTTCGCGATCACCGACACCAGCCTCATCTTCTTCTTCGGCCAGGGCGAACTGTTGCCGGAATCCGCCGGTGCCAATGTCGTTGCGGTGCCGCGCGAGTCGGTGGCGTCCCTGCTGGCCTGATCAGGCCGGCCTGACCTAGGCGGGAGCGAATCCGTACACCAGTCCGTCACTGGTCGCGGTGATCACCCGACGGTCGGTACCCACCGCCACGCTGACCGGCCAGCCGGTGGCCTCAGGCAGTGGATAGCTGTTCACCGTGTGCCCGTCGGCGGGGTCGACGACCAGCAGCGCCAATCCCGCGTTCTCGCCGGAGCCGTCGCGGATCACCGTGTAGGCCACATCGGGTCCGGCCTGGCTGGTAGCCGACAGGGTGACGATGTCGTCGCGCGTCCACACCTCGTCGCCGTGGTCGCCCGCGTCGCGGAATGCGATCAGCTGCCCCCCCGGTCCACCGCCGGAGATCACCAGCCCGTCCGGCGAGACCGACGGAGGGGTCCGGGGCAGATAGCCCAGCGGCACAGACCATTTCGGGGTGCCGTCGGAGGAGTCGAGAGCCCACAGCTCGTGACCGCGCCCGCCGACGTAGACGGTTTGGCCGTCGTTGGAGAGCACCGGGCTCGCGATGGGGCCGTCGGTGACGGCGTCGCTGGTCCACACCTGTTCGAACGTGGCCGAGTCGCGTAGGTATTTGAGGCCGACGAGCTGCGGGTCCTGCGCGCCGGGCTGCCACAACGTGAGCACCAGCAGGTCGGTGTCCGACGAGAACGCGGGGGCGGCGGGGACGGGGCAGCGCGAGCGTTCCGGCTGGCAGTCGGCGAGCCCGCGTTCGGAATCCCGCGGGTCCAGATCCTTCACCAGATCCAGCGGTGTGCCGAGCACGTCTCCGCGGTGCGCGTCGTATACGAGAATCTGGCCGAGGTGTGTCACCACCAACAGCCGGCCGTCCTCCACGATGCGCGGAGTGTTGGGCATACCGATGACGGGTTTTCGCCAGCGGATCCACTGCGTGGGCGGAAACGACAGGATCGCGCCGGGTTGGCCGACGTACATATTGTCGAAACGGTCGAACAGGGGTCCCGCGAAGCTGCCGCCCTGAATCAGTCGGGTGCACCAGCGTTGACGGGCGGCATTGTCGCTCTCCCACACCAGCAACGAGCAACCCGCTGACGACTGCGCGTTGACCGCCAGATAGCGCTGGGTGCCGAGCGCGACAGAGGCGCCGAGATCGCCCTTGGCCGACCGGGTCCACTCCAATGTCAGCGCTTCTGCGCCTGCAGTGGTGGTGTAGCTGCTGTTGGAGGCGTCGGCGTACGGGGCGGGCCAGCCCTCGGCGGGTTGTGCCTGCACCCACGAATCGGTGTTGCCGCACGCGGCGAGCGCGGCGACGAGCAGCACAACGGACGCGAGTGCCACCTGTGGAAAACGACCGAAGCCGCGTCGTCGCCCGAACACCCAGTGAGGGTAACGCGACGCGTAGGCTGTGCGGCCATGACATCGATGTGGGGCGCGCCGATCCACCGTCGCTGGCGTGGTTCGAGGCTGCGGGATCCGCGTCAGGCGAAGTTCCTGACGCTGACGTCATTGAAGTGGGTACTGGCCAATAAGGCGTACACACCCTGGTACCTGGTGCGGTACTGGCGGCTGCTGCAGTTCAAGTTGAAGAATCCGCACATCATCACGCGCGGCATGGTCTTCCTCGGCAAAAACGTCGAGATCCATGCGACGCCGGAACTGGCGCAGCTGGAGATCGGGCGCTGGGTGCATATCGGCGACAAGAACACGATCCGCGCCCACGAGGGTTCGCTGCGCTTCGGCGACAAGGTGGTGCTCGGCAGGGACAACGTGATCAACGCCTACCTGGACGTCGAGTTGGGCGATTCGGTGCTGATGGCCGACTGGTGTTACGTCTGCGACTTCGACCACCGGATGGACAGCATCGAACTGCCGATTAAGGACCAGGGCATCGTCAAGAGCCCCGTGCGGATCGGCCCCGACACCTGGATCGCCACCAAGGTCTCGATACTGCGCGGCACGTCGATCGGGCGGGGGTGCGTCCTCGGGGCGCACGCCGTGGTCAAGGGTGAGTTCCCTGATTTCTCGATCGCGGTCGGTGCGCCCGCCAAGGTGGTCAAGAACCGGCAGCTGGCCTGGGAGGCAGCGGCGGCCCAACGCGCCGAACTGGCTGCCGCGCTTGCGGATATCGAGCGCAAGAAGGCCGCCCGCTAAGTTCTGCGGGCTGCGCACCGCGATACGTGAGCTCAGCGGTCGGGGAGTGCGTGCTCCACGATCGGGCGGCGCGCGTGCGGCTCGCGCTCGCGCCGTTTGGCGCCCAGGTACACCTCGGCGGTGTGTTGGGCCACCGTGTGCCAGTCGAAGTCGGATGTCAGCCGTTTGCGCGCGGCCAGCGCGCGGGCCTGCGCGGCAGCGGGATCATCGAGCACGCGGCGCACCGCCGCCGCCAGCCCCGCGACGTCCCTTGGCGCGCAGGACAATCCGGTTGCGCCGTCGATGACCAGCTCGCCGAGCCCCCCGACGTTCGACGTGACAAGGGGAATGCCAGCCGCCGCGGCCTCGAGTGCGACGATGCCGAAAGGTTCGTAATGGCTTGGCAATACGGCGACATCAGCGCGGTGCAACAGCGTCAGCAGTTGACGGTGGTCCGCCAGGCCCGCGAACGTCGTCGCCTTGAGTACCTTGTGCTCACGCGCCTGTTCGATCAGCCAAGCCAGTTGTGTCCCTTCACCTGCCACCGTCAGCCGAGTACCGGGGTGAGTGCGGCGGATCCGCGGCAGCGCCGCAATCAGATCGTGGATGCCCTTCTCGTACTCCAACCGGCCCACGTAGAGCAGCTCGGCCGGACCGGGATGAGACTTGCGGGGGGCGAATGGCCAATCAGCCGCGTCGATTCCGTTGGGAATGACGTGGGACTGTGCCAGTCCGGGGCCGAACAGCTCGGTGATCTCGTCGCTCATCGACGCCGAACACGTGATGAGCGAGTCCGATTCGCGGACCAACCATGATTCGACGGCGTGCACCTGGCGACTGATCTGTCCCGCGACCCAGCCGCTGTGCCTTCCTGCCTCGCTGGCGTGGACGGTCGAAACCAGCGGCACGTCGAAATGTTCGGCGAGGGCGATGGCGGGGTGAGCCACCAGCCAGTCGTGGGCGTGCACGACGTCGGGCCGCCACGCGCGCCCCCGTCGGCCCGTCGATCGGATGCTCAGTCCGGCCCGGATCATCGAGTGACCCATCGCCAGCGTCCACGCCATCATATCGGTGTCGAACTCGAACTCGTGGGGATCCTGGGCGGCCGCCACCACACGCACGCCCTCGCTCACGTCGTCGGTGGACGGGTGGGTGCTCGGATCGGTACCCGAGGGCCGCCGCGCCAACACCACGACCTCGTGGCCGGCGGCGGCCAGGTGGGTCGCGAGCTCGTAGACGTGACGACCGAGGCCGCCGAGGACGACGGGTGGGTACTCCCACGACACCATCAGGATCTTCATCGGAGCCGTCGAGCGTCCAGCGCGCCGAACAGGCCGTCGGCGCGGTTCCAGCCGTCGGCGAGTCGGCGGGCCGCGTCGCGGCGGCCCGCGGCCAGCGTGCCTGCGATCTCACGGGTGGCATGCGCGTGCAGATGGGCCCGGTAGCGGGCGTAGTCAGCCGCGGAATCCTTACTCACCATGAATGGCCAGTCGCTGGACACGGCGAGCAGCGTCTCGCGCAGGATCTGGTCGGCGATCCTGTCGCGTGGCGGGGCGCCTGCCGTTTGCTCCAGCGCCTTGTCCACCGTCGCCAGTGCGGTGTCCACCACCTCGCTGTTGAGCTGCACCAGATCGGCCACCTGCTCGCCCGCCCACACACCCCAGTCCTTGCCTGACCCCCACGAGCTCGGCGGCAGGTCGACGGGGGAGCCTAGATAGTCACCCTCGATCGCGTCGTGCAGCGTGCCGACCCGCACACCCGCCTCGGGCAGCGCCCGCAGTACCCGCTCCAGCCACACCGGCCCCTCGTGCCACCAGTGGCCGAACAGCTCGGTGTCGAACGCGGCGACCACATGTGCCGGACGCCCAATGCGTGCCGATTCGTCGATCAGACGCCGGCGCACCACACCGACGAAGTCGGCGACGTGGGCGTCGACGGCGTGGTCGGCGCGCACGGGATCATACGGGAGCTTCGCCGTGGACGACACGTTGCGTCCGGTGACGCGTGCGGGCTTGAGGCCGGTCTGGTGGTCGTAGGTGTGGAAGTCGCGGTAAGCCGCGTGGCCGGGATACCCGGACTTGGGTGACCAGACGCGGTAGCTGACCTGTAGGTCGCGTCCGAAGGCCACGACGCCCGAACCGCCCACCGGCCTACCCAGTGCGGTGTCGCCGTGCAGCGCGGGCCCGTCGACCATGAAGTGCGCGACGCCCGCAGCGGCGTAGTCCCGCTCCATCCCTGGGGCGTAGGCGCACTCGGGCGCCCAGATGCCCGACGGGGTGCTGGCGAATCGGGCGCCCGCGTCAGCTAACCCTTCGCGCAGGGCGAACTGGCGCAGTCGAGGATTCAGCAGTGGCTGGAACGGGTGGGCCAGCGGCCCGCCGAGCAGTTCGACGGTGCCCGCGTCGATCAGCCCGCGCAGCAGCGGACTTGCGCCGTGCCGCCACAGTGTCGTGAAGTCTTCGATCGCCTGTTCGGCTTCGGAGAACTCGCGAGACCCGAACGTGCGCAACGCATCAGACGCGCAGGCGGTATCGGCCGGGCCGCCGCCGGTGCGGGTGCCCGCTGCCTCGAGCGCGCGTAACTGCCAGTTCGCCAGCCAGTGGTGCATCCCGTCCAGGCAGTACGGATCGTCGAGCTGCGCGGTGACGACGGGCGTCATCCCCAGCGACACCAACCCGCGACGGCCCTCCTCGGCGAGCTTCCGCAGCACCCGCAGCAACGGCAGATAAGACGCAGACCACGACTGGTAGAGCCACTCCTCGCCGACCGGCCAGCGCCCGTGATGAGCCAGCCACGGCAGATGGGTGTGCAGTACCAGCGTGAACTGCCCGGGTACCGCGTCGGTCGGGCTCACGGCCGGGTCGCGATCGCGATCAGGTCCAGGCTCGCGTCGATCGGCTCGGCGGCGATGTCGAAGTCGTCGGTGGTGACCGAGGTGACATCGGCCAGCAGTTCGTAGGGCCACGGGGTGCCCTCCAACGCCAGCGAGATCTGGGCGTCGATGATCGATCCGCCGTAGCGGGCATCGAGCTCGCGCAGTCTCGCCCCGTGGAACACGCCCTGCATCGATTCCATGACGAAGCCGCCGTCGACCAGCAGTTCGGTTAGTTCGGCTGCGTTGAGTTCGCGGGTGTGGAACGGGTTGATCGGGGTGTCGCGCCCGCGGGAGAACGTGATGCGGTTGGGCGTCGACATCAGCAATACCCCCGACGGGCGCAGCACGCGCAGGCTCTCGCGCACGAACTGGCCCTGGTCCCACAGATGCTCGATGACCTGGAAGTTCACCACGACGTCGACCGAGCCGTCGGCAAGCGGAAGCTCAGCCAGGTTGCCCTGCCGCATCTCGACGCGTGGGTAGCGGGCCCGCACGTGAGCGACCGCGGAATCGTCGTAGTCGAGCCCGATGACGTGACCTGCGACGTCGGCGATCAGGTCGGCGCCATAACCCTCACCGCACCCGGCCTCCAGGACGATTTCCCCGGCACATCGCGGTGCCAGCTGCTCGTAGGCCACCTCGTGCCTGCGGAACCAGTAATTCTCGGCGGCCAATCCGGGCACTGTCCGTTCGCCGGTCAGCGCCAGGGCGGCATCAGCGTCGCTGTTCATTGCAAGGCAGGCTAACGCGTGTTGGCTAGATCACGACGGTTCAACCCGGACGTGGGGAGGGAACCCAAAGTAAGACCAGCTATGGTGTCGTGGGCGACCACCACAAGTTACCCACCAGTAACATGGTGGGACCACTTGCTTTGAACATGACATCACTGGCGGCACGGGCGTCGCCAGCTCCGAGGAGGACGAGCCACACTCATGACGAACATCGTGGTCCTGATCAAACAGGTGCCGGACACCTGGTCCGAGCGCAAACTCACCGACGGTGACTACACGCTCGACCGCGAGGCCGCCGACGCCGTGCTCGATGAGATCAACGAGCGCGCTGTCGAAGAGGCGCTGTTGATCAAGGAAAAAGACGCGGACAGCACCGTGACTGTGCTGACCGCAGGCCCCGAGCGGGCCAACGAAGCCATCCGCAAGGCACTGTCGATGGGTGCTGACAAGGCGGTCCACGTACTCGACGACGGCATGCACGGGTCGGACGCGGTGCAGACGGCGTGGGCGCTGGCCCGGGCACTCGGCACCGTCGAGGGTGTCGAACTGGTGATCGCCGGTAACGAGGCCACCGACGGGCGTGCCGGTGCCATCCCGGCGATCCTGGCCGAGTATCTCGGCCTGCCCCAGCTGACCCACCTGCGCAAGCTGACCGTCGACGGCGACAGAGTCACCGGCGAACGCGAGACCGACGACGGCGTCTTCACCCTCGAAGCTACGCTGCCTGCGATCGTCAGCGTCACCGAGAAGATCAACGAACCGCGCTTCCCCTCCTTCAAGGGCATCATGGCCGCCAAGAAGAAGGAAGTCACCAAGCTGACGCTCGCCGAGATCGGCATTGAAGCCGACGAGGTTGGCAGGGACAACGCGGGCAGCACCGTCACCGCGTCGCAGCCGAAGCCGCCCAAGACCGCGGGCGAGAAGATCCCGGACGAGGGCGAGGGTGGCAAACAGATCGCTTCGTACCTGGTCGCGCAGAAGATCATCTAGAGAGGGAATGGCCGACAAATGAGTGAAGTACTGGTGCTCGTAGAGCACGCCGACGGCGCCCTCAAGAAGGTCACCGCCGAACTCATCACCGCTGCCCGCGCACTCGGCGAGCCGTCTGCGGTGGTGACTGCGGTTCCGGGCGCCGGCGAGGGCTTGGTCGACGCGCTCAAGGCCGCGGGCGCGGCCAAGATCTACATCGCCGAGTCCGATGCGATCAACGACTACCTGATCACCCCGGTCGTCGACGTGCTGGCGGCGCTGGTCGACGAAGCCTCGCCCGCCGGCGTGCTCGTCGCCGCCAGCGCCGACGGTAAGGAGATCTCGGGACGGCTCGCCGCCCGCATCGGAGCGGGCCTGCTGGTCGACGTCGTCGACGTCAAGGAAGGCGCGGTCGGGGTGCACTCCATCTTCGGTGGCGCGTACACGGTCGATGCCAAGGCCAACGGCAACACCGCCGTCATCAGCGTCCGGCCCGGTGCGGTCGAGGCGGAGCCCGCCGACGGCGCAGGCGAGGTCGTCAACGTCGAGGTGCCCGAGCCCGCCGAGAACGCCACGAAGGTCGTCAAGCGCGAACCCGCGGTGGCAGGCGATCGGCCGGAACTGACCGAGGCCTCCATCGTGGTATCCGGTGGCCGCGGCGTGGGCAGCGCCGAGAAGTTCTCCGTCGTGGAGGACCTCGCGGACTCGCTCGGCGCCGCTGTCGGCGCCTCGCGCGCCGCCGTGGACTCGGGTTACTACCCGGGACAGTTCCAGGTGGGCCAGACCGGCAAGACGGTGTCGCCGCAGCTCTACGTCGCGTTGGGTATCTCCGGCGCGATCCAGCACCGCGCGGGCATGCAGACGTCGAAGACGATCGTCGCCGTCAACAAGGACGAAGAGGCGCCGATCTTCGAGATCGCCGATTACGGCATCGTCGGTGACCTCTTCAAGGTGGCGCCGCAGTTGACCGAGGCGGTGAAGGCCCGCAAGGGCTGACCGCTTGTCGGCACCGACCGAAAGTGGACCCCGGCGCAACGGTGCGCCGGGGTCCTTCCGTCTGCATGGATTGGGTGGTGCCCTGGTGATCACCGTCGTCGGCACCGAAGCCGTCACGGCCTGCTAGCGGCAACTCGTCACCCAGCGTGCACAAACACGTCACGCTGGCGATGCCGTTTCGCTGTCCGACTCAGCGACCGTGCTCGCATGAGCACTGCATCCGTACTCATAGCCGCAGATCAGCCGAACGACGCGATAGCGGGGGCCGCTGCGCCGCGCTATACCCTGTTGCTGTCCACCGACCCCGACCTGGTCGATGCCGCCCAGCGTCTGCGCCATGACGTGTTCACCTCCGAGCCGGGATTCGCCCTGACCGGCGCCACGGACGGCCGTGACGTCGACCGCTTCGATGAGCACTGCGATCACCTGCTGGTGCGCGAGGAGAACTCGGGCGAACTCGTCGGTTGCTACCGCATGCTGCCTCCCCCCGGAGCGATCGCCGCGGGAAGTCTGTACACCGCAACCGAATTCGACGTCACCGCACTGGACCCGCTTCGTCCGTCACTGGTCGAGATGGGACGCGCGGTGGTGCGCGAAGATCACCGCAACGGCGCAGTGGTGCTGCTGATGTGGGCGGGTATCCTGGCTTACCTCGACCGCTCCGGGTACGACTACGTCACCGGCTGCGTATCGGTGCCGACCCATCCACACGATTCGGTCGGCGAACCCGGTAGTCAGGTCCGCGGCGTGCGCGATTTCGTGCTCCGTCGCCACGGCGCCCCTATCCAGTACACGGTGCGGCCCTACCGGCCGGTGGTGTTGGACGGCAGGGGACTTGACGATATCGAGGCGCCGTCACGGGTCGCCGTACCCCCGCTGATGCGGGGCTACCTGCGCCTCGGCGCCCAGATCTGCGGCGAGCCGGCACACGATCCCGACTTCGGTGTCGGAGATTTCCCGGCCCTGCTGGACAAGCGGCGCGCCGACGTCAGGTATCTGAAACGCCTGCGGTCGGTGTCGGCGGCAAGCGAGATCGGCGCATGACCATCACGGCCGAGCACGCCTGGCTGGAGAAGGCGACGTGCGACGCCAGCTGTGTGGGCGTCGGTATCGGCCGGGCATCGCGAGGCTGGATCGTCGCACTGCGCAGCGTCGCGCGGGTGACGCTGACGCTCGTCATGCTGATGTTGGCTCCGCTGTTGGTGGTCCCGGTGCCCGGGCGCACCCGAATGCAACGCTGGTACTTCCGAACGTCGTTGCGCTGCATGGGTGTCCGCGTCAAGGTCACCGGTGGACCGATCCGTAACCTGCAGGGCGTGCTGGTGGTCAGCGGCCATGTCTCGTGGCTCGACCCGCTGGTGGTGAGTGCTGTCCTGCCCGGATCGTTCGTTGCCCGTGCCGACGTGGTGCAGTGGCCGGTGGTCGGCGCGCTGGCCAGGATGACGCGCACCATCCCGATCGACCGGACCAACCTGCGCAGGCTTCCCGACGTCGTCGACACCGTCTCGGTGCGGCTGAGCGCGGGCCACACCGTGGTCGCGTTCCCCGAGGCCACCACCTGGTGCGGACTCGCCTACGGTACGTTCCGGCCCGCGATGTTCCAGGGCGCGGTCGACGCGGCACGTCCCGTCCAGCCGTTGCGGATCAGCTACCGCCATGGCGACGGTACCCAGTCCACGGTGCCGTCCTTCGTCGGTGAGGATTCGCTGCTGAACTCGTTGAAGCGGATCGTCGGAGCGCGGCTGACCGTCGTTCACATCGACGTTCCGTCGCTGGAACTGCCTGGCCCCGACCGTCGCGATCTGGCGCGCAGGTGTCAGGCCGCCGTGCGTGGCAGCGCGGCGGCACCGGTGTCGGTCGGAAACGAGGTTCCGCGCCACGAACTGGTGGCCTGAACATCCGGCGGCGCGGTGCCGGTATCCTGGACCGGTTATGAGCGCCCCTTCGCCGGTGTATCTCGATCACGCCGCCACCACGCCGATGCATGCCGCTGCCATCGAGGCGATGACGGCTGCGCTGGCTACGGTGGGCAACGCGTCCTCGCTGCACACGGCGGGGCGCGCAGCGCGCAGGCGGATGGAGGAATCCCGCGAGACGTTGGCCGGCCTATTGGGTGCACGCCCGTCAGAGATCATCTTCACCGCCGGCGGCACCGAGAGCGACAACCTCGCCGTCAAGGGGATCTACTGGGCGCGCCGCGACGCCGACCCCCGCCGGCGCCGCATCGTGACCACAGCGGTCGAGCACCACGCGGTGCTCGACGCGGCGACGTGGCTGGCCGACCACGAGGGCGCCGAGATCACCTGGTTGCCCACCGGCGCTGACGGATCGGTGTCGGCAGCAGCGCTGCGCCAGGTGCTGCATGACCACGACGACGTGGCGTTGGTGTCGGCGATGTGGGCCAACAACGAGGTCGGCACCATCCTGCCTATCGCCGAGATGGCTTCGGTAGCAGCCGAATTCGATGTCCCGATGCACAGCGATGCGATCCAGGCTATCGGCGCCGTTCCCGCGGCGTTCGGTGCGAGCGGGCTGGCGGCGATGAGCG
This sequence comes from Mycobacterium sp., assembly GCA_051306175.1. Classification (GTDB taxonomy): domain Bacteria; phylum Actinomycetota; class Actinomycetes; order Mycobacteriales; family Mycobacteriaceae; genus Mycobacterium. Next base: position 73,007 of record JBPPMS010000017.1, on the reverse strand, counting down.
TGGCCGCGCACAAGTTCGGGGGACCGGCGGGCGTCGGAGCGCTGCTCCTGCGGCGCGACACCGCATGCGTTCCGCTGTTGCACGGCGGCGGCCAGGAACGCGATGTCCGTTCCGGCACGCCCGATGTCGCCGCGACCGTCGCGATGGCTGTCGCCGCCCGAGTGGCGGTGGACGCCATGGCGGATAACGCCAAGCGTCTGAGCGGCCTGCGCGATCGCCTGATCGACGGTGTCCTCGAAACCATCGACGACGTGGTGGTCAACGGCGCGGCCGGCGCGCAGCGACTGCCGGGCAACGCGCACTTCACCTTCCGAGGCTGCGAGGGCGACTCGCTGCTGATGCTGTTGGACGCCAACGGAATCGAGTGTTCCACCGGTTCGGCGTGCACGGCGGGGGTGGCTCAGCCGTCGCATGTTCTGCTGGCGATGGGTGCCGATGCCGCGAGCGCTCGCGGATCGATCCGGCTGTCGCTGGGCCACACCAGCGTGGACGCTGACGTCGACGCCGCGCTGAGCGTGTTGCCCGCCGCTGTCGAGCGGGCGCGGCAGGCCGCGCTGGCCAGCGCCGGGGGGGTTCGGTAGTGCGGGTTCTGGCCGCCATGAGCGGCGGTGTGGATTCGTCGGTGGCCGCGGCGCGGATGGTCGACGCGGGTCATGACGTGGTGGGCGTGCACCTGGCGCTGTCGTCGGCCCCGGGGACGTTACGGACAGGCTCGCGCGGTTGCTGCTCGAAGGAGGACGCGGGTGACGCGAGCCGCGTCGCCGACATCCTTGGCATCCCATTCTATGTGTGGGATTTCTCCGATCGCTTCAAAGCGGACGTGATCGACGACTTCGTCGAGTCCTACGCGGGTGGGCAAACCCCGAATCCCTGTGTGCGCTGCAACGAGCGCATCAAGTTCTCCGCGTTGGCCGCCCGCGCGCTGGCGCTGGGCTTCGACGCCGTCGCGACTGGCCACTACGCCCGGTTGAGCGACGGTAGGCTGCGCCGGGCGTTCGACGCCGACAAGGACCAGTCGTATGTGTTGGCGGTGCTGACCGCTGAGCAGCTCAAGCATGCGGCATTTCCGATCGGCGACACGCCCAAGTCGCGGATCCGCGCCGAGGCCGCTGCCCGTGGCCTGTCGGTCGCCGACAAGCCGGACAGCCACGACATCTGCTTCATCCCGTCCGGCGACACCCGCGCCTTCCTCGGCGCCACGATCGGGGTGCGCCGCGGTGCTGTGGTGGACTCCGCCGGCACGGTGCTGGCGCGCCACGACGGTGTGCACGGATTCACTATCGGCCAACGCAAGGGCCTGGGCATCGCCGGACCGGGACCCGACGGCACCCCCCGCTACGTCACCTCCATCGACGCCGACACCGCCACAGTGCGGGTCGGAGGGGCGGCTGAGCTGGACGTATGGGAATTGACCGGTGAGCGGCCGGTGTTCACATCCGGTTCGGCCGTGCGGGGTCCGATGCAGTGTCAGGTCCAGGTGCGCGCCCACGGCGGACTGGCCGATGCGGTCGCCGAACTCGTCGACGGCCAGCTGCAGGTGCTCCTGCGCTGCGCGATTCGCGGCGTGGCCGGTGGACAGACGATGGTGCTGTACCGGCCTGACCTCGATGGCGACGAAGTGATCGCCAGCGCGACGATCGCGCGCTGAGCCTCAGCCCGGGAGCGGTGTCGATCAGCGGTTCGATGTCGACCGGCGTGGTGGTGTCCATCGTCGCATGCCTCGCCGTCCGCCCCCGCCACCTGCCACGGCAACCCCACCGTAGGGTTGGTCGGTGAGTGTTTACGCCGCCGCGACCGGTATCGGTTCCTGGCCAGGTGCGTCGCCCAGGGAAGCGGCGCGAATCGTGGTCGGCGAGCTGCACACGCTGCCTCATCTCGTCGAACTTCCCGCCCGTGGCGTCGGCGCCGACACGATCGGTCGGGTCGGCGGAGTGCTGGTCGACATCGCGATCGACACCGTGCCACGCGGCTACCGGATCGTCGCGCGCGCCGGTGCTGTGACGCGCCGGGCGGTGAGTCTGCTCGACGAGGATATCGACGCGCTCGAGGAGGCCTGGGAGACAGCGGGTCTGAACAATGACCATGCCGGTCGGGCGGTGAAACTGCAGATCGTCGGGCCCGTGACGCTGGCCGCCCAACTGGAGCTGCCCAACGGCCATCGGGCTATCACCGATCCGGGCGCCTTGCGTGATCTGGCCGGATCGCTCGCCGAGGGGGTGGCGCGGCAGCGCGCCCAACTGCGGCGTCGGCTGGGCTGTGAGGTGGTGGTCCAGTTCGACGAACCGTCCCTGCCCGCGGCGCTGGCCGGACGGTTGGCCGGGGTTAGCTACCTGAATACGGTGCATCCCGTCGACGCGCCGGTGGCCACTCGGCTGCTCGACGACTGCGTGGCCGATGTCGGCGCTGACGTCCTGGTACATTGCTGTGCATCTGGCCTGCCGTGGGAGTTGTTCCGGCGCAGCACAATCAGTGCGGTGGCGGTGGACGCCTCCACGCTGACGCCCGCCGATCTCGACGGAATGGGGGAGTTCATCGAGTCCGGCCGCACAGTAGTGCTGGGGGTGGTGCCCACGACGGCGCCCGCCCCGCCCCCTGCCGTCAGACAGATCGCGCAGGCGGCGGCCGCGGTGACCGATCGCCTCGGGTTCTCCCGGACGGTGCTAGGCGAACGCATCGGCGTGAGCCCGGCGTGCGGGTTGGCAGGCACCGACGCCGAATGGGCCCGCGACGCGCTGGAGCTGGTACAGAAGACAGCCGACGGCCTCTGCGACGACCCCGAGTCGGTCTAACCTCGCCCGCTCGTTCCGACCCCGCCGAAACTCACGATTCGGCGGAAAAGTGCCAGGAAGCAGCCACCCAAATGTTCGTTTCGGGCGCTAAGAACTCCGCGCGTCGAGCTCCTTGATCGCCCGCTTGCCTGCGACCAGCCGGAACGACGCATCGATCAGCTCGGCGACCTCGTTCCAGTCCACCTTCGCGGCGTCGAAATCCAGCCCGAGCCAACCGAACGGGCCCATGTACGCGGGGAGAAAGAAGCGGGCATCCCGCCCGAGGGCGGCTCGGTCGGTGTCGTCGACCTTGAACAGCAGCGAATGGGGGTACGGCGTCATCTCTCCGCCGGACGGATTCTTCACGTTCCCGCTATACATCGCGAACATCTTCGACGCGCAGAACACGGGCCTGCCCCATGAGACCTTTTCGAAGGCGCCGGGAAACCGCAGTGCGATGCGACGCACGTCGGCCAGACCGAGGTCATCGTCGCTGAACATGATCGGATGGGGCATGAGGCAAGGGTAATCGGACCTGTCCGACCGCTCCGATAGCCTGCAATTGTGACTGCACCGGAGACTTCTGAGTCCGACGCCGAGGTGCGTCGGCGGTGGCAGGAACTGGCCGAGGAGGTGCGCGCGCATCAGTTCCGCTACTACGTCAGGGACGCGCCCGTCATTTCCGACGGTGAGTTCGACGAGCTTCTGGGCCGGCTCACCGCGTTGGAGGAACGCCACCCCGAGTTGCTCACCCCTGATTCACCCACCCAGCTGGTGGGCGGCGCCGGTTTCGCCACCGAGTTCGGGGCGGCCGAGCACCTGGAACGGATGCTCAGCCTCGACAACGTCTTCGACACCGAGGAACTGGCCAGCTGGGCCACCAGGCTGCAGACCGAGATCGGCACCGACACGCACTATCTGTGTGAGCTCAAGATCGACGGAGTCGCGCTGGCCCTGGTGTACCGCGCCGGCCGGCTGGTCCGCGCCGCCACCCGGGGCGACGGGCGCACCGGCGAAGACGTCACGCTCAACGCGCGCACCATCGACGACATCCCGGAACGGCTCATCGGCAGCGACGAGTATCCCGTCCCCGCGGTACTCGAAGTGCGCGGCGAGGTGTTCTTCCGGCTCGAGGACTTCGCAGCGCTCAATGCCAGCCTGGTCGAGGACGGCAAGGCGCCGTTCGCCAACCCGCGCAACAGCGCGGCCGGTTCGCTGCGGCAGAAGAACCCCGCCGTGACCGCCCGCCGCAGGCTGCGGATGATCTGCCACGGGCTCGGCCACGCGGACGGGTTCAACCCGCCCACGCTGCACGACGCGTACCTGGCGTTGGAGGCGTGGGGGCTGCCGGTCAGCCAGCACACCGCACGGGTCCAGGGCATCGACGCGATCCAACAGCGCATCGCCTACTGGGGCGAGCACCGCCACGACGTCGAGCACGAAATCGACGGCGTGGTGATCAAACTCGACGAGGTGTCGCTGCAACGCAGGCTGGGTTCCACCTCACGCGCGCCGCGCTGGGCCATCGCCTACAAGTACCCGCCGGAGGAGGCCACCACCAAATTGCTGGACATCCGCGTCAACGTCGGCCGCACCGGGCGCGTCACACCGTTCGCCTACATGGAGCCGGTCAAGGTGGCCGGTTCGACGGTCGGGCTGGCCACCTTGCACAACGCATCGGAGGTCAAACGCAAGGGCGTGCTGATCGGCGACACCGTCGTCATCCGCAAGGCGGGCGACGTCATCCCCGAGGTGCTGGGCCCCGTGGTCGACCTGCGCGACGGCTCTCAGACCAAGTTCGTCATGCCTACAACCTGTCCCGAATGTGGCACCACGCTGGCGCCCGCGAAGGAGGGCGACGCCGACATCCGCTGCCCCAACGCCCGCTCGTGCCCGGCGCAACTGCGCGAGCGCGTGTTCCACGTCGCGGGGCGCGGCGCGTTCGACATCGAGGGTCTCGGTTACGAAGCGGGCATCGCACTGTTGCAGGCGGGCGTGATCACCGACGAGGGCGACCTGTTCACCCTCACGGCCGACGACCTGCGCCGCACCGACCTGTTCACCACGCAGAAGGGCGAGGTATCGGCCAACGGCAGACGCCTGCTGGCCAACCTCGGCAGGGCGAAGGCGCAGCCACTGTGGCGGGTGTTGGTCGCGCTGTCCATCCGGCACGTCGGTCCGACGGCTGCGCGGGCGCTGGCGGGCGAGTTCGGCAATCTCGAGGCCATCGTGGCCGCCTCCACCGACGAACTCGCCGCCGTCGAGGGGGTGGGCCCCACCATCGCCGCTGCCGTCACCGAGTGGTTCGCCGTCGACTGGCACCGTGCGATCGTCGACAAATGGCGCGCCGTCGGGGTGCGCATGGAAGACGAGCGCGACCCCAGCATCGAACGCAACCTCGAAGGACTGTCGATCGTCGTCACGGGCTCGCTTCCGGGGTTCTCCCGCGACCAGGCCAAGGAGGCGATTGCGGCCCGCGGCGGCAAAGCCGCCGGCTCCGTGTCGAAGAAGACGTCGTTCGTCGTCGCCGGCGACGCACCCGGATCGAAGTACGACAAGGCCGTCGAACTGGGCGTTTCGATCCTCGACGAAGACGGTTTCCGGGCGCTGTTGGAGAACGGCCCGCCCGCCGTTGTCGGCGAGTGACGAGGTCGGCAGCCCGGGATGAAAGTGTGAAAGGCCGACGGAGACAGGGGTATAGCAGTCGGGTACTACGGCCACCTCCCTACGGTGACGTCGATCTGGCCGCGGATCCCCTGGAGATCTCCGTGAAGGGAGCCGCGACCGCCTCAGCGCACGATCGTCGCGACGATCCCGGCCAGATACCCCAGGCGTGCCACTTCGGACGGCCTGAAATTCGGACCGCCCGCCCTGCCCAGCAGTATCGCCACCGCGGGGTCGCCCAGCGGCGCGGCGGCCAGCGTCGTATCCATATCGCGCCACACTGCGGGCACCCAATCGGCTTCGGCGTCGAGCGCCTGGGCACGGTCGATCGGTAGCCACGGCGCAGCTGTCATCTCGGTCTCCGGAGAGCTCGGGCCTGCCACGATCCGGCGTGGTCCGGTCGGCTCCAGAAGGACGATCTCGCACCAACCCACCCGAAGCACCCGCGGCGTCTCGTACGCCAGCACCTTGAGCTGTTCGGCTTCGTTGGCGGCAGCGGCGACATGATCGATCAGCTCGAGTTCGCGATGGGCCTCCAGCAGGCCGGTGTGGGGCCGGATGGAGTCCACGCGTACGCCGTTGAGCTTCTCGGCGGCGGTGATCAGCATGTCGGGCATCGCCCCTTGGGGTAGATCGACCACCAGATCATCGATGGCGAACCCCGCCCCGCGTTCGACCACGTCGAGCGACAGGATGTCGGCGCCCACCGAGCCGAGGGCCACGGCCAGTGAGCCGAGACTGCCCGGCCGATCGTTCAGCTGGACGCGCAGCAGATACGAAGGCACGCGCAACACTGTCGCACAAGCATGCAGTGTCAGCATGGCGGGTCGTGCGAGATCAGCGCCGTCGAGGAACAGCCAGACCGAGACCACCGAACGCCGACGGCTTGCACTCCCCAGGACATGAGCACACTGTCGTAGGACGCCAACCGGCTTGGCTAGGCTCATCAGTTGTGTCCCAGATCTCCAGAGACGAGGTGGCCAGGCTGGCCCGTCTCGCGCGACTTGCCCTGACCGACGACGAATTAGACGGTTTCTCTGGCCAACTCGATGCGATTCTGCGCTACGTCAGTCAGATTCAGACGGTCGACGTCGGTGACGCCAAGCCCACCGGCAATCCGGTCAAGGCCACGAATGTGTCCCGAGCCGACGTCATCGCCCCCAGCCTGACGCAGCAGCAGGCACTGGCGGAGGCCCCCGTTACCGCCGACGGTCGCTTCGCCGTGCCGCAAATCCTCGGTGGCGAGGAATGAGCGGGTTGATCCGGCTCAGCGCAGCCGAGCTGGCCGCGCAGATCGCCGCGGGCGAGGTGTCCGCTGTCGAGCTGACGCAGGCGTGTCTCGACCAGATCGCGAGCACCGACGATCGCTACCACGCGTTCCTGCACGTCGCGGGGGAGCGCGCGTTGGCGGCGGCGGCCGCGGTCGACGCTACGGTGGCCTCCGGTGAGCCGATGCCGTCACCGCTGGCAGGGGTGCCGCTGGCCCTCAAGGACGTCTTCACCACGGCCGACATGCCGACCACCTGCGGGTCGAAGATCCTCGAAGGGTGGCGCTCGGCTTACGACGCAACGGTGGTGACGCGGCTGCGCGCCGCCGGCATCCCGATCCTCGGCAAGACGAACATGGACGAGTTCGCGATGGGGTCCTCCACCGAGAACTCCGCGTACGGTCCCACCCTGAACCCGTGGGACACCGACCGAGTGCCCGGCGGCTCCGGCGGTGGCAGCGCCGCTGCCCTGGCGGCTTTCCAGGCGCCGCTCGCCATCGGCTCCGACACCGGCGGCTCGATCCGCCAGCCCGCCGCACTGACGGCCACCGTCGGCGTCAAACCGACCTACGGAACGGTGTCGCGGTACGGCCTGGTGGCGTGCGCTTCCTCGCTGGATCAGGGCGGACCGTGCGCGCGCACCGTCGCCGACACCGCTCTGCTGCACTCGGTGATCGCCGGGCACGATCCGCGCGACTCGACCTCCATCGACGCACCGGTGCCCGACGTCGTCGCCGCGGCAGCCGTGGGCGCGTCCGGTGACCTGACCGGGGTGAAGGTCGGCGTGGTCAAGCAGCTGTGCAGCGGTGCGGGGTACCAGCCGGGGGTGCTGGAGTCGTTCAACGCGGCCGTCGATCAGCTCACCGCGCTGGGCGCCGACGTCACCGAGGTGGACTGCCCGCACTTCGATTACTCCATGGCCGCCTATTACCTGATCCTGCCGTCGGAGGTGTCGAGCAACCTCGCGCGGTTCGACGCCATGCGCTACGGACTGCGGGTCGGCGACGACGGCACCCACAGTGCCGAAGAAGTGATGGCTCTCACACGGGCGGCCGGCTTCGGTCCAGAGGTCAAGCGCCGCATCATGATCGGCACCTATGCGTTGTCGGCGGGTTACTACGACGCTTACTACAACCAGGCGCAGAAGGTGCGCACGCTCATCGCGCGTGACCTCGATACGGCCTACGAGCAGGTCGACGTGCTGGTGTCGCCCGCGACCCCCACGACGGCGTTTCGGCTGGGTGAGAAGGTGGACGATCCGCTGGCGATGTACCTGTTCGACCTGTGCACGTTGCCGCTGAACCTGGCCGGGCACTGCGGAATGTCGGTGCCCTCAGGCCTGTCGCGAGACGACAATCTGCCGGTCGGCCTGCAGATCATGGCGCCCGCACTGGGCGACGATCGGCTCTATCGGGTGGGGGCCGCCTACGAAGCCGCGCGCGGTCCGCTGCCGACCGCGCTTTAACGGGGGAAGATGTAACCCATGCGAATCGGAGTGCTCACCGGTGGCGGCGACTGTCCTGGTTTGAACGCGGTGATCAGGGCGGTGGTGCGTACCGCCGACGGACGGTACGGCTCGTCGGTGGTCGGCTTCCTCGACGGTTGGCGCGGTCTTCTCGAAGACCGTCGCATCCAGTTGAAGAACGACGATCGCAACGATCGGCTGCTGGCCAAGGGCGGCACGATGCTCGGTACGGCTAGGACCAACCCGGACAAGCTGCTGGCCGGGCTGGATCAGATCAAGCAGACGCTGGAGGACAACGGGATCGACGTGCTGATCCCCATCGGCGGTGAGGGCACGCTGACGGCGGCGCACTGGCTCTCCGACGAGGGCGTGCCCGTGGTCGGGGTGCCCAAGACCATCGACAACGACATCGACTGCACCGACGTCACGTTCGGCCATGACACCGCCCTCACCATCGCCACCGAGGCGATCGACCGGCTGCACTCCACCGCGGAGTCGCACCAGCGCGTCATGCTCGTCGAGGTGATGGGCCGTCACGCCGGATGGATCGCGCTGAACGCCGGGTTGGCATCCGGTGCCCACATGACGCTCATCCCCGAGCAGCCGTTCGATGTCGAAGAGGTGTGCCGGTTGGTGAAAAGCCGCTTCCAGCGCGGTGATTCACACTTCATCTGCGTCGTCGCCGAGGGCGCCAAACCTTCCGAGGGTTCGATGCAGCTGGCCAAGGGCGGCATTGACGAGTTTGGCCACGAGCGATTCACCGGTGTGGCCGCGCAACTCGCGATCGAAGTCGAGAAGCGGATCAAGAAGGAAGTGCGGGTGACGGTGCTCGGCCACGTTCAGCGTGGCGGCACGCCCACCCCGTATGATCGCGTGCTGGCTACGCGGTTCGGAGTGAACGCGGCCGACGCCGCCCACGCGGGCGAGTACGGGATGATGGTGTCGCTGCGCGGGCAGGACATCGGCCGCGTGCCCCTGGCCGATGCGGTCAAGCAGCTCAAGTTGGTGCCGCAGTCCCGCTACGACGACGCAGCGGCGTTCTTCGGTTAATTGCCGCTGAACGCCTCCCGACGCACCTCGCCAAGGACGACGGTGGTCGTCGATCTGCCGGCTAGGTCGATGCGGTTCACCTGACCCCCGGCCGCACCCGTCGGATCCGAAAGCCCGATCGGAATCCACCAATCCTGGTTCTTGGCAAAGTTACGGGTAGGCGACCCGACGGTGCGCCACCGCCGCCCTCACGGCGGTCACAGCGAGCGCCCCCTTGCCGGTGTCTGCTGGACACCACTCCGTAGGGCACCCCGGGGGATGCCCTGGTGGGATGCTTCCAGAGTGCCGGGCGCGCGGCGTGCTTCCGGCTCTGCCCTAAAATCGGGTCATGACTGCGGCTTCGGTGACCGACCTGCTCGACTACGACGACGTCATCGCGCGCTTCGACCCGGTGCTGGGCCTTGAGGTGCACGTCGAGCTGTCGACGCAGACCAAGATGTTCTGCGGCTGCGCCACGGCGTTCGGTGCCGAGGCCAACACGCAGGTATGTCCGGTGTGCCTGGGCCTGCCCGGTTCGCTTCCCGTGGTCAATGCGACCGCCATCGAATCGGCCATCCGCATTGGGTTGGCGCTCAACTGCTCGATAGCGCCGTGGAGCCGGTTCGCGCGGAAGAACTACTTCTATCCCGATCAGCCGAAAAACTACCAGATCTCCCAGTACGACGAGCCCATTGCTTTCGAGGGCTACCTCGACGCTCCCCTGGACGACGGCACCACCTGGCGGATTCCGATCGAGCGGGCCCACATGGAGGAGGACACCGGCAAGCTGACCCACCTGGGTGATACCGGCCGCATCGAGGGCGCTACCAGCTCGCTACTGGATTACAACCGTGCCGGCGTGCCGCTGATCGAGATCGTCACCAAGCCCATCGAGGGCACGGGCGAGCGCGCGCCCGAGATCGCCCGCGCCTATGTCACCGCGCTGCGCGACCTGCTGCGGTCACTCGGCGTCTCCGACGTACGGATGGACCAGGGCTCCCTGCGCTGCGACGCCAACGTGTCGTTGAAACCCAAGGGGCGGGCGGAGTTCGGCACGAGAACCGAGACCAAGAACGTCAACTCGCTCAAGAGCGTCGAGGTGGCGGTGCGTTACGAAATGCGCCGTCAGGCAGCGGTTCTCATCTCGGGCGGCACGATCATCCAGGAGACCAGGCACTTCCACGAGTCGGGTCACACGAGTCCTGGTCGACGCAAGGAGACCGCCGAGGATTACCGGTACTTCCCGGAACCGGATCTGGAACCCGTCGCCCCGAGCGACGACTTCGTGGAGTCGTTGCGGTCCACCATCGGCGAGCTGCCGTGGTTGCGGCGCGCCAGGATCCAGCAGGACTGGGGCATCTCCGACGAGGTGATGCGCGACCTGGTCAACAACGGCGCCATCGACCTGGTGATGGCCACCGTCGACGCCGGTGCCTCCAGCGAGTCGGCGCGGGCGTGGTGGGGCAACTTCCTGGTGCAGAAGGCCAATGAATCCGGTGTCGGCCTCGACGAACTCGCCATCACGCCCAAGCAGGTTGCCCAGGTCGTGGCCCTGGTGGATGGCGGCAAGCTGTCCAACAAGCTCGCGCGCCAGGTGATCGAGGGTGTGCTGGCAGGCGACGGCGAACCCGAAGCGGTCATGACGTCGCGGGGTTTGGCTGTGGTGCGCGACGATTCGCTGATCCAGGCCGCCGTGGACGAAGCGCTGGCGGCCAACCCCGGCATTGTCGAGAAGATCAAGGGTGGCAAGGTCGCTGCGGCTGGTGCCATCGTCGGCGCGGTGATGAAGGCCACCAAAGGCCAAGCCGACGCCGCCCGTGTGCGCGAACTGGTGCTCGCCGCCTGCATCTAGCCGAACCCGCGCGAGACGCTGCCATCTGGCATGTATCAGGTGTTGTCCTCGGGTTCTCGAGGGAAGCCGCCGGTCTCGAACACCGGGAACACGACATCGTCGAGATTCATGGCGTCGCCGTAAGTCTTGTTGACCGTCGCGGCCCAGACGTTTCCGTCCGGGGAGAGCTGCAGCGCCCATGCGTGTCCGTGGTCGTCCTGGCGCATCACTTCCGGCTCACCGGTGACCGCCCCGGTGTCGGGGGCCTGGCGCACCAGCACCGTCTGCTTGGTCTCGACCAGGTTGACGAGCACGGTGCCGTCCAGCGCGGCGCAGCCGGCGATACCGGGCTTGTCGGGCCACGTCCACACCGTGGACACCCCCGAATCGGGATCCATGCGCTGCAATCGGTCGCCGGTCGGGGTCCGGTCGGTGATGTAGAGCGTTCCGTCGGCGGGATCGACGCACATGCCGCCGCCGGCCCCCATGCCCGTCAGCGCGGTGGTGATGGGCGCCTGACCGACGGTGGTCGGCTGCTCGATGCGCAGCACCTTGCCTGCCCGTGACGCCGGATCGTTGGCCAGTAGCGGATTGCCCGCGTCGCCGGTGAGCACCAGCAGCGTGGTGGGGCTGGTGAAGATCAGTGCCCCGGTGTTGCCGGTCTCGCCCTTGGGGATTCCGGTCAGGATGTCCTTAGGGGTGTCGCCGTCGGCGATGCGGATCACCCGGTTGTCGGTCGGAGTGCTGATGTAGGCGTACATCAGCCGGTCCTGGTCATAGGTTGGCGACAGCACGATGTCCAGCAGTCCGCCGTCACCCGTCGCGTCGACTCCGATGACGGTCTTGACCTTCGGCTCGGCGCTGACCGACACCTCGATGACGGCGCCGGTGAGGCGTTCGGCAACCAGCGCGGATGTGCTGTCGCCGCCCATGATCAGACCGCTCGTCGACCCCAGGCAGCCCTGCATGACACCGGGTGCCGGGCACTCCTTGGGGAATGGCTCGGCGGGCAGCGGCGGCGGTGGCGGTTCCGAGGATGTCGGAGCCTGCCCCATCTCCGGTTCGGTGGTGAAGGGCTGGGATTGGGCGTCGTTGAACCGGGCGCAGCCGACCGCGAGCAGCATCGCACTGCACACGATCGCCAGCGCTCCTTGAACCTGCCGGCGCACACGCATTCCGCCAGGTTACGTAAATCGCGGACCGGGGCGCCACGCGCCGTGCCCGTGGCACTGGATTACCTCGACGAAAGTGGGCATTCAATACCCGCTTCGCGTGGTGTCAGCACTTACCCTGGCAGCTGTGACGAGTCAATCGCATGACGCGCCCTGGAAGCGACCCGACGATTCCGCGCCGCCCACCCAGGCGCCCCAGGCGCGCCGCCAAGGCAAGCGGCCTACTTCGGCGAGTCTAATCGACCCCGAGGACGATCTGCCGTCCGACGGCTACGGCGGCGACTTCGAGACCACGGCGATCCCCAGGTACGACTCGTCGGCCACGCAGAGCTCAGGGATGTCCGCAGGGATGTCGCTGTTGGACGACCCCGAGCCCCTGCCCTACTGCGAACCCGCACTCGCCGGCAGGCTCCCGGCCGTCGGCCCCGAGGAGATCGGGCCGGACGACTTCGACGACCGGGTGAAGGCGGCCCGGCGGCGCGGCACCCAGGATCTCGGCTTGTTCCTGCTGCGCGTCGGCCTCGGCGTGGTCCTGATCGCGCACGGTCTGCAGAAGGTGTTCGGCTGGTGGGGAGGGTTGGGGCTCGGCGGTTTCCGGGATTCCCTTGCCGAGCTCGGATACCAGAACGCCGGGATCCTCTCCTTTGTTGCGGCGGGCACCGAGCTGGCCGCCGGTGCGTTGTTGGTGCTCGGCCTGTTCACGCCACTGGCCGCGGCGGCCGCACTCGCCTATCTGATCAACGCGCTGCTGGCCGCGGTGGCTGCCCAACCCGAATCGAATTACTTCCTGTACTTCCAGTCCCAGGGCGGCCACGAATACCTGATCATGCTCGTCGTGCTGGCCGCGGGGATCGTCCTCGCCGGACCGGGGCGTTACGGGTTCGACGCGGGGCGTGGTTGGGCACGCAGGCCATTCGTCGGATCCGGTCTGGCGCTGGTGCTGGGCATCGGTGGCGGCATCGCGGTCTGGGTCCTGCTCAACGGGGCAAACCCCGTGGCGTGACGGCCCGGCTCAGCTGTACGGGTTGGGGACGCGGCCGTCGGTGACGTCGGTCAGCAGCGGCAGCATCGCGAAGGTCACCGCGGGAAGGCGCAGCTCGCTGCTTGCACTGTCATCTGCCGATGTGAGCACCGCACGCGCCCATGACCCCTTCTCGAAGCGGAGTCCGTCGACGTCCTGCCATGCGACCGTGCGGCTGGACAGCAGCGTTCGCGCCGTGACTGTCTCGGCGTCGGCGACGGTGCGCAGCCGCACGATGAGCGCCGACAGAAAGATCGGGATGACCAGCAACGCGGGTGCCCACGTCGGCCACGTCAGAACGGGGATCAGCAGCCCCAAAGTCAGGAACCCGACGGCAAGGTGTGCCATGGGCGAGATCTTGATGACGACGGGTGAGGACAGGCCTGCGTGCACACGTCCATCATCGCAGGCCCGCCCAACGGAACGGGATTTGACTGGCCCGGCGTGCGAGGACTACCGTCGAGCGTTATGCAGACCCGCGATGTGCTTGTAGTAATCGGTTGGCGCGTTGGTGCCTAACCGGGCCTAGCCACGAGCATCGACGCGCAACCCTCGTACAGCAGCTGATGCTGACGGGGGTTTTTTGTTGCCCAAGAACTCCCTGCACGACGTATCTCAATGAGAAGGAAATACCGTGAGCGCACCCACGACGCGACCACCGGAACCGACGCAACGATCCAACGGCGATGCCGTGATCGCCAAGCCTGCGGCCAAGAACGTTGGGCCGCAGCCGGCCTCGATATCGAAAAAGGTTGCGCCGGTGCAACTCACGGGCGCCCAGTCGGTGGTGCGTTCCCTTGAGGAGATCGGCGTCGAGCTGATCTTCGGGATCCCCGGCGGCGCGGTGCTGCCGGTGTACGATCCGCTCTACGATTCCCTCAAGCTGCGCCACGTGTTGGTGCGCCACGAACAGGGTGCCGGGCACGCCGCCAGTGGCTATGCCCATGCCACCGGCAAGGTCGGCGTCATGATGGCCACGTCGGGACCCGGCGCCACCAACCTCGTGACGCCGTTGGCCGACGCTCAGATGGACTCCATCCCGGTGGTCGCGATCACCGGGCAGGTGGGGCGCGGGCTGATCGGCACGGATGCCTTCCAAGAGGCCGACATCTCCGGCATCACGATGCCGATCACCAAGCACAACTTCCTGGTTCGCAACGGCGACGACATCCCCCGTATCATCGCCGAGGCGTTCCACATCGCGTCCAGCGGCCGTCCCGGCGCGGTGCTGGTGGACATCCCGAAGGATGTGCTGCAGGCGCCGTGTATGTTCAGCTGGCCGCCGCAGGTCGACCTGCCCGGCTACAAGCCCAACACCAAGCCGCACAGCAGGCAAGTCCGTGAAGCAGCGAAACTCATTGCCGCCGCCCGTAAGCCGGTGCTGTACGTCGGCGGCGGCGTCATCCGCGGCGACGCCACGGCCGAACTGCTCGACCTGGCCGAGCTCACCGGCATCCCCGTGGTGACCACTCTGATGGCCCGCGGCGCTTTCCCTGACAGCCATCCGCAGAACCTCGGGATGCCGGGTATGCACGGCACCGTCGTGGCCGTGGCGGCGTTGCAGCGCAGCGATCTGCTGATCACCCTCGGCGCACGGTTCGACGACCGCGTGACGGGCAAGCTCGATTCGTTCGCGCCCGAGGCCAAGGTGATCCACGCCGATATCGACCCCGCTGAGATCGGCAAGAACCGCAACGCCGACGTGCCCATCGTGGGTGACGTCAAGGCCGTCATCGCCGATCTGATCGGAGCGCTGCGGCGCGACGCGACAAGCTCGGCAACGCTCAATCTCACCAACTGGTGGGAGTACCTGTCGACGGTGCGGTCGACCTACCCGCTGAGCTACGGCCCGCAGAGCGACGGCAGCCTGAGCCCCGAGTTCGTGATCGAGAAGCTGGG
This sequence comes from Mycobacterium sp., assembly GCA_051306175.1. Lineage (GTDB taxonomy): Bacteria > Actinomycetota > Actinomycetes > Mycobacteriales > Mycobacteriaceae > Mycobacterium. Next base: position 57,890 of record JBPPMS010000017.1, on the reverse strand, counting down.
CCAGATCGCCGGACCTGACGCGGTCTACGTGGCGGGCGTCGGCCAGCACCAGATGTGGGCGGCGCAGTTCATCAAGTACGAAAACCCGCGCACCTGGCTGAACTCGGGCGGCCTCGGGACCATGGGCTTCGCGGTCCCGGCGGCGATGGGCGCCAAGTTCGCCCGCCCCGAGGCCGAGGTGTGGGCCATCGACGGTGACGGCTGCTTCCAGATGACGAACCAGGAGCTGGCCACCTGTGCCGTCGAGGGCGCGCCGATCAAGGTGGCGCTGATCAACAACGGCAACCTGGGCATGGTTCGGCAGTGGCAGACGCTCTTCTACGAGAAGCGCTACAGCCAGACGGATCTCTCGACGCACAGCCATCGCATCCCCGACTTCGTCAAGCTCGCCGAAGCACTGGGCTGTGTCGGATTGCGTTGCGAGCGTGCCGAAGACGTCGAGGATGTGATCAATCAGGCCAGGGCCATCAACGACCGTCCGGTGGTGATCGATTTCATGGTCGGCAAAGACGCGCAGGTGTGGCCGATGGTCGCCGCGGGCACCAGTAACTCGGAGATCCAGGCCGCGCGCGGTATCCGGCCGCTGTTCGACGAGGACAATTCAGAAGGGCGGGCATGACCGCTGTGACCACCACCACCACGCACACCCTCTCAGTCCTCGTAGAGGACAAGCCCGGCGTGCTGGCCCGGGTCGCGTCGCTGTTCTCCCGGCGTGGCTTCAACATCCAGTCGCTGGCCGTTGGTGCCACCGAGCAGAAGAACCTGTCCCGGATGACGATCGTCGTCTCGGTGGAGGACTTTCCGCTGGAGCAGGTCACCAAGCAGCTCAACAAGCTGATCAACGTCATCAAGATCGTCGAGCAGGACGAGGACAACTCGGTTTCCCGAGAGCTGGCGTTGATCAAGGTGCGCGCTGACGCTTCCACCCGCGGTCAGATCATCGAGGCGGTGAACCTGTTCCGCGCCAAGGTCGTCGACGTTTCCGCCGAGTCGTTGGTGGTCGAGGCAACCGGAACTCCCGGCAAGCTGACGGCGCTGCTGAACCTGCTTGAGCCGTACGGCATTCGTGAGATCGCCCAATCCGGCATGGTGACGCTGGCGCGCGGTCCGCGCGGTATCGGCACCGCCAAATAACGCTCGTCAACAAGATACGAAAGAAGGAAAAGGTAAGTGGCAGTTGAGATGTTCTACGACGACGACGCAGACCTGTCGATCATCCAGGGCCGCAAGGTCGGCGTGATCGGGTACGGCAGCCAGGGCCACGCGCACTCGCTGAGCCTTCGTGATTCCGGCGTCGAGGTAAAGGTGGGTCTCAAGGAAGGTTCCAAGTCGCGGGCCAAGGTCTCCGAGCAGGGCCTCGAGGTCGACACCCCGGCCGAAGTCTCCAAGTGGGCCGACGTGATCATGCTGCTGGCGCCGGACACTGCGCAGGCGGAGATCTTCCGCAACGACATCGAGCCCAACCTCGAAGACGGTAACGCGCTGTTCTTCGGACATGGCCTCAACATCCACTTCGGCCTGATCAAGCCACCTGCCAACGTCACCATCGGCATGGTCGCCCCCAAGGGTCCCGGCCACCTGGTGCGCCGTCAGTTCGTCGACGGCAAGGGCGTGCCCTGCCTGATCGCCGTCGACCAGGACCCCAAGGGCGAAGGCCACGACCTGACGCTGTCCTACGCCGCGGCCATCGGTGGCGCGCGTGCGGGCGTCATCAAGACCGACTTCAAGGAAGAGACCGAGACCGACCTGTTCGGTGAGCAGGCGGTGCTGTGCGGCGGCACCGAGGAACTGGTCAAGGCCGGATTCGACATCATGGTCGAGGCCGGGTACGCCCCCGAGATGGCGTACTTCGAGGTGTTGCACGAACTCAAGCTGATCGTCGACCTGATGTACGAGGGCGGCATCGCCCGGATGAACTACTCGGTGTCCGATACCGCCGAGTTCGGCGGATACGTCTCCGGTCCTCGCGTCATCGACGAGGGCACCAAGGAGCGGATGCGCGGCATCCTCTCCGACATTCAGGACGGCACCTTCGTCAAGCGGCTGGTCGCCAACGTCGAGGGTGGCAACTCCGAGCTCGAGGGTCTGCGTAAGCAGAACGCCGAGCACCCGATCGAGGTCACCGGCAAGCAGCTGCGCCACCTGATGAGCTGGGTCGACCGACCCATCACCGAAACAGCCTGACCCTTCGGACGCCGAAAAGGACACATGGGCGAAGAATCGCGAGTAGATCGCGCCATGTCGTCTGTTTCGACGACGGTCGCGGGGTATTCGGTGCGCGCTGCTGCTGAACGCATCGGCGTGCCGACAGCGACGCTGCGCAGCTGGAACCGCCGCTACGGCGTGGGCCCGGTGGAGCACAGTCCGGGTCGGCACCGCCTGTACAGCGAGGCCGACATCGCGGTGCTGATGCGGATGCAGGAGCTGATCGCCCACGGTGTCAGCCCGCGCGGCGCCGCGCAGTCGCTGACCGGTTCGTCGCCGTCCGGTACCGATCCCGCGGCGCTGATCTCGGCGGCGTTCGCGCTTGACGTCGTGGCCGCGGCGCGCATCGTGGACGACCTGCTGCGCCTGCGCGGCGTGCCTTACACGTGGGACGAGGTGATATTGCCCGCGTTCGCTGCGATCGAGGCTCGCCAGCTTTCCGAGGGCGGCTGCATCGACGTCGAACATGCACTGTCGTGGACGGTGACGCGTGCCTTGCAGAAACAGCCGGTGGGCGCCATCGGAGCTCAAACGGTGCTGGCCTGCGCGGCCGGCGAGTACCACAGCCTTGCGCTGGAGGCTTTGCGCGCGGCGATGGGTGAACACGGTCGGTGTGCGTTGATGCTAGGGGCGTCGGTGCCGACGCCGGCGATCCTGGACGCGCTCAGGCAGGTGGGACCGGCCGCCGTGGTGCTGTGGGCACAAGGTGCCGACACCGCGGACGCCGACTCGGTGGCTGCGTTGCGGGCGGCGGGAGCGGACGTCTGTGTCGCTGGTCCGGGCTGGTCGGAGGCAAACCTACCCACCCGCGTGGTGCGTCTGGACAGCCTGCGCACGGCCTTGCGTTACCTACAGGTCACCGCCGTCTGAGCGCGTACGTGCGCTCGGCGTACACCAGGTCGTCGCGCCACAGCCGACCCGCCACGTGTCGCATGAGTGGCCGGATGACCGGCGCCGCTCGCAAAGCCTGGGTGAACCCGGGCCGGTCGGAGTGCGCGATGACGGCCTCGATCACGACGGTGCGGGGTACGCCGTCACGTCCGACTTCGCTTGGGGTGGCGTGCGTTTCGACCACACTTCCCGTTCCTTCGCCGTCGACGATGCGCATGGTGATGGTGCGGGGCTCCGGACTGAGGAATTCGGCCACCACCGGCACGCCCAACCTCCCGACCCGGAAGGTTACGGCCACCAGGAAGCGATCGAGATCATCGCTGAGGTCCTCGTCGGCCGCCGGAGCGTCCAGCACGTCGAGCCGCGTGAACGAATACGGGTGGAACCACGAACCGTGCCAGGGATCCATCCGGTTGGCGATCACGTCCTGTGGTTCGCACGCCCCGACCAGTCGGGCCACCGCAGCCACCTGCGGTGCGTCGGGACGCGGTGGCAGCACCGGGAGCTCAGTCGGATCTTCGCCGCCGACCCGATCGAGGCGCACCCAGGCCAGCACGCCGTCGTCGTACGCCGGGAACGTTTTCCACCCCCGATACTCGCCCGGCAGCCGCAGTCCGTGCCACGGGCACACCAGCACGCCGCAGTCGACGCGTGCGGTCGACAGATCAGCGCCCAGGTGCGGGCAGGCGCCGGGTCCGACGTTCAGCGCGCCGTCCTCGCCGCGCCAGGCGACCAGTTCGACGCCGGCAACGGTGGCGCCCAGCGGCTTGGATGCGATGTCGGTGCTGGCGGCGAAGGTGTACCAGTTGCCGCTCGGCCGCTGCTGCGAACGGCGCAGGGCTGCCGAGATGACGATCGGGGACGCGTCACGGTAGGTGGGCTGCTGCGCCGCCCACGGTTGGCGCGGAAGTAGTTCATAAGGTGCGGTTTTGGCCATCCTCGACCGCAGCTCGCTCAACCGCTTCATGACACGCCCGCCCGATCCGCAGGCTGCGGCACCCGATCCGCGAGCCGGCGCAGCACCGCTGAACGCCCTCGGGTCGGGACGGTCTGCAACGTGTGGCCCGCCAGGCCGAAGTGCGAAAGCAGTCGGTTGGCCGCAGCCCAGCCGGTGGTGGCGGCGCGCTCCATCAAGGCCACCGGCAGATCGACGCGGATGCCGTCGCCGGCCAGCGCAAGTCCGTCGTGCGGTGTGCCGATGCCGGGTCTGCCAGCGAAGTCGCCAGGTGCGAATCGCGGGCAGTCCTGCCGACGGAGCAGCCGGTGGTCGAGGATCTGCGCGCCGGTGGTCTCGTCGAACAGTTCGTGCAGCCTGGCCAGCAGCTGCACGCGCAGATCGTCGTCGCTCTGGTCGGTGACGGCGTAGGAGTGCAACTCGATCACCGAACCGCCGGTGCGTGCGCACCATTCGGCGGCTTCACGCTCGTAGCGTTCCAGCACGCTGACATTGTCCAACGGTGGTCGCCCGCCCGTGCCCAGAAAGGCGGGACGGTCGGCGCGCACCGGCCTGTCCAGCCACAGTCGGTACACGACGAAGGGCGCCGCTGTGCCGAGCCCGGCGATCTGTGCGCGCCAGTCGGCGGTGCCCACGCCGGGTGAGGCCGCGACGATGCGCTGCAGCGCACCGGCATCGGTGGCGACGACCACGCCGTCTGCGGTGACGTCGTCGTGCGCGTCGAAGCTGACGGTGAACCGGTGGCCCACGCTGACGCGGGTGGCCGCCACGCCCGTCACGAACCGCACGCCGCGCGATTCCAGCTGGGTGCGCAGCGGATTCCACAGCGCGACATCGAAATTGGCGTTCGCCACGTCGAACACCAGGCCCTCGCTGGAGCCCAGGAAGTAGATGTGGAACATCGCCGCCAGCTCGGCTGCCGACAGGTCTTCGGGTTGGGCGAAGAAGCTGCGTGAGAACACCTCGAAGGCGAGATGCCGAGCGGTGTCGGGGAAGTTGATGTCGCGCAGAAACCGGTCGGCGTCGCGTCCGTCGAGCGCGTGATAGATCTCCGGCACCGATACCGCGGCCAGTGGTGCGGCCGCTCGGGCGTTGAGGCGGACCAGGTCGCGCAACCGGAACGTGGGGCTGCGCAAAGCGAACACGACAGCGTTGAACGGCGGTGTCTGCGGGAGTCCGCGGAAGGTGTCTCGGCGCCCCGCGGCGTCGATCAGCGGGTAGTCGTCGACGGGCGTCAACATGCCGAGCTGGGGGTCGATGCGGCGCAACAGGTTGCGCAGGTTGTAGTACTGGCGGAAGAACGCGTGGAAGCCACGGTTCATCGCGACCTCGGCGCCGTCGTGCAGCGTCTCGCTCCATCCGCCGACGCGCCCGCCGAGATAGGTCTCGCGTTCCACGACGTCGACGGCGACGCCCCGCTCGGCCAGACCCGTGGCAGCGGCGAGCCCGGCGATGCCGGCACCGATCACCACTGCTTTCGGCTGGCTGGGGAGTGCGCGGGCGTGTGGCTGGCCCGTCGGAGCGGGATGGGTGACGCGGCGCGGGTCGCTCATTCGGGAGCCTCGGCAAGGAAGGTGTGCACGATGTTGCGTTGCCAACCCGTCATCGTTTCGCTCCTGACCGTGGTGAAACCGTTACGGCTCAAGCGCTCCCGAAAGGCCTTGGCACCATCGAAACGGTTCACGCTCGCACGCAGGTAGCGGTACAGCGAGGCGTCGCCGGTGCGCAGCCTACCCGCTGGCGCGATGATAGCCGAGGCCACGACGTTCCACATCGCGGTGGCCAGCCGTGAGTCGCGCACCGAATACTCGTGCACCGCCAGCGTCGCGCCCGGCCGCAGCAACGCCAGGAACGCACGCAGCTGGGAGCCCGGGTCGTCCAGATTGCGCACCAGGTAGGCCGCCAGTATTCCGTCGAACGGTCCGTGCACACCTGCTTCGGCGAGCAGCTCGATGGGGCTGTGCACGAATCGAACCGACGCAGGCCAGTCCTTGGCGCGCGCCTCGGCCAGCATGCCAGCCGACCCGTCGACGCCGACTATCTCCGCGTGCGGCGCCACCGACAACAGCGCCGCTGTGGAAAGGCCCGTCCCGCAACCCGCGTCGAGCAACCTCAGGCCACGGCCGGCGCCGGGAAGCTGCATGCGCTGTGCCGAAACGCACAGGTGGGCATGGTACCCGGGATTCGAGGCGACCAGTTTGTCGTATTCGGCTGCCCCATGGTCGAAGGCGGCGGAGACGTTCATGCGGCCTCCCTGACCCGCGGTGTCCCCGCGCGCCGGGCGCGGGCGCGCTCCCACAGGATCAGCACCGCGGTGACCATCGCCCAGCCGAACAGGAAGTCCTCCACCGGGATGTCCCACGGGAAGCGCACACCGGTGGTGTGCGCGTCGTTGTAGATGACGATCGGCGCGGTCAGTTTGGTGAGCCAGCCGTCGACCAGAATCTGGAATCCGAGCACGATCACCATCGAGATCCAGTACGCCGGACGCCGGAAGATGCCGGTGCGGAACACGACGACCTCCATCGCGCACACCACCAGTACGGCGGCCACGGCAGGTACGGTGTAGCCGATCACCGCTTCCCGGCCTTGGCTCGTAAGCGTTGCAGCGCAGTAAGGATTGTGTCCACAGCGTTGTAGGTGAGCAGTCCGCACAACGGGATCACCAGAAAGAACAGCAATTCTTCGAGCGGGATGTCGGCGCCAACGGCGATGCCGGTGACGTAGTGCTGGTTGTAGGACCAGACGTCAGCGGCGATGGCGATCGCATCCCAGACGACGAACACCGCGGCGACGGGCAGGACCGCCAGCGCGGTGCGCCGCACCTGCCGGTACACCCCGGGCCCGAAGAACTCCAGCGGAGCGGTGATGACGAGGCAGGCGCCGAGCACGATCAGGTACTGCCAACGATCCACCCTCATGCCCTCCTGACCGGCAGTCTGCTCCACCAGGCCTTGGCCAGTCCCGCGGCGGCCACCTGTGCGCGGCGCGGGTTGCTCACGGTGGCGCGCTGGGTGAAGACGGCGAAGTCGAGCTCTTCGATGCGATCCAGTATCTCCGAGTACAGCGTCAGCGCCGCCGAAACGCAGGGCCGCGATCGGGGCGCCAGCGTGGCGATGCCGTGCCCGGCATAGCTGTATACCTGTCGCGTCGCCGCGAGTTGCTCGACCAGAGCCCGACGTACCCGGGGATCGGTACGCCGGTGCTCTTGGCACCATCGCAGTACGTCGCGGTCGACACCGTGGGCGGCGAGTTCGTCGGCGGGTAGGTAGACGCGACCGCGGTCCAGGTCCTCGTCGATGTCGCGCAGGAAGTTGGTGAGCTGGAACGCCTTTCCCAATGCCGCGGCGTAGGGGCTGGCCTCCTCCCTGGGGACCACGGTGCCGAGCACGGGTAGGAGTTGCAGACCGATCACCTCGGCGGAGCCGTACATGTAGCGGTCGAGGGCGGCCCGGTTCGGGTAGTCGGTGACCGTCAGGTCCATCCGCATCGAACCGAGGAAGTCGTCGAACAGGTCCCACCCGATGTCATAGCGCCGGGCGCAGTGCACCACGGCGTCCAGCGCTGGGTCGTCGTCGTTGTCGGTTTCGGCGCCTGCACCACCCTGGCCCAGCCGGTTGAACAAGCGCGTGGCCAGCGACTGGAGCGCATCGGAGCGTTCAGCGACGCTGCGTTGCTCGTCGAAGTCGTCCAGGATGTCGTCCGCCTGCCGCGCGAATCCGTACATCGCGTGCACCGCCGGGCGTTGCGCGGGCGCCAGCAGCCGGGTGGCGAGGAAGAACGTGCGGCCGTACCGCGCGTTGGTCTCGCGGCAGCGCCGGTAGGCGTCCCGAAGCGCCGGATCCGTGACGCCTGCCGCGTCCAATTCTGAACTCATCATGTGTGCACCACCCGTGTACTCCTGCGAACTGTTGACCCGGTGATCCGGTCCGCCGCAAGGCGTCCCGAAAGAATGGCTGTGGGCACCCCGACGCCGGGCACCGTCGACGACCCGGCAAGCACCACGTTGTCCAGTCCGCGCACGGTGTTGGCCGGACGGAAGGGCCCGGTCTGGCTGAAGGTGTGCGCAAGGGCGAACGGCGTGCCCGCCGCCATGCCCTGACGTTCCCAGTCGGCGGGGTTCGTGACGGCCAGCACCTCGGCGTCTTCGACCACGCCGGGCAGCCGCGCCGCAACCGTGTCAAGCATCTGCTGCGTGTACGCGGCGCCGGTGGCGTCCCAGTCGACGGTGCCCACCTGGGTGTTGGGCGCGGGCGCGAGCACGTAGAGCAGGTCGCGCCCGGGTGGCGCGAGCGTCGGATCGCCAGCCGTGGGACGGGTGAGCAGCAACGACGGATCGGACATCGTCCTGCCGTCGTCGATGATGTCGCGGAACGTCTGCCGCCAGGCGTCGCCGAACATGATCGTGTGGTGGCCGAGCAGGGCGGCGTGGTCGGCGTCCAGTGCACGGCAGCCGATGTGCGCCACCACCGCGGACGGGGCGGGTCGCAGCCGCAGCGGGCGGCGCGGGGAGCGTCCGAGCAGTTGATAGGTCAGTGGCAGCTCCGTGGTCAGCACCACCGCGTCGGCGGCCAACCGATCGCCCTCCTCGGTGTGCACCGCGGTGACCCGGTGGCCCCTGCGCTCCAGCGCTGACGCCGTTGCGCCGTAACGGAACTCGACACCCGCAGCGGATGCGGCGGCGGCCATCGCATCGGGGAGCGCGCGCATCCCGCCGCGTGGGAAGTAGACGCCGGCGACAGTGTCCATGTAGGCGATCACCGCATAGACGGCCAGCGCGCGCTGCGGTGGCACACCTGCATACAGGGCCTGGAACGTGAACACGCGCATCAGGCGTTCGTCGGAGAGGAACTTGCGGATCACCGAGTCCCAGCGTCGGAACCCGCCGATGGCGACCAGCCGTGCCAGCTGCGGAGTCAGCAGCGACAGCGGCGAATCGAAGTTGGAGCCGATGAATCCGTCGAACTCCACCTCGTAGAGCGTGGTGAGCCAGCGCCGCATCGCCAGGTAGCCCTGCGCGTCGCGCCCACCGGAGAACCGCTCGATCTCGGCGGCCATCGCCGCTGCATCGCTGTGCACGTCCAGCGAGCTGCCGTCCGCGAAGGAAGCGTGGTATGCAGGAGCAACCCGGGTGAGATCGATTCTGTCGGTGAGGCTTTCACCGACGGCGGCGAAGGCGTCGTCGATGATGTCGGGCATCGTCAGCACGGTGGGGCCGGTATCGATGCGATAGCCGGAGAGATCGGCTCGGCCCACCCGGCCCCCGGGATGGGGCTCGCGTTCCACCACGGTGACGCTGCGTCCGCGGCCCGCTAGCTGCAGTGCGGCCGACAGCCCGGAAAGGCCCGCGCCGACGACGACGATCCGGTCGGTGGGTCCCTCGACGGTGCGCATCAGGCCGCGCGCTTGGTGCAGGTGACGGCCATGTCTGCGAGTGCGTTCCGCGCTACTGAGTTGAGCTGTTCGGTGTCGATCCAGTCCACGGCGCAGGCCAATCTCTCGTCGATGAGTTCTTCGATCCACTCCGCGGCACCGGTTTCGGCGATCAGTTCGCGCCACCGCTCGATGTCGTCGGCGTCCAGTGTCGCCGTGCCCATGTACTCCTCGAGTTCGCCGCGGGTCGCGCGATCAGCGAGGTGGTAGGCGGCAACCACCACGCTGGTGGCTTTGTGCACGGACAGGTCCGCACCCGCCGGTTTCCCGGTGACGGCGGGGGAGCCGAAGACGCCGAGGATGTCGTCGCGGAGCTGGAAGGCTTCGCCGACCGCGTCGCCGTACTCCGCGAGTCTGCGCATGACGTTGGGTCCGCAGCCTGACAGAATGCCGCCGATCTCCAGCGGCCTGCGCACCGTGTAGTTGCCCGACTTTCGGCGGGCGATCTCCAGCACGTGTTCGAGCGTGGGGAAGCCGCCGGTGTCGTTGACGAGGTCGGCGAACTGCCCGATCGCCAGTTCAGTGCGCATAGCGTCGTAGTGCGGCCAGACCCGGGTCAGCGCATCGTCGTCGAGGCCGCTTTCGCGCAGCATCTGCTCGGCCCACACCAGGCACAGGTCGCCGAGTATCACTGCCGCCGACTCGCCGAAGCGCTCCGATGAGCCTGTGAGGTTGCGCGCGCTGTGCCAGCGCGCGAAGCTCACGTGGGCTGCCGGACGTCCTCGACGCAGCGGCGAGCAATCCATCACGTCGTCCTGCATGAGCGCGAAGGCGTGCAGCAACTCCAGGCTGGCCGCCGCCCTGAGCGCTGCCTCGTCGGCGCCGTTGCGCGCCGCGGGCCCGCACAGCCAGCCGAGGTAGGCGAAGCTGGACCGGAGACACTTTCCGCCGTCGAGAAACTCCAGCAGCACGTCACCCGCGACGTCGACCCCGGTGGATGCCAGCTCCGGTATGGAGCGCTTGGCGACGAAGGCGCCGAGTGCCGCGGCGACGGCGTCGCACAGAGATGTCCGCCACCGGTCGAATGCCGCCGGATCTGAGCCCGGGTTGCGCGGCCTGGCCAACGGGAGTGCGGTTGAGGGCACGAACGTGCGTAGTCGGTGGTCCACGAAGTTCAAACCCGTACCCCATCTCCAGAGAACCGGCCCGAAACCGGCGCACGACGTGTCACCCATCATAGGTACCCAGTCGAGGATGGATCCATGCATCGAGTTTGCATCGAATGGGTGTGACGCTGCTCGCTCGGGTGACCGGTCAGGGGTTGGGCACGGCCGGAACGGCCGGAACCTCGGGTATGGCGGGGACCTCGGGAATGGCGGGGACCTCGGGAATGGCGGGGACCTCGGGAACTGGCGGGACGGTAACGCCGGTGTCTTGGGTGCCCGTCTGCGCCACGGAACTGCTGGTAGGGGGCGTGGCAATGGAAGAAGGGGTAGTGGTCGTGGCTGTCTCGGCGGCGGTGGACGTGGAGGTCGATGTGGAGGTCGATGTGGTGGGCTCGCTGTCGTCGCCGCCGCCACATGCCGCAAGCGACGGACCGAGCAGCAGGGCGGTAGCGGCGACGGCGACCTGGCAACGCCGGGCTGTGGTGGGAGTCATACCGCTAGGTAGCCGGTGCCCCCCTGCCTCAAACCTTTTCCGGTATCGGCCCCAGGCTGGGCACGTCCCGGGTACCGAACTCGCGGCGCAGCACCGTCGACCCGATCAGCGCGCTGACCACGCACCGACGGGCCCGCTCGCGCTCAGATGACGGCCGCGGCCAGACCGTGCTCTGCTGCCCGAGTCGTTTCGCATTGATTTCCGCCCATTACGCTGTCCGCGTGAGCTTGCCCGCTGTGTTGCCTGTTGTGTTGATCGCCGACAAGTTGGCCCAATCCACCGTCGCCGCGCTCGGCGACCAGGTCGAAGTGCGCTGGGTCGACGGTCCCGACCGCGAGAAGCTGCTGGCGGCGGTGCCTGAGGCCGATGCGCTCCTGGTGCGCTCGGCCACCACCGTCGACGCGGAGGTACTCGCGGCAGGCACCAAACTCAAGATCGTCGCCCGCGCGGGCGTCGGCCTGGACAACGTCGACGTCGCCGCCGCCACCGCGCGCGGTGTGCTCGTGGTCAACGCGCCGACGTCGAACATCCACAGCGCCGCCGAACACGCGCTGGCGTTGCTGCTGGCGGCGGCACGCCAGATCCCGGCCGCCGACGCGACGTTGCGCGAGCACACCTGGAAGCGGTCGAAGTTCTCCGGCACCGAGATCTTCGGCAAGACGGTCGGTGTGGTCGGGCTCGGCCGGATCGGCCAGCTGGTCGCGGCGCGGCTGGCGGCGTTCGGAACCTCGATCGTGGCCTACGACCCTTACGTGTCGGCTGCCCGCGCCGCACAGCTCGGCATCGAGTTGCTGCCGCTCGACGAGCTGCTGGGGCGCGCCGACTTCATTTCGGTGCACCTGCCCAAGACGCCGGAGACGGCGGGCCTGATTGGCAAGGAGGCGCTGGCCAAGACCAAGCCCGGCGTGATCATCGTCAACGCGGCGCGCGGTGGGCTGGTCGACGAAGCGGCACTGGCCGACGCCGTCCGCTCCGGCCATGTCCGGGGAGCGGGCATCGACGTGTTCTCCAGCGAGCCCTGCACCGACAGCCCCCTGTTCGAGCTGCCACAGGTGGTCGTCACACCCCACCTGGGCGCGTCGACCGCCGAGGCGCAGGACCGAGCGGGCACCGATGTGGCCGCCAGCGTCAAGCTCGCGTTGGCCGGGGAGTTCGTGCCCGACGCGGTCAACGTCGGCGGCGGCGCGGTGGGCGAGGAGGTTGCGCCGTGGCTCGACCTGGTACGCAAGCTCGGTGTGCTCGTCGGTGCGCTGTGCTCGGAACTTCCCGTGTCGATCTCGGTGCAGGTGCGCGGTGAGCTGGCCAGCGAAGAGGTCGAGGTGCTTCGCCTCTCGGCCCTGCGAGGGCTGTTCTCGGCTGTCATCGAAGATCAGGTGACCTTTGTCAACGCGCCGGCACTGGCGGCCGAGCGCGGCGTAGAGGCGGCGCTGAGCACCGCCACCGAGAGCCCCAACCACCGCAGCGTGGTCGACGTCCGGGCGGTGTACACCGACGGCTCGACCGTCAACGTCGCCGGAACACTGTCCGGCCCCCAACAGGTGGAGAAGGTGGTACAGATCAACGGCCGCAACTTCGACCTGCGCGCCGAGGGCATGAACCTGATCGTCAACTATCAGGATCAGCCCGGCTCGCTCGGCAAGATCGGCACGCTGCTGGGCGCCGCGGGCGTCAACATCGAGGCCGCTCAGCTGAGCCAGGACGCCGAGGGCGACGGCGCCACCATCATGTTGCGGCTCGACCGCGACGTGCCTCAGGACGTGCGGTCCGCGATTGGCTCGGATGTCGGTGCGGTGACCTTGGAAGTGGTTGACCTTTCATGAAGCTGGCGGTGATCGCGGGCGACGGTATCGGCCCTGAGGTGATCGGCGAGGCCGTGAAGGTACTCGACGCCGTTCTGCCCGGCGCGGACACCACGGAATACGACCTAGGTGCGCGTCGCTATCACGCGACCGGCGAGGTGCTGCCGCCTACCGTCCTCGACGAGCTCCGGGGTCACGACGCGATCCTGTTGGGCGCGATCGGCGATCCGTCGGTGCCCAGCGGTCTGCTGGAACGGGGCCTGCTGCTCACGATTCGCTTCCGGCTCGACCATCACGTCAACCTGCGGCCGTCCCGCTCGTACAAAGGTGTGACGGGCCCGCTGGCAGGTAACCCCGAGATCGACTTCGTGGTGGTCCGCGAAGGCACTGAGGGCCCGTACACCGGCACCGGCGGCACCATCCGCACCGGCACGCCGCACGAGGTCGCCACCGAGGTCAGCCTGAATACCGCCTTCGGGGTCGAACGCGTGGTGCGCGACGCGTTCGCCCGGGCCCAGCAGCGTCGACAGCAGCTGACGCTGGTGCACAAGACCAACGTGTTGAGCTTCGCGGGCAACCTGTGGTCGCGCATCGTCGCCGAGGTGGGCGCGGAGTTTCCCGCCGTCGAGACCGGCTACCAGCACGTCGACGCCGCCACCATCCACCTGGTCACCGATCCCGGCCGCTTCGACGTGATCGTCACCGACAACCTGTTCGGCGACATCATCACCGACATCGCGGCAGCCGTTTCGGGAGGCATCGGCCTGGCAGCGAGCGGCAATATCGACGCCACCGGTACCAACCCGTCGATGTTCGAGCCGGTGCACGGCAGCGCGCCCGATATCGCGGGTCAGGGCATCGCCGATCCCACAGCCGCCGTGATGAGCGTCGCATTGCTGCTGGCCCATATCGGTGAAATCGACGCGGCGGCCCGGGTGGACAGGGCCGTCGAGACGCATCTGGCGACCAGAGGCGACGAGAGTTTGTCGACCACGCAGGTGGGCGACCGGATCGCGGGATTGCTGTAGCACGCGCGTGCGCACCTTAGTTTGGTGAGAGTGCCCTCGATGAGGGTGCCGTCGAGACGTAATGTCGGAGGCCGACCTGCTCGAGGGAGCCCCTCTCGTTGGCGGTGCCACCCTGCCAGCACAGGATCGTGACCCACTCCGGGTGGTCGCTCACCAGGTCGGGCGGGTTGATCGGCGGCATGCCCTGCTTGCCGTCACGCTCCTCCAGGAGCGGCACGGCGATCAGCGACATGTGCGCACCGAATCTCGAGGCACCAGCGGAATCGCCGCCAGGGGGAACGCGGCGCACACCATGAACGCAATGGGGTAGCCCACCGCCGCGATCAGGGCTCCGAACACGGGCGGGGCCACACCTGCGGCGAACAACTGCGCGGTGTTCTGTCCGCCGAGCGCGCGTCCGCTCCAGAACGGTCCGGCGATCTCGGCGATCGCGGTGAATGCCAACCCGTTGTCGGACACGGTGACCATTGAGGCGAACAGCAGCACTCCGATGCTGATCGCCCAGTCCTGAGCGTCGGTGATGCCGAGCAGGAGCATCGCCCCCGCCGCCGCGAGCGCTATCCAACGGATTGGGCGCAGTCGCGAGCCGACGCGGTCGGACCACACCCCCGCACCGACGCGCCCCGCCGCGCCGAGCAGTTGGGCCACCGCGACGAGGGTGCCCGCGGCCCCTGCCGACCATCCGTTGTCGCTCATCAGCCAGATCAGTGTGAAAGTCCACACCACCGCCTGCGGTACGACGAGCAGCACCGACGCAGCGTGGATCCGCAACAGCGTGCGCGAACCCCGATAGGGGTTGGCGAGATGTTCGGGTGGGGCTTCGGTGCGCGGCGGCCTGGGCGGGTCGATCACGCCGACTGCGCTGATGAACGCGGCTACCACGCACGCGATGGCAGGGAACAGCAGGGCGACGGAGGCGCCATGGCTTTCGGCAAGGCGGGGGATCACGAAGGCGCCCAGACCGACGCCGAGCGGTTGCGCGGTCTGGCGGATGCCCATCGCCAGGCCGCGTTGATCGGACGGGAACCACCCGACCACCAGTCGGCCGCTGGCGGAGTTGCTGCTGGCTGCCGCCATGCCGCCGAGGAACAGCAGTGCGCCAACGGCTGGCAGCGAGTCGAACGTCGCGGCGCCGAACGCTGCGGCCGCGGTCAGTGCCGCACCTGCGGTCAAGACAATGCGTTCGCCGACGAGGTCCACCAGGTAACCCCACCCGATGAGCGTGACGACCATACCGAAACTGGGAAGCGAAGATATCAGTGCTGCTTGGGCGAGGTCGAGTCCGCGTTCGGTGTGCAGGGTGGGAATCAGGAACGCGACGCCGTTGATGAACACGTTGGCGAACAGCGTCGAGACCAGCGCGATCACGAGCAGCGACCAGCGCCGCGCGGTGCCGATTGACGAAGTGGTCACATCGTCATCGTGGCATAGCGTATCTCAGCATGTTGAATTTGCAGTCCAATATATGGAACAGCCACGGCAAGCGAAGTCCGTGGGTCCAGGTCAATGGCGATTCCGCGCGACCCGGACCGGAACGGCCGCGCCGATGCCGACGGGAACGCGCCAACTAGGCTGTGACGAATGCGCCTTGGTCGTATTGCGAGCCCCGACGGAGTGGCCTTCGTCAGTATCGAGGGAGATCCCGCCGATGCAGTCGTGCGGGAGATCGCGGAGCATCCTTTCGGGACGCCCACCTTCACTGGCAGGGCATGGCCCCTGGCCGAGGTGCGCCTACTGGCGCCGATCCTTGCCAGCAAGGTGGTGTGCATGGGCAAGAACTACGCCGCGCACGCCGCCGAGATGGGCGGGGTGGCGCCAGAGGATCCGGTGATCTTCCTCAAACCCAACACCGCCATCATCGGGCCGGGTGTCTCCATCCAGCTGCCCGCCGACGCGCACCCCGTGCACCATGAAGGCGAACTCGCTGCCGTGATCGGCCGCCCGTGCAAGGACGTGCAGGCGTCGCGCGCCGCCGAGAACATCCTGGGCTACACCCTCGCCAACGACGTGTCGGCCCGCGATCAGCAGAAAAAAGACGGACAGTGGATGCGCGCCAAGGGGCATGACACGTTCTGCCCGCTGGGTCCGTGGATCGATACCGACGTCGACCCGGGCGATCTCGAACTGATGACCACCGTCAACGGGCTAGTGCGCCAGCACAGCCGGACCTCGCTGATGATTCACGATGTCGGTGCCATCATCGAGTGGGTGTCGGCGGTGATGACCCTGCTGCCAGGCGACCTGATTCTCACCGGGACGCCGGAGGGGGTGGGGCCCATCGAGGACGGTGACACGGTCAGCGTCACCGTCGAAGGCATTGGTACTTTGACCAATCCTGTTGTACGCAAGGGAAAGTCATGATGCCCAACGACGTCCGCGTCAGATTCTGTCCTTCGCCGACCGGCACGCCGCACGTCGGCCTGGTCCGTACTGCGCTGTTCAACTGGGCGTATGCCCGACACACCGGCGGCACATTCGTCTTCCGCATCGAGGACACCGACGCCGCCCGCGACAGCGCCGAGAGCTACGCCGCAATCCTGGATGCGCTGCGCTGGCTCGGCCTCGACTGGGACGAGGGTCCCGAGGTCGGCGGGCCGTACGCGCCCTACCGCCAGTCCGAGCGCGCGGTCATCTACCGCGACATCGTGGCCCGTCTGTTCGACGCCGGGGAGGTCTACGAGGCCTACTCGACGCCGGACGAGGTAGCGGCCCGCCACGTCGCAGCCGGGCGCAATCCGAAACTGGGCTACGACAATTACGATCGCAGACTGACCTCCGCCGAGCGCTCTGCGTTCGAGGCCGAAGGTCGAAAGCCCGTGCTGCGGCTTCGGATGCCCGACGCGGACATCACCTGGAACGACCTGGTGCGCGGGCAGACGACGTTCGCGGCGGGCGTCGTGCCCGATTTCGCCATCACCCGGGGTAGCGGGGATCCGCTGTACACGTTGGTCAACCCCGTCGACGACGCGCTGATGAAGATCACCCACGTGCTGCGCGGTGAGGACATCTTGCCGTCCACCCCCCGTCAGATCGCGCTGTATCAGGCACTGTCGCGGATCGGAGTGGCCGAGAGAGTGCCCGAATTCGCCCATCTGCCCAGTGTTCTCGGTGACGGCAACAAGAAGCTGTCGAAACGGGATCCGCAGTCCAGCCTGTTTCTGCACCGCGACCGCGGCTTCATCCCGGAAGGTCTGCTGAACTACCTGGCGTTGCTGGGCTGGGGGATCGCCGACGACCACGACCTGTTCAGCGTGGAGGAGATGGTGGCGGCGTTCGACGTGGCCGACGTCAACTCCAACCCGGCGCGCTTCGATCAGAAGAAGGCCGACGCGATCAACGCCGAACACATCCGACTGTTGTCCGAGTCCGATTTCGCCGATCGCCTGCGCGACTACTTCGACGCCCACGGCCACGAGACCGGTTTAACCGCCGCTCAGTTCGCCGAAGCCGCCCGCTTGGTGCAGACGCGCATCGTGGTGCTCGGCGACGCGTGGGGGCTGCTGAAATTCTTGGATGACGCATCCTACGAGCTGGATCCCAAGGCGGTGGCCAAGGAGCTCAAGGCCGATTCGGCGCCGGTCCTCGACGCGGCCGCGACGGCGCTGGAGGGGACATGTGAGTGGACGACGCCGACCATCGAAGCGGCACTCAAGGGCGCGCTCCTGGAGAAGCTGGATGTGAAGCCGCGGAAGGCGTTCGGCCCGATCCGGGTCGCGGCCACCGGGTCGTTGGTCAGTCCGCCGCTGTTCGAGTCGCTGGAACTGCTGGGTCGCGACCGCAGCCTGGCGCGGTTGCGAGCCGCCCTGACCGGGCTGCAGGGGGTGGGCAGCGCAGACCCCTGGTGAGGGCACCGTGGAATCTTTGGTAGTGTGCTCGTCGGCCGTCGAAAGTCGGCAGCGGGGCGCAGAGACCACTTCGCGAAGGCCGAAAGCCCCTCTGACCAGCTGGGATACGTCTCTTTTGGGGTATGGTGTAATTGGCAACACAGCGGTTTCTGGTACCGCCATTCTAGGTTCGAGTCCTGGTACCCCAGCCAACTAACGGATTAGGTCAGCGTGTTCGCCTGAGCTATGCTGATCCACCGAATTAGTTCTAGCCCCCGTCGTCTAGCGGCCTAGGACGCCGCCCTCTCACGGCGGTAGCGTGGGTTCGAATCCCATCGGGGGTACTCAGCCGGCAGGCGCGGTAGATCCGCTCATCGGCATGCTCGGCATCCCCATCTTCCCGTGGTCCCAGGACCGTGCGCGGCGGGCCACGATCCGCACCGCCACACGCTTGTTCATCAACATGTCCACGCCCGCCTTGGCTGCATCGGTGTAAGGGCCTGTGTAGCGCTCCCAGACGCTCACGCCGACCGTGAAGATGATCTCGGGATCGTCGACGATCTCGGCCACACCCTCGAACGAGACGCCTTTGAGGGTGTCGTAGGTCTGGCCGCCTTCGATCAGGAAGGACACCCGGGGATCGCGGCGCAGGTTCACCGCCTTCTGCGACTTCGCCTTCGTTTCCAACCAGATCTCGCCGTCGACGACGCCATACCACATCGCGGTGAGGTGAGGCTGCCCGTCCGGGCCGATGGTCGCTAGCGTCCCGGTGCGACTGGTGGTGACGAAGTCGGCGATCTCGCAGTCCGACATGGTGATCTGCGCGCGTTGATTTTTGCCCATGAAACCGAGTTTGTCACGGCGAGCGGGCCGTGCCTACAAGCGCCGGGTGAGTGCCTCGGACGCAGCCAGCAGGTCGGCGGCCCAGCGCACGCCGGGACGGCGACCCATGCGGTCGATGGGGCCCGACACCGAGATCGCCGCCACCACGGTGCCCTTCGAGTCGCGCACGGGCGCCGAGACACTGGCCACCCCCGGCTCCCGTTCGGCGGCGCTCTGGGCCCAGCCGCGCTTGCGGACCTCGGCGAGGGTGCGGTCGGTGAACTTCGCCGCAGGCAGCACCGCCTGTTGGGTGGCTGCGTCGCTGTAGGCCAACAACACCTTGGCGCCGGAGCCGGCGGTCATGGGCAGCCGACTGCCGACGGGCACCGTATCCCGCAGTCCCGCAGGCGGTTCCAGGGCGATGATGCAGATGCGTGCGGCGCCTTCCCTGCGGTACAACTGGACGCTCTCGCCGGTGATCTCCCGAAGTCGGGGCAGCACCGCGGCGCCTGCCGCCAGGATCGGATCGTTGACCTGTCCGGCGAGTTCGGTGAGTGCGGGACCGAGCCGCCACCGGCCGTCAGCGTCGCGGGCGAGCAGGCGATGGGTCTCGAGTCCGGCGGCAAGTCGGTGCGCGGTGGCCCTTGGCAGTCCGGTGCGCTCGCACAGTTCGGCCAGCCCGCAGGGGGACTCGGCCACCGTGTGCAGCACTCCCACCGCTTTGTCGAGCACGCCGATACCGCTATCCTTTCTCACAGGGAGATACTAGCGTCCCGCATTGTGAGATACCCAGCCCGGCACGGTAGGCGACGCGAGCGAAGGAATGAAGCCATGGCCCAGACTGACAAGCCGCGCACCCTGCCTGAGAAGGTGTGGGCCGACCACGTCGTCGTCGAGGGAACCGGTACCAACGCGGCACGCGAACCCGACCTGATCTACATCGACCTGCACCTCGTGCATGAGGTCACCAGCCCGCAGGCGTTCGACGGCCTGCGCCTGGCAGGTCGCCCCGTCCGGCGCCCGGATCTGACGATCGCCACCGAAGACCACAACGTGCCGACGGTCGACATCGACAAGCCCATCGCCGATCTGGTGTCGCGCACCCAGGTCGAGACTCTGCGCCGCAACTGCGAGCAGTTCGGTATCCGCCTGCACCCCATGGGCGACATCGAGCAGGGCATCGTCCACATCATCGGCCCGCAACTCGGGCTCACCCAACCGGGCACCACCGTCGTATGCGGCGACAGCCATACCTCGACACATGGTGCGTTCGGCGCACTGGCCATGGGTATCGGCACGTCCGAGGTTGAGCATGTGCTCGCCACCCAGACGTTGCCGCTCCGACCGTTTCGGACGATGGCCGTGAACGTCGACGGTGTGCTGCCGCAGGGGGTGTCGGCCAAAGACATCATTCTGGCAGTCATCGCCAAGATCGGAACCGGCGGCGGCCAAGGGTATGTCATCGAATATCGGGGCGGTGCCATCGAGGCGCTGTCGATGGAAGCCCGGATGACGATCTGCAACATGAGCATCGAGGCCGGCGCGCGGGCTGGGATGATCGCCCCGGACGAGATCACCTACGAGTTCCTCAAGGGCCGACCGCACGCCCCGTCCGGCGCCGACTGGGACGCTGCTGTGGCGGCGTGGGATCAGTTGCGTACCGATGAGGGTGCGGAATTCGACGCCGAGGTCTACATCGACGCGGCGACATTGAGCCCGTTCGTGACGTGGGGGACTAACCCCGGGCAGGGTGTTCCGCTGAGCGCGAACGTGCCCGACCCGGAACTGATCACCGACGACGGCGACCGCCAGGCGGCCGAGAAGGCGTTGACCTACATGGGCTTAACGGCGGGCACCGCGATCCGCGACATCGCGGTGGACGCCGTATTCGTCGGGTCGTGCACCAACGGCCGGATCGAGGATCTGCGGACCGTCGCGGACGTCCTGCGCGGCCGCAAGGTCGCCGACGGGGTGCGGATGCTGGTGGTCCCCGGCTCGATGCGAGTGCGTGCCCAGGCCGAATCCGAAGGGCTGGGGGAGATTTTCACGGCCGCGGGCGCCGACTGGCGCCAGGCCGGGTGTTCGATGTGTCTCGGGATGAACCCCGACCAGCTCGCCCCCGGTGAGCGGTGCGCGTCGACGTCGAACCGAAACTTCGAGGGCAGGCAGGGCAAGGGTGGGCGTACGCACCTGGTTTCGCCCGAGGTCGCCGCCGCCACCGCGGTGCGCGGAACCCTGTCATCGCCCGCGGATCTGGCCTGAGGAGAGTGCAATGGAAGCCTTTCGGACCCACAACGGCATCGGCGTCCCCTTTCGCCGGAGCAATGTCGACACCGACCAGATCATCCCGGCGGTGTATTTGAAACGGGTCACCCGAACCGGTTTCGAGGACGGACTCTTCGCCTCGTGGCGAAACGACCCGTCCTTCATCCTCAACCTGAGCCCGTTCGACAAGGGCTCGGTGTTGGTGGCGGGGCCCGATTTCGGCACCGGATCCTCCCGCGAACACGCCGTATGGGCACTGATGGATTTCGGCTTCCGGGTCGTGATCTCTGCTCGGTTCGCTGACATCTTCCGTGGCAACGCCGGTAAAGCCGGCCTCCTGGCCGCCGAAGTGAACCACGATGATGTCGAACTTCTGTGGAAGCTTCTGGAGCAGCGTCCCGGCATGGAAATCACTGTGAATCTTCAAGATCGAAACATCGTCGCGGGAACGGTAGTGGTGCCGTTCAGGATTGACGATTACACCGCATGGCGGTTGCTGGAAGGCCTCGACGATATAGGCCTCACGCTGCGGAAATCCGCCGACATAGACACCTTCGAGGCCAACAGGCCGAGCTGGAAGCCGAGGACTCTGCCGGCCCCGTAATCGGGCCCGCCGCAATCAAGATCAGCTGCGGATCGCAGGCCCGCCAAGGGCGCCCACAGGAGGCCAAGGGCGGCAACCAGATTGCCGAAAAGTTCGCCAGAGTGACGTGAAACTGCGCGTGGCTCTTGGAAATCAGCCTCGACAGGGTTTACCGTGGCAACCAGTCGGTCCATAACGGGACCACTGGCTTCGGAGGTTTTTGCATGAATAAGGCAGAGCTCATCGACGTACTCACGGAGAAATTGGGCTCGGATCGTCGGCAGGCGACCGCTGCGGTGGAGAACGTCGTCGACACGATCGTGCGCGCGGTGCACAGGGGTGACAGCGTGACCATCACAGGTTTCGGCGTTTTCGAACAGCGTCGTCGTGCCGCCCGAGTTGCGCGCAACCCGCGCACTGGCGAGACCGTCAAGGTCAAGCCCACCTCCGTCCCGGCATTCCGTCCCGGTGCTCAGTTCAAGGCGGTTGTCTCTGGCGCACAGCGTCTCCCAGCGGACGGCCCCGCGGTGAAGCGCGGTGTGGTCGCGGGTCCGGCGAAAAAGGCCGCCAAGAAGGCGCCGGCCAAGAAGGCGCCGGCCAAGAAGGCCGCCGCAGCCACCAAGGCTCCGGCCAAAAAGGCCGTCACCAAGGCTCCGGCCAAGAAGGCCGTCACCAAGGCGCCGGCCAAGAAGGCCGTCACCAAGGCTCCGGCCAAGAAGGCCGTCACCAAGGCGCCGGTCAAGAAGGCCGTCACCAAGGCTCCCGCTAAGAAGGGTCCGGTCAAGAAGGCCGTGTCCAAGGCTCCGGTCAAGAAGGCCGCGACCAAGGCGCCCGCCAAGAAGGCTCCGGCCAAGCGCGGCCGCAAGTAGATTCGGCGCGTTCAGCAGCGCTGCAAGGTGAACGCCGCTGGCGCAGTAGGAATCTCGTGGCTCGATGAGTATCGGCGGGCTGGGGTTATTGCCGTGGCAGGGGACTGCTGATGTGGTCGGCTGCCACTAATTTGCCGCCGGAAAGCGACAGCACCCAGACACTGCCTTTCCTGTTGCGGGACTTGTCGGGCTGCACTCCGTCGCGCTCACACCACCACGCGATCACATGCGGGATGACCTTGCCCTGCGAGCAGATCGCCGGTGTGCCGCCGGACTCGGCGATCTCCAGCAACCGCTCCCGGGCCTGCTTGCGGCTGTCCGCGTAGGCCTGCTCGGCGAGGGCGGGTTCGTCGGCGATGTCGACGCCGAGCTCCTGCGCCAGCGGTTCCATTGTCTGACGGCACCGCGTACGGTCGGCTGAGAAGACTGATGTGGCACCGAAAGCCAGCAGGACACCGACCAGAGCCTCGGCCTGAGCGCGACCGTTCTTGTCCAGGGGGCGCAGAGCGTCGTCACCGTTGAACCTGGATCTGCTGCCTGCCGTGGCGTGCCGGACCACCAACACGGTCCTGGTGTCCGCAGGCACCTTGGCGAACCTGCGGACCACCCTTCGGTCGTGTGGGTAGACAAGCCTTTTCAGCGCATCGCGCGGCGCCATCCACAGCAGTTGATCGACCTCGTCGTTCGGGGAGAAGTCCCCGTCGCAGACCCGCGCGGTCCAGTAGGCGACCCTTTTCTGGCCTGCCTCGACCGGATAGGACACCGCGGGAAGCCTGCGCCCGAGAATACAGCCGTAACCGGTCTCCTCGAAGATCTCGCGGACCGCGGTCACCGGTTGGGTCTCGCCTGGATCGACTTTGCCCTTCGGTAAGGACCAGTCGTCGTATCTCGGCCGGTGCACTACGGCGATCTCGGGAACGGAGCGCCTGGCGACGGGGCGCCACAGAACCGCGCCCGCAGCCAGAATCTCCGACTTCTCCTTCGCCAAACTTTCCTCGCTCCCGCGTCGGGGGTGGGCTTACCCGAAACTCTCAGCGCTGCCGATGCTGTTCCATCAGCGAAACCTGGTGGTCGCGAACCGAGTGGCCATCGTGCGGCGCCGCGGTCCAGTGACCGTCCTCGGCGAGTTCCCAACAGCGTGTCGATGGGTCCATCGCCGACTCGAACACGTCGCCCAGAGTAGCGGTGAGCCTCGGATCCTTGACTTGAGCCATCACCTCGACGCGGCGGTCGAGATTACGATGCATCATGTCGGCACTGCCGATCCAGAACTCGTCGATGGCGCGGAAGTGAATAACGCGTGAGTGCTCGAGGAATCTGCCCAATATCGAACGCACCACGATATTTTCGGAGAAGCCCGGCATACCTGGCCGCAACGCGCAGATGCCGCGTACCACCACCTCGACACGCACACCGGCCTGCGACGCCCGGTAGAGCGCGTCGATCACCTGCTCGTCCACCAGCGCGTTGGCCTTGAGCCGGATCCTGGCCTCGGCGCCGTCACGGGCCGCGGCGACCTCGCGCTCGATGCGCTCGACGATGCCCCGGCGCACGCCGTACGGAGCCACCAGCAGATTGCGGTAACTCACCTTGCGGGAATAGCCGGTCAGCGAGTTGAACAGGTCGGTGAGATCGGCGCCGATGTCCGGAGCGGCGGTGAGCAGGCCCACATCCTCGTAGAGGCGCGCGGTCTTCGGGTTGTAGTTGCCTGTCCCGATGTGGCAGTAGCGCCGGATGGTCGATCCCTCGCGCCGGACCACCAGGCAGGTCTTGCAGTGTGTCTTGAGCCCGATCAACCCGTACACGACGTGCACGCCCGCCTTTTCCAGCTCTCGGGCCCACTTGATGTTTGCCTGCTCGTCGAACCGCGCCTTGATCTCGACCAGCGCCACGACCTGCTTACCCGCCTCGGCAGCGTCGATCAGCGCGTTGACGATCGGCGAGTCGCCCGAGGTCCGATACAGCGTCTGCTTGATGGCCAGCACGTTGGGGTCGGCGGCGGCCTGTTCGATGAATCTTTGCACCGTGGTGGAGAAGGAATCGTACGGGTGGTGCACCAGGACGTCGCCGTCGCGCAGCGTCGAGAAGATGCTTTTCGGCGTCTCCCGCTCGCCGAACGCCGGTGGGGTGGCGGGCACGAACGTCGGATCCTTGAGGTCGGGGCGGTCCACGCCGTAGATCTGCCAGAGGCACGACAGGTCGAGCAGACCGGGCACCTCGATGACGTCGCCGGGGTGGACATCCAGCTCGCGCAACAGCAGCTCGAGCATGTTCTCGGTCATGTCGTCGGCCACTTCGAGCCGCACCGGCGAGCCGAACCGACGCCGCGCCAGTTCTCGTTCCAGCGCCTTGAGCAGATCCTCGTCACGGTCCTCTTCGACCTCGAAATCGGCGTTTCGGGTGATGCGGAAGGCGTGGTGCTCGACGATGTCCAGCCCGGGGAACAGCACGTTGAGGAACGCGGCGATCAGCTCCTCCATCGGCAGGAAGCGGACCTCGCCCGACTCGGTGCGGCTCAGTTCGACGAAACGGTCGACGTTGTCGGGAACCTTGATCCTCGCGAAATGCTGGGTCCCGTCGTCGGGTTGGCGCACCGTCACCGCGAGGTTGAGGCTCAACCCCGACACGAACGGGAACGGATGGGCGGGGTCGACGGCCAGCGGTGTCAGGACGGGGAAGACCTGCTCGTGGAAGTACGTCGACAGCGTCGAGCGTTCGCTGTCGTCGAGTTGGGCCCACGTCACGACCAGGATGTCCTCCTTGGCCAGCGCGGGCCGAACCGAATCGAGGAACGTCTGGGCGTGGCGGCTGGAGATTTGTTGCGTGCGTTCCCCGATGCGTCGCAACTGTTCGCGCGGTGAGAGGCCGTCGGCCGAACGCACCGAGAGCCCCATCTCGTCGCGGCGTTTGAGGCCGGCGACGCGCACCATGTAGAACTCGTCGAGGTTCGAGCTGAAGATCGCCAGGAACTTGGCTCGTTCCAGCAGCGGCAGCGAGGTGTCGGCGGCCAGGGCGAGCACACGCGCGTTGAAGTCGAGCCAGCTCAGTTCACGGTTGAGGTAGCGGTCATCGGGCAGTGCGTCATCGACAGCGGCCGCGGTGGCCGCGGGCGGCGCATCCGGCGCCGAATCGGTCGACTGCCATTCGGTATCGGTGGTCCTGGTCTCCGCTTCGGCTTCGGTCACAGATGCGATCATCCCTCATCGGTTGCTTAGGGGCGAGGAGATGGCTGCGTTGGTCGCCACGCCGACCCCGAGTCGACGCGCTACGGCGAGGTCGTCCGGGGTGTCGATGTCGCAGCGCAGACCCGGCCAGGCGCCGAACAGTTCGATCGCTCCCGAATCACGATGGCGTGCTGCTGAATTCGCGCCGAGGGTAGGCTCAAGGGGCACGCCGAAGGATAGCAGCGCCGCGGTGCCGGTGCCGTGCCGATCGGCGACGAAACTGCGGGAATGCGCCGCGGCGGCGTCGATGGCGGCGGTCAGCTCATGCGGTCGCAAGGCAGGCAGATCCCCTTGCAGCACAGCAATATTCGGGGTTCGGGCACGAACCGCCGCCTCCGCGACCAGCACCGCGTTGTTCAACGGATCAGCGTGGCCGGCGGGGGTCGGGTCGGAGACTACGTCGGCGCCGGCTTCGCGCATCGCCTGGGCCACCCCGTCATCAGGGGTGACGACGGTGACGGAACGAACCGCGGGCACCTGACGCGCCGCGGTAACGGTGTCGATCAGCATCGCCAGCACCACCCGTTCGCGTGTCTGCGCTGAGAACACCGGCGCCAGCCGGGTCTTGGCCGTGGTGAGTCGTTTGACCGCGATCACCACGCCCAGTTCGACGTGCTCGCGACTCATGAATGTCATCCTGCCAGTCCCCGATACAGTGATGCCGGTGACGGGTGCAGCGGATCTCACGGTGACCGTAATGGGTGCCGGCGCGTGGGGCACCGCAATGGCTAAGGTGCTCGGCGACGCCGGCAACGACGTGCGGTTGTGGGCGCGTCGAGCCGAAGTGGCCGACGAGATCACGTCGACGCGGCGCAACGGGGGCTACCTGCCGGGAGTCGATCTGCCGACAGGCGTGCGCGCCACAGCCGATGCCCATGAGGCTCTGTCGGGGGCCGCGACGGTGCTGCTGGCGGTGCCCGCGCAGGCGCTGCGCGCCAACCTGTCCAGCTGGACCGGCGCGATTGCCGAGGATTCCACGTTGGTCAGCCTCGCCAAGGGGATCGAACTGAACAGCCTGATGCGCATGAGTCAGGTGATCGTCGCGGTCACCGGCATCGACCCGAGCCGGGTGGCTGTGCTGTCGGGCCCCAACCTGGCCAGCGAGATCGCCGACGGGCAGCCCGCGGCCACCGTCGTCGCGTGCACCGATTCGGGCCGCGCGGTCGCACTGCAACGCGGGCTGAACACCCGATATTTCCGTCCGTATACGAACTCCGACGTGGTGGGCACCGAGATCGGCGGCGCCTGCAAGAACGTCATCGCGCTGGCCGCGGGAATGGCGGCTGGTGTCGGGCTCGGCGAGAACACCGCGGCCGCGATCATCACCCGCGGACTCGCCGAGATTATGCGTCTCGGCATCGCCCTCGGCGCCAAGGGCGCCACCCTCGCGGGCCTCGCCGGGGTGGGCGACCTCGTGGCCACCTGCACGTCGCCGCAGTCGCGCAACCGCAGCTTCGGCGAACGCCTCGGCAGGGGCGAGACGCTTGAATCTGCGCAACAGGCGGCGGGTGGTCACGTCGCCGAAGGGGTGACGTCCTGTGCATCCGTGCTGGCGCTGGCGTCGAGTTACGACGTGGAGATGCCGCTGACCGACGCGGTGCACCGGGTGTGTCATCGGGGCCTGTCGGTCGAGGAAGCGGTGGCCCTGCTGCTCGGACGACGTACGAAGCCGGAGTGACGGAGATGGCCAGGTTCGGTGACTCCACGCGCAGTGTCCTTGCGGTCGGCACGGATGCCGTGGCTGGCCAGCCAGTGGGCCCGGTGCCCACGCCGGTGGCGGCGTACCACCTCGACGGCGAGGAATCGTCGTCGCTCGATTTCTACGGCCGCGCCTCCAATCCCACCTGGCGCCTGCTCGAGTCGGCGCTGGCCCAGCTGGAAGGCTCCGTGTCGGCTCTGGTGTTCGGCTCGGGCATGGCCGCCATCACGGCGACGCTTCGGGTGCTGTGCCGTCCGGATTCGGTGCTTGTGGTGCCGTCAGATGGTTACTACCAGGTTCGTCGGTACGCGGCAGAAGCACTGGCACCCAACGGAGTTCGCGTCATCGAGGCCGACTGCTCCCAGATGTGCGAAGCGGCGCGCAGCGCGGACGTTATCCTAGCCGAGACCCCGTCGAACCCCACGTTGGACGTCGTCGACCTGCATCGGCTGGCGATGACGTGCCGGTCCGAGGGCTCGGTGCTGGTGGTCGACAACACCACGCCGACCCCGATGGGCCAGCAACCGCTTTCGCTCGGTGCCGATCTGGTGGTGGCTAGTGCCACCAAGGCGCTGTCCGGGCACAGCGATCTGCTCGCGGGCTACGTCGCGGGCAGTCGACCGGAACTGATGGCGGCGGTGCAGCGCGAACGTCTGCTCGCAGGCCCGATCCTCGGTTCGTTGGAGGCCTGGCTGGTGCTGCGCAGCCTCGGTACCGCGGGACTGCGGTTCGAACGGCAGTGCGCCAACGCGCAGGCACTGGCGACGCTGCTGACCCGTCATCCGGCGGTCCGATCGGTGCGGTATCCGGGCCTGCCCGACGATCCGTCCCACCCTGTCGCGGCCGCGCAGATGCGGCGCTTCGGAGGACTGGTGTCGATCGAACTCGCCGACGCCGAGGCCGTCCACGCTCTGGTGGCAGGCAGCGAGCTGCTGGTGGCCGCCACCAGCTTCGGCGGCATTCACACCTCTGTCGACCGGCGGGCCCGCTGGGGCGACCCCGTCAGCCCCGGATTTGCGCGCATCTCTGCAGGTATCGAGGACACCGACGACCTGCTCGCCGACGTCGACCGGTCACTGCGCGGCGCACCCGGTAACGTCTCCAGCTTGTGAGTGGCCGAATCCGCGTCGCGGTCGTGTTCGGCGGGCGCAGTTCAGAACATGCGATTTCCTGCGTTTCGGCAGGCAGCATCCTCAAGAATCTGGATCCAGCACGGTTCGACGTGATCCCGGTCGGCATCACGCCGGAGGGGTCGTGGGTGTTGTCCGACGCCAGGCCGGCGAGCCTCTCGATCGCCGATGGCCAGCTGCCGAAGGTCAGCGGCACCTCAGGTGCGGCATTGGCCCTGACAGCTGATCCGCGCCGCCGGGGGCAGCTGCTGTCCCTGGGTAAGGGTGCAGGCGAGATCCTCGCCGCGGTGGACGTCGTCTTCCCCGTCCTGCACGGACCGTACGGCGAGGACGGCACCATCCAGGGCCTGCTCGAACTCGCCGGGGTGCCGTACGTCGGTGCCGGCGTGCTCGCCAGTGCCGCGGGTATGGACAAGGAGTTCACCAAGAAGCTGTTGGCGTCTGACGGCCTGCCCGTCGTCGACCACGTGGCGCTGCGGCCGTCGGTCGCCACCCTGGACTTCGACCAGCGTGAGCGGCTCGGCCTGCCCGTATTCGTCAAGCCCGCCCGCGGTGGGTCGTCGATCGGGGTGAGCCGGGTGACCGAGTGGGACCAGCTCCCCGCAGCGATCGCCGTCGCCCGCAAGCACGACCCCAAGGTGATCGTCGAGAAGGGCATACCGGGGCGCGAGCTCGAATGCGGCGTCCTCGAACTGCCCGACGGGTCGGTGACGGCCAGCACCGTCGGCGAGATCCGGGTGGCCGGGGTGAAGGGTCGTGAGGACGGCTTCTACGACTTCGCCACCAAGTACCTCGAGGACGCTGCCGAACTGGACGTGCCTGCCAAGGTCGACGACGACGTCGCCGCGGAGATCAGGGAGATGGCGATCCGCTCGTTCCGGGCCATCGACTGCCAGGGTCTGGCCCGCGTCGACTTCTTCCTCACCGAGGACGGCCCGGTGGTCAACGAGATCAACACCATGCCGGGGTTCACCACCATCTCGATGTATCCGCGGATGTGGGCTGCCAGCGGAGTGGACTACCCGACGCTGCTGGCCGCGATGGTCGAGACGGCCGTTGCCCGCGGGACGGGCCTGCGCTAACCTGCGGCGGCCGGTTCGGGTGTCACCGCGGGAAGGACCTGCGCGATCACCCCGGAGAGCTGCTGAATGGGGGTGGGTCCGGAACCCGGCGGCAACGTCAGCGCGACGTAGACAGGCCGATCGACCGCGAACCACGTGCCGCGGCCGCCCGCGTCGGCCGGATTCTCCGAGACCTGGAACCACTGCACCGCGTCGACCTGTTGCAGCGGCACGCCCGCGACGAAGTCCAGCGGCCGGTCCAGTCCGCAGCGCAGCACCACAGGCTCCGTGTTCGGCTCGGCCTGCCAGGCGGCCGCGCCCTCCGGAGCCGGATCGTCGATGGTCGCTGCGCTGTAGTCACCGAGGTGCTCGGGCAGCGCGTCCACCAATGCGGTGCACTCGGGGCCGCCCGCCTCGGGGGCGGGCACGCCCGCAAGGCGGACCGGGCTCGGTGCGTCGGGTTGCTGCCGTGACGCCGCGACACCGAGAACGGTGATCACCGTTGCGACGGCCACGACGAGGGCGGCGGCGATCAGTCCCTTCGGCGGCCCGTCATGGTCCTGCTCGCTCAGACGTCGTCACCGCTGGCGATCGGGCAGGTCAGGGTGCGGGTGATGCCGGTGACCTGCTGAACAGGCGCCACCACGTTGGACTGCAACTCGGCCAGTGAGTCGGCGCCGACGCGGGCGACCACGTCGTAGGGGCCGGTGACGTACTCGGCCGTCAGGACGCCCGGCAGTCCGGCAAGCTGCTTGGCGACGACCTCGGCGCGGCCCACTTCGGTCTGGATCAGCACGAAAGCCTCGACCACCCGCAGTCTCCTCATCTCCCGTTCGACCGTCACATCCTGACGAACAGCCCGCCCGCAATACACTGGCCGGTCAACGCGGGCTGCAACCCTCGGCAGGGCCCAAACGTACCGCAGGTCGGACGTGTGTTCAGCGGAGAGAGCAGCGCCGGGCCGGGTCGGACGGGGTGGAGGAGCGCAGATGGGCGACGAAACACTCGCGCAAGTGGGGGAGTTCACAGTCATCGACCGGCTGACCGCAGGTCGCGGGCAGCCCCGCCAGGTCGCACTCGGGCCCGGTGACGACGCCGCGTTGGTCCTTATCGAGGGTGGCCGCACCGCGGTGTCCACCGACATGCTGATCGAGAACAGGCATTTCCGCTTCGACTGGTCGCGCCCGTTCGACGTCGGCCGCAAGGCGATCGCCCAGAACGCCGCCGATATCGAGGCCATGGGGGCGCGGGTGAGCGCCTTCGTGGTGGCGCTGGGTGCACCGACCGGCACCCAGGCGCGCCTGCTGATCGAGTTGGTCGACGGCCTGTGGGACGAGGCGGACCGGCTCGGCGCGGGGATCGTCGGCGGCGACCTGGTGGCCGCCCCGCAGTGGGTGGTCTCGGTCACGGTGCTCGGTGATCTGGACGGTCGCGACCCCGTCACACGCGGTGGTGCCCGGCCCGGCTCGGTGGTGGCGGTCGTCGGTGAGCTGGGCCGCTCAGCAGCGGGATATGCACTGTGGCGCAACGAGATCGACAGTTTTCCCGAACTCCGTGCACGACACCTCGTTCCGGCGCCGCCGTACGGGCAGGGTGTCGTCGCCGCGGACGCCGGGGCGCAGGCGATGACCGACGTCTCCGACGGCCTGCTCGCCGATCTCGCGCACATCGGTCAGGCGTCGGCAGTGTGCGTCGATCTGTTCGCTGACGCCCTGGCCGACGACCGGGCCGCAGTGGCAGAGGCCGCCGCCGTTACCGACGCCGATCCGTTGGCCTGGGTACTGGGTGGCGGCGAGGATCATGCCCTTGTTGCGGTTTTCCCGACAACGGTGCCTCCTGGATGGCGCGTCATCGGTCGAACGTCCGAGGGCCCCGCACAGGTTATGGTCGACGGCAGGGCGTGGGAGGGTGAAACGGGTTGGCAGTCGTTCGGTTAAGTTGACTGCCTGTGACCGCTCGGCCGCTGAACGAACTCGTCGAACCCGGATGGGCGCGCGCTCTGGAACCGGTCGCGCCGCAGGTGGCGCAGCTGGGGGAGTACCTGCGCACCGAGATCGCCGAAGGGCGCCGCTATCTGCCCGCGGGGCCGAACGTGCTGCGGGCCTTCACCTCTGCGTTCGACGATGTCCGGGTGCTGATCGTCGGGCAGGATCCCTATCCCACGCCCGGACACGCTGTCGGGCTCAGCTTCTCGGTGGCCGCCGAGGTGTCGCCCTTGCCGCGCAGCCTGTCCAACATCTTCACCGAGTACGCCTCCGACTTGGGCTATCCGCCGCCGTCCAGCGGTGATCTGTCGGCCTGGTCGCAGCGCGGTGTGGTGCTCCTCAACAGGGTGCTCACGGTGCGGCCCGGCACCCCCGCGTCGCATCGGGGAAAGGGCTGGGAGGCCGTCACCGAATGCGCCATCCGCGCACTCGTCGCGCGTGAACTGCCCCTGGTGGCGATCCTCTGGGGCAAGGATGCGGCGACGCTGAAACCCATGCTGGCGCAGGGCGCGAGCCGGGTGGGGACCATCGAATCAGTGCACCCGTCGCCGCTGTCGGCGTCGCGCGGGTTCTTCGGGTCGCGGCCCTTCAGCCGCGCCAACGAACTGCTGGCGCAGCTGGGTGCCGAGCCGATCGACTGGCGGTTGCCCTAGATCCGTTCAGCAGCCTGTGAATAGCCGCACACGGGCTGGCGTGGGTTTTGCCACAGTACACGGGTGATCGCTGGTAGGCCATTCCTCGCCGCGGAGGCAGTGGCTGCCGGGCTGGTGAATCGGCATGAGCTTCGTACTCGGTACCGGATGCTTTTTCCCGGTGTCTACCTGCACCACTCGGAACCGGAGAGCTTGCTCCACCGAACGGTTGCCGCATGGTTGTGGTCTCGGCGACGATCCGTTGTCGCCGGGCTCGCCGCCGCTGCCCTGCACGGTTCGCGCTGGGTCGACGACACGGTGGATATCGAGTTGTTGTGCGGTAACGCCAGGCCGCCTGCTGGTGTGCGGACCCGCCAGAACGCGTTGGCAGACGGCGAGTTCGAGGTCGTGAGCGGTATTCCGGTGACCACGACCCCACGTACGGTGTTCGATCTGGGCCGTCGGGGACCGCTGGAACCTGCTGTCGCCAGGGTGGACGCGCTCCTGCATGCGACGAAACTTCAGCCCTCTGACATCGAACATGTCGCCGCGCGCCATCCCCACGTGCGGGGGCTCCGTCAACTTGAGGTCGTGCTGGCTCTGGCTGACCCGGCCGCCGAATCACTGTGGGAGACGTGGTTGCGGCTGCTGCTCCGTCGTTCGGGTCTTCCGCCGGTTGACACGCAGATCGAGATCTTCGATGACGACGGGCGTTTTGTTGCACGCCTCGACATGGGTTGGCGCGACGTGCTGGTCGCCGTCGAATTCGACGGCGACGAACACCGAACCAAGCGCCGACAGTACAAACGGGACCTGCGTCGGCACGAGGAGGTCGCGCGACTGAATTGGGTGGCGGTGCGCGTAGTGGCCGGTGACTCCGAGGCCGATATCTTCTGCCGTGTACGTGCCGCCGTCGTCTACCAGCTGTCGAGGTTGAATCTCGGCATCGACTTTGAAACGTGGGCGGCAAATCAGGCGAATTGGCGCACCTGATTCAAAGTCAACGCGAATATTCAAAGTCGACGCGCAGCGCCCGGCGCAAGGACCGTACCGCCCTGATGACGCGGCTCAGCCGCGGACGACCTTGCCCGCCTTGATGCACGAGGTGCAAGCGTTGATCCGCTTCTTGTTGCCACCGCTGGACGAAACAGCGTGCACGACCTGGATGTTCGGGTCCCAGCGTCGGCTGGTCCGGCGATGGGAGTGCGACACCGACTTGCCGAAGCCGGGGCCCTTTCCGCACACGTCGCACACGGCAGCCATATCTAGAACTCCTCGAATCAGTATCTGGGGGCCAACAACCCTCCGGAGGGGGTGACCCGACAACCTGACCAGGATAGCGACGAGTTGCGTGAACACCAAAATGAGCCCAAGGGCGACCCGGTTGTGCGGTCTGTGGATGGTGCGCCGGGATGTCAGCGGCCGCGGCTAGGCTGACGCGCACCGGTGCGGCGAACGGGAGGTGGGATGGCGGACCGTCGGCTCGATGCCGCCTTTCTTCGGCAGTGGGCGCACGTGTGCGTAGGCGATCTCATCACCCATATCGACGAGATCAACCAGCTCAACGTCTTCCCGGTACCCGACGCCGATACCGGCACCAACATGCTGTTCACCATGCGCGCCGCACTGGCGCGTGCCGATGCCTCCCCTGACACCGACGCCCCTGACACCGACGCCCCGGCCGATGACGTCGCGACGGTGGCCGCCGCGCTCGCGGCGGGCGCGCATGAGGGGGCGCGCGGCAATTCCGGCGTCATCCTGTCGCAGATCCTGCGCGGCATTGCGGAGGTGTGCGCCGACGCCACACCGCTGACTGGAATCGGCGCATGTGTCCTGGGCGCCGGTCTGCGGCACGCGGTGGCGTTGGTGGTGGCGGCCATGGGCGCGGCGGTGCCCGGCACCATCGTGACGGTGCTCCAGGCCGCGGCGCAGGCGGTCGAGGACGCCGCCGCCGACGGCGACGACGTCGCGCAGGCTGTCGCGGCAGCCGCCGATGCGGCCACGGTTGCGTTGGAGAAGACAACCGAGCAGCTGGACGTGCTCGCCCAGGCGGGTGTCGTCGACGCGGGCGGCCGCGGGCTTTTGGTGTTGCTCGACGCGCTAAACACCACACTCACCGGGGAGGCGCCGCCACGCAGGCACTACCGGCCGGCCCGGCCGCCGCACCCCCACGACGCGCAGCTCGGCCACGCCCCGCCCAAGTTCGAAGTGATGTACCAGCTCACCGGCTGTGACGCCGACGGCGTGCAAGCCTTGCGCGCGCAGCTCACGCGCATCGGAGACTCCGTCGTCATCGCCGCCGACAGCGGTGAGATGCACTCCGTGCACGTCCACGCCGACGACGCGGGCGGCGCGATCGAGGCCGGGCTGGCCGCCGGTTCCGTCAGCGCGATCCAAGTCACCGCGCTCACCAGTGCTGCGGTGGCGTCGGCGGGCGGCTGGGCGCGTCAGCGGGCGGTGCTCGCCGTGGTCGACGGCGACGGCGCTGAACAGTTGTTCACCACCGAGGGCGCGTTCGTGGTGAGTCCGGTGCGCGACGCCACCGGAACTCCGTCGGCCGTCCCGTCCAGCCAGCTGCTGCGCGCCATCGTCGACACGGCGGCGGCGCAGGTGCTGGTGCTGCCCAACGGCTTCGTGGCCGCCGAGGAACTGGTGGCGGCATGTACGGCGGCCAACGGGTGGGGCATCGACGTGGTGCCGCTGCCGACGGGCTCGATGGTCGCAGGTCTGGCGGCGCTCGCCGTGCATGACCCCGAGCGCCCACCCGTGGACGACGGATACACGATGGCGCGGGCAGCCGCGTCGGCCCGCTACGGCTCTGTCCGGGTGGCCATCGAGGAGGCACTCACCTGGGCCGGGCCGTGCCGACCGGGCGACGGTCTGGGCATCGCGGGCGACGAGGTGCTCATCGTTGGCCCCGATATCACCGCCGCGGGCGCGGGTCTGATCGACCTGCTGATGGTCGCGGGCGGCGAGCTGATCACCGTTCTGCTCGGTTCGGACGTCGACGCCCAGGTCGGATATCAGCTTTCCGCGCACGTGCACCGGCAGCACCTTGGCGTCGAACTGGTCACCTACCAGACAGGCCACCGGGGCGATGCGCTGCTGATCGGAGTCGAATAGCCGTGGTGGGAATGAGCGATCGACTCGACATGGTCATCGGCGGCAAGCCAGCCGAACTGCTCGCGGTGGTATTCGACATCGGCACGGTCGAAGACCTCCTCCGGCACTATCCGCGCCGCTATGTCGACGGAATGACCGTCCGCGACGACGACGACGGCTACGACGTGGGCGAGCACGTCACGTTCGTCGACGACATCACGGGCACCGACACCCGTCGGACCAGGAAACCTCCGCACCGGACGATTCTCACCATCACGCTCGGTTCAGGGCGTCGCGCCATCACTGCTACCTTCTTCAACGCCCATTATCTGCAGCGCACGCTGACCCAAGGTAAGCGCGTGCTGATCTCCGGTGAGATCAGCACGTACCGGGATCGGCCTCAGCTTGCGCACCCGGAATTCCTGCTCCTGGATACCAACAAAGGCAGCAAGTCGCTGAGCAAGATCGTCGAAGGCTCAAGCGGCAGTCGCACATTCGACCTGTCGATCTTCGAGCGGGACTTCTTTCCCATCTACGCCGCCAGCTCGAAATTGCAGAGCTGGGACATCTACGCCTGTGTCCGACGAGTCCTCGACGTACTCGATCCCATCGACGATCCGATGCCGGAATTCATTGTGCGCAAGCACAATTTGATGTCCGAGGATGCTGCCATCCGGGCGATCCATCTCGCCGAGAGCGAAGAGGAACGCGAACGTGCCCGCGAGCGGCTGATCTACGACGAGGCCATCGGGCTGCAGTGGGCGTTGGTCAAACGCCGCAACGAGGAGGTGTCGCGGTCCGGGCCGTCTGCACCGCGCGACGGGACCGGCCTGTCGGCCAAGTTGGAAAAGAGACTGCCATTCGAGCTGACGACCGGCCAACGTGAGGTGCTCGAGGTGCTGCGTGCCGAGCTGGCCGACAGCCGCCCGATGAATCGCCTGCTGCAGGGCGAAGTGGGTTCCGGCAAGACCATCATCGCGCTGCTGGCCATGACGCAGATGATCGATGCGGGCTACCAGTGCGCGCTGCTGGCGCCCACCGAAGTGCTTGCTGTTCAACATCTTCGATCCATCGAGACCATCCTCGGGCCGCTGGGGATGGGCGGACAACTGGGTGCTTTCGACGGGTCGGCGACGCGGGTCACCCTGCTCACCGGTTCGATGACGGCGGGGCAGAAGCGCGCGGCGCGAGCCGCCATCGCCTCCGGCGAGGCGGGCATCGTGATCGGCACGCACGCGTTGCTGCAGGATACCGTGACGTTCCACAAACTCGGCCTCGTCGTCATCGACGAGCAGCACCGGTTCGGTGTGGAGCAACGAGATCAGTTGCGCAACAAGGCTCCTGACGGCGTCACACCGCATCTTCTGGTGATGACGGCCACCCCGATACCCCGCACCATCGCGCTCATCGTCTACGGCGACCTGGACGTGTCGACGTTGCGGGAACTGCCTCGGGGGCGCCAGCCCATCACCACGCAGACCATCTTCGTCAAGGACAAACCCCGCTGGCTGGACCGGGCCTGGCAGCGCATCGTCGAGGAAGTCGACCAGGGACGGCAGGCGTTCATCGTCGCACCGCGGATCGACGAGGACGATAAGAAGCCGGCGGGCCGAAACGACCGCGCCGGCAATGCCGACGGCGCCCCCGAACCATCGGCGACCGTCGAAGAACTTTTCGCCATGCTGCATTTCGGTCCGCTCTCCGAGCTGCGGCTCGGACTCATGCACGGCCGCTTACCATCGGATGAGAAGGATGCGGTGATGCGGGCGTTCAGCGCGGGCGAGATCAACGTGCTGGTCTCCACCACGGTGATCGAGGTGGGCGTCGACGTACCCAACGCCACGATGATGGTGGTGGTGGATGCCGACCGGTTCGGGATCAGCCAACTCCATCAACTGCGGGGTCGCATTGGTCGCGGCAGCCACCCGAGCCTGTGCCTGCTCACCACGAAGATGTCGCAGAACTCCACCGCGGGGCTTCGACTCAAGCAGGTGGCAGCCACACTCGACGGATTCACGCTGGCCGATCTCGACCTTGAGGCACGCAGCGAGGGAGATGTGTTGGGCCAGTTGCAAGCTGGGAGAAAGAACCTGACGCTCTCGTTGCTGTCGTTGGCAGAACACCGGGACATCATCGAGGAGTCGCGGCAGCTGTGCGAGACCACGTACGCGCATGACCCGGGGTCCACACTGAACACGCTGGCCGCCCGCTTCACCGATACAGGCCAAGTCGACTACCTGGACAAGTCGTGACCCTCAACAAGCTGAGCTGGCTGGCCGCCGCTGCGGTGCTGGCCTTCGTGGTGGCCATCCAGGTGGTCGCCGCGCCGGGCGAACACGCACGCATGGTCGTCGCCGAGGCCGAGGTGCCGACCGTCGCCCCCGGCATCGACGTGCTCGCGGGAATCGTGGTGATCCCGCTCCGGACTCGCGGATATGACTACCGCAGAGTGGCTTTCGGCGAGGCCTGGTACGACGACAACGACGCCCCGGGCGGGAACAACGGCTGCGACACCCGCAACGACATCCTCGACCGCGACCTGGTGGACAAGACGTACGTCGAGATCAGTCGCTGCCCGACGGCAGTGGCCACCGGCACCCTGCGCGATCCGTACACCAACGCCGTCATCTCGTTCGTCCGTGGCGCGCAGGTGGGTGCGTCGGTGCAGATCGACCACATCGTGCCGTTGGCGCTGGCGTGGGACCTCGGCGCGCGGGCCTGGACCGATCGACTGCGGCTGCGCTTCGCCAACGATCCGGCCAATCTGATCGCGGTCGACGGACCCACCAATCAGGACAAGGGCGATTCGGAGCCGGCCGAGTGGATGCCGCCGAACCGAGCATTCTGGTGCCAGTACTCGGTGCAGTTCATCGAGGTGCTGCGCGGATACGCGCTGCCGGTGGACGAGGCGTCGGCGCGGGTGTTGCGGGAGGCGTCCTCGACGTGTCCCACGGGTTAGGTCAAGTCCCGGTATAGGTCTCGGGATCCGACGGTAGCGGGTGCCGACAGCGGCCGCTGTCTGCTCGTCGGGACAATTCGCCCACACCGAGTCCGAGAAGGGGAATCGCAAAGTCGTCGTTTGAGGGTGACGGTGGGGTTAGCCGATGCCGACGTCATGACATCTGTTCTCCCGCGTTGTTCACCAGAGGCGGAGCCCGATGTTACCGTCGATGCTCATGACTGGTCGAAGTTCGATCGCGGAGCACGCTCAGCGCACGATCCTCAACGGTTCGTTTCTGGTGGCGTCGCGGCTCATCCGGCGGCTACCTGGTCGAGTGCAGCTGCTCGCGGGAGGCGGTAATCCGATCACCATCGACGGCAACACGTTAGATCCTGCTGTGCAGCTGATACTGGCGGGCCAACACGCGGTCGGCTTCAACACCCTCAGTGTCCTCGGCGATCCAGCTGCGACGCGGGCACGCGCCCGCCAGGTATGCCGACCGTTCGGCGGTCCCGCCGTGGCGGTTCAGACCACTGACCTGGTGATCGACGGTCCCGCGGGGCCCATCGGTGCGCGCCACTACCGAGCTGCGCGCGACGACGCCGCGCTGCTGGTCTACTTCCACGGCGGCGGCTACGTCTTCGGCGATCTGGAAACCCACGACCCGGTGTGCCGTCTGCTCTGCCGCGACGCCGACGTCCACGTGCTGGCGGTCGACTATCGGTTGGCTCCTGAGCACAAGGCGCCCGCGGCCGTCGACGATGCCTACGCCGCCTACCTGTGGGCCCTCGCACACTCCGGCGAACTCGGGGCGCGTCCAGGACGCGTGGCGATTGGCGGCGACAGCGCGGGTGGGGGGCTGGCCGCGACGGTCTGCCAGCTGGCGCGGGACGCAGGCGCGCCGGCGCCGATCCTGCAGTTGCTGCTCTATCCCTACCTCGCGATCGACGTGCCCAGCCGTTCGCGCACGTTGTTCTCCGACGGCTTCCTGCTGACCGAGGCCGACCTCACCTGGTTCGCCTCGCAGTACGTCGACATGCCCGTCGACGACCCCCGCGTCTCGCCGCTGCTGGCCAACGACTTGTCGAACCTGCCGCCCGCGGTGGTGGTGACGGCAGGTTTCGATCCATTGCGCGACCAGGGTCGCTCCTACGTGACGAAGCTGCGCGCCGCCGGTTCGTCGGCGGACCTCCTCGAGTTTGGGTCCATGATGCATGGCTTCGCGAATTTCCCGGCGCTCGGCGGCGGCGTCATTGACGCCGTCGGTCAGGTGAGCGCCGCGCTGCGGTCCAGGGTGTGAACCGGCCGTTGTCCGACCGCCGGTACGCTGATGGACGACCATGCCGGGCGGAAGTCTGCCCGGAGTACGCGCAACCGAGGATTCCGTGGCCAAGAAATCTAAAGTACCCGCTCGCTACGACCTGAAGGCAGCAGACCGCAGGCGCAACGTGCTGATCCAGGTAGGTCTGACTGCGGTGGTGATCCTCTTCGCCGTCGGACTCGTCAGCTACATCGTCATGAACAAGGCGCCGAGCGTCACCGCCGGTCAGGCCATCCGGGTGGCCGCTCCGACTGTCGCCACCGCCGAAGGCAGCACCGAGCCCCGGGTGGTGCTGTCGCTGTACGAAGACTTCCAGTGCCCGCACTGCCGCGACTTCGAGGAACAGTTCGGCCCCACCATCGCCAACCTCGTCAGCAGTGGCGCCGTGGCCGTCGACTACCGGATGCTGGCGATCCTCGACCAAGTCAGCAGCGGTTACTCGTCGCGCTCGGGTGCCGCGGCCTACTGCGTGGCCGACGAGAACAAGGATGCATTCACCCGGTTCCACGCCCGGCTGTTCGCGGAGCAGCCCGCCGAAGGTGCGCCGGGCATGGAGAACCCTGCGCTGATCGAAGCCGCCCGGGTGGCCGGTGCCGGTGGCACCGTCGCCGACTGCATCAACTCCGGCAAGTACGTCGAGATGGTGCAGAATCTCGCGGGTGAGTCCGGCATCGGCAGCACACCGACCATCCAGATCAACGGTGAGCCGTGGGAGTGGGTCAGCGGCGGCACGCCACAGCAGCTCGTCGACGCGATCCGAGCGGTCGCTCCCGACCTACCCGGCCTCGATCAAGCGATTGCTCCGGTGCCGGACCCGGCGTCGTGACCGTCGCGGCATCCACCCCGCAGGACACCGGCGAGCCGGAGTCCGGGCCCGCCGACGACGCAGCAGCGGCTGCCGGGTGTCCGGGTGTCCGGGTCGGCACGGCCAGCGCCTGGTGGGTGCTGATCGCCGGAGTCGTCGGCCTGGCCTCGGCGCTGACGTTGACCGTCGAGAAGATCCATCTGCTGCAGGACCCGGCGTTCGAACCGTCGTGCAACTTTAACCCGGTGCTCTCGTGCGGGTCGGTGATGGTGACGCCGCAGGCATCGGCGTTCGGATTCCCCAACCCGCTGATCGGCATCGTGGCGTTCACGGTGGTGGTGGTCACCGGAGTGCTCGCGGTGACCAAAGTGCGCTTGCCGCAGTGGTATTGGGCGGGGTTGGCTGGCGGAACGCTGCTGGGGGCCGCGTTCGTCCACTGGCTTATCTTCCAGAGCCTCTATGAGATCTACGCGCTGTGCCCCTACTGCATGGTGGTGTGGTCGGTGACAATTCCGCTGCTAGTCGTAACGGCTGCGGTCGCATTGCGGCCGTTGGCAGGTAATCCGGTGGCCGGTGTCGTTTATCAGTGGCGGTGGTCGCTGACGGCGTTGTGGTTCACCACGGTTATTCTTCTGATCCTGGTCCAGTTCTGGGGTTACTGGTCCACATTGGTCTAGGCGGCCACCACTGGGGCAGCCACGACGGAAGGAGTGGCCGATGATCTCCAAAGTCCTGGTAGCCAA
The DNA here is from genome assembly GCA_051306175.1 of Mycobacterium sp. Taxonomy (GTDB): domain Bacteria; phylum Actinomycetota; class Actinomycetes; order Mycobacteriales; family Mycobacteriaceae; genus Mycobacterium. The sequence continues at coordinate 16,974 of JBPPMS010000017.1, read as the reverse complement.
TCGCGGCGAGATTGCCGTTCGCGCGTTCCGCGCCGCCTTCGAACTGGACATCGCCACAGTCGCGGTGTATCCGTACGAAGACCGCAACTCGTTGCATCGCCTCAAGGCCGACGAGTCCTATCAGATCGGCGACATCGGCCATCCGGTGCGGGCATATCTGACGGTCTCGCAGATCGTGGAGACGGCGCGCGCGGCGGGCGCCGATGCGGTGTATCCGGGGTACGGCTTCCTGTCGGAGAACCCGGAGCTGGCGGCGGCCTGCGCGGAGGCGGGGATCACGTTCGTGGGCCCCAGCGCCGAGGTGCTGGAGTTGACCGGCAACAAGTCGCGGGCGATCGCGGCGGCCCGGGCGGCTGGTCTGCCGGTGCTGAGTTCCTCGGAGCCGTCGGCGGACGTCGACGAGTTGTTGGGTGCATCGGAATCGATGACGTTCCCGTTGTTCGTCAAGGCTGTGGCCGGTGGTGGTGGGCGCGGGATGCGCCGGGTCGCCGAGCCTGCGTTGCTACGCGAGGCGATCGAGGCCGCGTCGCGCGAGGCGGAGTCGGCATTCGGTGATCCGACGGTGTTCCTGGAGCAGGCGGTGATCAATCCCCGCCACATCGAGGTGCAGATCCTGGCCGACACCTATGGCAACGTGATGCACCTGTTCGAGCGGGACTGTTCGGTGCAGCGTCGGCACCAGAAGGTGATCGAACTGGCGCCGGCCCCGAATTTGGTCCCGGAGTTGCGGGCGAAGATGTGCGCCGACGCGGTGGCGTTCGCGCGGCAGATCGGCTACAGCTGCGCGGGCACGGTGGAGTTCTTGCTGGATGAGCGCGGACAGTTCTTCTTCATCGAGATGAACCCGCGGATTCAGGTGGAGCATACGGTGACCGAGGAGATCACCGATGTGGATCTGGTGAGTTCGCAGTTGCGGATCGCCTCGGGTGAGTCGCTGGAAGAGCTTGGCTTGAGCCAGGATTCGATCAGACCGCACGGGGCGGCGTTGCAGTGCCGGATCACCACCGAGGACCCGGCCAACGGGTTCCGCCCGGACACCGGACGGATCACCGCCTACCGCTCACCGGGCGGTGCGGGGATCCGGCTGGACGGCGGGACGAACCTGGGCGCGGAGGTGGGCGCGCACTTCGACTCGATGCTGGTGAAGCTGACCTGTCGTGGTCGGGATTTCCCCACCGCGGTGCGCAGGGCGAAGCGGGCGGTGGCCGAGTTCCGGATCCGCGGGGTGTCGACCAATATCCCGTTCCTGCAGGCGGTGCTGGACGACCCGGACTTCGACGAGGGCCGAGTCACCACGAGCTTCATCGACGAGCGTCCCCAGCTGCTGACGGCGCGCTCGTCGGCCGATCGGGGCACCAAGATCCTCAACTATCTAGCGGACGTGACGGTCAACAAGCCCAACGGGGATCGCCCGTCGGCGGTGTATCCCCACGAGAAGCTCCCTGAACTGGATCTGTCGGTGCCTCCGCCCGCCGGGTCCAAGCAACGTCTGGTCGAGTTGGGCCCGCCAGGTTTCGCTACGTGGCTGCGGGAGTCGCCGGCTGTCGGGGTGACGGAGACGACGTTCCGCGACGCCCATCAGTCACTGTTGGCGACCCGCCTGCGTTCGACGGGGCTGTTGGCGGTCGCACCGTACATCGCGCGGATGACCCCGCAGCTGTTGTCGATCGAATGCTGGGGTGGCGCGACCTACGATGTGGCGCTGCGCTTCCTGAAGGAGGACCCCTGGGAGCGGCTGGCCGCATTGCGGGAGGCGTTGCCCAACATCTGTCTGCAGATGCTGCTGCGGGGCCGCAACACCGTGGGCTACACCCCATATCCGGAGCTCGTCACCAGTGCGTTCGTCGACGAGGCGACGGCCACGGGGATCGACATCTTCCGGATCTTCGACGCGCTCAACAACATCGAGAGCATGCGGCCGGCGATCGACGCAGTCCGTGAAACCGGCTCGGCGGTAGCCGAAGTCGCGATGTCCTACACAGGCGACCTGTCGGATCCGGGCGAGTCGCTTTACACGTTGGACTACTACCTGCGGCTGGCCGAACAGATCGTCGACTCCGGTGCGCATGTGCTCGCGATCAAGGACATGGCCGGTCTGCTGCGCCCACCTGCGGCGGCGACGTTGGTGAGTGCGCTGAAGTCCCGGTTCGACGTGCCGGTGCACGTGCACACTCACGACACCCCCGGCGGGCAGCTGGCCACGTACCTGGCGTCGTGGCAGGCCGGTGCTGACGCGGTGGACGGGGCGGCGGCCCCGTTGGCGGGCACCACCAGCCAGCCCGCATTGAGCTCGATTGTCGCTGCGGCCGCGCACACCGATCGCGATACCGGGCTGGATCTCGGTGCGGTCTGTGAGCTGGAACCGTACTGGGAGGCGCTGCGCAAGGTGTACGCGCCCTTTGATGTTGCGGCGTCGGGTCCTCCAACGCCCACGGGTCGGGTGTACACCCACGAGATCCCCGGCGGGCAGCTGTCCAATCTGCGTCAGCAGGCGATCGCGCTTGGCTTCGGCGACCGGTTCGAGGAGATCGAAGCCAATTACGCTGCCGCCGACCGGATTCTAGGTCGGCTGGTGAAGGTGACCCCCTCGAGCAAGGTGGTCGGCGATCTGGCGTTGGCGTTGCTGGGGGCGGGCGTCAGCGCCGAGGAATTCGCCGAGAACCCTGCCCGCTACGACATCCCTGACAGTGTGATCGGATTCCTGCGCGGTGAACTGGGTGATCCGCCCGGGGGCTGGCCAGAACCGTTGCGCACCAAGGCACTGGAAGGCCGCGCTCCGGCAAAACCCGAAGAGCAGCTGTCCGGCGACGACGAGAAACTCCTCGCCGAACCCGGTGTCGCACGGCAAGCCACCTTGAACCGGCTGCTGTTCCCCGGCCCCACCACAGAATTCGAGGCGCACCGACAGGAATACGGCGACACGTCACGTCTGTCTGCCAACCAGTTCTTCTACGGCCTGCGGCACAGCGACGAACACCGCGTGCAACTGGAGAAGGGCGTCGAGCTTCTCATCGGGCTGGAAGCGATCTCCGAGGCAGATGAACGCGGCATGCGCACCGTCATGTGCATCATCAACGGCCAGCTGCGCCCGGTGGTCGTGCGCGACCGCAGCATCGCCACCGAGGTACCCGCCGCGGAGAAGGCCGACAAGGCCCACCCCGACCACATCGCCGCACCGTTCGCCGGCGTCGTCACCGTCGGCGTGCGCGTCGGCGACACGGTGGAGGCCGGACAGACCATCGCCACCATCGAGGCGATGAAGATGGAAGCCGCGATCACCGCACCTAAATCAGGCACGGTGGCGCGGGTTGCCGTTTCAGCCACCGAACAAGTCGAAGGCGGCGACCTCCTGGTGGTGGTCGAGTCGGCGGGCAGGAGCGAAGCGGCCGGGGGATTGGGCTGACCCGGATCGTTGCGGGCCGAGCGGGTGGACGTCGCATCGCCGTGCCGCCCGGTTCAGCCACCCGGCCCACCACCGACCGGGTACGGGAGGCATTGTTCAATGTGCTGACCGCGCAGCTGGACTTCGATGGTATCGCCGTGCTCGATCTCTACGCGGGTTCGGGCGCGCTCGGTCTTGAGGCGTTGTCGCGCGGTGCCGCTACCGCGTTGTTCGTCGAGTCCGATGCGCGGGCAGCGGCGGTGCTGGCCCGCAACGCCGACGACCTCGGGCTGCCCGGGGCAACGGTGCGGCGGGCTCCGGTGCTGACCGCGCTGGCCGTCGGAGCATCGGTACCGGTCGATCTGGTGCTCGCCGACCCTCCTTACGGCGTGCCCGCGGGCGACGTCGAGGCGGTGATCACCGCGCTCGTGCACCATGATTGGGTGGCGGCGGGTTCGGTCGTCGTGATCGAGCGCCGCGCTTCGGATTCGCCGCTGCAGTGGCCGGCGGGGTTCCGCGCGTGGCGCGACCGCCGCTACGGTGACACCCGGCTGGAACTCGCCGAACTGGATCCGTGACCGGTCCTGCTAGCGTTTGGCGCCATGAGTGGAGCGGTGTGCCCGGGATCGTTCGACCCGGTGACGTTGGGCCATATCGATGTCTTCGAGCGCGCCGCCGCGCAGTTCGACGAGATCGTCGTCGCGGTGCTGGTGAACCCCAATAAGAAGGGGATGTTCAGCGTCGAGGAGCGAATCGAGCTGATCGAGGAATCGACCACCCACCTGCCGAACCTGCGGGCGGAGTCGGGGTCGGGGCTGGTGGTCGACTTCGTCAAGGCCAGGGGCCTGACGGCCATCGTGAAAGGTCTGCGCACCGGTACCGATTTCGAGTACGAGCTGCAGATGGCGCAGATGAACAAGCACATCGCCGGTGTCGACACCTTCTTCGTCGCCACCACACCGCGGTACTCCTTCGTGTCGTCTTCCTTGGCCAAGGAGGTCGCCACGCTCGGTGGTGACGTCACCGAGTTGTTGCCCGGGCCGGTCAACTCCATGCTGCAGGTCAAGCTGGCTGGCTGACCGAATTGTCGGCGGTCATCCGGTGTCGCATCCTGGTGACAGGTGCCTCAAGACGCCGACACACCGGCCGATCCTCCCTAGTCGCAGGCGTAACACCAGGCACACTGGTCACCAACTAGAGGAAGGGTTGTGCCGTGTACCGAGTTTTTGAAGCGCTCGACGAACTTGGCGCGATTGTCGAAGAGGCCCGTGGCGTGCCCATGACGGCCGGTTGCGTGGTGCCGCGCGGCGATGTCCTGGAACTCATCGACGACATCAAAGACGCGATCCCCGGCGAGCTGGACGACGCCCAAGATGTCCTCGACGCGCGCGATTCGATGCTGCGTGAAGCCAAGGAACACGCCGACAATATGGTCTCAGGCGCCAACGCCGAGGCGAATTCGGTTCTCGGACACGCCCGGTCGGAGGCCGACCGCCTGCTCGGCGACGCCAAGTCGCAGGCCGACCGCATGGTCGCCGAAGCGCGTCAGCACAGCGACCGCATGGTCGGGGAGGCGCGGGAAGAAGCCCTCCGGTTGGCCGCGGCGGCCAAACGCGAATTCGAGACCGCGACAGGCCGCGCCAAGGCCGAGGCCGACCGACTCGTCGAGAACGGCAACATCTCCTACGAGAAAGCCGTCCAGGACGGCATCAAGGAGCAGCAGCGGCTCGTGTCGCAGACCGAAGTGGTGCAGTCGGCCAACGCCGAAGCCACTCGGCTCGTCGACTCTGCGCATGTCGAGGCCGACCGGCTGCGCGGCGAGTGTGACATCTACGTCGACAGCAAGCTCGCCGAGTTCGAGGATTACCTCAACGGCACGCTGCGCTCGGTCAGCCGGGGCCGTCATCAACTACGCACCGCCGCGGGCACGCACGACTACGCGCAACGGTAGCCACCCTGCTGCGCCGTAGAATCACCCTCATGGGCAGGGCAGGGCAAGCGCATCGCAGATCACCACTGGAGATCGACGTCATCGGACTCGGGCGTCGACCCGGTGCGTTGATGGCCGTGCGCGAGACCGTGCCCAGTCCGTCGCGCATCGGTCTCGATCTGGTGGCCATCGACGACGGCGCCCCCCTTCAGCTCGATCTGCAACTGCACTGTGTCAACGAGGGTGTCCTGGTCACGGGTAGCGTTTCGGCGCCGCTCTCCGGTGAGTGTTCGCGGTGTCTGCTTCCCTTCACCGATCACGTCGACGTCGAACTCGCCGAGCTGTACGCGTTCCCGGGCAGCGCCACCGCCGAGACGATGGAGGACGACGAGGCGGGCCGCGTCGTCGACGACATGATCGATCTCGAACAGGGCATCGTGGACGCCGTCGGGTTGGAGCTGCCGATGTCGCCGGTGTGCAGTGGGGACTGCCCGGGGTTGTGCCCCGATTGCGGTATCCCGCTGGCGACCGCACCCGGGCACCGGCACGAGACCGTCGATCCACGCTGGGCGAAGCTGTCGGGGTTCCTCGACGGGCCGACGTCGTGACGGCCGAGAACGAGCCGGCACCGAACACCGATCTGCTCGCAGCGTTGGGGGTGGAGCTGCCCGACGAACTGCTCACCCTCGCCTTGACGCACCGCAGCTACGCCTACGAACACGGTGGCCTTCCGACCAATGAACGGCTGGAGTTCCTCGGTGACGCGGTGCTTGGCCTGACCGTCACCGACGAGCTGTTCCACCGCCATCCCGAGCGGTCCGAGGGCGACCTGGCCAAACTGCGCGCCAGCATCGTCAACACCAATGCGCTCGCCGATGTCGGGCGTTCGTTTGTCCAGGGTGGGCTCGGATCGTATCTGCTATTGGGTCGCGGCGAGGCGAACACCGGCGGTTCCGACAAGTCCAGCATCCTGGCCGACGGGATGGAGTCGCTGCTGGGCGCGGTGTATCTGCACCATGGCATCGACGTCGCATGCATGGTCATCCTGCGGCTGTTCGGCGCGCTGCTCGACACCGCGCCCACGCTCGGTGCCGGTTTGGACTGGAAGACCAGCCTGCAGGAGCTGACCGCGTCGCGCGGACTCGGCCAGCCCACCTACGTCGTCACATCCACCGGTCCTGACCACGACAAGGAGTTCACCGCGACCGTGGTTGTGCTGGGTACCGAGTACGGCACCGGGATGGGGCGGTCGAAGAAGGAAGCCGAGCAGAAGGCTGCGGCGGCGGCGTGGACGGCGTTGGATTCCGGTTGAGCAGCCATGGTTTGAGTGGCCATGCCCGAGCTACCTGAGGTCGAGGTGGTGCGCCGGGGCCTGGCGGCGCAGGTGGTGGGCAGGACTATCACCGCGGTGCGCGTGCACCATCCGCGTGCTGTGCGACGGCATCTCGCCGGAGCAGCCGACCTGACCGCCCGATTGGTCGACGCGACGATCACCGGCACGGGGCGACGGGGTAAGTACCTGTGGCTGAGCATGTCCGAGGATCAGGCGTTGGTGGTGCACCTCGGAATGAGCGGGCAGATGCTGCTCGGCCCCCTCGCGCGTACAGAACACCTACGGATCGCCGCCCTGCTCGACGACGGCTCTGCGCTCAGCTTCGTTGACCAGCGCACATTCGGCGGCTGGATGCTGGCTGATCTCGTCGATTCCGGTGGCAGTCAGGTGCCGGAGCCCGTGGCCCACATCGCGCGCGATCCGCTGGATCCACTGTTCGATCGCGATGCCGTCGTTGCGGTGTTGCGCCGCAAGCATTCCGAGATCAAGCGCCAACTCCTCGATCAGAGTGTGGTGTCGGGCATCGGCAACATCTACGCCGACGAGGCGCTGTGGCGCGCCAAGGTGCACGGCGCACGAGTCGCCGAGACGCTGACGCGCAAGCAGCTCGACGCCGTCCTGGCGTCGGCCGCTGAGGTGATGACCGTCGCGCTAGGGCAGGGCGGGACCTCGTTCGATTCGCTGTACGTCAACGTCAACGGCGAGTCGGGCTACTTCGACCGGTCGCTGGCTGCCTATGGACGAGAAGGCAAGGCGTGCAAGCGCTGTGGTGCGGTGATGAGGCGGGAGAAGTTCATGAACCGGTCGTCGTTCTGCTGTCCGCGCTGCCAACCGAGGCCTCGTCCGCGGGCCCGAACCGGATAGCCCACACCCGTCGCCTAGGCTTTGGGTGGCGCCGTTCGTGGGTCGGAGGAGATGGTCGTGACACAGCAGGCGGACACTATCTACCTCGGTGGCGACATCGTCACTATCGACGACGCCAACCCATCCGCGGAAGCCATCGCCGTCACCGACGGACGCATTCTCGCCGTCGGCGACCTCGCCACCGTCCGGCCCTATCAGGGACGAGCCACCCGCGTCGTACATCTGGAGGGCAAGGCCCTGCTACCTGGTTTCCTCGACGCGCACAGCCACTACATCAACGCTCTCACCCTGGCCACTCAGGTGAACGTCTCCGCCCCGCCCGCGGGACCGGCGCCGGACGTCGAGGCGATCGTCGCGGCGCTGCGCGCCTACCGCGCTACCCGAAACATCGGCGAGGGAGTGCTGATTCAGGGCTACGGCTACGACGAGAACCTGATGCCCAGCGGCCGCACCCTGCATCGCGAAGACCTCGACGTCGACTTTCCGAACAACCCTGTGCTGGTCCGTCACGTGTCGATGCACGGCGTTGTGCTCAACTCTGCCGCGATGCGCAAGTACGGCATCTCGGCCGATACTCGCACCCCGCCAGGCGGCGTCATCGTCCGCAAGGAGGGTTCCAACGAGCCCGACGGTTTGGTGATGGAGACCGCGTTCATCCCGATCTTTGCCGCGCTGCCCGGACCGACAGCCGCCCAGGAGATTGAGTGGAGCAACGCCGCGCAGTTGCTTTACGCGTCGGCGGGCATCACCACCGCCCAGGAGGGGTTGACCCACGCAGCCGATGTCGGGGTGCTCGAACGCGCTGCCGCGGCCGGAGCAACGCTGATCGACATCGTCGCCTATCCGTTCATCCTCGACCTCGATGCGGTGCTCAAGCACAGACCACCCGAGATGTTCGGGACCTATCGTGACCGCGTCAAACTCGGCGGCGTCAAGATCACGCTGGACGGATCACCCCAGGGCCGCACGGCTTACTTCACCACGCCGTATCTGGCCGACGGGCCGGAGGGTCAGAAGAACTGGCGCGGCGAACAGGGTTTCACCCAGGACACCGTCAACGACTGGTTCAAACAGGTTTACGACCTTGGATTGCCGCTGAACATCCACGCCAACGGCGATGCAGCCATCGACATGCTGCTCACCGCCCATGAGTTTGCCGCAGGCGACGAACCCGATAAAGACCGGCACGCCACGGTGATTCACGCCCAGTTCGCCCGTCGTGACCAACTCGACAAGTTTGTCGAGTACAGGATGATTCCATCCTTCTTCACCGAGCACGCGTTCTATTTCGGTGACGCGCACGTCGCGCTGCGGGGCAGAAAGCAGGCTGATTTCCTCAGCCCGATGCGGGCAGCGGTCGACCGGGGTCTCAAACCGACCAACCACACCGATTTCAACGTGACGCCACTGGACCAGATGTTCATGGTCTGGACGGCGGTCAACCGCGTCTCCCGCACCGGCGAGGTGCTGGGTGCCGATCAGCGGGTCACCCCGCTCGAAGCGCTCAAGGCGATAACGATCAATGCCGCACACCAGTACTGCGAAGACGACACCAAGGGCTCGATCGAAGTCGGCAAGTTGGCCGATCTCGTCATCCTCGACCGCAATCCGCTTACCGTCGACCCGATGACGATCAAAGACATCACCGTCGTCGAAACCATCAAAGAGGACCGCACGATCTACCGCGCCTAAAGACCGAATTCGACGTTTTGGTGGATTTCACTCGCACTTTTGCGCCGAGACTTTCGATTCGGCGGACGGGAGTAGAAAGAAGCGATGACAGAACTGTGGGTCGAGCGCAGCGGGGTCCGGCGGTACACGGGGCGTAGCTCGCGCGGCGCGGAGGTGCTGCTGGGCTCCGTGGACGACGACGGCGTCTTCACCCCCGGCGAGCTGCTCAAGATCGCGCTGGCGGCGTGCAGCGGGATGAGCAGTGACCAGCCACTTCGCCGCCGCCTCGGCGACAACTACCAGGCCACCATCACGGTCTCCGGCGATGCCGACCGCGACAACGAGCTCTATCCGGAGCTCAACGAGACGCTGGAAGTCGACCTGTCGGGGCTCGACGAGGCCGATGTCGCCCGCCTCAAGATCGTGGTGGAACGCGCCATCGACCAGGTGTGTACCGTGGGACGCACCCTCACGAAGGGTACGACGGTCCACTTCGAGATCGCTGACTCGTGACGCAGCCAGACGTGCGCCTGACCGCCTGGGTGCACGGGCACGTCCAGGGGGTCGGCTTTCGGTGGTGGACGCGCTCGCGCGCACTGGAATTGGGCCTGACGGGCTATGCGAGCAACCGCCCCGACGGACGGGTGCTGGTGGTCGCCCAGGGCCCCAAACCCGCCTGTGAACGTTTGCTGAACCTGCTGCAGTCGGGGGCGACGCCCGGATCCGTCGACAGCGTCGTCGCGGAATGTGCGGCTGCGGGCGATCCGATCGACGGGTTCAGCGAGCGATAACCCGGGCGACGGGTCTCAATCGCCTCAAAGCCGCCGGTAGTCTGGCACGTCGTGCACCTCAAGAGTCTGACGCTCAAGGGCTTCAAGTCCTTCGCCTCGCCGACGACTCTGCGTTTCGAGCCGGGCATCACGTGCGTGGTCGGACCCAACGGGTCGGGAAAATCCAACGTTGTCGACGCGCTGAGCTGGGTGATGGGGGAGCAGGGCGCAAAGGCGCTACGTGGCGGGAAGATGGAAGATGTCATCTTCGCGGGCACGTCGACTCGCGCACCACTGGGCCGGGCCGAGGTCACGGTGACGATCGACAACTCCGACAATGCGCTGCCGATCGAGTACTCAGAGGTCTCGATCACCCGGCGGATGTTCCGTGACGGCGCAGGCGAGTACGAGATCAACGGCGCCAACTGTCGCCTGATGGACGTCCAGGAACTCCTCAGCGACTCCGGCATCGGTCGCGAGATGCACGTCATCGTCGGACAGGGCAGGCTCAGCCAGATCCTCGAGTCGCGCCCGGAGGATCGCAGAGCGTTCATCGAGGAAGCCGCAGGTGTACTCAAGCACCGCAAGCGCAAAGAGAAGGCGGTCCGCAAGCTCGAGTCGATGTCGGCCAACCTGGCCCGGCTCACCGACCTAACTACCGAACTCCGCCGTGCGCTCAAGCCGTTGGGCAGGCAGGCGGAGATGGCGCGTCGGGCGCAGACCATCCAGGCCGATCTTCGCGACGCCAGGTTGCGCCTGGCCGCCGACGACCTGGTGCGACGGCAGACCGAGTTCGACGGCACCAACACGGCCGAGGTCGCGCTGCGCCGTGAGCATGAGGAGGCGGCCACGCGCCTGGACGTCGCCACCGCCGAACTCGCCGACCACGAATCGGCGGTGAGCAGTCTGACCGAGCGCGCCGACGCCGCGCAGCAGACCTGGTTCCGGCTATCTGCGCTCGCCGAGCGGGTGAGCGCCACCGTGCGCATCGCCACCGAGCGCGCCCGACACCTGGAGGCGGCACCTCAGCAAAGTTCCGGCGCCGATCCTGACGAGTTGGACGCACAGGCCGACGAGATCGCGGCCCGCGAACAGGAACTTCTGGCCGAGCTGGCCGATTCGCGCACCCAGCTGGAGCTGGCCCGCGCCGAGCTCGCCGAACGCGACCGCATCGCCGCCGATGCCGAACGGGCGCACGTGGCCGCCGTGCGCGCCGAAGCCGACCGGCGCGAAGGGCTGGCACGGCTGACAGGTCAGGTCGACACCATGCGCACCCGCGTCGAATCGATCGATGAGGGGGTGGCGCGCCTTTCGGTCGGCATCGAGGACGCCGCCACCCGGGCTCAGGTGACGAAGGCCGAATTCGAGACGGTGCAGAGCCGCGTCGCCGAGCTCAACGAGGGCGAGGTGGGGCTCGACGACCAACACGAGCTATCCGTCGTCGCGCTGCGGCTGGCCGACGAACGGGTCGCCGAACTGCAGGCCGCAGAGCGCGGAGCCGAACGACGCATTGCCTCGCTGCAGGCGCGGATCGACGCGCTCGCGGTGGGACTCGACCGTAGGGACGGCGCGGCGTGGCTATCCCAGAATCACACGGGCACTGGGCTTTTCGGCTCCGTTGCCAGATTGGTGAAGGTCAGGCCGGGCTACGAGAAAGCGATCGCGGCGGTGCTGGGATCAGCCGCTGACGCTGTCGCCGCCGAGAATGAGGGCGCGGCGCATTCCGCGGTGGCAGCTCTCAAGGAGTCCGACGGTGGCCGCGCCGCGATCGTCCTCGGCGACTGGCAGGCCGAGCGCGCCACGGGGGAGCAGCTGCCCGAAGGCGCCCTCTGGGCGCTCGACCTCGTTGAGGCGCCGGAGCGCCTGCAGGGAGCGATCACCGCAATGCTGCGCCATGTCGCGGTGGTGCGCGACCTGTCGGCAGGGCTCGACCTGGTGCGCGCGCGCGGCGGCCTGCAGGCTGTCACCGTCGTCGGCGACGTCGTCGGCGCAGGTCTAATCCACGGCGGATCAGACCGCAAGCCAAGCACGTTGGAGTTATCCTCCGAGATCGAGAAGGGTCGCTGTGAGCTGAGCGCGGTCGAAACCCAGGCTGGCCAACTGAGCGCCGCTCTGTCCGGCGCGCAGGCCGAGCAGCGGCTGCGGCAGGACACCGCCGAACAGGCGTTGGCCGCCCTCAACGAATCCGACAGTGCGATCTCGGCCATCTACGAGCAGCTCGGCAGGCTCGGTCAGGACGCGCGCGCGGCCGCCGACGAATGGCAGCGCCTCAAACGCCAGCGCGACGAATTGGAAGCGGGCCGCACCCAGGCCGTCCAGGAGCTGACGGCCCTTGAGTACCGGCTGAACAACGCCGAGCAATCACCAGCCACCCTGGACGAGCCGCTGGACCGGGCCGAGATCGCCGCTGCCGCAGACGAGGCCCGCACCGTCGAGGTCGAGGCACGGCTGGCCGTGCGCACCGCCGAGGAGCGTGCCAATGCCGTTCGTGGACAGGCAGATTCACTTCGCCGCTCCGCTGCGGCCGAACGTGATGCGCGCGTCAGGGCGCAGCGTGCGCGGGCGGCGCGCGAACATGCCGCCGAGATGGCGGAGGCGGCCGCCGACGCGGGCCGCCGGGTGGCCGTCCGGTTGAGGGCGGCAGTCGACGACGCATCGCGCAACAGGGACCGCCTGGGCGCCGAACGAGCGGAACGGGCGAGCGGACTGTCGGCAGTGCGCGCCGAGGTCACCGCGCTGACGACGAGGATCGCCGCGCTCACCGACGCGCTGCATCGCGATGAGGTAGCCAAGGCGCAGGCCGCGCTGCGCATCGAGCAGCTCGAGACCCAGGTGCTGGAGCAGTTCGGGATGTCCGCGACTGATCTGATCGCCGAGTACGGACCACAAGTCGCTCTTCCTCCAACAGAGTTGGAGATCACTGAGTACGAGCAGGCCCGCGCGCGCGGCGAGCAGGTGACCATGCCGGCGCCGTTGCCGTTCGACCGGACCATGCAGGAACGTCGTGCCAAACACGCCGAGCGCGAGCTCGCCGAGCTGGGCCGCGTCAACCCGTTGGCCCTGGAGGAGTTCGCGGCATTGGAGGAGCGCTACAACTTTCTGTCCACCCAGCTCGAAGACGTCAAGGCAGCGCGCAAAGACCTCCTCGACGTCGTCGACGACGTGGATGCCCGCATCCTGCAGGTGTTCGCCGAGGCGTACGCCGACGTCGAACGCGAATTCCGCGGCGTGTTCTCATCGTTGTTCCCCGGCGGCGAGGGGCGCCTGGTGCTGACCGACCCCTCCGACATGCTCACCACCGGGGTGGAAGTGGAGGCGCGGCCGCCGGGCAAGAAGATCAAACGGCTCTCGTTGCTGTCCGGCGGCGAGAAGTCGCTGACGGCGGTCGCGATGTTGGTGGCTATCTTCCGTGCGCGTCCGTCACCGTTCTATGTGATGGACGAGGTGGAAGCGGCGCTCGACGACGTCAACCTGCGCCGCCTGATCGGGCTATTCGAGCAGTTGCGCGAGAAGAGCCAGCTGATTGTGATCACGCACCAGAAGCCAACGATGGAGGTCGCCGACGCGCTCTACGGCGTGACGATGCGCGACGACGGGATCACGACGGTGATCTCGCAGCGGATGCGTGGCGAGGAACTGTCCTCCGCAGGCTGATCAGGCAGGGCCGACGCCGACGGTGCGCAGTGCCGCCAGGTCGGCGGCGCCCGCTCCGTGCAGGCAGACCCGCAGTTCGTCGATGAACTGCTGCAGCCAGTCGACGACGGCCTGGGTGGATTCGATCGCCGGAGCCAGCAGTGGCCGCGCGACGGCGACCGCCTGCGCACCGAGAGCCAACGCGACCGCGGCGTCCATGCCGGTGCGGATCCCGCCCGAGGCCACGATCGGCAGCTGCGGCGCCGCCCGGCGCACCTCGATGAGGGCGTGGGCGGTCGGGATGCCCCACTCCGCGAGTGCCGGCTGGCGGACCTCGCCGTAGCGGACGATCTGCTCGACACGCGCCCACGAGGTCCCGCCCGCGCCCGCGACGTCGATGGCGGCGACCGGACAGTCCCCGTCGAGAAGCAGTGCGGCCACAGCGGCCGCACCGATTCCGTGGCCGACCTCCTTCAGCACGATCGGATGGCCGAGCGCGTCGGCAACCTCACGCAAGCGCGGCACCGAATCGGTGAAGTCGGTGTCGCCACCGATCTGAACCGCTTCCTGCAGCGGATTGGTGTGCACGGCCAAAGCATCGGCGCCGACGGTCTCGAGCACCCGACGCAGTTCGGGAACGGCGGCACGCGAAAGCTGGCCCATCCCGATGTTGCCGACCAGCAGCACGTCGGGAGCCACGTCGCGGACCGTGAAACTGGGTGCGGCGGCCGCCCCGAGCGCATCGGTCATCATCACGCGCTGCGAACCCAGCATCATGCCGATGCCCAGCTGTTGGGCTGCCGAGGCGAGATTGCGGTTGATGGTGCGCGACAGCTCGGCCCCGCCCGTCATGGCCCCGATCAACACGGGGGCGCGCAGTCGGGCGCCCAGGACCTCGCAACCGATGTCCACCGTGTCGAGACTGGTCTGCGTCAGTGCGTTGTACGGCAGCCGGTAATGCTCGAAACCTGTGGTCACCGTCGTGTAGCCGACGGCATCGTTCAGGCAGACGTCGATATGGCGCCTCTTGCGGGTGGCGGCGTCGCCGCTCCCGGGTTGGGGCTCCGTCGTCACGCCCGGTACCTCCTGAAACAATGTCGAAGTGTCCGATGCCTTGTGGATTGCAATCGCGGTGCTCGCCGTTCTCGTCGTCGCTGCAGTAATCGTCGGTCTGGTGCTCTACCGGCGGCGGCGCATCAGATTCGACGCGCACGCTGCCGACACCACCAGGGCGCTGGACCGTTCGGGCGGCTACACCGCTTCCTCGGGTATCTCGTTCACCCAGGCCAGCGCGCCGCCCGACTGGCTGGACGTCGGTGGATTACCCACTGTCGGCGACGACGCCACCCTTCCGAGGGACGCGCCGCGTCGGCCGCTCGCGGATGTCAAGCTCCCTGATGCTGACACAGCGCCCCCTGTGCCGCCCAGCGACCCCGTCGTATCGGTCGAGACGGAGCCGGTCGAGACGGAGCCGGTCGAGACGGAGCCGGTCGAGACGGAGCCGGTCGAAACGGAGCCGGTCGAAACGGAGCCCGCCGAGCCCGAGCCTGCCGCGCCGGTCGTCCTGGACGAGATCGCACCGAGCGAGGGTCGGCTAGAGCGTCTGCGGGGGCGGTTGGCCAAGTCCCAGAATGCGCTGGGACGCAGCATGCTGGGCATCATCGGCGGCGGCGACCTCGACGACGCGGCCTGGGAAGAGGTCGAGGACACGCTGATCGTCGCCGATCTCGGCTCGACGGTGACGGCGTCGGTGATCGCGGCGCTGCGGAGCGGGCTGGCCAGCGCGAACGTGCGCAGCGAAGCCCAGGCCCGCTCGGTGCTGCGCGATGTCCTGGTCAGTGAGTTGCGGCCGGAGCTGGACCGGTCGATCAAGGCGCTGCCGCACGCTGACAAGCCGTCGGTACTGCTGGTGGTGGGGGTCAACGGCACCGGTAAGACCACGACCGTCGGCAAACTGGCCCGGGTGCTGGTGGCCGACGGGCGCCGTGTGGTGCTCGGTGCCGCCGACACGTTCCGCGCCGCCGCGGCCGACCAGCTCCAGTCGTGGGCGTCGCGGGTGGGCGCCGAGGTGGTGCGTGGTGCCGAGGGGGCCGATCCCGCTTCGGTCGCCTTCGACGCCGTCGACAGGGGCGTCGCGACGGGCGCCGACGTGGTCGTCATCGACACTGCGGGGCGTCTGCACACCAAAACTGGGCTGATGGACGAGCTGGGCAAGGTGAAACGCGTGGTGAGCAAGCGGGCCGAGGTCGACGAGGTGCTGCTGGTTCTGGACGCCACCGTCGGCCAGAACGGCCTGGCACAGGCTCGCGTCTTTGCTGAAGTGGTCGACATCACTGGAGTGGTGCTCACCAAGCTCGACGGCACCGCGAAAGGCGGCATCGTATTTCGCGTACAGCAGGAGCTGGGGGTCCCCGTGAAGCTGGTGGGCCTCGGCGAGGGGCCGGATGACCTGGCGCCCTTCGAGCCCGCGGCGTTCGTTGACGCCCTATTGGGGTAACCGGGCGCGGAAGCTGAATATTATTACACACTTCTGACGTTCGCGACGTCCGCACAGCGAGAAACGTGTGCGTAACAAAGAAGGCCGTTGCGTTCACCCATCCGCAACACCGCCGAATCGCCGATGAAACGCGAGCGAAAGACCCTCTTCGGGAGGCCGATTCCGTCGGCGCCTTTCCCAAGGAGGTTCACACACAGTGTATTTAGCCTTACCCGACGAAGTGTTTTTGCCCTTCGGCCCTGATGGGCTGAGTTCAGGAGACACCGCATGGGTGCTCGCGTCGTCCGCTCTGGTGTTGTTCATGACACCGGGTCTGGCCTTTTTCTACGGCGGCCTCTCGCGGCAGAAGTCCGTCCTCAACATGATGATGATGTCGTTCGGTTCGATCGGCGTGGTCAGCATCATCTACGTGCTGTACGGCTACTCGATGTCCTTCTCCTCAGCGCACACGCTGGAGTCCGACTACTTCGGGGTCTTCGACAACCCGTTCTCCTTGGCGGGCCTGATGCCGCTGATGGACGAGTTGGAGTTGCCTGACGGTGGCACGGGCTATGTCCTGGGCGGCTTCGGCACCGTGCCCGCCATCGTGTGGGTGGCGTTCCA
The DNA here is from genome assembly GCA_051306175.1 of Mycobacterium sp. Lineage (GTDB taxonomy): Bacteria > Actinomycetota > Actinomycetes > Mycobacteriales > Mycobacteriaceae > Mycobacterium. The sequence goes on along the minus strand of JBPPMS010000017.1, from coordinate 291 downwards.
GCTCACCTTCGCCGTCATCACCGTTGCCCTGATCAGCGGCGCAGTGGCTGAGCGCATGAAGTTCGGCACGTGGCTGCTGTTCGGTGGCATCTGGGTCACGCTGGTCTACTTCCCCCTGTCGCACATGGTGTGGGGAGGCGGACTGCTGTCGGGCAACGAACGTGGATTCGCCTCCTGGATCTTCGGCACAGTCGACGACGGCGAAGGCACCATGGTTGCCGCGGTACCGCCGATCGACTTCGCCGGCGGCACAGTGGTCCACATCAACGCCGGTATGGCGGCACTGGTGCT
>JBPPMS010000016.1:0-4904 GCA_051306175.1 Mycobacterium sp. | reverse complement strand
TCGGAGAGGCCGCGCACCCGGACCAGCCAGCCGTCGGCACCCTGCTCGGCGGAAGTGACCAGCCACTCCTCGTCGCGGATGACCACAATGGATCCTGGAGCAACGTTCAGTTCCGTCAGTGGCGCAGAAATCGGTGCCGTCCTCCCCTAGATATATCTACTACGTACGTTAGCGGTGACCACTGCCGCAGACCGACGTACTGGCCCGACTTGAACCTGCGGCCGCTTCCGATACCGGGGTGAATTTCGCTGAGCTGTGGCCACGAACGCGCCTGCCGACGATCCCGTCCCGCGGCCTAGCGGTGATAACTATCAAAAGTTATGATTCCGTGCTGAGTATGCAGACGATGCCGTTACGGTCGATGCGGATGCTCCTGATGTGAGGAAGACCCCACCCGCGGTGGCGGGCAGGTCTTCGTCAGTGCGGTGACGGCGTCCTCGGCGTGGTGACGTCGCACGATTGGTGACTCAGTCGTGGCCACTTTCGGTGACGGCGATGCGGGCGGACTTCTCGTCGAAGATCGCGGTCTTCGCGGCGAATGCCGCGGTCAGGGCGCGCACGGCGAGGTTGTTCACCGCCCGCGGGTATCCGCGGGCGGCGTTGTGGATCAACGTGATCGCGTCGTCGGAGAACAACGGATGGGCCCGTCCGGCGATCTTGGCGTGATGGGTGATGTAGTCGGCAGTATCGGTGGGTTCCATGCCGGGCAGCGAATACCGGACCGCGATCCGTTGATCGAGCGCGGCGAGCACACCGAGACGCGGCCGATGCCGCAAGGTTGGTTGCCCGACCAGCAGCGCCGCGAACGGCGCCCCGGAATCCATGTCGTGATTGGTGAGCATCCGGATCGCTTCCATCTGCGCGTTGTCGAGCAGGTGGGCCTCGTCGATTTTTCCGACCGCAGCCGCCCAGAGTATGCCTCTGAACTGCGCTTATGCGTCGATTACATGTTCGCGACGTTGTCGTGGCGTTGCGACACGCGGTGGTGTTGCGGAGCGGGGAGGGGTGTCTGTCGGGCTGATCAGCGGGTGGCGTTGGGGTCGGCAAGCCGGGCTTCGATATCGGTGATGCTCAACTGCCCCGCCGCCGCGCCGCCGCAGCGACCTGCGCCATCACTGTCACTGGCGCTGAAGAGGGCATCGTAGCCGATCCGCCGGTCGGCGCGGACCTGCTGATGGTGGGTCCGTTCGGTCAGATCCAGATAGTCGATCCCCGTCTGCGCCGGCGTGGGTGGCTCGGGTATCTCGGGTCGGGCTTTCGGATGAACGTGACGGGTGATGTTGTGCAGCAGAGCTTTGCCGTGCCCCTTGCCTTGGTATCTGACCTCGGCGGTCTCCATGTCGAACGGGGAGAACACCAGCTCCACCTTTCGGCCGACCAGCGCGGCGTCGACTTGGAAGGTGTTGCCGTGCACCGAGACCGTTGCGGTCTTGGTCACCGTGCGGTACTCCGACCAGAGGAACGCCTTGGGCACATTGTTCGCGTCGAGGGGATCAGCTCGGCGAACCCACGGGCCCGGTAGCGGCGGATCCACCGGTCCAGGGTGTCGCGCGAGTATCTCACAGCGTGATCTACATCGGGCGGGCCACCATCGCCGCCGCACTCTGGGCGATCAGATCACCGTGCAGGTGCGTCAGGACTGGGGTGGCCGGCCCGGGCGCACCATGACGGTCAAGGTCATCGAGAACACCTGCAACGACGACCAGGACACCATGGTGGCCAGGTCGTGCAGCGGACGCGTGACGAGCGCTTCGGTCAGATCGGCCAGCACCGCACCGATGGCGGGCAGAACATCGGAGTCAGCGCGTGTTTTACAGGTATGAATTGCATCGCCACTGGTCAGAGGCGTGATCAATGCCCCGTTGCATTGTGTGCCTGATGGGCACACAATGGAGGGCATGGCCATGAAGACAGAGCGGTTCGCGGTGCGCCTTACTGCTGAGCAAGACGCGCTGATTCGTCGTGCCGCCGAAGTGGAAGGGACCGACCTGACCAACTTCACGGTGACCGCGACGCTGGCTCATGCCCGCAACGTGCTCGCCGATCGCCGGCTGTTCATGCTCGACGCCCCGGCCTGGTCGGAGTTCGTGTCCGTGCTGGACCGCCCGGTGTCGCACAAGCCGCGGCTGGAGAAGTTGTTCGCGAAGTCCTCGATCTTCGACGAGTGAGCGGCTACCGCGCACCCCGACCGATCAGCGAGCACGATGGGGTCGCCGAGTTCGACAGCGGCGAACCCAGCCTGGACGAGTACCTGCGGGGACGCGCCCTGGCCAACCACGTCGAGGGTGCGTCCCGGTGCTTCGTGACGTGCCGCGACGGCCGCGTCGTCGGGTTCTACGCGCTGGCCTCGGCGGCGGTGGAGCGCGCCGGCACACCCGGGCGGGTGCGGCGCAACATGCCCGATCCGGTGCCGGTGATCCTGTTGTCGCGGCTGGCGATCGACCGCAAGGAGCAAGGCCAGGGGCTGGGCGCGCAGCTGCTGCGGGACGCGATCACCCGCGCGGTGGCGGCTGCGGAGATCATCGGTGTGCGGGCGCTGCTGGTGCACGCGCTGCACGAGCAGGCACGGGCGTTCTACGCGCACTTCGATTTCGAGCCCTCGCCGACCGACCCGCTGCACCTGCTGCTGTTGATCAAAGACGCCCGCGCCCTTCTCGACCCACCGCAGAAGTAGCCAAGCTGATGCCCGACACGGAAAACGAACCAGGGGATCGCACGAGGCGATCAGCAGAAACCTTCCAACGTTTTCTCGACCACATTGACGAGTTCCGGCGATCACCGCAAGGCCAGAAGCTCCACGCCGCTCAAAAGGCCGCCGAGGCCGACCTGCAGGCGTGGCTGGCCGATCAGCCAGACGTCGTCATGGGCCGCCACGGCGGTCCGGTGCCCGAGCAGTGGGAGGGCCGGGTCGACGGGCACAGCTTCTATTTCCGCGAACGGGGCGGGGCGTGGGACATCGAACTAGACCCGCAACAGCAGTCCGGCATCACCAAGGGAGACCTCATCGCCACTGGCACCATCGCCACCGACGGGTATGGGCAGACCCCTCGGGAGCGGGCGGCGTTCATCGTCACCACCATCCGGAACCATCTGCGGCACAAGCGGACCGCCGAGGCCACCGCCAGTACGGACTACGCCTACCGGATCGAGTGGTCGCCGGCGGACAACGAGTTCGTGGGCCTGGTCGCCGAATTCCCCTCGCTGTCCTGGCTGGCACCCACCGAGGACAAGGCGCTGCGCGGCATCACCGAGGTCGTCGAGCAGATCACGGCCGATGACCCCGACACCGGCGGTGGGGGACTCCGATGACCGAGGAGAGCGTCGACGTGGAGTTGCTGGGACAGTCGGCGTTCCACAAGCTCACGCATGGCTTCGCGATCCGCGACCGGCTGCGCGATGTGCTGGTCGAGCAGCAGGCGATCGAGCGGCAGTACCTCCGGCGCGACAACAGCGATGGGTACACCTCGCGCACGGCCTGGGCGGAGTGGGTGCTTGAGTCGGATCTCGACTACACCGAATCGGCTTTGCTCCTAGGCGATTTCATTCACAATCTGCGCGCCGCCCTGGATCACGCGGTGTGGGCGATCACCCCGGCACCCATTCAGGAGGAGAGACCGACCGAGGTGGCGTTTGGGTTGCGCTCGACCGAGCAGAGCCACGCGAAGTGGGCGAAGGCCCGCCGCGACTGGTACGGGCCGGAGGTGTTCGAGGTGTTCGAGGTGCAGTCAGCCGTTTAACGCCGTGGGTACCGGCAAGCTGCATCCTCTGCACATCCTGCAGTTCCTGTCGAACACCGACAAGCATCAGCTGCTCAACATCGTGACCAACGCCCAGGTCGATCTGGGTGGTGTCACGGTTGATCCGGAGCCGCCGGGCGGTGTGGTCTCCACTGTGAACCAGGGAGTCGTCGCCAAGGGGGCGGTGCTGGCCCGGGTCGAGTTCGCCAGACCCACTCAGCCAGGGAAAACCGAGGTGACGTTGAAGCCCATCTTTGCGTTTGAACAGGTCTTTCGGTACGTCAATCAAGACGGCGCAGAGCAGTGGCTGGTGGTCGGCGACGCCTTGAACGAGATCGGACCGGATGTTGTCGAGGCCGTCACCTACCTACTCTCGGCGCACAAACGAGACCGCGAGAACCGCTGATTCGCTTCGGATCCTATGCCAGCGTGAAGTTCAGCGACCTCATCTAGTTCTACGATTGGCCACTTCACGTCAGTTTGCTTTCAACTCCACCAGCACGGCAACGATATCGGCTTCAAGCTTCTCAATCTCTGCAATGATCTCCAGGGGTGCAAGTGCTCAACCTCATCGTGAACAACCTCCTTGTATCGGTTCAGCGACAGGTCGTATCCCTGGGCGACGATGTCGTCCTTCGGCACAGTGAAGGACTGCTCGGTCCGCGCCCGGTCAAGTTCACCCGCGGTTCGGCGGGTCCATCTCTTCTAAACATCGGGCAAGTCATTGGCCTTCAGCGGGATCCGCTTGTCGTCGAGCGAGAACCCGTCGGCGGTAACGTCGTGGAACCACACGTGGTCGGTACCACCAGAGTTGGTCTTCGTGAACAGCTTGATGATGTGGCGCGGTGTGCGGACCGTTCTGACCCGCGCTGGCGATCTTGGATCGCGAGTACTCGTAGAGATCGCCATTGGTGTCGAGATCGGCCATCGGAATATCGTCGAGTAGGTCGACCACCCGGGACAACAACTGGGGCGTGGGAATGGTGAAACGGGCGTCCTTCATGTGTTCGGCGTAGGTCGAGCCGTCGCCGCCCAACTCCCTCAAGAACGGGAACACCTTCTCCCCGACCGTCGCGAACATCACGGCTGGCTCGTCGTTCTTGAACCGCGACCATCGGAGCTCTTGTTGGTCGGAGCCGAATCGGAGGTCACTTGGCCCGCCGAGGC
>JBPPMS010000015.1:0-3004 GCA_051306175.1 Mycobacterium sp. | reverse complement strand
CAACGGCGTTGACGGGCTGGCCGATGCGCCCCGCTCGGGTCGGCCACCGGTGTATTCGGCGGGCGAGGTGGCCCGGGTCAAGGCTTGGGCGTGTGAACTTCGCGCCACCCACGGGCTGCCGCTGTCGCGGTGGAGCGCACCCGAGCTGGCACGTCAGTTGGTGGCTGACGGGATCGGCGCCTCGGTGGCCACGGTGCCGCGCTGGCTCGCCGAGGACGCCCTCAAACCGAGGCAGTACCAGTCGTGGATCTTCATCCGCGACCCGCAGTTCGCGGCCAAGGCCGCCGTCGTACTCGATCTGTACGCCCACACCTACCAGGGTGTGGCCTTGGGTGCCGACGAGTACGTCATCTCCGCCGACGAGAAGCCCTCCATCCAGGCCCGCGACCGCTGCCATGCCACCGCGCCGGCAGCCAAGGCCCAGCCGATGCGGGTGAACCACGACTATCGACGCGGTGGGGCATTGGCGTACCTGGCGGCCTACGACGTCGGTCACGGTCGGGTGTTCGGACGCTGCGAGACCACCACCGGCATCGCAGCGTTTACCGCGCTGGTCGAGCACGTCATGAGCCGCGAGCCCTACGCATCAGCCAAACGTGTCTTCTGGATCCGCGACAACGGGTCCCACCATCGCGGACAGGCCGCGAACGACCGGCTCGCCGCGCGGTACCCGAATGCGATCATGGTCCACACCCCAGTCCACGCCTCCTGGCTCAACCAGGTCGAGATATACTTTTCGATCATCCAACGTAAAGTGCTCTCGCCCAACGACTTCACCGACCTTACCGCCGTGGAGCAACGATTACTCGCATTCGAAGACCGGTACAACGCGACCGCCATCCCGTTCACATGGAAATACACCACCGCCGACCTCAACCGGCACCTCGAACGACTCGATCAGCACGAACAGGCCATCCAAGCCGCATGACCCCCGACGAACTAACGAGCCAGACCACTTAGTCCACCACCCATTCGACTGGAGTGACGGTGCCGGTTACCCAGTCGTTGCGCAGGATGCTGTATTCCAGGCTGTCGAGACGTTGTCCGTCGCTGGTGGGCCAGGCTTGCCGGAATTGGCCTTCCTTGGCGTAGCCGCATCGGATGAGGGTGCGGCGCATGGCGAAGTTGTCCACGCGGGTGGTCGCTGCGATGCGCTGCAACTGCGGGTACCGGCCGAACAGTTCGTCGCTGATCCAACGCACGGCCGCAGTGCCGACGCCGTGTCCGCGCGAGTGTGCGCGGAGGCGCAGGTCGAAGCCAGGGCTACCGTCGTCGACGTCGTTGAGGTCGATTAGGTGAAGTAGACCGACGGTGTCGTCGCTGCCGGCGGTGATCCAGTAGGTCTCGTTGCTGGGTTCGCCGAAGGCGCCGGCCTCGATCCTTTTGAGAACGTCGGGTTCGGTGAGGGTCGAGTAGACGTGGAAGGGCCACTTTTCGGCGGTCAGGAAATGGACCAGCACCGGCGTGTTGGCATGTGCGTCGAAGCGCTTGAAATTCAGAGTCATTGCGATTCAGGTCCTTTCGGGTTCAACGCGAATGCGATGGGTCGCTGCCAGATGGTTAGCCCTCACGCGGTGTGCCGCTGATGTCAGTAGGCAGAGTTGTTCCCTGACAATCGATTTCCCAACCGGTTGGCCTCCTGCGGATATGACCTGTTGGGTTGGTTCTTCTACGCGCTCAGTTCCGTGATCTACGCAACCGCGGTAATCACCTACCGCCAACGGACGGTGCCTCGCCACCTACTGGGCCGTGTCGGCGCCGTTGGACGCTGGTTCAACGGCATCACCACAACCGCAGGCGCTGCCGCCGCAGCGATCATGGTTGCAACATGGGACATTCGAATCGCCGTGTGGATCTCCAGCATCGGAATCTACGCGTCGGCCGCGTGGCTCATCAGCACGATGTTCTTCAACCGCGCCTGAGTACACGTACAGATACTTCACTCACACCCCAGTGTATGACAAAAATGTTCTACATAACGGTGGGCTGTGCTTCATGGTGCAGCGACACTGGCCCGGCCACGCGACATGGCAATGACGGGCGGGACATTCTCGACCTACCTCAGCGTGCCGCACCGCAGCGGTCTCGCTGAAAAACACGCCGCGAAGTACTTCGCCACCGACAAGCTCATGCACGGCGCGACCGCCCACCTGATACCGCCTCAGATCCTCGGAGTCAGCCCACGGGTCGAGGCTGGCTCCCTCGTCGCGGGACTCCGGGTGGGCCGCCACGCATCTCGGCTGCAATGCACGCAGATACCCGTCAGCTTTTTCGCCGCCCAGCGATTACTTTCGCCTCCCCGCGGTTGAGCTGTCCACCACCAAGCGCGTCCAGATCCAACGCGATCTCAACGCCGTCCTTTTCAACGACGATCTTCGGATGCAGCACTCCCGCCGCCGCGAGGTAAAGCCGAAGCGTCGACAACAGCAAGTCGTCACGGCGCTTAATCTTGGACACCGTTCCTTGATCCGTTACCAGCTGCTCAGCCACCTGTTGCTGAGTAAGCTTGGACGCCTTCCGAATATCCGGCAGGCCTTCGGCGTAGATTCGGTTAACTTTCTCCCGCTCAGCAGCGAACTTCCGCACGTCTTCTGCAATCAGCAGGGTCGTCGACCAACCGTGCAATGCGCGCGTCCGCACTCCTGAAACGCATCTGGGAATCCTCAACCATCGAATTTCCTCTCATCACTATCACTTTGGCGTCGCCACTGGTCGATCGCCGCATCAGCGCGGCCACCCACGCTGCTGTGAAACACAGCACCCCATCCGCGCCTTGTCCGTACCAAACAGGGCCACGACAACCGAGTCCCGGTCCGGCGGGAACCAGCAGATCAACCGGAATGTCCGTTGCGCCGCCGCCGGCGCAGTCGATTATGGCGTGGGTGGATTACGCCGAAGGATTCAATGAAGGTGCGCACACCCTTGCGCCGCAGCGCAACGTGCAGATGGATATCGCGGACATCGCCTTCCCGGTGTCGGGGGCGTTACATCGCCTTTGCCGGCG
>JBPPMS010000014.1:0-2670 GCA_051306175.1 Mycobacterium sp. | reverse complement strand
TCGAACAGCGCGGCCGAGATCGAAGCGGGCAGGCCCAGGGCGGCCGCCGAGCCGCGATCGGGGCGACCGCCAGCAGCTGTCGACAACGAATGCACCGTGGCCCTCTCCTACGCTGGCCCTCTCCTACGCTGGCCCTCTCCTACGCTGGCCCTCTCCTACGCTGGCCCTCTCCTACGCTGGCCCTCTCCTTCGCTGGCCCTCTCCTACGCTGGCCCTCTCCTACGCTGAGGTTGGATGCATCAGTGTCACCGCACCCAATGTCCGAGGTGTAACCCGCAGTGTCGACGGCGTAAATCGTTGAATCTGTGGCGGGGAACACTGACACGAAAATTAGGTGACCGCGACGGGTGACCGGGTTGGGTGGTGGGTTAGGCGGATTCGGTGAGTGGTTGCAGGGTGACTCGGTAGCCGAGGGTTTCGAGTTGGTTGATTGCTCGGGATTTGGTGCGGGCGGGCTGGTGGGCGGTGTAGTAGTTGGCGCCGGGGTCGCGGTAGAAGTCGCCGTTGGTGAGCATGTTGTGGGCGGCGATGATCATGGCGTTTTCGATGGCGACGATGGCGCGCATCGGGCCACGACGTGTGGCGATGCGCTTGTACTTGGCGGCGAAGTAGGTGTTCTTGGATCGGGCGGCGGACAGCGCGGCGATTCCGAGGACGCCCTTGAGGTAGCGGTTGCCGGGCCGGGTCTTGGTCGACTTCACTCGTCCGGCGGACTCGTGGGAACCGGGCGAGACTCCGGCCCAGGATGCCAGATGCCCGGCGGTGGGGAACACGCTCATGTCGCCGCCGGTTTCGGCGATGAACACTTCAGCCACGATTCGAGAGAATCCGGGGATGCTCATCAGCAGGTCCCGGGCTGGGCGAAAAGGTTGGATCGCCTCCTCGATCCGCTCATCAAGTCGACTGATGTCGGCGGTGTGGGCGTCGATGCGGTCCAGAAGCAGCCGCGCCATGAACGCGTGGTGATCGTTGAATCGCCCGGTCAGCGCTTCGGTCAAGGCCGGAATCTTTGACCGCATCCGGCGTCGGGCCAGATCGGCGAGTACGGCGGGGTCGCGTTGCCCGGCGATCAGCGCCTCCAACATGGCGCGCCCGGAGACGCCGGTGATGTCGGAGGCCACCGAGGACAGTTTGATCCCGGCGTCTTCGAGCAGTTTTTCCAGTCGCTGCACTTCCCGGGTGCGTGCGCGGGTGATCACGGTGCGGGTGCGGGTCAGATCACGCAACGCCCGGATCGGCGGCGGAGGCACGAACGATGAGCCTGTCACGATTTTTGTGTAAGTCCGAGATGGGACTACGACGAGTTGTATTCTAACACAAAGGAAGTCGGCCAGGGAACAGTCTCGACATTGTGTTCAACGCCACTTTCCAACCCTGTGTACCGGTCCCCGATTCACCTCCTCGGTGGCTGGAGATGTTGCGCAAACCGAGGTACAGCAACTTCATCGCGGCGTCCTTGTCGGGGAAGTGACCGCGGTTCTTGGTGATCTTGCGGAGCTGGAAGTTGATCGACTCGATCGTTATCTGGAGCGCTGCGCGCGGTAGGGGCCGTGACCTGCACGCTTGTTTCGTGGAAGGTGTCTATGACGCGCCGGGAGATGGATGTCGGTGCCGGTCAGCACGGCCCGATCGTTACCGAACTGAGATGGGTCGGTTCGTAGCGCCGGCCCGTGTCGTCGCGGAGTTGGCCGAGGGCGCATGCGAGCTGGCGGCGTAGCCGCTGGTTCTCGTCGGCGAGTTCGCGGTTGCGGCGGTTGGCGACTTCGAGGCGGCGCCGCAGTGAGTCATCGCTGGCTCGTTGGCGGGCAGGTAATGGTGTGCTCGGCTCGGGCCGGCGTTGGGCGCGTAGGCGGCCGATCTCGTCCTTGAGGTCGGTCTGGGTGTAGATCCACGAGCGGGAGACGCCGGCGTGGCGGGCAACGGATTCGAAAGTGAGCATGGCGCCGGTCCGGTCAAGTTCGTGCATCGCCGCGATCGCCTTGGCGCGGGTGTGTTCGTGGCGCTGCCGGGCGGCTGCTGCGAGGTGGATGCTGTTGTCAGCCCGCATGTGTGGCCTTCGGTGGTTCTGGATCGTCGAGGGCGGTGATGATGGTGTCCAGGTTGTGCAGAACTTGACGGTTCATCTCGGCGAGTCGTTGTTGTCCGCGGGCCTCAGCGGCGGTGATCAGCTGCAGGGTCTGCTCCCGCTGTCCGCGGTGCTGGGGCAGGAACTCGCCGGTGGTGAGGAACATCGGGCAGGTCAGGCAGGCTTCTCTGAACTTGGTCGGGGCACTTAGTGATCCGTTCATCGTGGCCGCGCGTTTGTTGGCAGCGAAGGGGTTCCGAGGTGGACGGCGAGGCGATCGCGTGTGTCGATCTGGGTAAGTTTGTCTTTGACCCCGGCGAGGCTGACGTGGAGTCCCTCGACTTCGCCGAGCCAGCCGTGAAGTTGGGCCTCGCTGATTCGGTCCTGGAGGTTGCTGCGGATCTCTTCCAGGCGTGGTCGTTGGGCTGGGTCTGGCCGGAGAAGCGAACATCGGACACATGCGTGCTCGTGAATTTCCCCGGAATTTTGCTGTGTTGCCGGTGATGGCGTTGTGCGGGTGCTGAAGCCGTGACGGCTCGAGATGTCGCTCGGGAGGGTCTGAGAGTTCAGTCGGCTGGGCGGTGTCGGCCGGGATCGATGACTGA
>JBPPMS010000013.1:0-26577 GCA_051306175.1 Mycobacterium sp. | reverse complement strand
AACGCCGACGGCTGCAACCTGGCCGGTCCCGGGGAAGGCGGACCGTCGCCGGCCTCCAGCGCCAACGGTTGCAATCCCCGTTCCCGTAGGGGTGCGGGCGCCGCCAAACCCTGGGGCCCGGCTTCGATCACCACAACAGGCAGCTCCGACATCGCCGGCTCCTCATATCGAAGTCTGTCAATGCGTCTGGCATGATCGAAGACATGACCAGCGCCAAAGTCCCGGTCCTCACCGAAGAACTCGGCGGATGCTGCCGGCGGCTGACGGAAGGCACCCTCGACACCGCCGCAGCAGAGCGCATCGCCGCGATTTTCAAGGCGTTGGCCGACCCAGCGCGGGTGAAACTGGTGTCGTTGATCGCAGCCGCCAGCGGCGGGGAAGCCTGCGTATGCGACCTCACCGCGCCGCTCGGGTTGACGCAACCCACGGTATCCCATCACATGAAACTGTTAGTGGACGCTGGCCTGGTCAGTCGGGACCAACGCGGAAAGTGGGCCTACTACCGAGTGATCAGCGAAGCGTTCGACAGCGTCGCGGCCACACTGGCCACGAACTCACGATAACGCCCAGCTCCCGGCTCGAAGGTCCTAGATAACACCGGTCACCGTTGTCGACCGTCGCCGGGTTGGCTACAGAGGTGAAGAGTTATTCGGGGTGAAGGTGGTCTTCGGTGGATTCATGTGCCGGGTCGGTGATTTCCGTCGCAGGCGAATGTGGTTCGACACTTATGGGTGTGGTCGGCCCAGGATCAGGGTGGGTCTGGGTTGAGTCGCCCGGCGTGGGGTGCGGGTGCGGGACGTCGTTATGCTCGTCGTCGACTGGGTGGTGGTCAATCCCGGTCTGGTCGGGCGTGTGATGGTTGTCCATCAGGCCTGAAGCTATCCCTGCGGTGGCCGCGAAAGCGATCACGGTGGCGGCGGTTAGTAGTAGTGATGCGTTGCTGAATCTCGATATTGGCTCGGCGTGGTGGCGTCGGTACCACAGCCAGCCAGCCGCCATCACGATGTAGCTTTGGAGCATCAGGGTGCATATGCCAGCGGTGTCGACGGCTTCGGGTTGACCAGCGTGCGGACCGAACGGCGGACCACTGGTTCGGGAAAGCGCCCACAGTACAGCGGCCCCGAGATTCGCCAGGATGCCGGCGGCCAGTAGGGCGGGTGTTTGCCGCATGTTCACCAGCAATGCCCATATCAGTTGAAACAGCGCGATAGCGATGAAAAAGACCCCGGCCGGCATCCACTCTTGCCAGTGTCCCGGTATGACCGCGAAGTGTATTGCTGCAGCACCGACGGACGACAGTGCCGCAAGCCGTGCCGCGAGCCTGCGGTCGGTTCTGGTCGCTGCCTTCCGTCTCATGTTTCGGGTGATGACACTTTTTTGGTGTGCTGTGCCTAATCGCCGATTGATCCTGCGAACGGTAGGTGTGGACGCCGCCCGCGCGGCGGGCTGGCGCCGATGGCGTCCGGGCGCGTAGAGGTGGTCGACCTGACCGGGCGGCGTCACTGTGGGTGTGAGGGTGCGTCGCGGGTGGTGGCACCCGTCGGGGTGAGGGTGTCGGCGATGGAGACGGTGAGCCCGCCAAGCATGTAGGCGGTGATGGCGGCGATCAGGGTGGCTGTGCTGAGGGACGGGATGTAGCGGCGCGCACCGATTGGGGTATCGGTGGCGTCGTGGTACTTGTGGGTAAGCGCGTGTCCTTTGCCGCGTCTGAGCAGGGCGCGGTTGACGGGGTAAGCGGCGAAGAACGCGGCGGTCAGAGCGAGGATCATGCCGGTCCAGAAGACGGGGTTAATAAGTCCGGCGTTCATGGCGCCGGGAATGACAGCCATCACGAGGTTGTCGACGATCTCCATGGTCAGGATAGACAGGGTGTCGGCGGCCAGGACGACGCTGAGGGCGGCGCCGAGGGCGAGGCCGGCTTTGAGAAGCGGCAGCGTGGACAACGTGTAGCCGAACAAGAAGGCCAGGGCGATAGCCAGCGCAATGGTGGCAACGTTCGTCAACCCGAGTGCGGTGCCGATGATCAGGCCGACGATCTCGCCGATCGCGCAGCCGGTGAGGCAGTGCAGGGTGGCGCTCAGTGCCATCGAGGCGCTGTCGTTCTCGGCGTGACCATGCGTGGCGTGGTCTTGTCCGCCGGTGTCGTGCGTGGCGGGGTCGTGGTGTGCGGGGTGTTCGGTCATGGTGCGGTCTCCGGTGTGGTGCAGATGGGCGTAGGTGGCCGGGTTGGGGCGCACGACGATCAGGTGCCGTCGTGGCCGGCCGCCGCGGACTGTGCGGGCCCCCACAGCGTTCCGGCGCCAAAGGCCACCCCGAACACCACCGCGATCTCGGCGGCTAACCCAACGATCTTGCGCACTGCATCCACGACGAACTCCTTGCCTCAGAACATGTTTGGGCCTGCGTCAGCTGTTGAGTCGATAACCGGCCTCTTGCACGGCGGCTTTGATCGTGGCGATCTCCTCGCGCACCGAGGCCGCGCACTGACCGCACGTCATGCCGGACACGGTGATCGCGACAGAATTCATGGGCTTCTCATTCCTCTCGAACGGTGACGACGCCAGTCGTACTATACCCCCATAGGGTATATAAGGGGCGGTCTCTGACGATGCACCCATTCTCGGTACCTTCTCAGTAGGTAATTCGGCGACAGTGCGTTTCGCCAAAGTATTCGGCATCGCGCCAGCGCGCAAGGACGCTCGACCCCGATGGCGACGCTGTACCCGCTATGGGTATAGCTAGTAAACGGCGGTCGGTTGCGACGGTAAAATTCAACGGGTGCGCCGATGGTCGCGTGAACCTGCGGAGGGTGCCCCAGACCTGCAGCGCGCTGACCGGCGATGACGCCACCCACGGTGTTGTGATCTGCGCCTTTACGTAATCTTGAACCAAGGTCCATCCAAGGCATAACCGGCGATGTCAGGCTGATCGCAGGGGTCCCCGTAAAGGATTCAGCACACCGGCGTGCTGCGCACATTAGGCGAAGTAGGGAGCGGTTGGTGAAGGTAGGGCGCAGTCGGAGCGTTGCGGGTGGGTGGCTGGGCCGTTCGGCGCTGTTCGCGGCGGTGCTGACGGCGGCGGGTGTGCTAGCCGGTTGCACCACGACCGCGCTGCCGCCTGAGTCGACGTCGGGCATTCTCGCGAAGAAGGGCACCCCGTACGACGATCTGCTGGTGCCGGAGGTGCTGATGTCGGTGACTGACGGTGCTGTCGGGGTGTCGGTGGAATCGCCGGTCACGGTAACTGCCGGCGACGGTGTGCTCGGCGATGTCACGATGATCAACGAGGAGGGCAATCTGGTTGACGGTGTCCTCAGTGCCGACGGCGTGACCTGGTCGACTGCTGAGCCTCTGGGGTACAACCGCCGCTACACGCTGACTGCCCAGGCGATGGGTCTCGGAGGTGTCACGAGCACCGCTGCCACTTTCGATACTCACTCGCCGCAGAATCTCACAATGCCCTATGTGCTGCCGAACGACGGGGAAACCGTCGGTGTCGGACAGCCGATTTCGGTGCGATTCGACGAACCCGTCACCGATCGGCTCGCCGCTCAGTCAGCGATCGACGTCACCACCGAGCCGCCCGTGCAGGGCGCGTTCTACTGGTTGAGCAGCCAGGAGGTGCGGTGGCGGCCCGCCCAGTACTGGAAGCCCGGGACCGCGGTGCAGGTGGAGGTCAATACCTATGGTGTTGATCTGGGCGGCGGACTGTTCGGCCAGGACAACTCGACCACCCGTTTCACTATCGGTGACGCAGTCATCGCCACCGCTGATGACGCCACCAAGACCTTGACGGTTCGAGTCAATGGGCGGGTGGTCAACACCATGCCTCTGTCGATGGGTAAGGACTCCACTCCCACCGACAACGGCGCCTACATCATTGGCGACCGCTATGACTTCTTAGTGATGGACTCCTCCACTTACGGGGTCCCGGTCAACTCACCCGACGGTTACCGCACCGAGGTCGATTGGGCAACCCAAATGTCCTACAGCGGCATCTACGTGCACTCCGCGCCGTGGTCGGTCGGCAGTCAGGGCGTGGCCAATGTCAGCCATGGCTGCCTCAACGTCAGCCCTGTCAACGCCAAATGGTTCTACGACAACACCACCCGCGGAGACATTGTCGAGGTCGTCAACACCGTCGGGCCCACCCTGTCCGGTGTCGACGGTCTCGGCGACTGGAACATCCCGTGGAGCCAGTGGCAGGCCGGTAACGCTTCGGTGTAGCCGAGAGTCGAATTCGATTCAGGGACAACGCTTCCGGGATATCCGGGCGATGCTAGGTCGCGCCCCCACCGTCGTGTGGCGCATTCGTCCGCGTGGCTGCAGGGCGACGAATCAGTGGTGGCACAACAAGTTGATGGCAGCCGGCGCAGACACGGTCGCGGCCATCGCAGCGATCAGCAGCACCCGGTACCGCACGCGGGTTCGCGACTGCGGTGGGGACAACAGGCGCATGGCACGGACTTCGACGGCAGAGGCGGCCGCGGCCAGGGCTCCGCTGATCGGCGGCTGGCGGTCCGACAGAATGAGCAGACCCTCCAGCAGCGGCGGGGTTCCGTGGCGGCGAGCCGCGGCATCGTCAGCGCACATTTCTAGCAGCTCAGCCACGGCGCTTTCGGCGCGATGCAGCAGCGGCGCGGCTGGCACCGTGGTCGACAGGGCGCGAAGAACGCTGAGCAGCTGGTGGTGGCGCCCCCGCAAGTGAGCATCCTCATGGGCCAACACCGCCGCCAAAGCAGACGAGTCCAGGGCGGCCAACGCGGCGCTGGTCACCACGATCGCATCGGGTCGCCCGGTCACGCAGTAGGCGGCCGGATGCGAGGCGTCGAGGATAACCACGTCGGGGCGATCGGTGCGGCGCCCGATCAGCCAGGCCGTCTCGGCGTGGGCGCGGCTGCGCGACCGGAGTCGATTCAATGTCCGGAACACTTTCACGGCCATCACGATTGACACGGTTGCGCCAACGGCGATCACCGCTAGTGCCCCTAGGCGTCCGGGCATGCGGCTGTGCTGGGACAGCCCGAACAACTCCAAACACAGCGTCACCGCTGCGGAATCCCGCAGCCCGTGCACGGCGGCGACCGCGACCAGGATCAAGGCGACTGTCCAGCCCCCCAGCGCCGCGCTCAACGCGGTCAGCCACGCCGCGATGGCGAGGCGCGGACTGTGCCCGCCCCGGGTGATCCAGGTCAACAGCGCCGGTCCTAGCCAGGTCAAAGCTGCGCTGTACACCAGGAGCCACATCGCGGTGGTCATCGGCGCCGCGCAGTCCGCCGCAGGGCGGCCTTGAGCCGCTCGGACTCCTCAGTGGTCATCTGCTCGACAAAGAACGTCAATACTGCATCGGTGTCACCGCCAGCGGTGAACGCTTCGCGCATCAGCGCCGCCGAGCGTTGCGCCCGACTCATCACCGGCGAATACAGGTAGGCCTTGCCGTCACGTTGGCGGGTCAGCCACTTCTTGCGGTACAAGTTATCCATGGTGGAAAGCACTGTGGTGTAGGCAATCTGACGCTCCTGTGCCAGTTCGTCGAAGATAACTCGGACTGTCACCGCTTCTGAGCGTGCCCACACCCGATCCATGATCACCGCCTCGAGCTCACCCAACCCGCGTTGCGTCATCACCTGTCCTCACCCGGCTGCGCACCCGGAGCCATTGGCTTTCCACTCTAAGCGGCCCCACTGGGCCCGACCTGCTGACGCGCGATCACGAAACGAATGACTCCGTACGTGACCCGCCTCATCGAATGGTGACCGTATCGGGGAGTTAGCATCAAACACCGGGAGTCGACTGCTGTGCAGCCGACGCGGAGGGGAACCAAACGGGGCCGCCGAAGTCGCGGCGATCACCGCCCACAACAGCCCCACCGCGATGCACAGCAACACTGGCGCTGCAGTGCCGGATGGCCCGTCGAGGTTTCTCACAGCCGCGCCGTCCGTGCCGGTCGCTACGTTGCCGCCCGTGTGGTGTGGGCAGTGCAGTGACTCAGGGAAGTGTGAAGATTCGCTCAAGAACTGCACCACGCAGCCTGACCCGCGTCAGCCTCATCATTGCGGGGGCACGATGAACATATGACTCCCACGTCGCCGCCTTCGCCCCGACCGTCCCCGGGGTACCGCGCACTTGTTGTCGACGACGAAGCACCGCTGGCCGAAGTGGTAGCCAGCTACCTACAGCGCGAGCAATTCGAGGTCACCGTTGCTGCCGACGGCGCTGCTGCGCTGGCTGTGGCCCGCGAGCTGGACCCCGATGTCGTCCTGCTCGACATCGGCCTGCCCGGCATCGATGGCCTGGAAGTCTGTCGGCAGCTGCGCAACTTCTCTGACGCCTACATCGTGATGCTCACCGCACGCGACACCGAAATAGACACCGTGCTCGGACTCACCGTCGGCGCCGATGACTACATCACCAAGCCGTTTAGCCCCCGCGAACTCGTCGCTCGGATACGCGCGATGCTGCGCCGACCCCGCCGCCCCGGCGGTACCACGACCAGCGACGCCCCCGCCGTTGTGAACCCGCCCCGATGTTTCGGTGCCTTGCAGATCTATATCGACGCCCGCGAGGTGTTCATCGACGACCAGCCGATCACGCTCACCCGCACCGAATTCGACCTTCTTGCCGCCCTGTCGGCGCGACCCGCGGTCGTGCTGAGCCGCCGCCAGCTTCTCGACGCTATCCGCGACGACCCATGGGTCGGTGACCATCTCATCGACGTCCACATCGGCCACCTACGCCGCAAACTCGGCGACGACGCCACCCAGCAGCGTTTCATCCTCACCGTTCGCGGCGTTGGCTATCGAATGGGCAGTGGCCAATGACAGCCGCACTGGAACCGCAGGGAAGGTGGTGGACCTGGCCAAGGCGCGCTGGCATTGGTATGCGGCTGCTGCTCGCGCAGGTCATGGTTCTCGTTGCCGGAGCATTGACCACCGAACTAGTCGCCACATTGGTCGGCCCCCCTCTGTTCCGCGAGCACCTGCACCGAGCCGGTGTCGCCGAGGAATCGCTGGAACAAATGCACGCCGAAGAGGCCTACCGGTACGCCACCGCGTTGTCAGTCGGTGTCGCCCTCGCGGTTTCAGTACTCACCGCGCTGGCAGTCAGCTGGTACATGAGCAGGCGCCTGCAACGCTCGGTCACTGACGTCGCCTCTGCGGCCAGAGCTATCTCTAACGGTCAGTACGACATTCGCGTTGGCGCCCCCCGCCTCGGACAAGACTTCGACACCCTCGCGCACGCCTTCAACGCAATGGCCGCCCGTTTGGGCAGCGTGGACGCTACCCGGCGGCGACTCTTCAGCGACCTCGCCCATGAGATCCGCACCCCGATCTCGGTGCTGGAGGCCTACATCGAGGCTCTTGAAGATGGCGTGCGCGACCTGACTCCCGAAACCGCAGCCATGCTGCGCGACCAGACCGCACGTTTAGTTCGGTTTTCTGTTGATCTCGCGTCCCTGGCCCACGCCGAAGAGGCCGGGTCCTCGCTGCACAGCACCCAGGTCGACCCACGTGAACTCGTCCATAACGCCGTCGCCACCGCGGCCGACCGGTACCGCGCCAAAGAGGTGACTCTCAATAGCGATCTGCCACCACAAGTTCCGCGCATCTGGGGTGATCGGCAACGGCTTGCCCAGATATTGAGCAACCTGCTCGACAACGCGCTGCGGCACACACCGGTCGGCGGTCGAGTTGGTGTCACACTCTTAGCAGGCCGTGACACCATCGCCGTCGAGGTGACCGACACCGGCGACGGGATCGCCGCCGAGCACCTGCCGCATCTGTTCGAGCGCTTCTACCGCGTCGACACTGCCCGCGACCGCGAGCATGGCGGCGCCGGTATCGGCTTGGCCATCGCCCACGCACTCGCCGAAGCCCACGGGGGCCGTCTCGCTGCGGCCAGCGCCGGCCGGGGGACTGGCGCCACCTTCACCGTGACCCTGCCCACCGCGGCCAGCCGCGGTGGGCAGACTTCACCCGGGTACGACGTCCAATCCACGTAACGGAGCGCTCGCTTCCACAAGCATTCACCCCGGCCGGCTCCTGCTGGCTCAACGACGTGCAGCGGTGGCTCGGGTTCAGAGCGTGTCCAGGATGCCTTGCATGGTAGTGATCTCTTCCTGTTGCGCGGACAAGATTTCGCGCCCCAGCTGCACCGCTGCCGGGAACTGTCCGCCGTCAATCTCGGCCTGCGCCATAGTGATCGCCCCCTCATGGTGAGTGATCATCTGCTGCAAGAACAAGGTGCTGGCCGCCACGCCCTGGGCGTTCTGCAACGCGGCCATGTCCTGATCGCTCATCATGCCGTGATCCGCCATCGGCATGTCACCGCCAGACATGTCACCGCCAGACATGTCACCGCCAGACATGTCGTGGCCTGGCATGCTCGGTGCGCTGCTGGTCGTCGAAGCCACACCCCACTGCGTAAGCCATCCCGTCATCTGCTCGATCTCTGGGGCTTGAGCAGCCTTGATCTCGTTCGCCAGCTCGGTAACCCGCGGATCGATCCCTTGCTTGCCGAGCACCATGTCACTCATTTCGATCGCCTGCTCATGATGCGGGATCATTGCTTGCGCAAATGTCACGTCGGCGTCGTTATGTCCCTGATTGGAGGCCGCCGCCGACGACGACACCGACGGAGCACCCGACGGTGCCGCAGCCGTATCTGAACCGCCACACGCACTGATAAGAATCGCGGCGGCGATCGCTGCCGCGCCTGACACAACTTTTCTCGTGCCGTTCATTCGACACCCGTCCTCTCGATTTTCATTCGCCGGCGCATCCGAGCGCTTCTCGGCACTCGCCACTGTGCAACCGCCACCTATGGTTGAAGCCCATATCGGATGAAGAATCGGTAAAGGCCGACGTCCGTCTACACCGACAACGAGACCCGGTACGGAGACATCCGTCCGTACCAGGGGCTCCGTGAGTACCGCGAGGCGGCAGGGATCGGTGCGCGGCTGGTGGTCGTCGCGACGACCGCAACTCGGTAGCCGCCCCGAGTGATGCGCTGCAGCCCGACATTTGCGGATCGCATTCGGCGGTGCCGACGCTGCGGGCCGACTTCTCGCGCGGCGACCTCTCGCGGCACCGCGGGCAGGGGTGGTGATTTGACCGGATCACCACCCCTGACCTGGCGTTAGACGTAGTCTAACCCCCAAGCGTGTCCGTGCCGTGGATCGGGGAGGTGTCCTGTGGCGGCGGTGTGCTCGACGTGCGGCACCGAACCCTTGGCTGGCGCCGCCTTCTGCCATGGCTGCGGGTCGGCGGTGGGTGCATCTGCTCCGCCTGCGGAGTACAAGCAGGTCACGGTGCTGTTCGCCGACGTCGTGCATTCGATGGACATCGCCGCCTCGGTGGGGGCGGAACGGCTGCGTGCCATCATGGCGGGTTTGGTCAACACGGCTACCGCGGTGATCCGCCGATACGGCGGCACTGTCGACAAGTTCACCGGTGACGGCATCATGGCGGTATTCGGCGCTCCGAACGCATTGGAAGATCATGCGTTTCGGGCTTGCCTCGCGTCGATCGACATCCAACGGGAGCTCGACCGGCTCGGCGAAGCGACGAAGCTGCGCGACGGTGTCGACCTACTGCTGCGGATCGGCCTGAACTCGGGCGAGGTGATCGTGGGTGAGATCGGTTCGGGTGGGTTGGGTTACACCGCCATCGGAGAGCAAGTCGGCATGGCGCAGCGAATGGAATCCGTCGCCCCTCCGGCGGGGGTGATGCTCAGCGAATCGACTGCCCGCCTGGTGGACGAGGCCGTCGTGCTGGGCGCACCGGAGCTGTTGTTCATCAAAGGCTTTCCCGAGCCCGTCAGTGCCTACCGGTTACTGGGCGTCGGCGACGGCCATCGCACTCTCCGCCAGGACACCGCGATGATCGGACGCCAGTGGGAACTCGCCGCGCTGGCAGCCGTTCTCGATCGGTCGACGACGGGTGCCGGTTGTGTCGTGTGCATCAGCGGACCACCAGGTATCGGTAAGAGTCGCATCGTCGCCGAGACTGCCGCCGTCGCCGCAAACCGTGGCATCCGGGTGTACTCGGCATTGTGCGAAGCACATGCCAGCGAGATCCCATTCCACGCCATCGCGCGCCTGTTGAGGGCATCCTGCGGCGTCCACGAGATGCCCGACGACGTCGCGCGTGCGCACTTACGGTCCCAGTTCCCAACGGCGGAAACCGAGGACCTGCTGCTGCTCGACGACGTGCTGGGCATCGCCACGGAAGCCGCTGCGCTGCCGGCTATCACGGCTGATGCGCGCCGCAGGCGCCTGACCGCCCTGGTCAACGCGGCGTCGCTGGCGCGGTCGACTCCCGCCGTGTACGTCGTCGAAGATGTGCACTGGATCGACCAGGTCAGCGAGTCGATGCTGGCTGACTTCCTCTCGGTGATCCCGCGAACCCCGTCCCTCGTGCTGATCACGTTCCGGCCCGAATACCGCGGCGCACTGAGCCGTACGCCTGGCGCGCAGGCCATCGCCCTGGCTTCACTCAACGCCTCCGAGGGTACGTCGCTGGTCACGGCCCTTGTCGGCAACGATCCGTCGGTAGCTTCACTCACCACACAGATAGCCGAACGCGCCTCCGGTAATCCCTTTTTCGCCCAGGAGATCGTCCGCGACCTCGTCGGCCGCGGCGTGCTGGTCGGCGCCCGCGGCAACTATTCGTGCACCACGGGCGCGTCAGCCGTCAGCGTTCCTGCGACTCTCCAGGCCGCGATCGCCTCGCGCATCGACCGCCTCGCGGGGTCGGCCAAACGCACGCTGAACGCCGCCGCCGTCATCGGGATGCGGTTCGACGCCGACATGCTGTCCGCGCTGGTGGACGATGCCGGCCTGACGGACGTGATGGAGGCCGAACTCGTCGACCAGGTGGGCTACGGCGGGCGTGCCGTGTACGCGTTCCGGCACCCGATGGTTCGCACGGTCGCCTACGAGTCCCAGCTCAAAGTCGACCGGGCCGAACTGCATGGCCGCCTCGCGGGCGCGCTGCAGCATCGCGACCCGTCCGCGCTGGACGAGAATGCCGCCCTGATCGCCGAACACCTCGAAGCCGCGGGCGATCTGAGCGCCGCCTTCGGGTGGCACATGCGTGCCGGAATGTGGGCGAGCACCCGCGATATCGTCGCCGCCCGACTGAGTTGGCGACGCGCTCGTGACGTCGCCGATCGGTTTCCCCCCGATGCGCCTGATCGCAGCGCTACGCGGATTGCACCGCGGACACTGCTCTGCGCCAGCGCCTTCCGCGTTGGCGGCAGCGGGGCCGATCCCGAGTTCGATGAGTTGCGCGGCCTGTGTGAAGCGGCGGGCGACAAACGCTCGCTGGCCATCGGGATGGCCGGTGTGGTGATCGTCAAGTATCTGTCGAACGAACCCGACGCGGGACGTCTCGCCAACGAACACACGCGCATGCTCGAGTCGATCGGCGACGCCGAGCTCACGGTGGCGCTGTCCATCGCAGCCATGGCCCAGAAGGCCCAGGTGGGCGGGATGAAAGACATTCTGCGGCTGTCGCAGCGCGTGATCACCCTGGCAGACGGCGACCCCCTGCTGGGCAGCATGATCTTCGGGTCGCCGTTGGCCATCGCCCACGCGTTCCGGGGTTTCGCGACATGGGGAACCGGTCGTGGCGGTTGGAAGGACGACATCGAGCAAGCGTTGGTGTTGGCGCGCACTTCGGACGCGATCTCCTTGGCGTGTGTGATGTTCTACAACTATCTTCCCGCCGTGGCGTTAGGCGTCATCGTCTCGGACGCTTCGCTGGTTCGCGAGACCGGACATGCGCTGGAGCGCGCTGAGCGTTCGGGAGACGACTTGGCGGTGCAGCTGGCTCGCAGCGCGCATGCTGTTGTGTTGCTCGGTGGCGCTGAATCGGAACGCGACGCCGGGGTGGCGCTGCTGGATCAGCTCAAGATCGAGGTGGACTGCAATCGTTTCAGCCACGGGATGGCAACCGTCATCGACTCTCTGCAGGCAGGCGAGATGCTGCGCAGGGGCAACCTCGACGGTGCCATCGAACTGGCGCGCTCGTGTAAGGATTCACCTGCTCACGTGGACGACACCTGGTGCATCCAGGCGGCGGAGTGCTTGGTGGAGGGCCTTCTGCTGCGCGGGAATCCGGGTGACTTCGACGAGGCGCAGGAGGTCGGGCCATGGTTGGATCAGTTGGCCTTCGAGGACGGTCTGGTACTGCTCGATCTCTACAGTCTGCGGATCCACGCGATGCTCGCTCGCGCCGAAGGCGACGACGCACGCTTCCACGAACTCCTCCAGCGTTATCGGTCGCTGGCCGTGGCGCAGGACTTCGCCGGCCACATCACGATGGCCGAAGAGCTGGCCCGGTAGCCCGAGGCGCTCATTTCGCGTCACCCGCCAGCCGCAACCGCAGCCCGGTGGCGCGCAACGCGCGGCGGTCCAGCGCGGCCCGCACGTCGCCTTCCGAGCCGACGACGCGCACCTTGGCTTTGGCCCGAGTTACTGCGGTGTACAACAACTCTCGCGACAACAACCTTGATTCCACCGGCGGCAGCAGTACCGTGACGTCGGTGGCCTGGCTGCCTTGGCTCTTGTGGATGGTCAGCGCATGCATGGTCTCGACGTCGGAGAGCCTGCTGGTGGCGAACTCGCGGGGCGCCTCGGACGTGGCGATCACAGCGCGCAGTCCGCCCGCCCGCAGGATGGCGACGCCTGCGTCACCGTTGTGCAGGCCGAGCCCGTAGTCGTTGGTGGTGACGAGCACCGGGCGGCCCAGGTACCACTGACTCCAGGTCGGCTCGCCCGTCTCCTCGGACAACCACCGCTGAATCTGACGGTTCCAGTGCCGAATTCCGTACGGCCCCTCGCGGTGCGCGCACAGCAACCGGTGGTCGTCGAGGCGTCCTAGTGCCCCGGCGGCGTCTCCCTCGGCTGCCGCCTTGTGTACCGAAAGCGCTGCAGGCAAGCAGATTTCACGCAACGCCTCCGTCGGATCGGCAGCTTCGACGAACTCGATGTGCTCGCCGCCGCCGCGCAGCAAGTCCATGACGGTGTCGCCGTCGCCGGTTCGGATCGCCTCGGCCAGTCGCCCGATCGACTCCCCGAATCGGTGCGATATGCGCAGTGTCGCGATCCGGGTATCGGTGCGCGCCCCGAGGCCGTCCACCAGATCGGCCAGCACCGCGCCCGCCTCGACCGATGTCAGCTGGTCAGGGTCGCCGACCAGGATCAGTCGGGTGTGGGGACGCACCGCTTCCAGCAGCCGGGCCATCAACGTCAGCGACACCATCGACGTTTCGTCCACCACGATCACGTCGTAGGGCAACCGATTGTTGCGGTTGTGCCTGAACCGGGCTGACGACCCCCGCCGCCATCCGAGTAACAGGTGCAGCGTCACGGCGCGCAGCCCGGACAGCCTGGCCTGATCCGACGGGGCGAGCTTGGCGATCTCGTAGCGGACCGCTTCCTCCAACCGCGCGGCGGCCTTTCCCGTCGGAGCTGCCAGCGCGATCCTCGGATGCGCCTGCCCTACGCGCTCGGCCTGCTCTGCCAGCAGTGCCAACAACCCGGCGACCGTGGTGGTCTTTCCGGTGCCGGGGCCACCGGTGAGCACAGTGGTCCACTGCGACAACGCGATTCGGGCGGCAGCCCGCTGATCGTCGTAGCCGGGCAGCGGGAAGACCCGTTCCGGACCTGCGTCGCGAACCGCGTCGTCGATCACGACGGGGGCCGAAGTGCTGGCCAGCAGATCGGCGCACACCTGCTCTTCTTCCCTCCAGTACCGGTCGAGGTAGAGCAACCGGTCACCAAACATCCGCAACACGGGCGGCGTCCCCAGCAGCGGGCTGGCACGCACCGCAGCCAGCCACTGCTGCGTGTCCGGCCACGGCAGCCTTTCTACGCCAACCGATTCGGCGACGTCGGTGAGGTCGACGCACACCGATCCGCCACGTACCGCACGCACTGCCAGCGCAACGGCCAGCGCAACCGTCTCGTCGTCCTCCCTCGCCAGCGCGGTGAGGCGCCGCGCCACGTGGACGTCGGCGGCGTCCAGCACGCCCGCGCAGTTGAACGTGTGTAGCAAACCGCCTGCGCGCGCCACCAACCGTCGGTCGCACGGGTCATCGAACTCCACCACTGTCATCGCACCACGTGCCCTTCGAGAAGATCCGACAGTGCGGTGACGAGGTCGGCGGGTGGCTGCCAACTGAACACCCCGGCCGGATGACCGTCGACCACCGGCGTCGTGGGGCCGCACATGCCGCGGACGAACAGGTACAGCACGCCGCCGAGGTGCAGAACGGGGTTGTAGCCCGGCTGGCGCCATCGCAGAAATCGATGCAGTACAACAGAATACAGCAGGGCCTGCAGCGGGTAGTCGGAGTGTAGCATGGCGGCGGTCAGCTGACGCCTGCCGTAGTCGGCCGCGGTCAGTGGGCGCGTCGCTTCGCCGAGGCGATTGGTCTTGTAGTCGACGACGAGATAGCGGGTGCCGCCCGGCGCGGGCAACCGCAGCACCGCGTCGATGGACCCCGACAGGTAGCCTCGCAGCGACTGGTGCCCGAAGCCGGGGCCGGTGAGCCGGGCTGCGTAGCCGGCCAGCGGATCCGTCGCTGGCAGGTGCGCCGCCATCAGCGAACCGACGTCGGACAGCCGGATGTCCTGCGCGTGGGGATCAGCGAGATCTCCACCGGCAAGGGGGAATTCGAAGTCCAACTCGCGCAGCCGGTCGGTCAGTGCAATGTCTGCCAGGGTCGCGCCAGCGGCCAGTGGGCCCAGCGGCGTCGCCTGCATGGGCAGCAGTGCGGCGGCCAGGCTGTCCACGTCGATCTCGACGGGCCACCACTGCGCCTGGGCCGCAACGTGGTCCCGGAACTCGGCAGCCGGCTCCGGCGCCTGCGGATCTGCGTTCTCCAGCACCGCGTGCACCAGCGAACCGAACGCCGCCCCACCGGGCAAGTCGGCCATCGGTGACGCTACGTCGGCGCCCTGATCGGCGTCGACGGGCGTCGCGTCGGCGGGTACATCGCTCTCGTCGTCCTGCTCGCTGAGCTCGGCTTCGCTGCTCACGCCTGCGGCCTCGGCGATGCGAACGAGCTTGGAGTAGGAGGTTCGGCGCCACGATGTGTCGATGGTGCGATCAAACCGTCGGGCTGACAGGTCATCGGGGAGCCGCGCTGCGGGTACCGGAACGGCGGACAGCGCGACGGACTCCTCGATCACGGGCCCGCCTGCGGCCTCCCACCGCCGGAACGCGGTCAGCGCGTCGGCGTCACTGACCTTCTGGGTGCAGCGATCGGGCACGGCCGACTGTCCGAACGGGCGACGCAACAACCTGGACAGCCCGCCGTTGGGTTCGTCGTAGGACGGCGCCCACCACGCGACCACCTGGGACTGCGCGCGCGTCAGCGCGACATAGGTGAGCCGGATGTCGTCGCTGGCGGATTCACGTTTACCGAGTTCCTCGACTGATCTGTAATCGGCGCTGTCCTGGCCGCCGATATGCAGGCAGCGCACGCGCTCATCGTGGTACAGGATCATCTCGCGCGGCTGGACGTTGCGGTTGAAGGCGAACGGCAGGTACACGACCGGATACTGCAGTCCCTTACTCGCCCACACCGTCATGATCTGCACGGCGGCGGCGTCGCTGTCGAGGCGGCGGTTGCGCTCGTCGGGTCCGGCCCGTTCGCTGCGCTGAGTCTCCAGCCATTCCCGAAGTGCCGCAAGGCCGAAGCGTTCGCGGTGGGCGATGTCGTGGAGCAGTTGGGTCAGATGGGCCAGGTCGGTCATATGCCGCTCGCCGCCCTGCCAGCTCAATACCCGCCTGCCCAGGCCGCCCAACTGGGCGGCCTCGAACACCGCCGCTACGCCGCGTTCGCGGGCATGGTCGGTCCACACCCGCAGGGTGTCGGCGACGCGGTCCGTCAGTTCGTCGCCGCTGGATGCCAGGGACTCGGCGGTCTCGCCAAAGAACATCGTCACCGCCGCGGCACGGACCAGGCCCGACCGATTGGGCTGCTCGAATGCCTCGAGCAGCCGCAACCAGTCGTCGGCGGCTTTGGATGCGAACACGTCGGTGTCGCCGGTGTACACGGCGGGGATGCCCGCGGCGAGCAGCCCGTCGTGACATACCCGCGCATCGACGTGCTTCTCGACGATCACCGCGATATCGGCTGCGCGCAAAGGCCTTCCGTCAAACTCGGCGGCACTGGCCAGCAGCGCCCCGATGTCGCCGGCCAGGTCGGCGACGATGTGGCTGCGCACCCGGTCGATCTTGATGGTGCCTGTGCCGCTCTTACCGAACGTGGCGCGGGTGGCCACCCGCAGCCGGAACGGCGCGTTGTGCGGGGCGCCGACTAGGCGGTGTTCGCGATGATGGGCATCGACGTCGTGGACGACGATGTCGGCATCGCCGAGAGCCGCGCCCCGTAGCAGGGTTTGGAGGCTGTCCACCAGGGGTGCATCGCTGCGCCAGTTGACGCCGAGCGTCTGACGATCTCCCGCGGTCCGCGCGGCGTCCAGGTAGGTGACGATGTCTCCGCCGCGGAATGCGTAGATGGCCTGCTTGGGGTCGCCGATCAGGATCAAGGTGCTTCTGCCGCTGAACGCACGCCGAATCACCTGCCACTGAACAGGATCCGTATCCTGAAACTCGTCGACAAGAACGATGGACCAGCGCTGGCGCATCCGGATGCGCGCGGGGGAGTCGTCTGCTTCTAGTGCTTCGGCCAGCCGGCTCAACAGGTCGTCGTAGCCGAGGATGCCGAGTCGGCGTTTTCTGCGCTCCAACTCGGTCAGCACGTCGGCGGCGAACGCGAGTCGCACGGCCGCAACGGAACCCGCCTGCGGAGTGCTGGGCCTTAGCTCGGCGCACGGATTGCTCACCACCTCGCGTGCCAGCGCGAGTGCGATCGCGCGGGTGAACGGGGGGTCGTCGGGCTGCTGGCCGAAGCGCCCGAGATACAGATCGTCGACGATCTCGCCGACGAGGTTGTCGAGACTCTCGACGAGCGTCACGCCCGCATCGGTATCGCCGGCCACCCCAAGCGATTTCAGAACCAGCTGGCAGAACTGATGGGTGGTGGCGATGGTAGCGGCGTCGAACCCGGCCAGCGCATCCCGTAGCCGGCGCAGCCTGGCTGACCGCTGCTCGGCGTCACCGTCGAGCAGATATGCCACGAGTTCGTTGTCGTCGACGGCCGAGAGGTCGGCGAAGGCCGTCACGGCTTCCTGGATCTGCCCGCGCACCCGCTCGCGGAGCTCCTGGCTCGCGGCGCGGCTGAAGGTGATCAGCAGCATCTGGTCCAAGGTTGCTACGCCCTCGGCCAGATACCTGGTGACCAAACCGGCGAGCGCGAAGGTTTTGCCGGTGCCCGCACTGGCCTCCAGCACAATGGTCTCTCCCGGTGCGGGCAGTTCTCCGAGCAGGTCGAAACGTCGCATCAGTCCTGCTCCGTCATTCCGGGTCTCGTTCCGAGCGCAGCAGCGGCAGCCACAGCCGCGCCGCCAGCGCGCCGAGGCGGGTGTTCTCGCCGGGCATCTGCTCGCCCGGCGGAGGCGGTCCGAGGAGCACGTCCAACGGCGCGTGCCTGCCCCACACGCGCACGGCAGCTTCACTCTCGTCCTCGCCGGGGAACTTCCCGGTCTTCCAGCGGAATCCGGCGTTGCGTTCGGGGTCGTCTCCGGTGTGCCGTGCCTCAGCCCAGGCGTAGGACGTCTTGAGCGGCAAGGGAAGTGGCTCGCGTCGGCCGGCGTCGTACAACGCGACCAGTTGGTCGAGCACACGGACGGGCGCCTCGTCGGGCAACCCGAGCCCGCGTACAAGGGGCCTGCTGCCGTGTTTGGGCCGACCGATCGACACGGCGTGCCAGTCACGGCCTCGGTCGTGGGCCGCCAACGCGAGTAACCGGATCCACGGTTGAAGTAACCGCTCGCCCCGCAGCTTCGAGAATGTGACGGTCACGATCCGGTCGCCGTACACCGGTGCGACAGTGCCGGACAAACGCCGCCCGTCGTTCAGATCGATATCGACGTCGTAGGCCACCGCAGTGCTGGCTCGTCGGGCAAGTGCGGCTTTCGCGAGTTCGGCACCCTGGTCCCGGATCTCGCGCGCTACCCGCCAGCCCATCCGGCCCGGTGGAAGGGTGCCGCGGCGCCACTCGGCGCCCAGAGCCTGCTGGGGATTCATTCCGCTCAGCATGTCGGCGAGCATGCGGTCGCCTGCCGACCACCGCTGCAGTTCATCGATTTCGACGGGAATGGCATCCTGCACCCCGTCGACGTCCCACGGCAATGTGAAGTCCAGAGCGGAGAAGAAGCCCTTCACTGGATCGCCGAAGAAGCGCAGCAGGTCATCGAGGGCGATATCGGCATGTGGGCGTGGCGGCAGTGAACCGTCCAGGAATTTCGGGGGCGCGGGCCGGTCGCTAGCAGCGACTCTGGCCGCTACCAGTGCGGTCTGGTCGAAGGTGAACGGGTGCGGACCTGCACCGAGCTGACCTGGTGTCACATTGCGAATATCAAATGGCTGCAACGGTTGTGAGACGATCACCCGCTCGCGGACCGGCACGGAGGTGGTGGCGTCGAGTGCGTCGAGCAGTTCGACCAGGGGCACCGCGGGCGGGCGAGGCTGGCCGGTGTGCTCGTTGGCGCCGGTGTAGGTGATGACGAGTTTCTCCGTTGCCGCGCCGACGGCGTCGAGGAGCAGCTGGCGGTCCTCGGATCGGATGTCGCGTTCACCGGTGAGGGGATCGCGGGCCAGCACGTCGTCGCCGTCGACGAGTCCGAGCCTGGGGAATCTGCCGTCGTCGAGGCCGATCAGGCACACCACCCGATGGGGCACCGACCGCATCGGCACCATAGTGCAGACCGTCAACGTTCCGGTCCGGAAGTTGACCCTGGTGGGCCGCCCTGACAGCCGGCCTCCCAGGAGTGCGCGTACATCGGGGAGGCGCAGTTCGACATGCGACCTGGCGCCCGCGTCGGCAAGTACGTCGGCGAACTCCCGCTGCAATTGCGCCGCCTGCCACGCGTCGTCGCCCTCGGCGCGGGTGAGGAATGCCACCCCTGCCTGCAGGGTGCTCAGCCATGTGTGCAGTGGCGCGACTTCGGTCAATGAATCGACCACCGCGACAAGGCGGTCGACGAACTCGGTGAAGCGTCCGGCCAGCTCCACCCGGTTGCTGCTGACGTCGTCCAGCGGCAAGGTGGCGTCCAGCCAGGCCCGTGAGTCGTCGGACATCGCCACGCCGACCAGGATCCGGTCCAGCCCGAAGCGCCAGGTGTTCTGGACGAAACCCTCTAGTGCGTAAGGCTTCCGGTGGCGGCGGTCGAAACCCCAGCGGACACCCGATTCCCTGACCCAGTCGGTGATGTGTTCGAGGTCGTCGTCGACGAAGCCGAACCTGGCTCGGACGGGTGCGCTGTGCGCCAAACTCAGCACCTCGCTGGCGGTGGCCCGACCACCTGCGAGCGAAAGTAGTTGCCCGGCAACACCGAGGAGCGGATTGGTCTGGGCCAGCGAGCGGTCCGCCAGCCGCACCCGCAAACTGTGCGCGGGATGGGCGTGTGCCATGTCGCCGAGCCCGAAACCGGCCACGATCAGGGGCGCATAGGTCTCGATATCCGGACACATCACCAGGATGTCGCGCGGCTCCAGGGTGGGATCGTCGGCGAGCAGCCCGAGCAGCACCTCGCGCAGCACGGCGACCTGCCTGGCCTGGCCGTGGCAGCTGTGTACCTGTACCGAGCGGTCGTCGGACGCCATCGACCTGCCCGCGGCGCGAATCGCGTTGGCGGACAAGTCCGATTGCAACCACCCCAGCAGGGTGTCCGGCTTGGCGGCGTCGCCGACGTGCTGATCCTTCGCCTTTGGGGGCAGGGTGCGTTGTAGCTCGCGCAGGTCGCGGCCCAGGGTGGCCAGCAGCGGGTGTCCGACGCGATGGTGACTGATGTCCGTCCTGCGGCGCACGGGACCTGTGCCGTCGGCGGCAAGTGCCTGCCACATCCGGTCGCTGGGGTGCGGCAGCCACAGATGGAGCTCGTGGTGGGTGGCGAGCGCTTCCAGCAACTCGATATCGGTGACGGGCAGACGCGTGTGCCCGAACAGCGAGAGCCGAGCTGGCAGTGAGGTAGGCGAGTCACGCAGCGCCGCTACCGTTTTGGTGTGCCGCTGGATGGGGCTGTCCGCGTCGATCTTCGCTGCTACCGCGCTCCACAGGGGCGGTTGCCACGCCAGATCGCCAGGCAGGACGGCGCCCGCTCCGTCGGTGGGCTCGCCTGCGGACCAGTCAGCCAGCAGTCGTGGGCGCTGCGTCGCGTAGGACGCGAACAAGCCGGCGATCCTGCGGGCCACGGCGTACCTGCGGCCCTGCCGCAGTTCCCGCTCGTGCCCGCACTCGAGCGCGCCCAGATGCGTAGCCAGCGTGGAGCTCCACGCTTGGTCGAGGTTCTCGTCGATCGCTTCGAGTAGCGGCCAGGCCAACGCGTCGGGTGCCCACGGGTCCTCGTCGACGGTGCCGGTGATCTCGGCGATCAGCGAGCGCGGCGAGCGGAACGTCACCCCGGCACAGACGCCGTCGCCCCGTTGGCCGCGACCCAGCACGTGCGACAGGCGTTGGCTCAGCCAGCGTTCGACGCCGCGGGCGGGCACCAGCACCAGATCCTCGGCGAAGGGGTCGGCGGGCGGGGCCGACAGCAGTTCCCCCAAGCCGTCGGCCAGCAGGTCGGTGCGCTCGGCGCGGTGTAGATAGAGGGTGATCTGCGCTCTCCCTTACTTGTTCCCTCGCAGCAGCGACGAGACCGGCAGCACCAGCTCCGACTCCAGTATGTCGTTGCCTGCGCGGATCGCGGCCAGCGCGTCCTTGCGAGCCTTGAGCTTGCTGTTCACGTGCGCGGTGGTGCGCACGGTCGCGGCGATGGTGGCCGCGACCTCCTTGGCGCGGATCAGCACCTGATTCTGCTCGACGACCTCGTCGAGCCAACCGGCCGCGATGGCCTCGTCGCCGCTGAACACCGCACCCAGTGCGTTGGCGCGTTGGAAGGCCGATGGCGTCAGCCGGAAACGCATGATCTCGATCGCCGCCACCGGCATCGTCATTC
The DNA here is from genome assembly GCA_051306175.1 of Mycobacterium sp. Classification (GTDB taxonomy): domain Bacteria; phylum Actinomycetota; class Actinomycetes; order Mycobacteriales; family Mycobacteriaceae; genus Mycobacterium. Next base: position 5,499 of record JBPPMS010000013.1, on the reverse strand, counting down.
CGATGGTCACTTCGTTGGCTTGGACCTTTGTGGTGCTACCCACCCGGTGATCGCCGGACAGCAGCAGAAATGACCCCATCGCCACTGCGGCGCCGGTGGCAGCGATGATCACCGGCTTCGGGAACGACAGCATTCGGATGGACAACTCGAACCCACCGACCAGCATGGCGTGGGCGGCCTCGCGGTCTGACGCCATCACGGCGAGGTCGAAGCCCGCGCAGAACACCTTGGCATTGCCTGCAATGACGATGGCCTTGGAATCGTCGGACTCGGCCGTGTCGAGCGCTGCGTTGATGTTGGCCTGCATCGTGGGCGACAACGTGTTGACGTTGCCGTCGTCCAGGGTGACGATTCCGATCGCGTCGTCGCGGTCGTAGGAAACCGTGCTGATCATGGTGAGCTCCTTGGGGTTAGTTGCCCATCAGCGTGCGCCACTGCTCCAGGCTGGTGGCGCGGAAGACGTAGTTGGTGCGGCGGACGTCGGCCAGTGGTGCACTGGGTGCCGCGGAGTACCAATGGCCCGGGAACACCGTCGGATCCCCGGGCAGTGTCTTGAGCTGCTGCAGGCTGCGGAACATCTCGTCGACGTCGCCGCCGGGGAAGTCGGTGCGTCCGCAGCCCTCCAGGAACAACGTGTCGCCGGCCACCAGCCGTCCGTCGAGTAGGAAGCACTGGCTGCCCGGGGTGTGGCCCGGAGTGTGCAGCAGTTCGATATCGATGGCGCCCACACTGACGACGTCGCCGTGCTCGTGGTCGGTCAGATCGCTGATAGGTATACCCGTGATCCGCGAAACCCATTGCGCCTCATGCTTGTTCACGTGCACCGGCACGGTGGTGTGCTCCAGCAGCTCAGCCAGTCCCTTGAGCTCGAAACCCATCATCGAGCCGCCGATGTGGTCCGGATGGTGATGGGTCACCAGCACGCCCGCCAGCCGCAAGCCGTCGGCGTGCAGGGCGTCGACCAGATCGCCCGCGGCGTACGCCGGATCCACCACTACGGCGTCACCTGTTTCGCGGTCGCCGATCAGGTAGGAGAAGTTGCGCATCTGGGTGGCGATCATGTCGCCCTCTGCGAAGTCGCGACCCGCAAGCAGTTGGCGGAAGTACAGGCGGTCCGAGGAGGGAGAAGCCATACGGCAACCCTAGGCCTAAGCGAAGTGAATTCGTGTCCGCATCAGGCGCATCGACTGGATAAGCTAGCCGTCCGAACAACACCTACGTGTCCTAATGGCGCAGGTGCGCGAATCGACCGACGGTTCGGGTTCTGTGGTCGTGACACTTCCTCAGTGCAGCTACCCGGGCTTAGTGCAGCTACCTGGGCTTAGTGCAGCTACCTGGGTCGGAGTGCCCGGTGACAAGCGGTTTGGCTCCGCGACGGGCCAAGCTGTACCCTCTTTAAGGCCCACGGATGGTTGCGTGGGCCAGGCCCCCTTAGCTCAGTCGGTAGAGCGTTTCCATGGTAAGGAAAAGGTCAACGGTTCGATTCCGTTAGGGGGCTCGGTGGATGCGCGGCGGACTACCGCCCGTACCTATCGGGGCGGTGTAGCTCAGCTGGTTAGAGCGCACGACTCATAATCGTGAGGTCGGGAGATCGAGCCTCCCCACCGCTACAAGACCAAACGCACGTTAGACGAAGGATAGAACCGTGGCCTCCAGCACAGACGTACGGCCGAAGATCACTATGGCGTGCGAGGTGTGCAAGCACCGCAATTACATCACCAAGAAGAACCGCCGCAACGACCCCGATCGGCTGGAACTCAAGAAGTTCTGCCCGAACTGCGGTACACACCGGCCTCACCGCGAGTCCCGCTAGAACCGTCCGTAGGCCGACGGCTGTCGGAACGTCCGGTGCATGGTTGTTGAGGCTCACTAGGTAGGTTCATCCGCGTGGCTCTGAGTGACGACATTGTCGGGGCGCACTACCGCTATCCCGACCATTACGAAGTGGAGCGCGAGAAGGTTCGCGAATACGCCGCCGCCGTGAAGAACGAGGATCCATCGTTCTTCGACGACGGGGCTGCCGTCGAACTCGGCTACGCCGGCCTGTTGGCGCCCCTGACGTTCATCTCGGTTTTCGGTTACAAAGCCCAATCGGGGTTCTTCGCCAACGCCGGCATCAGCATCAAGGATGCGAAGGTCGTCCAGGTCGATCAGGAGCTGAAGTTCCTCAAGCCGATCGTGGTGGGCGACAGGTTGTACTGCGATGTCTACGTTCATGCGGTCCGCCAGGCGCACGGCACCGACATCATCGTGACCAAGACCATCGTCAGCAATCAGGACGGTGAGACAGTCCAGGAGACCTACACCACGCTCGCGGGGCGTAGCGAAGAAAACGGAGAGAGTGGCTTCAACCATGGCGTTACGTGAATTCAGCTCGGTCAAGGTCGGCGATGCGCTGCCGGAGAAGGTCATCGCGCTGACCCGGACCGATCTGGTGAACTACGCCGGTGTCTCCGGTGATCTGAACCCCATCCACTGGGACGACGAGATCGCCAAGCTGGTTGGGCTCGATACCGCGATCGCCCACGGCATGCTGACGATGGGGCTCGGCGGTGGGTACGTCACGTCGTGGGTGGGTGACCCGGGTGCCGTCACCGAGTACAACGTTCGGTTCACCGCCGTCGTGCCGGTTCCCAACGATGGCACCGGCGCCGAGATCGTCTTCAATGGCCGGGTCAAGTCTCTCGACGAGGACACCAAAGCCGTGACCATCGCCATCAACGCGACTACCGGAGGCAAGAAGATCTTCGGCCGTGCAGTTGCCACGGCGACGCTGGCATAGGGTTCCGGCGGATGGCTATGAGGGCCGACATCATGGGCATGGTGCACGTCTACCAGGACCACTTCGTGGTGGGCCGAGAGAAAGTGCGCGAGTACGCCAGGGCGGTCAAGAATGACGACCCCGCTTTCCATGACGAGCAGGCCGCGTCCGATCTGGGCTATGACGGACTGTTGGCGCCGCTGACGTTCGTCTCGACGCTCGCTCTGCTGGTCCAGCAGGACTTCTTCCGCAAGGTGGACACCGGCTTCGAGACGATGCAGATCGTGCAGGTCGATCAGAAATTCCTGTATCGCAAGCCGATCAAGGTCGGCGACGCGTTGACCGCCCGGATGGAGATCGTGTCGGTCGACGAACGGTTCGGCGCGGACATCGTTGTCACCCACAACATCTGCACGGACGCCGACGGCGTGGTGGTGCTGGAGGCGTTCACCACGCTGATGGGACAGCAGGGTGAAGAGTCGGCCAAGATCAAGTTCGACGTGACGACCGGCCAGGTCGTTCGGGCCGACTGGGACTGAGCCTGAGCGCGGTCAGCTGGGCCGAGCAGGCCACGGTCAGGTCGTCGGAGCGGATTGGTAAACAGCTGTCGCGGGGAGGTACACTCGATTTCCGGGTCTTTGCACGGGAGTTTCCCCACCCTTTGCGCGCTGTCCGTCGGTGATTGTTCCGAACGGGGGGCGCGCGAACTGTGTAAGCCTCGGAAAACCTGGGGACCGTCCTGCCAGCAGTGACATCCTCGAAGGGGCGTAGCTCAACTGGCAGAGCAGCGGTCTCCAAAACCGCAGGTTGCAGGTTCAAGTCCTGTCGCCCCTGCAAAGTGAATAGTGCAACCCCGAACACGGCGTGGACACTGGAGACAGTGAACACAACTCAGACGAAAGGCATGCGGTGAGCGACGAGCGCGACAGTGCCGGCGCCACGAGCGACGGCAGCGACGCCGACGTCGTGGAAGACGGCGGTGGCAAGACGGCTGTCGTCACCCGGCCCCACCGTCCCACCGGCAAGCGGGCTCGCAGGGCTGTAGCCGTCGACGACGAGACGCCCGAGGACGAAGACGCGACCACCGACGCCGACGATGATGCGGACGACGACGCGAAGAGCTCTGGCAAGAAGAAGGTGTCGACCACCAAGTCGTCAACCGGCAAAGCCAAAAAGACGAAGAAAAAGTCGTCGGAGTCCCGCAACCCGTTCCTGTTCGTCTGGAACTACCTCAAGCAGGTCGTCGCAGAGCTGCGCAAGGTCATCTGGCCCAACCGCAAGCAGATGGTCAACTACACGATCGTCGTGTTGGTGTTCCTGGCCTTCATGGTGACGCTGATCTCGCTGGTCGACATGGGGTTGGCCCGGCTGATCACCCTGGTGTTCGGCGACGGCTGACCCTTCGCCGCGCCAACGAATTTTGTGAGAGAGGAACTACACCGTGACTACCTTCGACGGCGATTCGCCCGTAGGTGAAACAGTCGTCGACGACATCACCTCAGTCGACAGCGCACCTGCGCCCGAACCCGAGGATGATGCCGACGTCGATCCGGCAGTAGCGCTCAAGGCCGAACTGCGCACCAAACCTGGCGACTGGTATGTCATCCACTCCTACGCCGGTTACGAGAACAAGGTGAAAGCCAACCTCGAAACCCGTGTGCAGAACCTCGACGTCGGCGACTACATCTTCCAGGTCGAGGTGCCCACCGAAGAGGTCACCGAGATCAAGAACGGGCAGCGCAAGCAGGTCAACCGCAAGGTGCTGCCTGGTTACATCCTGGTGCGCATGGAACTCATCGACGAGTCGTGGGGCGCGGTGCGCAACACCCCCGGCGTCACCGGCTTCGTCGGCGCCACCTCCCGTCCGTCGCCATTGTCGCTCGATGACGTCGTGAAGTTCCTGATGCCGCAGGGCGCGGCCAAGAAATCCGCTAAGGCCACGGCCGCTGCTGCCGCCGCGTCCTCTGAGGCCACCCTCGAGCGTCCTGAGATCCTGGTCGACTACGAGGTCGGAGAGTCGGTCACCGTCATGGACGGCCCGTTCGCGACGCTGCCTGCCTCGATCAGCGAGGTCAACGCCGAACAGCAGAAGCTCAAGGTGCTCGTGTCCATCTTCGGACGCGAAACGCCGGTGGAACTGACCTTCAACCAGGTCGCCAAGATCTAAGACAAGAAAAGAAAAGGACCGCACTACCATGCCCCCGAAGAAGAAAAAGGTCACTGGGCTGATCAAGCTGCAGATCCAGGCCGGGCAGGCCAACCCCGCCCCGCCCGTCGGCCCCGCGCTTGGCCAGCACGGCGTCAACATCATGGAGTTCTGCAAGGCGTACAACGCCGCGACGGAAAGTCAGCGGGGCAACGTCATCCCCGTGGAGATCACCGTCTACGAGGACCGCACCTTCACCTTCGCGCTGAAGACGCCGCCTGCCGCCAAGCTGCTGCTCAAGGCTGCAGGCGTGCAGAAGGGCTCCGGCGAGCCGCACAAGACCAAGGTCGCCACGGTCACGTGGGATCAGGTCCGCGAGATCGCAGAGACCAAGAAGGAAGACCTCAACGCCAACGACATCGACCAGGCCGCGAAGATCATCGCTGGCACTGCGCGGTCGATGGGTATCACGGTCAAGTAGCTTGCGGATTGACCAGACAGAGGTCAAGTAGCTTGCGGATTGACCAGACAGAGGTCAAGTAGCTTGCGGATTGACCAGACAGAGGTCAAGTAGCTTGCGGATTGACCAGAC
>JBPPMS010000012.1:0-53109 GCA_051306175.1 Mycobacterium sp. | reverse complement strand
CGGCGCCAGGTCACACCGTCGACGAATTGCATCGGCTCCGTTCACACAGGAAGGTCAGCCCGCGTACAACGGTGCCTTTCCGGTGCGCTCTTCGCCGTACTGGTCGAGCCAGACAAGCTCGACGACGTCGCCGGGGTAGAGGCGGTCCAGGATCGTGGTCAACGCCGTGGCGGAATCGACGGGTGAACCGTTCACGGCGGTCAACACGTCGCCCGGCATCAGTCCGGCGGTGGACGCAGGCCCGCTGGTGATGACGTCGCCGATGACGAGTCCGTAGTCGCTCTGGTCGGAGACGGTGACCCCGACGCCCAGCAGTGTCGGGGGCCCGATGTGCACCGAGTCGGTCGGCGCACCCGAGCGGATCTGGTTGGCGATACCCAGTGCCGTGTTGATCGGGATCGCGTAGCCGGCGCCCGCCGGATCCATCCGGAACGTCACGGTGGCCGCGGTGATCACGCCGATGACCTCGCCGTCCGCGTTGACCAACGCTCCACCGGAGTCACCGGCCCGCACATCAGCGGCCACCCCGATCAGATCGGTCAGCAGCTCCTGGTTGCCGGTGAAGGCGTCCTCGACCGCCAGGTCGCGCCCAAGCTCGGTGACTTCGCCGAGCGAACGGACATACGATCCGTTGGTGCCGTCGTGGTTGCCGATCGCCACCACCGGATCGCCGATCGCCACCGGGGACGAATCGCCGAGCGACGCGGACGGCACACCCCCGCCACCCTGCAGTTCGATCAGGGCGATGTCGTGCTGCCGGTCGAAGCCGAGCAGGACCGCCGGATAGCTGCTGCCGCCGACGGTCGCGGTGATCGCGTCGGCGCCCTGCACGACGTGGAAGTTGGTGAGCACCTGACCGCCGCCGATGACGACGCCGGTGCCGTTGCCGATAGCGCCCTGGTAGTCCAGCCGCGTGTCGATCTCAACTACGGCGGGCTCGGTCTGTTCGGCGATCGCGAGCAGGTCCACCGGCTCGGCCGATGCGGGGTGCACCGGGGCCAGCGTCGCCAGGACAGCGAGCGCTCCGATCCCCGAACACCACCGTCGACCGAACTTCTGCGGGAAACGTCTCACAGGCTGCCCTTCGGATTGCGGGTTCGGCAGAGCTCTACCCCGTTGCTTCGCTCGCGCGAGGTCAACAGACCCCTCGTCTTCTCATAGTGACGTGAAGTTCCGAGCCTGTCGAAGTGCCGATAGAAACACGTCACTGCGGGTGCCGCGATCAGCGCCGGACGCGTCCCCTGCGGTGGTTACCGGATTTGCCCGACGGGCGTCGATTGCGCAGACCAGCGCCAGCCAGTTCCTTGATCTCGTCTGACGGCTCGGGCTCGGGCTCGGGCTCGGCGTCAGCGTCGTCGGCTTCCGGTACCACGGTGACGGCCTCGTTCGCCTCGGTTTCGTCGGTGATGTCGTCGTCTTTGTCGGTCTCGTCTTCGTCGGTCTCGTCTTCGTCGGTCTCGTCTTCGGAGGCCTTCGACCGCCTGCGCAGGCTGAACTTCTTCTTTTCTTTCTTTTCCGTGATCGGCTTTGGCGGCGGCGGGGGCAGCTCGGCAACCAACGACAGGTAGAAGGCGAAGAAGCCCAGCACGGCGAGCGCGGCCGCCGCGCCGTAGATACCGAACAGGATCTGGCCGAAGCGGTCAAGGTCCACCCAGATCTCGCTGACGGCGGTGCCGACGATCAGCACACCGGCGACGACCTGTAGCAGCACCGACCAGAGGCGAAGGGTCAGCGCCAGCTGCGGCGTGCTGAACTCGGGCTTGCTGGTGCGCATCTGAGTGAACACGACCGGCAGCGCTGCCACGCCGATGAACACGCCGCACACGATCCGCAGGATCAGACCGAGAGCGGGGGTCGTAACGCCCATCATCTCCGGCCATCGCGGCAGGACGAAGAAGAAGTACAGCGCAAGGGCGGCGACTGCCATAGACGCGTGCCAGATCAGCGCAACTCTGCGCCCCATACCCCTCCTCAAGCGATCGGGTCGGGGTGCGCCTCGCATGGGATCTCGGACCCGAACTAAGCCACACCACACCCCGTCCCAGGTGCGGAGGATAGGGGATTTGAACCCCTGAGGGCGTTAACCCAACCCGCGTTCCAGGCGAGCGCCATAGGCCACTAGGCGAATCCTCCGTCGGCAATGGTAGCCGACGATCGCCGTCGGCTTCACCGGCCGCCGGGGCGAGCGGAGCGACGAGGATAAACGAAGGGACCCCCGACGGGGTACTACACTCTCCGTGGACCCCGCGCGGCGTCCATCCTGTGAACTCCCCCAGGGCCGGAAGGCAGCAAGGGTCAACGGGCTCTAGCGGGTGCGCGGGGTCCCCTACTTTTTGCCCAGAAGAACGTCCGGCCGATCCGTGAAAGGCGCATGGTGTCGTTCCACTCCCTCGGCCGTGCGGAACTGGCTGCTCAGCATGCGCTTCTGCAGCAAAACTACGCCGACCTGCAGGCCAAGAAGCTCTCGCTTGACCTGACCAGGGGCAAACCGTCGCCCGCGCAGCTCGACCTGTCGAACGCACTGCTGAGCCTTCCTGGCGACGACTATCGCGACGGCGACGGCACCGACACCCGCAACTACGGGGGCCTGCACGGCCTGCCGGAACTGCGGCAGATCTTCTCCGAACTGCTCGGTATCCCGGTGCCCAATCTGGTCGCGGGCAACAACGCCAGCCTCGAGATCATGAACGACGTCTTGGTCTTCTCATTGCTGCATGGTGGCGTCGATTCACCTCGCGCCTGGTCGCGGGAGCAGGCCATCAAGTTCCTGTGCCCGTCGCCGGGCTACGACCGGCACTTCGCGATGACCGAGGCCCTCGGCGTCGAGATGATTCCCGTCCCAGTCCTCGAGGACGGCCCCGACGTCGACCTGATCGAGGAACTCGTGGCCGCCGACCCCGCCATCAAGGGTATGTGGGCAGTGCCCATGTATTCCAACCCGACCGGCACCACGTACTCGTGGGAAGTGGTTCGGCGGTTGGTGCAGATGCGCACTGCGGCGAGCGATTTCCGCCTGTTCTGGGACAACGCCTACGCGGTGCACACCCTGACGCACGATTTCATCCGGCCGATCGACGTACTCGGCTTAGCAGCCAAGGCTGGCAACCCGCACCGGCCCTTCGTCTTCGCGTCGACGTCGAAGATCACCTTCGCGGGCGCGGGTGTCAGCTTCTTTGGTGGATCGCTGGGCAACATCGCGTGGTACCTGCAATACCTCGGCAAGAAGACAATCGGCCCCGACAAGGTCAACCAGTTGCGGCACCTGCGCTTTTTCGGGGATGCCGACGGCGTCCGGCTGCAGATGCAGCGCCACCAGCAGCTGATCGCGCCGAAGTTCGCGGCGGCCCTGGAGATCCTGGAAGACCGGCTCGGTGACTCCAAGATCGCCTCATGGACGGATCCGGCGGGCGGCTACTTCATCAGCCTCGACGTGCTGCCCGGCACCGCCAAGCGCACCGTATCCTTGGCGAAGGACGCGGGCATCGCGGTCACCGAGGCGGGCTCAGCGTTCCCGTATCGAAAAGACCCGGACAACAAGAACATTCGGTTGGCTCCAACGTTTCCGTCCCTGAGTGATCTCATGCTCGCGGTCGACGGCCTGTCGACGTGCGCGCTGCTGGCGGCCGCCGAGTCGCTGCTGAAGCGCGACTAGTCGGTCGAGATCGATAACCTGCTCGAGTGGCTCTCTACCGCAAGTACCGCCCGGCGACTTTCGCCGACGTCGTCGGCCAGGAGCACGTCACCGAACCGTTGTCGACGGCGCTGACGGCGGGCCGCATCAACCACGCCTACCTGTTCTCCGGCCCCCGCGGGTGCGGTAAGACGTCGTCGGCACGCATCCTCGCGCGGTCGCTGAACTGTGAGAAGGGCCCCACTGCCACGCCGTGCGGGGTGTGCGACTCATGCGTGGCGCTGGCGCCCAACGGGCCCGGCAACATCGACGTCAGCGAGCTCGACGCGGCCAGCCACGGCGGCGTGGACGATACCCGCGAGCTGCGCGACCGCGCGTTCTACGCCCCGGCCCAGTCGAGGTATCGGATCTTCATCATCGACGAAGCGCACATGGTCACCACCGCGGGATTCAACGCGCTGCTCAAGATCGTCGAGGAGCCACCCGAGCACCTCATCTTCGTGTTCGCCACCACTGAACCCGAGAAGGTGCTGCCCACCATCCGGTCGCGCACGCACCACTATCCGTTCCGGCTGCTGGCGCCGCGCACCATGCGGGGGCTGATCGAGCGCATCTGCGCGAGCGAGTCCGTCGACGTCGACGACGCGGTGTATCCGCTGGTGATCCGGGCAGGTGGAGGGTCGCCGCGCGACACGCTGAGCGTGCTGGACCAGTTGGTCGCTGGAGCCGACGGTAACCACGTCGCCTACGCACGGGCACTAGCGCTGCTCGGTGCCACCGACGTCGCACTCATCGACGACGCCATCGACTCGCTGGGCGCGAATGACGCGGCGGCGCTGTACGGCGCGGTCGAGTCGGTAATCGACGCCGGTCACGATCCCCGGCGGTTCGCCATCGACCTGTTGGAGCGGTTCCGCGATCTTCTTGTGCTGCAAGCAGTTCCCGACGCCGCCGCCCGGGGCGTCGTGGACGCGCCCGAGGATGTGCTCGACCGCATGCGCGACCAGGCCGCCCGCGTCGGGCCTGCGACGTTGACCCGCTACGCCGAGGTGATGCACGCCGCGCTCGGCGAAATGCGCGGCGCCACCGCGCCCCGGCTGCTGCTCGAGGTCGCCTGCGCCCGGCTGCTGCTGCCCTCGGCTAGCGACGCCGAGGCGGCGCTGCTGCATCGCGTCGAACGCATCGAGAAGCGGTTGGAACTGTCGATTCCCGGCGCCGCGGTCGCGGCGCCTGCACCGACGGTAGGCAAGCAGTTCGCGCGCAAGTCGGTGGCGATCGAACCGCCCGCGCCGGAGCCCGAACCCGGCCCCGAACCCACCAACGCGCCCAAGCGCGCCGCGCAACCCAAGCCCGCGGAGATGCCCAAACCGGCCCCGCGCCCGGCGGTCGCTGCACCGCCACCTTCGGTCACTGCACTGCCGGTAGCGCCGAAGCTGGCAGAGTCGGCTGCTCCTGTCCCTGGCGAACCCGACGCCAGCGCGGTGCGCAGTATGTGGCCCACGGTCAGGGAGAAGGTCCGCCAGCGCAGCCGCACACTCGACGCCATGCTGGCTGACGCGGTGGTGTCCACCATCGACGACGAGACCTTGGTGCTGTCGCATCAATCCGGCAAGCTGGCCAAACGCCTGGGCGAGCAGAAAAACGCCGACGTCGTCGCCGACGCACTCAAGGACGCGCTCGGTGTCAACTGGCGCGTCCGATACGAAGTGGGTGGCTCACCCAGCGATGCTCCCGCCGTGCCGGCGTCCAGCGCCGAGCCCCGTCCGGTCACCGGTGCGCCGGACGACGAGGAGAGCATGCTCGCGCAGGCGGCGCACGAGGACGATCAACCGACCGCCCGCCGCGATCCCGAAGAGGTCGCGCTGGAACTACTGCAGTCCGAGCTGGGGGCCCGGCGTATCGACGGAAGCTAGCGCAGGCCTACGGGGTCCACCACGGACGCAACGGCAGCCCGCCGTCGCCGCCGTTCGGGTCCAGCTTCACCGCGAGGATCTGATGCAGCTGGACGACGTTCTGCTCGAAGCCGAGCCGCGAACCCGCCATGTACAGGCCCCACACCTTGGCCGTGGGTAGTCCCACCTCGGCGACCGCCTCGTCCCAGTGTTCGACCAGGTTGCGGCACCAGTCGCGCAGGGTCAGCGCATAGTGGTGGCGGAGATTCTCCTCGTGCACTACTTCCAACCCGACGTCCTGGGCCGCCAGGACGATCCGGCCTGAGCCGGTGAGTTCGCCGTCCGGGAACACGTACCGGTCGATGAAGCAACCGGCAGCTGCGCCGGTCCTGTTGTCGTGCCGCGTGATGCAGTGGTTGAGCAGCAATCCGCCGGTGCGCAGCTTGGATTGCAGGAATGAGAAGTACGAGTTGTAGTTACCGACGCCGATGTGCTCGGTCAGCCCGATCGACGACACCGCATCGAAGTCGCCCTCGCGCACGTCGCGATAATCGCTGTGGCGTACCTCGGCCAGATCGGCGAGGCCCTGCTCGGCGATGGCCTTCTGCGCCCATACCGCCTGTTCCTTGGACAGCGTGACGCCGATGGTCTTGACACCGTGCCGGGCGGCGTAGCGGACCATGCCACCCCAGCCACACCCGACGTCGAGCAGCCGGTCGCCTTCTTTGAGGCGCAGCTTGTCGAAGACCAGACGGTACTTGTTCTCCTGGGCCTCCTCGAGCGTCGCGTCGGGGGTGGGATAGCAGGCGCACGTGTAGGTCATCGACGGGCCGAGTACCCACTCGTAGAACGTGTTCGACACGTCGTAGTGGTGGTGGATGGCCTCGGCATCGCGGGTTTTGCTGTGCCGCAAGCCTTCTGCCATCCGCCGCCACCGCGGCAGCGCTTCCTGCGGGGGCGGGGCGATCGGTTTGAGGCGTTCCAGTCCGATCGACCGCACCACGTTGGCGAGCACCCGGGCCGGCGGCCGCTTGAAGTCCATCTTGTGGGCCAGTGCCAGCAGCAGTTCGTATGGGTCGCCGAAGTGCACTCCCAGCGGCTCCAGGTCACCGGAGACGTAGGCGCGCGCCAGCCCGAGCTCGCCGATTGCGGTGGCTAGGTATGTTGTGCCCCGCGGCGTCTTTAGGTTGAGTCCGAGCTCCGCGTCCTCGGGCCCGGCTGTGCTGCCGTCGTAGGCGCTGAACTTCAGCGGCTGTTTCCCTGCCACGAAGATCTCCAGGATCTCTGCCAAGGTCAACTTGCCCATCGGCGAAGACGGCCCGTCGGTCGCTCCTCGATCTTTGTAAGTAGTCATCGTGCCTGCACCGCCTTTGCGTAGAGATCCAAAAGCCGCGAATCGGGATCGTAGGCCTTTTTGACGGTCTTGTAGGCCTCGCCGCCGTAGAGCTCGTCAAATTCATCATGGGTGTAGAAAGCATCCGAGTACAACGACTTGTGACCGTCCAGCTCGCTAATCTTCCGTTCGATCAGCCGGTTGGTGTAGCCCGGCTCAGGCCCCACCGGCACCGATGACCAAAACCCGACGTTGACGTAGGTCTGCCCGGCGCGGATGGGATACAGCGGCCAGCCGGCGCTGTCGCGCAGGCGCAGCGGGCATAACCACAATGGCTCGATCGGCACGGTGTCGAGGAACCAGTCGAGGAACTCGACAGTGCGATCGATCGGCACCTCGACGTCCTGAACCACACGTTCGAGCGGCGGACGTCCGTTGCGCTTCTCGATCCGGTCGGCGATGTCGTAGCGCTGGTCGTAGGCAATCAGCTTCCAGTAGACGCTGCTGCGGCGGTAGCGCCGTGGCCAGAGGCGTCGGATCTTGGGGTCTTGGGCTCCGAAAGCCCTCGAGCACCAGAACCAGTCGGTGTCCCAGCGCCACAGGTAGTCGTGGATGGTCAGGCGGTCGTCCTTGGGCGGACCGTCGTGCTGGATCGAGCGGTAGTAGATCTGCTGGCCGGTGTAGTCGCTGACCGGGCCGGTGGTGGCGGTCTGTACTCCCAGGCAGAGGTAGCTCTCGTCGGAGCTGAACACCACCCCGTCGAGATAGTCCACGCGCTCTGCGTCATGGCCGCCGGTCTCGATGATGCGATCCATGGCCGCCACAAGTTCGTCGAGCGATCCAAAGCGCAGATGACGCAACGCGACGAACGGTTTGACGGGCTCCAGCTCTATCCGCAACCGCACGGAATAACCCAGGGTGCCATACGAATTCGGGAAGGCTCGGAAAAGATCGGCATGCTGTTCTGGCGAGGCTGTGACGATATCGCCTGATCCGGTGAGGATGTCCATCTCGAGCACGGACTCGTGCGGCAGCCCGTTGCGGAAGGAGGCCGACTCGATGCCGAGCCCGGTCACGGCGCCGCCGAGGGTGATCGTCTTGAGCTGCGGGACGACGAACGGTGACAGGCCGTACGGCAGCGTCGCGGCGACGAGATCCTCGTAGGTACACATGCCTGCGACGTCGGCGGTCCGGTTGGCCGGATCCACCGACACCACGCCCGTCAAACCCGAAACATCAAGTCCTGGGGCGGAGCTCTTGGCCCGCTTACGGAAGAGGTTGGAGGTTGGTTTGGCTAGCCGGACGGTGGCTGCCGGCGGGATAGCCCGGTAGCTCTTCAACAACTGCTCGACGCCTGCGGCGTACGAAGCCCGTGCGTCGGTCGCGGGAACAGACACGCATATACGCTAGTCCGCGGCCGCTGCCGATGCGACCGCACGGCTGCAGCATCACACCGACAAATGACCCCGGACCCGGGGTATTGAAGGAGTTTTACCTGATGGGACATGTCAGCGCGTCCAGCACGATCTTGGTCAACGCCGCGCCGGAGGTCGTGCTCGCGGCCGTCGGTGACTATCAGAACGTGCGCCCGAAGGTGCTGTCACCGCACTACAGCGAGTACGCGGTGCTGCACGGAGGGCAAGGCGCAGGCACCATTGCCAAGTGGAAGCTCCAAGCCACCAAGTCACGCGTGCGTGACGTGCAGGTTGACGTCGACGTCGCCGGTCACACGGTCATCGAGAAGGACAGGAACTCGACTCTGGTCACCAACTGGACCGTCGCTCCGGCGGGCACCGGCGCCAGCGTCACCGTCAAGACATCATGGCAGGGCGCGGGCGGGGTGAAGGGATTCTTCGAGAAGACCTTCGCTCCACTGGGACTGAGCAAGATCCAGACCGAGGTGCTGGCGAACCTCAAAAAGGAGATCGAGGCCTAGCTGTGCTGGGCGTCAACTGCCCGCCAAGTACGCGACGATGCCCTTCACCACGGCGTTGGCGTAGAGCTGGCGGCCTTCGGCGCTGGCCATCAGTTCGCTGTCGACGGAGTTCTTCATGTTCCCCAGTTCGACGAGGATCGACGGGTACTGGGCCAGGTTGAGGCCTGCGATGTCAGACCGGCCCATCAGACCGTTGGACCCGACGTAGGTGGATTCCGGGATGCCCGCCTGGCTTAGCTGGTCGGCCATGAGCTGGGCGAACTGCACGGCAGCGCCTGCCTGCGCGTCGTTCAGCGGTGGGTCGGAGTACAGGATGTGGAACCCGCGCCCGCTTGCCGGCCCGCCGTCGGCGTGGACGCTGACGATGGCGTCGGGTGTGACGGCGTTGGCCAGTGCGGCCCGCTGATCGACGCAGGGGCCCTGGCTGGTGTCGTCGCCGCGCGACATGGCGACCCGGACATTGAGGGCCATCAGCGCCTGCTTGATGCGCAGGACGGTGTCCCAGGTGAACGCGTGCTCGGTGAGTCCTCCGTCGCTGGACGTGCCGCTGGCCTGGCAGTCCTTGGTGCCGCCGCGGCCGGTCGGCACCTGGACGCTGTTCGCCGAGTTGTTGACGCCGTTGTGTCCGGGGTCGAGGAACACGATCTTGCCCGCGACGGAGGTTGGCTGGGCGGCCGCGACCGGGCCGAATGCGACTGAGGTCGCGACGAGCAGGGCGGTGACGCCGACACGCAGACATGCTGGTACTCCCACGAAGGCCACGGTAGCCGCGGGGCGTCTAGGCTTGAATCCCGAAGCGCCGTGACGTTGCAGGTGAAATCAAGTCGAGACCAATATGCAAGGGGACTGTCATGCAACCTGGAGGCACGCCCGATATGTCGGAGTTGCTGGCTCAGGCACAGCAGATGCAGCAGCAGCTGATGGAAGCCCAGGAACAGATGGCCAATACCGAGGTCCACGGCCAGGCCGGCGGGGGCCTCGTGCAGGTCGCCATGAGGGGCAGCGGCGAGGTGGTCGGTGTGTTGATCGACCCCAAGGTCGTTGATCCAGAAGACGTCGAGACGTTGCAGGACCTGATCGTCGGAGCGGTGGCCGATGCGTCCAGCCAGGTCACCATTCTGGCGCAGGGCAAGCTCGGTCCACTGGCAGGCGGTCTGGGCGGCGGCGGGCTGAATCTGCCGGGGTTCTAATGTGAACCCACATGTTTGAGGGTCCGGTCCAGGATCTGATCGACGAGCTCGGCAAGCTCCCGGGGATCGGCCCGAAAAGCGCCCAACGCATCGCGTTTCACCTGTTGTCGGTGGAGCCGCCGGATATCGACCGGCTGACAGCCGCGCTGGGCAGAGTGCGCGACGGGGTGCAGTTCTGCGCGGTCTGCGGCAATGTATCGGACGCCGAACGCTGCCGGATCTGCGGTGATGCCCGACGCGACGCGTCCATTATCTGCGTGGTCGAGGAGCCCAAGGACGTCCAAGCGGTCGAGCGCACCCGCGAATTCCGCGGCCGCTACCACGTGCTGGGTGGCGCCTTGGACCCGTTATCGGGCATCGGCCCTGATCAGCTGCGGATCCGTGAGCTGCTCACTCGCATCGGCGAGAGCGTCGACGGAGTGGACGTGGCCGAGGTGATCATAGCCACCGATCCGAACACCGAGGGCGAGGCCACCGCCACGTATCTGGTGCGGATGCTGCGCGACATCCCGGGCCTGAGCGTGACCCGCATCGCGTCGGGCCTGCCGATGGGCGGCGATCTGGAGTTCGCCGACGAGCTGACGCTGGGCCGCGCCCTGGCCGGCCGCCGCCAAATGGTCTAGCTAGCGCAACCACGCCGAATCTCACGCTTGGGTGGGAAACTCCCAGGTCGTGCTCACCATTTCGTCGATCTCGGCGGAGCCTGCGCGACGTGTCAGACCCCTTGGCCACCATGCCGCCATGGGGGAAATATTTCTCGGGAACGAAGCACTCGGCAGTGGGATGACGCGTCAGGAGCTGCGGCGGTGGTATCGCCCGCTCTTCCGGGGCGTCTACATTCCCAAGAACGCCGTCCCGACTTTGTCGGACCGCACTCGTGGCGCGTGGCTCGCGTCGGGTCAGCAAGGAGTGGTCGCTGGAGTGGCCGCCTCGGCATTGCATGGCGCAGCCCACGTCGACCGTGATCAGCCGATCGAGATCCTGGTCGGCGACCGGCGAAAACAACCCGGGTTGATCGTGCGATCGGATCGCTTGTTGGGTGACGAGGTTATCGATATCGACGACCTCCCGGTGACGACGGCCGCCCGCACCGCCTATGACCTGGGCAGGCTCCAGCGTCGTTACGCAGCTATCGCCCGGCTGGATGCGCTGATGGCAGTCGCCCCTTTCACCGATGTGGACGTAATTGACCTGTTGCACCGCTACGGCCCGGCGCGCGGCATCCGGCAACTGCGGGAACTGTTGCCGCTCGTCGACCCGAAATCGGAGTCCCCGAAGGAGAGTTGGCTGCGCCTGCAGGTCATCGACTGGGGATTTCCGAGACCGGACACTCAGATGGACGTCGGCGACGGAAACGCATTTCTCGACATGGGTTGGCGGCTGATCAAACTCGCCCTCGAATACGACGGCGAAGGGCACCAGACGAACCGTGAGCAGTACGTCAAGGACCGGCGCCGGCTGCCGATGATCGAGCGGCGGGGCTGGGAGGTGATCAACGTGATCAAAGAGGATGACCGCAGCGACGTCTACGCGCAGCTTCACGAAGCGTTCGTCCGCCGCGGCGGCCCCGAGACCTACGAAATGGTGGATTCTTCTCGCACAAATCCACCGAAAGGTGAGTTTGGGCGCAAGTGGGCGGCCTAGCCGAGACTAGGCGCGGCGGGGGGCTACCAGGCGTTCGCCGCGCAACCGGTCCACTTCGGGCAGGTCCAGCGGCTCAAGGTCGCCGACTACCCGCGACAGCAGCAGATCCGCCAGTTCCGGGTTGCGCGCCAGGCACGGGCCGTGCAGATACGTCGCGACGACGCTGCCCTGCACCGCGCCGTCGAAGCCGTCGCCTGCCCGGTTGCCCGCGCCCTTGGTGACTGCGCTCAACGGACGGGCATCGGAGCCCAGAACCGTTCCGCCGCGGTGATTTTCGAATCCCGTCAGTGGTTGGGTCAGCCGGTCGATCAGAGGATTGCCCGTCACCTCGCCGATGGTCCGGGCCTGCTGCGGCGACGTCGTCACGTCCAGCATCCCGACGCCGTCCACGCGTTCACCCGACGACGTCGCATACCAGTGGCCGAGCACCTGGATCGCGGCGCAGATCGCCAGCACCGGGGCCCCCCGCTCGGCCGCCCGCTGCAACCCGGGATAACGCTGTAAGTGCCTGGTGGCCAATCGTTGTGCGTAATCCTCGGCACCGCCGAGCGTGTACAGATCCAGCGACTCGGGCACCGGGTCGGCCAACGTGATCTCGACGATCTCCGCCTCGATCCCGCGCAGCAGTAACCGCTGCCGCAGCACCACCGCGTTGCCGCCGTCGCCGTAGGTGCCCATCACGTCGGGCAGCACCAGACCGATCCGCACCGTCATGCGCGCTGACGCTCCAAAGCCCTGCTCAACTGCAGGAACGCCGTGTAATTGGCCAGCACCTCGACGTGCCCGGGCGGGCACGACGCGATGGCCGCGACGGTGTCGTGCACCAGTGAGTGCTCCACCCCGGCGTACCCGAGGCGCACGGCCAGGTCGGTGCCACGCTCCCCGGCGGCCACCACCGACGTGGATTCGAAATGCTCGAACCGCACGTCCCACAGCCACGACAGATCTTCTCCGTCAGGAACCTGGCCATTGACCGAGATCACCACGCCCGCCGCGGTCTTGTCGACCATCGACAGCGCCTCCTGCCAGCCGGCGGGGTTCTTGGCCAGCAGGATCCGCGCGGTGTGCCCGCCCACCCGCACCGTCCGGTACCGCCCGGCGACTTCGTCGACCAGCGATACCGCCGCCACCGCCGTGGCCGGATCGGCGCCCAGCGCGACGGCTGCGGCCACCGCCTGCGTGGCGTTGCCCCGGTTGACGGCACCCGGCAAGGCGAGCGTCATTTGCATCGTGAAGCCGTCCGGCCCGTAGATGGACTCGGCGTCGTAGGACCACTGCGGCGTCGGGCGTTTGAAATCCGTCCCGGTCGAGTACCAATCCACGCCGTCACGGACGATGATCTCCCCGCTGCGCGGGCAGCTCACCGAATCGTTGGCCCAACCGCCGCCCGCGGCCACCCACACCACGTTGGGGCTGTCGTACGCGGCCGACGTCATCAGCACGTCGTCGCAATTGGCCACGATCACCGCGTCGCGATGCCGGGCCAGACCGGCCCGCAATGTCCGTTCGATGTGATTGATTTCACCGACGCGATCCAACTGGTCACGGGACAAATTGAGCAACACCACCACCGATGGCGACACCGCATCAGACACATGCGGGACGTGCATCTCGTCGACTTCGAGCGCCGCCAGTCCCGCTGCCCTGTCGGCAGCCAGCGCGGCGACCAGCCCGGCATCCATGTTGGCGCCCTCGGCGTTGGTGGCGACGCTGCCGAGCGTGCCCAGGGCGGCCGCCGTCATCCGCGTCGTGGTCGACTTGCCGTTGGTCCCGGTGATGACGACGGAACGACGGCCCATCCCGAGCTGGTGCAGGATCGAGCGGTCCAGCGTCATCGACACCAGCCCGCCGATCATGGCGCCAGCGCCGCGCCCGGTGACGCGCGACGCCCACCGCGCACCGGAGCCGGCAGCTAGAGCGAGACGTCCTCGGGCGGTCACCACCCGGGCAGTTTAAGCCGACACGCGACGTCCGCGTCGCCGGTGATGTCGGGGGTGCGTGCCATCCTGACTGTGTGAGCCAAACAGCTGCTGGATGTCGCGGGGCGAGCGGCCCCTGGGGTCGCCCCGCAGCTCAGCCGGGCACCGGATGGGTTGTCGTCGACGTCGAGACCTCAGGCTTCCAGCCCGGTGTCGCGCGGGTGATCAGCATCGCCGCCCTCGCGCTGGACGCCGACGGCAGCGTCGAACGCAGCGTGGTCGGCCTGCTGAACCCGGGCGTCGACCCCGGGCCCACCCACGTGCACGGGATCACCGCCGAGATGCTGGCCGGCGCGCCCACCTTCGCCCACATCGCAGGGGACCTGGCCGAGCTGCTGCACAACCGCACTCTGGTGGCCCACAACGTCGGCTTCGACTACGGGTTCCTCACCGCGGAAGCCGAGCTGGCGGGCACCGAACTGCCGATCGACAGCGCCATGTGCACCGTCGAACTGGCGCGTCGGTTGGAGCTCGGCACCGAGAATCTACGGTTGGAGACGTTGGCACGGCACTGGCAGGTCGCGCAGCTGCGTCCCCACGACGCGTACGACGACGCGCTCGTGCTGTCGCGGATCCTCCCGCGCGCCGTGCAGCGCGCCGTCGACCTCGACGTGTGGCTGCCCGTCCGTCCCCTGTCGCGGCGGCTGTGGCCCAACGGCAAAGTCACGCACGACGAGTTCCGCCCGCTCAAGGCATTGGCGTCGCGCATGTCGTGCCGGTATGTGAATCCGGGCCGCTACGTCAGCGGGCGTCCACTGGTGCAGGGCATGCGCGTCGCGTTGTCGGCCGAGGTGGCGCGCACGCACGAGGAACTCGTCGAGCGCATCGTGCACGTCGGGCTCGCGTTCACCGACTCCGTCGACACCGAGACGTCGATGCTGATCTGCAACGACGACTCTGTTGAGCACGGAAAGGGTTATCTGGCAAGGGAACTCGGAGTTCCCGTGATCTCCGACGCCGAGTTCATCAAGTCCGTCGACGACGTCGTCGGCGGCACGGGCGTCGAGCAGTTCACCGACACCACCGCCGACGGCGGTCAGTTCGCGTTGTTCTGAGCCCGCGCCAGCCACTGTTGGAGGAGATCGACCAGCGGCTCGCCGTCGGTCTCGAAATCGTCCGGATCGATGCCGGTCTCCGATGGCGCCGAGATCACGACGCACTCCGCCCGGTAGGTGACGCGAATTCCTGGCTCGATGCTTTCCAGGTCAGCCCACCGCCAGCGATGCTTGCGGTACTCGAACCCTGAGCCGTCCAGGCGTAACCCACCTGACCCCAGCTTGCGGGCAAGGTGGACCAACACTGCTCCGAGGGGGGTCAGGACGGCGAGAAAAAGCACAGCCGAGGCGACGCCCAATACAAGGTCGGCTCGATCGAAATCGTCATTGATACGAGCGAGCCACGGGCCGACTATCACACCAGCGACGAGCGCGACGAACGCGAGACAGATCAGGAACTCTGTGAATGCTCGACGCCGCTTGAGCGGAACGACCAACTCGTCCTCGGGGTCGGGCGGGTCCTCCAGGGGAGCGGCGTCGTGCACATCGATCTCGTCCTCGGGATTTCGATAGCGCCACAGTTCTTCGCTCAGAACATCGATAAGCGGACGCCCGCCAGTCTCGAAATGGGTGGGGAGGTACGCCAGCGGGGTGAACAGCCGTAACCTGCCCAGCGCCATGGAGAGTCGTTTGCGTCTGTCCAGTGGAACCCCAGGCACAAACCGCACCCTCACATGACCGGACATCGTGTCCGACGCGGGTTCAAACCCGTCCACGTCGGCCCACGGCACAACGTGCCCTGTCACCTGGAATCCGGCGTCATCCAGGATCAGAGTCTTCGTACGGAGATCCCAAAGTCCGCCGGACAGCCACCACCCAAGCGGCGGTGCGGCAGCGAACCCGATCACCGCGAAGAACAGTCCCGGGACGAAGGCGGAGGGTTCCAAAATGGCTGCGACGACGCCGACAACGCCCATGATCACGCCGATCAGAGCGAACCCACCCAGAGAGAGGAAGACGATGAGAAACTCGGCGGCATTGCCCTCGGCAACTACCAGAGTTCGCTGACGCATGCCCCACCCCCGCCGCGATCTAACTCAGGTTCTTCTGATCGTGCGCCCCGTAGCGCTGCAGCCACGAGTGCAGGATCTCGTGCAGCGGTTGGCCGCCGGTGTCGAAGTCCGGTGGGTTGATCGGTGTCTGGATCGGCTCGCAAGATTCGGAGACCCCCGGGCGGGGAACCACGACGATGCGTTCGACCACCCCACCCTCTCCGTCGCCCTCCCGCGAGACCTCGATACCCGCCAGGTCGAGCCACTCCCAGCGATGGGCGCCGAACGCGAAACCCGTGCTGTCCAAACGCAGGCGCCGCGACCGGATAGTGCGTAGATCGGAAAACGCCATCATCCCCGCGCCCACCACGAAGAGCAGATTGAACAGGATGCCGACGATCAACCACGCGATATGGATATGACTGAACCGCGGCGAGAGCAAGAAGGCAACGCCCACCACGCAGATCGCGAACACGCCCACCGAATACAGGGAGCGGGCAAGAACCCGCCACCACTTGATCGGAATGATCAACTCGCCGTCGGAAACGCCGAAAGCGTCCATGCCACCCCCCGGTTGGCGACCTCAGAATTCAGCCATAGTACCGGTCGCGCGTCGAATCAGCTGAGTGCCTTGGCCTTCAGCGAGTCGTACTCACCCTGCGTGATGGTGCCCGAGTCCAGCAGACCCTTGGCGTCGGCGATCTCCTGAGCAGGTGAGCGCCCGGCGGCCTGCTTGATGTAGTCGTCGCTGGCCTGCTTGGCGGCCACCGCGGCAGCGTGGGACCGTTGGGACATCCCCTGGCCGCGGAAGATCAGGTACACCAGCGCGGTGAACCACGGGATCACGAAGAGGAAGACCACCCAGATCGCCTTGACGACACCCGATGTCTCATGGTCACGCCAGAAGAGATCCGTGATGATCTGGAACAGCACCATCAGGTAAGCGATCCAGGCGAAGATGATCAGGAAATGCCACAGGAAATCCCAGCTCGAACCCCAGTCCACGGCTACTCCTTAAACGTCAACGAACGCGCATTCTTTGCGCGGGCGTCAGTTTAGCCGTGCGGCCCGGTTCACCGCCGAGACGACCGCTCGCAGCGACGCGGTGGTGATCGACGTCGCGATCCCGACGCCCCACACTGTCCTGCCGCCGATGTTCGCTTCGACATAGGCCGCGGCCTGAGCCTCCTCGCCCGCGGACATCGCGTGCTCGGAATAGTCCAAGACGCTGACCTCGTAGCCGACGGTCCCCAGTGCGTCGACGAACGCCGCCAGCGGTCCGTTGCCGGTGCCGGTGATCTCGCGTTCAGTGCCGTCGATCTTGACGGTCGCGGTGATGGCGTCGGTGCCACCGTCCACCTCGGCGGCATCGACCCGCTGACGCATGCGTTCCAGCGGCAGCAGCGGCGCCAGGTACTCCTCGTAGAAGGCGTCGCCCATCTCTTTGGGCGACACCTCGCCGCCCTCGCCGCCCGAGCCCTCTGCGATCGCTTGGATGACCCTGCTGAACTCGATCTGCAGCCGCCGCGGCAGTGCCAGACCGTGGTCGACTTTCATGATGTAGGCGACGCCGCCCTTGCCGGACTGCGAGTTCACCCGGATGACGGCCTCGTACGTGCGACCGACGTCTTTGGGGTCGATCGGCAGATACGGCACCTGCCAGATGAGGTCGTCGACGTCGGCGTCCGCCGCATCGGCATCGACCTTCATCTGATCGAGGCCCTTGTTGATCGCGTCTTGGTGGCTGCCGGAGAACGCCGTGTACACCAGGTCGCCGCCGTAGGGGTGACGCTCGGGGACGGGCAGCTGATTGCAGTACTCGACAGTGCGGCGGATTTCGTCGATGTTGGAGAAGTCGATCTGCGGGTCGACGCCACGGCTGAACAGGTTCAGGCCCAGCGTCACCAGGCACACGTTGCCGGTGCGCTCACCGTTGCCGAACAGGCAGCCCTCGACGCGGTCTGCGCCCGCCTGATAGCCCAATTCTGCTGCGGCAACCGCGGTTCCGCGGTCGTTGTGGGGGTGCAGGCTCAGGATGATCGAGTCGCGCGGCGTCAGGTGCCTGCTCATCCACTCGATCGAGTCGGCATAGACGTTGGGGGTGGCCATCTCGACCGTCGCGGGCAGGTTGACGATCAGCGGCCACTTTGGGGTGGGCTTGATGACGCGGGCGACGGAGTTGCAGACGTCGACGGCGTACTCCAGTTCGGTGCCGGTGTAGGACTCGGGTGAGTACTCGAACCGCCAGCGCGTGTCCGGGTACTTCGCGGCTTCCTCCACACACAGGCGCGCGCCCTCGGTCGCGATGGCCTTGACGGCTTCGCGGTCGGCGCGGAACACCACCCGGCGCTGCAGGATCGACGTCGAATTATAAAAGTGCACAATGGCTTTCGGTGCGCCAGCGCACGCCTCGAACGTCCGGGTGATCAGTTCCGGCCTGCACTGCGTCAGCACCTGGATCGTCACATCGTCGGGAATCGCGCCCTGGGTGATGATCTCGCGGACGAAGTCGAAATCGGTCTGGCTCGCCGACGGGAAGCCGACCTCGATCTCCTTGTAGCCCATGCGGACCAGCAGATCGAACATGCGCCGCTTGCGCGCGGGGCTCATCGGGTCGATCAGTGCCTGGTTGCCGTCGCGCAGGTCGACGGCGCCCCACATCGGTGCCTTGTCGATGACGACGTCAGGCCAGGTGCGGTTGAACGGACGCGCGGGCTCTCCCCCTGGAATTTCGGAGGCGAACGGGCGGTATCTGTGTACCGGCATGGACGTCGCCCGCTGGGTGTTCCAGGCGGGCTGGCCGGGGTTCGGTGCGCCAGCGGGCGTGGAGATGGCGCGTACAGAAGAGAAAGCGTCTGCCGAGTCAGCAGAGGGCTTGGAGAAGGTGGTCACGGGGTTGCTCCGGATTCGTCTGGATCGACATCAGACCGGCGCATCACGAATCACCCGCGACGGAGAGCCGGTCTTGGTCAGGCCCCGCCGCGGCGTCCGAGAAGGAGCGACCGCTGCACGCTGGACACCTTACCGCGTTGGGGGGCTCGATTGAAACCTCACCCGCGGCCTGCGGATACCCTGGGCGGAGTCATGAACCGAAAAGCCAGATGGATCGTCATCGCCTGCGTCGCCATCCTGGGGATCGGGGCAAGTGCGTACAGCACCTTCCTGCGCGGCTATTCCAGCCAGGACTGCGCACCAGTGGTCGCGATGCTCGAGTTCAACCACCAGCAGACCGAACTGATCGGCAGCACCGAGGCGCAGGGCAGCTCCTCGGACGGCCTCTATCAGCAGTGGGCGGACGGGCTGGCCCAGCGGGCGCAGCAGGTGAACAACCCTGCCCTTGCGGTACAGGCCATCGACCTGGCCGATCTGGCAAGCACGTTCGTCGCAAAACTGCCGCAGCTCAACGCCGTCGCCGACAGCCAGGGCCCGGGCGCACCGACCCCGCGGATCAAGTCGGAGATGGATGTGCTGAACACACAGATCCTCAACACACTGGCCGGGCTGTCAGACGCGTGCGGCTGACAACCCGGCCAGAGGAAACGTCGACTGTCAGACGGTTTCCAGGTCGTAGGCCGAATCGCGGTGGAACGTCGCGTCGATCCCCTGCTCCTCCTCTTCGGGGGAGACCCGGATCCCGATCGTCTTTTTGATGGCGAACGCGATGACGAACGCGATCACGAACGAGTAGATGAGCACTGCGAACGCCGCGATCGCCTGCTTGAGCAGCTGGTCGGGGCCGCCGCCGTAGAAGATGCCGTTGACAGCGTTGGGCATGCTCTCGCTGGCCAGGAAGCCGATCATCAGCGTGCCGATGACGCCGCCGACGAGGTGGACACCAACGACGTCGAGCGAGTCGTCATAGCCGAACTTCGATTTGAGCCCGACGGCGTAGACACAGACCGCGCCGGCGATCAGGCCCAGGATGATGGCGCCGACGGGAGTGACGGCACCGCAGGCGGGGGTGATGGCGACCAGGCCGGTGATCGCACCCGAGGCTGCGCCGACGCCGGTGACGTGGCCGTCCTTGAACTTCTCCACCGCGAGCCACGACAGGGTGGCGGCGCAGGTGGCGACGAACGTCGTCACCATCACGATGGCGGCCGAGTCGCCCGCGGCCAGCGCCGAGCCGCCGTTGAACGCGTACCAGCCCGCCCACAGCAGGCCCGCGCCCAGCAGCGTCAACGGCACGTTGTGCGGCTTGCGCAGTTGACCCCAATTGGCGGACTTGCCCAGCACGATCGCGACGGCCAGGGCAGCCGCACCCGCGTTGATGTGCACCGCGGTACCACCGGCGAAGTCGATGGCGCCCAGCTTGTTGGCGATCCAACCACCGACCGACTCCGGGGTGACGACCTCGTCGAAAGCGAACACCCAGTGCGCGACGGGGAAGTACACCAGGATCGCCCAGATCGCGGCGAAGATCATCCACGCGCCGAACTTCATCCGGTCAGCGGCCGCGCCTGAGATCAGTGCGACGGTGATGGCCGCAAACAGCGCCTGGAACAGTGCGAACAGACTGACCGGCAGACCCGACACCTCGGTCTGTGATGCCAGCAAATCCTTCATACCTGCGAACTCGGTCAGGCTGCCGAGCAAGCCGGAGTCACCGATCGAGGTGCCGAACACCATCGAGAAGCCGAAGAGCACCCACAGGACGCCGACGATGGCCACCGCCCCGAACGTCATCATCATCATGTTGGTCGAGCTCTTGACCGAGACCATGCCGCCGTAGAACAGCGCTAGTCCGGGAATCATCAGGGTCAGCCCGATGATGCAGCACAGCATGAAGGCTGTAGTGCCTGTGTCTGGATCCATTACATCTCCTGAGAGGGGTGGCGGCCGCGAGGCGCGTCCGTGCACCTGCAAGTGACGGTTGCGTCTGTTACGGCGGCATTCCCTCCGCGTTGCGCACGCGTTAATAACTGCTGGGAGTATCCCAGGGTTCGTTCCACGTGCCGGCAAACGCGACCTCGTAAAGTGGCAGGCGTTCACGCGGCAGCGCGTCGCGTTCGGCGATCTCGGGCGGCAGCTGGGTGTAGTCGCCGAGGGTGCCCACGGCGATGACCATCAGCGGTTTCACCCCGTCGGGTATGGAAAACGCCGCACTGGCGCCGTCGACGTCGAACCCCGCCATCGGATGGACGATCAGTCCGCGGGAGACTGCCTCGATGGCCAGATTGGCCTGTGCCGAGCCGGCGTCGACAGCGGAGTACAACGCGGTCTTCTCGTCGGGGCCTTCGTCAGCGCACAGCAGGATCAGGGCACCGGCGGAATGCGCATAAGCGTTGCCCCGCCTGAGAAGTCCGGCCAGCTTGGTGAATGTCTGATCGGCACCCGATCCCGAACTGCGAAGCCCCACGACGAATCGCACCGGCTGGCGGCGCCCCCAGGTAGCCGCCCAGCGGGCCGCCTCCAACAGTGCGACGACGTCGTCGACGGTCAACTCGGTGTCGGGGTCGAAGGCCCGCGGACTCCAGCGCGCGGCGATCGGAGGGTGGATCGCCACCGCGGTGTCGGCCAGCCGACCGATGGGTGTCCTCGCCATTTCGTCACGGTACCGAGGCTGCTGATCGGCGGTAAAATCAGGTGCCCGCCTCCTCTATTCTGATGGGCGAACAATCCGGAGCCTGAAGGGGCGGACAGTGGCGCTCGTCGTGCAGAAATACGGCGGATCCTCGGTGTCGGACGCCGAGCGCATCCGGCGCGTCGCCGAGCGCATCGTCGAGACCAAGAAGGCGGGCAACGACGTTGTCGTCGTGGTTTCGGCCATGGGTGACACCACCGACGAGCTGTTGGACCTGGCCAAGCAGGTCTGCCCGGCCCCGCCAGCCCGGGAACTCGACATGCTGCTGACGGCGGGCGAGCGCATCTCCAACGCGCTGGTCGCGATGGCCATCGAGTCGCTGGGAGCCCAGGCGAGGTCATTCACCGGGTCGCAGGCGGGCGTCATCACCACCGGCACCCACGGCAACGCGAAGATCATCGACGTCACACCCGGTCGGCTGCGGTCGGCGCTGGACGAGGGACAGATCGTGCTGGTCGCCGGGTTCCAGGGCGTCAGCCAGGACACCAAGGACGTCACCACGTTGGGCCGCGGCGGCTCGGACACCACCGCAGTGGCCGTGGCGGCCGCCCTGCACGCCGACGTGTGCGAGATCTACACCGACGTCGACGGCGTCTACACCGCTGATCCACGCATCGTGTCCAACGCCCGCAAGCTCGAAACCGTCAGCTTCGAGGAAATGCTCGAGATGGCGGCGTGCGGCGCCAAGGTGCTGATGCTGCGCTGCGTCGAGTACGCCCGCCGCTATGACCTGCCCATTCACGTGCGTTCGTCGTACTCCGACAACCCGGGCACCATCGTCAAAGGATCGATCGAGGACATCGCCATGGAAGACGCCATCCTGACCGGAGTTGCCCACGACCGTAGCGAGGCGAAGGTGACCGTCGTCGGGCTTCCTGACGTTCCCGGCTACGCCGCCAAGGTCTTCCGCGCTGTTGCCGACGCCGACGTCAACATCGATATGGTGCTGCAGAACATCAGCAAGGTCGAGGACGGCAAGACTGACATCACCTTCACCTGCGCGCGGGACAACGGTCCCACCGCGGTGGAGAAGCTGACCACGCTGCAGAGCGAAATCGGTTTCACCCGAGTGCTTTACGACGATCACATCGGCAAGGTGTCGTTGATCGGCGCCGGGATGCGCAGCCATCCAGGCGTGACAGCGACGTTCTGCGAGGCGCTCGCGGACGTCGGGGTCAACATCGATCTGATCTCGACGTCGGAGATCCGGATCTCGGTGTTGATCAGGGACACGGAACTGGACAAGGCTGTCGCGGCGTTACATGAGGCATTCAGGCTGGGCGGCGGCGAAGTAGCCGTGGTTTACGGCGGGACGGGGCGGTAGGGCAGATGGTGTCGATCGGTGTAGTGGGCGCGACCGGCCAGGTCGGCGCGGTGATGCGGACTCTGCTGGAGGAGCGCGACTTCCCGGCGGATTCGGTGCGGTTTTTCGCGTCCACCCGTTCCCAGGGCCAGAAGTTGCCGTTCCGCGGCCAGGAGATCGAGGTCGAGGACGCCGAGACCGCCGACCCGAGCGGCATCGACATCGCGCTGTTCTCTGCGGGAGCGACGATGTCGCGCGTGCAGGCGCCGCGGTTCGCGGCAGCGGGCGCCGTGGTGATCGACAACTCGTCGGCGTGGCGCAAAGACCCCGACGTGCCGCTGGTGGTCTCGGAGGTCAACTTCGAAAGAGATGTCGCCGGGCGCGCCCGGTCCCTGAAAAAGGGCATCATCGCCAACCCGAACTGCACCACCATGGCGGCGATGCCGGTGCTCAAGGTGCTGCACGACGAAGCGCAGCTGGTGCGGATGATCGCCTCGACGTACCAGGCGGTGTCGGGCAGCGGGCTGGCCGGGGTCGAGGAACTGGCCACGCAGGCGCGCGCGGTGATCGACGGGGTCGAGGAACTGGTACACGAGGGCAGCGCGCTGGATTTCCCGGCTCCTAAGAAGTACGTCGCGCCCATCGCGTTCAACGTCGTCGCTTTGGCAGGTAACCTCGTCGACGACGGCAGTGGTGAGAGCGACGAGGATCAGAAGCTGCGCAACGAATCTCGCAAGATCCTGGGCATCCCCGATCTGGCTGTGAGCGGCACGTGCGTGCGGGTACCGGTCTTCACCGGGCATTCACTGTCGCTCAATGTCGAGTTCGCACAGCCGATCTCGGCTGGGCGTGCCCGCGAGTTGCTGGCCGACGCGCCCGGTGTGACGTTGGTGGACGTACCGACTCCGCTGGCCGCCGCCGGTATCGACGATTGCCTGGTGGGTCGCGTCCGCCAGGATCCGGGCGTGCCGGATGGCCGCGGCTTGGCGCTGTTCGTCTCGGGCGACAACCTGCGCAAGGGCGCCGCGCTGAACACCATCCAGATCGCCGAACTGCTGGCCGCCCAGCTCTAACCCCAGTGCGCCGAAACGAACGTTTGGGCGCAAAAGTGCGAGTGGATCGGACCATTTCGTTGGTTTCGGCCGCGGTACTTGCCGCGGTACTGGCTGTCGCACCCGCGCGCGCTGAACCGGCGTCCGAGCCCGGCCCGGTGCTCGGACCTCTCGCCCCCGGCCAGGTGGTTCGGATCGGCCCAGCGGCCGGAACCGGCACTCCCACAGCGGATTACGGTATCGGCGCCACCGACCTGTGCGAGTTCATGGAGTTCCCCAGCGAGCTGTTGCAGATCTGCGGGGACAGCTTCGCCGGTCAGGGGGTGGGCTTCGGCGGTTGGTTCTCGCCAATCGCGCTGCACGTCGACGCGGACTCGCTGACCGACCCGGAGGGAGTCCGCTATCTGGGCGTGACCGGCGTCGGCACGCCATTGCTGGCCGATCCGACTCCGGCTGGAACGTCGCAGCTACCCGCAGGCGTGGTGCAGATCAATCGCGACAACTACATGTTGGTGACCACCACCCGCAATTTGCGCCCCGAGAGTTCCCGACTGGTTAAAGCGGAAGCAGCGCAGGGTGATTGGCTGACAGTTCCCGACTCGGCGCGGCCCGCGGATTTCGCGGACCACCGGCAGACGCAGATCAGCGGCTACTACGATCCCATTCCGACGCCCGACTCCGCGTCGGGGTGGGTGTACGTCATCGCCAACAACTTCGACCGATCCGAGCCGGTGGTGCTCTACCGGGTGCCGCCGCAGACCTTCATTGACCGTGCGACGTGGCAGGGCTGGTCGGGACTGGCTGGCGCGGAAGGTGGTTGGAACAAGACCGCCACCCCGTTGTGGCCGGACTCGGTGGGTGAGATGAGCGTGAAGCAGATCGACGGCAAGACGGTGCTGTCGTACTTCAACTCCGCGACCGGCAACATGGAGATCCGGGTGGCCGACGACCCGACCGGTCTCGGCGGCGCACCCGTTACCACCGTCGTCTTGGCCTACGACTGGCCCGAACCCGCCGAGTATTTGCCGCCGCCCACCGATAACCGGCTGGCTCAGCCCTACGGCGGGTACATCTCACCGGGTTCGAAGCTCGACGAAGTGCGCGTGTTCGTCAGCCAGTGGAACACCAGGCCGCGAGATCGCGCGCCGTACCGGGTGATTCAGTTCGCGGTCAACCCGTTCAAGCCGTAGCGGGCCATGCGCAGGGCAGCGCGATGACTGAACACCATCGACGCACCGGGGTGTTGGACAGACGCGCAATGCCGGCATCCGCGCTATCGGCGTACAACGGACACACGGTGAGAGGTGCCGAACGGGGCACCCCGGCGAGCAGATTTCAGCGGTGCTGCGATGAAACGGCCCGCCACGTGAGGTGGCGGGCCGTTACTGCACGTGTGTGGTGCTGGTCCGTTAGTTCTTGAACGCGTCCTTGACCTTCTCGCCAGCGTCTTTGAGGCTTGACTTCGCCTGGTCGAGCTTGCCTTCGTTCTCGGTGCTCTTGTCCCCGGTGGCCTTGCCGAAACCTTCCTTGGCCTTGCCGCTGACGTCGTCGATCTTATTGCTGATTTTATCTCCAGTGCTCATGTCGGACGGAGTACCTCAGTCGGGCGTGGCTGAAACCTTGGAGTTCGCTGATGGCCGTCTACGTGCGCACCACAGCCCGACGCCGACGCCCACCGCAGCACCGCCGAGTCCGATCACCTGCTGACCGCGGACCCCGCTCCGAGTGCACCCGTGCGCGGCGCATTCGACGGACATCACCGAACCGTCCAGCCCATAGGTGCGACCGGATTCACAGTCCATTCATAGCGCGGACAGGGCTGCCGCCTGCACGCGGCGAGCAGTATCGGCGAGGTGACCGATACTGCTACGCCACCACCTGCCGACCAGAACCCAGACTCCACGGCACCCGTCGTCTCGGCACCCGTCGTCTCGGCACCCGTCGTCTACACACCCGTCGTCGACCCGCCATCGCGCCCCGAGCGGCTCTACCGTGTCGCCACCGGATTCGGGATCGCAGCCGCGGCAGTGGTAATCGCGGCCGTTGTCTTCGGGACGGGGTTCTGCCTGGGCAAACAGGACGGCATAGCGCAAAGCGGCGAGGTGGCGCAGATGGTCGAGTCGCGGCCGGGGCAGATGCCCTTCGGCCGGTTCGACCGTCCTGGATTCGAGGTAGGGGGTCCGAATCACCATCCCGGCCCGCCGCAGTCGCCGGAGGGTGTCGAATCGCCGCACCGGCCGAGCGAGACTCCTAGCCGATAACCCGACGAGCCCATAACACCCGACCCCTAACTCTGCTGCCCGTGTTTGTCCGGTGCATTGGCGTGGGTAATCGATGCGGACGTGTGGACAGCCCACCACCACAAGGAGTTATGCACCGATGACCGAGAAAATGGCGACGACGGACGCAGGCGCGCCCGTACCCAGCGTCGAACATTCGTTGAGCGTCGGGCCCGACGGCCCGATCCTGCTCCAGGATCACTACCTGATCGAGCAGATGGCCAACTTCAACCGGGAGCGCATCCCGGAGCGCCAGCCGCACGCCAAGGGTGGCGGTGCGTTCGGCCACTTCGAGGTAACGGGCGACGTCAGCAAGTATACCAAGGCGGCGTTCCTGCAGCCGGGAACCAAGACGGACACCCTGATCCGGTTCTCGACCGTGGCGGGTGAGCGAGGCAGCCCAGACACCTGGCGCGACCCGCGCGGCTTCGCGTTGAAGTTCTACACCTCCGAGGGCAACTTCGACATGGTCGGCAACAACACCCCGGTGTTCTTCGTGCGCGACCCGATGAAGTTCCAGAACTTCATTCGCAGCCAGAAACGCATGGCCGCCAACAATCTCCGTGATCACAACATGCAGTGGGACTTCTGGACCCTGGTCCCCGAATCGGCGCACCAGGTGACGTATCTGATGGGCGACCGAGGCATCCCGAAGACCTGGCGCCACATGAACGGCTACTCCAGCCACACCTACAGTTGGCTCAACGACGGCGGTGAATTGTTCTGGGTCAAGTACCACTTCAAGACCAATCAGGGCGTCGAATTCCTTTCCCAGGAAGAAGGCGACAAGCTCGCGGGCGAGGATGGCGATTACCACCAGCGCGACCTGTTCGATGCGATCGAAGGCGGCGACTTCCCGAGCTGGACGCTCAAGGTGCAGATCATGCCGTTCGAGGCGGCCAAGACTTACCACGTCAACCCGTTCGATCTGACGAAAGTGTGGTCGCACAAGGACTATCCGCTCATCGATGTCGGCAAGCTCGTCCTCGACCGCAATGTCGAGGACTATCACGCACAGATCGAGCAGGCCGCGTTCGAGCCGAACAACATCGTGCCGGGGACGGGTCTTAGCCCCGACAAGATGCTGCTGGCGCGCGGGTTCTCCTACTCCGACGCCCACCGCGCGCGGCTCGGCGTGAACTACAAACAGATCCCGGTCAACGAACCGCACGTCGAGGTGAACAGCTACGCCAAAGACGGCGCGATGCGGATTCGCAACGCGCCCGACCCGGTGTACGCGCCGAACTCCGTCGGCGGCCCTCAGGCCGACCCGGCCCGTGCCGCCGAGGTGCACTGGATCTCCGATGGCGACATGGTGCGCACCGCCTACACGCTGCGTCCCGATGACGACGACTGGTCGCAGGCCGGCACCCTTGTCCGGGACGTGCTCGATGATGAAGCACGAGATCGGTTGGCGCAGAATATTATCGGGCACGTCACCGATGGTGTGCGCGAGCCGGTGCTGTCGCGGGTCTTCCAATACTGGACCAACGTCGACCCCGATCTCGGCAAGAAGGTCGAGGAAGGCGTGCGCGCCAAGCTGGCATGATCGGGGCATGACGATCGAAGCCATCTACACCGCAGAATCCACCGCAACCGGGGGCGGCCGCGACGGACACGTCAAGTCCTGCGACGATCGCCTCGACTTCGACACCAGACCGCCCAAGGAGATGGGTGGTAGCGGCGAGGGCACCAACCCCGAGCAGCTGTTCTCCGCTGGCTACGCAGCCTGCTTCCTGGGCGCACTGAACCTGGTGGCGACGAAGGCGAACGTCGCGCTCGACAGCGCCTCCGGTGTGACGGTGCAGATCGGAATCGGCAAGACGCCCGAGGGTGGATTCGGGTTGACCGGCAACATCATCGGCTACCTGCCCGGTCTCGAGCAGGACGTCGCCGACGATCTCGTCGAACAGGCGCACGACGTGTGCCCGTACTCCAACGCCACCCGAGGCAACGTCGACGTGACAGTCTCGGCCAAGGTCTGACCGTGAAGACCGCGGCCACCGTCGCGCTGTGTGCACTCGCACTTGTCGGCGCACCCGCTGCGCGGGCGATCCCGTCGGAGCCGGGCGTGGTGCAGTACGCGGTGCTCGGCAGGGGTTCTGTAGGCAACATCGTCGGCGCGACGATGGGCTGGGAATGGGTGTTCACCGACCCGGTCCAGGACTTCTCGGTCGACGTGCCCGTCTGTAACAACTGGGCCGATATCGGGCTGCCCGAGGTGTTCGACGATCCCGACCTGGCGTCGTTCAACGGCGCCGTCACCCAGGAGTCGGCGACCGACGCCACGCACCTGGTCAAACAGGCGGTCGGTGTGTTCGCGACGACGGAGGCCGCCGACCGCGCATTCCGCCGCCTGGTGGACCGGACGATGGGATGCGCCGGGCAGACCGCGACGATGAGATTCGGCAGCGGCGCGGCTCAGACCTGGTCGTTCGAGGCCGGAGTGACCGAACCCACCAACGCGTTCTGGGTCAAGCAGGAAGTCGGGACCGACCGTCGGTGCTTCACACAGACCCGCAAGCGGGAGAACGTTCTGCTGCAGGCGAAAGTCTGCCAGTCCGGTAACGGAGGATTAGCCGTGGATGTGCTGGCAGGGGCTATGCAGAACACCCTCGGGCAATGAGAGATCGCCTGTAACGGATGTCTTGTTGGAGTACACGTCATCGTTGTGTCACCGCCGCGAAGCGGAGGTTGTCGGTGGTCTCACCGATGATGGATGGATGTGCCCAGCCACGGGGTCCGGGAGGAAACTGACATGACGCTGGCCGTCGGCGAGAACGTCCGAGAACTCACGTCCGCGGCTTCCTCGGCGCAGTACATCGCCGACGCCTGCCTGCGCGACGGACCCCTGGGTTCCGTCGGCCTGGAGATCGAAGCGCACTGCTTCGATCTCGCCAACCCGCACCTTCGGCCCGGCTGGGATCAGATCAACGACGTCATCGCCGGGGTGCCCGCGCTGCCGGGCCGCTCAGCCATCACCCTGGAGCCCGGTGGTGCGGTCGAGCTGTCCGGGCCGCCGTTCCCCGACGCCGTCGGCGCCATCGTGGCCATGTCGACCGACCGCGCCCTGCTGCGGGGGGAGTTCGCCCGGGCCGGGCTCGGTCTCGTGCTGTTGGGCGCCGATCCGCTCCGCCCACCGCAGCGCATCAACCCCGGCACCCGCTATCAGGCGATGGAACGTTTCTTCGCCGCCACGCAGTCGGCCGAAGCAGGCGCCGCGATGATGACGTCCACCGCTGCCATCCAGGTCAACATCGATGCGGGCCCGCAGCACGGGTGGGCCGAGCGGGTCCGTCTCACCCATGCTCTCGGGCCGACGATGATCGCGATCACCGCCAACTCTCCGTTGCTCTCGGGCCAGTTCACCGGATGGCTGTCGTCGCGGCAGTGGGTGTGGAGCCAGCTGGATTCGGCGCGCTGCGGCCCGATCCTCGGCACCAGCGGCGACGACCCCACCGTCGATTGGGCCCGGTATGCAGTCAAGGCTCCCGTCATGCTCGTGCACAACCCCGCAGACGGCGTGGCTTTCCCCGTCACCAGCCATGTGCCGTTCGCCGACTGGGCCGACGGGCGCACGCTGCTGGGCGATCGCCGGCCCACCACCGCCGACCTCGATTACCACCTGACCACCCTGTTTCCGCCGGTCCGGCCGCGCCGTTTCCTGGAGATCCGCTACCTCGACGCCGTCGACGACGCGCTGTGGCCTGCGGTCGTCTTCATGATGGTGACTCTGCTCGACGACCCGGAGGCGGCCGCCATCGCGGCAGCGGCCACGGCGCCGGTGGCCACCGCGTGGGACGTGGCCGCGCGCGCCGGGCTGGGCGACCGTCACCTCCGCGAGGCGGCCCTCGTTTGCGTGCGCACCGCTGCCGAGCGCGCACCGGAGTCGTTGACCGGGCCGATGGCGCGGTTAGTTCGCCAGGTCGAGGCCGCGCGGTGCGCCGCCGACGACTTCTCCGATCTCGCGGTGGCCCGGGGGATCCCCGGCGCCGTCACCGAACTCGCCGGTGGCGGCGAGCTGTGACCTCACGCCAGACTCTGGCGCGTGGCTTGACCACGGCGCGGGAGCGCACACTGCGTCTCGTCGACTTCGACGACGCCGAACTGCGCGCACAGTACGACCCCCTGATGAGCCCACTGCTCTGGGATCTGGCCCACATCGGCTGGCAGGAGGAGCTGTGGCTGCTGCGTGCCGCCGATCCCGCGCGGCCCGGTTTGCTCGATCCCAAGGTGGAGAGCCTCTACGACGCGTTCGAGCACACCCGCGCCAGCCGTGTCGACCTGCCGCTACTGCCGCCCAGCGACGCGCGCTCCTTTTGCGCAACAGTGCGGGCCAAGGCTTTCGACGCGCTCGATGCACTGCCCACCGACGCCGACGAGTTCCCGTTCGCCTTGGTGGTGAGCCACGAAAACCAGCACGGCGAGACCATGTTTCAGGCATTGAATCTGCGTTTGGGCGCCCCGATCGTGGCGGCAGGTGCGCCGCTGCCGCACGGTCGGCCCGGGCTGACGGGCACCTCAGTGCTGGTGCCGGGCGGCCCGTTCGTCCTCGGTGTCGACGTCGCCGACGAACCGTTCTCGCTGGACAACGAACGGCCCGCGCACGTCGTGGACGTGCCGACCTTCCGAATCGGGCGGGTTCCGGTGACCAATGGCGAGTGGCGCCGGTTCATCGACGACGGCGGCTACCGACAGCAGCGCTGGTGGTCGACGCGTGGGTGGAACCATCGCAGACAGGCAGGCCTGGTGGCGCCCCAGTTCTGGAACTCCGACGGCAGCCGTACCCGGTTCGGCCACGTCGAGGACATTCCCGACGACGAGCCGGTTCAGCACGTCACATTCTTCGAAGCCGAGGCCTACGCGGCATGGGCAGGCGCCCGGCTGCCCACCGAATCCGAATGGGAGAAGGCCTGCGCTTGGGATCCGCGGCTCGGCAGGCGGCGTCGCTACCCGTGGGGTGACGCGTCACCGACCGATCAGCTGGCCAACCTCGGCGGCGACGCACTGCGCCCAGCCCCGGTCGGCGCCTACCCTTGCGGCGCGTCGGCCTGCGGCGCCGAGCAGATGCTGGGCGATGTGTGGGAATGGACCACCTCGCCGCTGCGGCCGTGGCCGGGATTCACGCCGATGCTCTACCAGCAGTACTCGCAGCCGTTCTTCGACGGCGATTACCGAGTGCTGCGCGGCGGCTCATGGGCGGTGGCCGACGAGATCCTGCGGCCCAGCTTCCGCAACTGGGACCATCCGATCCGGCGGCAGACCTTCTCCGGCGTCCGGTTGGCCTGGGATGTGTAGGCATCTTGGCTGGTTGGGCGCGCCGACGACGGTGTCGTCGCTGCTGCTCGACCCACCATCGGGGCTGCTGGTGCAGTCGTATGCGCCGCGGCGCCAGAAGCACGGCACCATGAACGCCGACGGCTGGGGCGTCGGCTTCGTCGACACAGCCGGAGCCCAACGACGGTGGCGCAGTTCTGCTCCACTGTGGACCGACGCGTCGTTCGCGTCGGTGGCGCCGGTGCTGCGCAGTGGCTGCGTGGTCGCGGCGGTGCGGTCGGCCAGCGTCGGCATGCCGATCGAGCCCAGCGCGTCGGCCCCGTTCACCGACGGCCGATGGCTGTTGTCGCACAACGGGGTGGTGGACCGAGCGGTGCTGCCACTGTCGGCGAAGGCCGAATCCGTGGTGGACAGCGCCCTGCTGGCGGCGCTGATCTTCGACCGCGGCCTGGATTGTCTGGCGCACACCATCACCGCGGTGGGGGAGGCAGACCCCAACGCGCGGCTCAACATTCTCGCCGGCAACGGATCTCGTCTGCTGGCCACCACGTGGGGCGACACGTTGTCGGTCCTGCGCTGCGCAGATGGCGTCGTCGTCGCCAGCGAACCCTACGACGACCATCCCGACTGGTCCGACGTACCGGACCGACACCTGGTCGAGGTGGGCGCCGACGGTGTCCGCCTGACCCCACTCTGAGAGGACCCTGATGACACTGTCGTTGTCCAACCACCTCGCCGCCGACTCGGCGTCGCAGGCGCTGCGTCGCGATGTTGCCGACGGGCTGGCGCAGATCCCGAAGTCGTTGCCGCCCAAGTGGTTCTACGATTCGATCGGTAGTGATCTGTTCGACCAGATCACCCGCCTGCCTGAGTACTACCCGACCCGCGCCGAAGCGGCGATCCTGCGTGCGCGCGCAGGCGAGATTGCGTCTGCCACCGACGCCGACACGTTGGTCGAATTGGGCAGCGGCACGTCAGAAAAGACCCGGATGCTCCTCGACGCGCTGCGTGAGCACGGCACGCTGCGCAGGTTCATCCCGTTTGACGTCGACGCCGGTGTGCTCGAAGCCGCGGGTATCGCGATCCAGCGCGAGTATCCCGGCGTCGAGATCGAAGCGGTGTGCGGCGACTTCGAGCAGCACCTGGGGTTGATCCCCGGTGGCGGCAAGCGGTTGGTGGCGTTCCTCGGTTCGACGATCGGCAACCTTACCAGCGGGCCGCGGGCGGTGTTCCTGACCGATCTGTGGGCGGCGCTTTCGCCCGGCGACATGCTGCTGCTGGGCACCGACCTCATCAAGGACACGTCGCGGTTGATCCGCGCGTACGACGACAGCGCAGGCGTCACCGCGAAGTTCAACCGCAACGTGCTGGCCGTGGTGAACCGGGAACTGGATGCGGACTTCGACCTGGCCGCGTTCGAGCACCTGGCGCGATGGAACCCTGATGGGCAGCGCATCGAGATGTGGTTGCGCGCCAGATCTGCTCAGCGGGTGCAGATCCGTGCGCTCGACACCACCGTCGAATTCGCCGAGGGTGAGGAGATGCTCACCGAGGTGTCGTGCAAGTTCTGGGCCGACGGCGTGGCCGCCGAACTGGCCGCAGCCGGCCTGCGTCGCACCCATTTCTGGACTGATCCCAACGGCGACTTCGGGTTGTCCCTGGCGGTCAAGTGAGCGATTCCGAGCTGGCCGCACAATGGAGCCGCGCCCGGCGACCGATGGCGGGCCTGCATCTGGACAGCGCTGCGTGCTCGCGGCAGAGCCTGGCCGCCATCGACGCCGCCGCCCAGCACGCCCGCCATGAAGCCGAAGTGGGTGGCTATGTGGCAGCCGAGGCTGCCGGACCCGCACTGGACGCCGGACGGGCTGCCGTGGGGGCGCTGGCGGGAATGGCCGACGCCGAGGTCGTGTACACCACCGGGTCGACGGCCGCGCTCGACCTGGTCCTCGGCTCGTGGCCGGGCCCGCGCACCCTGGCGTGCCTGCCCGGCGAGTTCGGCCCCAACCTCGCGGTCATGGCCGCCAACGGCTTTGAGGTTCGTGCCCTTCCGGTCGACGGCTCCGGTCGGGTGATGGTCGACGCTGCGGCGCCCCTGCTGGACAGCATGCGGCCTGCGCTGGTGCACTTGACGGCGCTCGGCAGCCACCGTGGCACCGCACAGCCCGTCGGGGCGATGGCGCTGCTGTGCCGTGGTCTCGGTGTCCCGTTGGTCGTCGACGCGGCCCAAGCATTCGGACACGTCGACTGCGCGGTGGACCCCGACGTGCTGTACACGTCGTCACGCAAATGGTTGGCGGGCCCGCGGGGGGTGGGCGCGCTCGCGGTGCGCCGTGAGCTGTTGGAGCGCCTGGAACCCCGCCTTCCCCCGGCGCAGTGGAACGTCCCCATGTCGGTGGCCGCGCGTCTGGAGATGGGCGAAGCCAATATCGCTGCCCGGTTGGGCTTCTCGATCGCGATGGGCGAACACCTCGCCGCGGGTCCGCCGCGGGTGCGGGCGGCACTGGCCGAGGTCGGTCGCGCCACTCGCGCGGCGTTGGCTCAGGTATCCGGGTGGCGGGTGGTCGAGCGGCTCGACGAGCCCACCGCCATCACCACGCTGGCCCCGGCGTTCGGCGTCGACCCTCTCTCGGTACGCAACTGGCTGATCGCCGAGCGTGGTGTGGTCACCACCTACCTGGGCGTGCAGCGGGCCCCGTTTGAGATGGTGGGCCCGGCGCTGCGGGTGTCGCCGCACGTCGACGCGGCGCCAGGTGACCTGGCAGTCTTCGCCGAAGCGCTGAGCGAGGCCACCGCCGTCGGAATGTAGGTGTGCCGCGGGCCACTTTGGGAAACCCCGGCTCCGTGACCTTCATGATGGTCGCGTCGAAGGGCGCTGGTCAGAGCCAGCGGTAGCGCACCTGCGGCCGCCCCGCTTTGCCGTACTCCGTTTCGCGCGCGACCACGCCGTCATCAGCCAGGCGCTCCAAGTAGCGCCAGGCTGTGACGCGTGAGATCCCCACTTGTGCAACTGCTTCCGATGCGTCGAGTCCGGCATGGCTGGCGCGCAACGTGTTCGCGATCGGGTCGAGAGTGTCGGCCGACACCCCCTTGGGTGTCGCGGGACGCTGGCTGCTGGCGCGCAACGCGTTCATGGCGCGGTCGATCTCGTGCTGACCCGCGGCGGTTCCACCGGCCTGCAACGCGTCCCGGTACTGTCGGTAGTTGTCCAGCTTGTCGCGAAAAGCCGCGAACGTGAACGGTTTCAGGAGATACAGCGCGACCCCGTGCGCCACGGCGGACCGCACCACCGACAGATCGCGTTCGCTGGTGATCGCGATGATGTCGGGTGCGGGACGAATCCCGCCCAGCGCCGAGGCCAGAGACGCCAACGCTGGTTCGCGACCGACGACATCAGTGTGTCGATCAGTTGCTGGCTGACGGCCAACTCGGTGGTGGCGAAGGCAACGGCATCCTCGACCCTGCCCAGCTCCACCATGGTGATGACAGAGTGCAGTCGGTTGTCGGCCTCGTGGGCACGGGAACGCGCTGCTCGTAGAGCGCACGCAGATCGGGGAAGGACAGGCCGAGGGTGCGCCGCCGCAGCCGTCGCTCCAACAGCACCGCGCCCGCGACGGCCAACACCAGCGCGGCACCGACCGCCAACCCTATGGCGGGCAACGTCGAGGCGAAGCTGGCGGCGATGCGCTCCCGCGTCACGCCCGCGGACACCAGCCCGACGATCATGTCGGAGGCCCGCGCGGTCACCAACTTCTCCGGCAACGCTGTCGCCACCGTGCTGTTCGGAGCGTGGACCAAGACCGTGGACTACCAGAAGCTCAACGACGTGCTCGACGGTAAGGACCCGTTCGATGAGCTCACCATGGTCGACGACCACGGCAGCGCTCCCGCCGCTGCGGACACGGTCATTCTGGACAAGGACTGCAAGCCCGTCGGCGTGTACCCCTTCCCTGCAGTCCCCCAAGAACCCCGAGCACCGGCCCGAGATGCCGGTGTTCGGTCACCGGCACCGATAGCGACCCGGCGTACCGCATTGGGTATGGCGCTGGTCACGGACCAGGGCGACGAGCCGATGTTCAACGAGATCGTCGACGCGTTCCCACTGGCCGCAGGATTTGATACCGGCGAAGGCTGCCCCCGTCGGCTAACGGCATCGACTCGCCACCACCACCTGCGGGCTGTTGAACCCCCGCCGCAATTGCACCTCAATCGCCGGATCCGCCGCCGAGGCCAGGCTGCGCAGCGCCGACGGGCTGTAGCAACGCAGCGAGCTGATCACGCCGTCGTGCACAACCGGCACGAAGGGCGCGAGCGGCAACATTGTGGCTAGTCGCAGCAGGTGCAGCGGCGCCGAGGGTCGGGGAAGGTCGACGATGAGGAGTTTGTCGGCCACCCGGGTGCCCTCGGCGAACACCAGCGTCGCCAGCTCAGGCGGCAGGTGGTGGAACGACAACGCGAACAGGGCCAGGTCGAACGCGCGGTCACCGGCGTCGATATCGGTAGCGTCCATCTCCACGACCGTGGCGCGCGGATGACTGCCGAGGTCGCCGACGGCGATGTCGGCCACTGACACCGCGTCCAGGTCGGTCACCGTGACGTGCGCCGTCGGATGGTTGTCCAGCAGCACGCGTGACACCGCGCCGTGGCCGGCACCGAGTTCGAGGATCTTCGGATCGGCGACGTCGGCCACCAGGTCCAGCGCGATATCCGCCACCTTCTGATGGTTCTTGAACACGCGGCCGGTCCAGTCCAGGGCCGAGATCACCTGGCGCTTGATGCTCTCGTCGACGTCGGAGCGGTCCAGATACTCCAGGCGCTGCGTCTGCAACATCCGATCCAGGCACGACGCGTCGTAACCCCCGCGGGGCATCTTCGCAATGTCTTCGACGTCACCAGTCACATGGACCATCATGGTGCAATGGCCGACTACGTCGCAGCGATCGACCAGGGCACCACCAGCACCCGTGCCATGATCTTCGACCACTCTGGCAACGAGGTGGGACGTCACCAACTTGAGCACGAACAGATCCTGCCCCGCGCAGGCTGGGTCGAGCACAATCCGATCGAGATCTGGGAGCGCACGTCTGCAGTGCTGATGACCGCCCTCACCAGCACGAAGCTCCAAGCCGCCGACCTATGCGCGCTCGGCATCACCAACCAGCGCGAGACGGCGCTGGTGTGGGACCGCAGGACCGGGCGTCCGTACTGCAACGCGATCGTGTGGCAGGACACCAGAACCGACCGAATCGCCTCGGCACTCGACCGCGACGGCCGCGGCGACGTCATCCGGCGCACCGCGGGACTGCCGCCCGCGACGTACTTCTCGGCAGGCAAGGTGCAGTGGATCCTGGAGAACGTCGACGGTGTCCGCGACGCTGCGGAGCGCGGGGACGCCGTGTTCGGCACCAGCGACACCTGGGTGCTGTGGAATCTGACGGGCGGAACGCGCGGAGGCGTCCACGTCACCGATGTCACCAACGCCAGCCGCACCATGTTGATGAATCTCGAGACGTTGGACTGGGACGACGAGCTGTTGTCATTCTTCGGGATCCCGCGGCAGATGCTGCCGCGTATTGTGTCGTCGTCGTCGCCCGAACCGTATGGCGTCACCCACGCTTCGGGGCCGATGGGCGGTGAAGTACCGCTGACCGCCATCCTCGGCGACCAGCAGGCGGCGATGTTCGGGCAGGTCTGTTTCGCTGTCGGGGAAGCGAAGAACACCTACGGCACCGGTAACTTCTTACTGCTCAACACCGGCGAGAAGATCGTGCGCTCGGAGAATGGGCTGCTCACCACGGTGTGCTATCAACTGGGTGACGCGAAACCCGTTTATGCACTTGAGGGTTCGATCGCGGTCACCGGTTCGGCGATCCAATGGCTCCGCGACCAGCTGGGCATCATCAGCGGTGCCGGGCAGAGCGAATCGCTGGCACGCCAGGTCGAGGACAACGGCGGGGTGTACTTCGTGCCCGCGTTCTCCGGGCTGTTCGCGCCGTACTGGCGTTCCGATGCCCGCGGCGCGATCGTCGGGTTGTCGCGGTTCAACACCAACGCCCATCTGGCACGCGCTGCGCTGGAAGCGATCTGCTACCAGAGCCGCGACGTCGTCGACGCGATGGCCGCCGACTCCGGCGTGCACCTGGAGGTGCTGAAGGTCGACGGTGGCGTTACCAACAACGACCTGTGCATGCAGATCCAGGCCGACGTACTCGGCGTCGATGTCAGCAAACCAGCCTCGGCGGAGACGTCGGCTCTCGGTGCTGCCTATGCGGCAGGGCTCGCTGTCGGCTTCTGGTCGAACCCCGATGAGCTGCGCACCAATTGGAACGAAGACAAACGATGGACGCCGAACTGGGATGCCGAGCAGCGAGAGGTCGGCTACGCGGGCTGGCGTAAGGCGGTGCAGCGCACGCTGGACTGGGTGGACGTCGACTGAGCGTCAGCTCACCGACGCACAAGCACCCCAGAACAGGAGTTCTGAGGTGCCTTGCGTGTGGTTGGAGTGGCTTGCGTGTGGTTGGAGTGGATAGTTACTCCGATTCGCCGAGGACCTGGTAGATCTCGCGGCGAGCGTTGTGCACAATCTCGACGATGCGCTGCTGTTGCTCGGTGCTGGCGGTGTGCGCCGACTGGGCTACCGCACCGAACAGTTGACCCACTGCGGCGCGGAGGTTGACCTGCTCGGGGTCGGCGCCTTCGGTGATCTCGTCCCAGGGCGGCGTCGCAACCTTCTCGGCGGCCTCGCGGCCGGTATCGGTCAGCTCGAAGAGCTTCTTGCTGCCGTCGGACTCGGTGCCGACGATCAGGCCTTCGTCGACCAGCAGTTGCAGTGTCGGGTACACCGAGCCGGGGCTGGGCTTCCACAGATCCTGGCTACGTTCGGCGATCTCCTGGATCATCTCATAGCCGTGCATCGGCCGCTCGGTCAGCAGTACGAGGATCGCAGCGCGGACGTCGCCGCGCCTGCCGCGTCCACGACCGCGGCCGCCTCGTCCGCCGCGGGGGCCGAAGCCGGGACCGAACCCGAAGCCGGGTCCGAATCCGCCGCCACGCGGACCGCCGCGCCCGGTGAAGCTGGGGCCGACGCCACCGGCGCCGAGTGGGGAAGCACTGGCGTCGTCGCAGTTGCGGAAGCTGTCACGGAACTCTCGCCGGGCCTGTCGCCGTGCCTCGTGGATGGCGCGACGAGGATATGCGCCGAAGCCGAAGCCGCCGCCCATCGGGGAGCCCGGTGCGGGGGTGAATGGGGTGCTCATGGATGTCATCTCTTTCTCGGTAGGAACGCGGGCTGCGTTCTCGATACTGTAACGATATATCGAGACATATCGAGATGCAACGTTAACATCCGACACGAATCGGCCCGGCACCCGCGAGCTGGGTGCCGGGCCGCAGGGTTGGACGTGTCAGACGGCGGACTCTGCCTTCTAACTCGGCGGTGCGAACCCACCGGACGACTGTTGTTCCGGGTACGGCACCGGGTCTGGGGAGGGCTGAGGCCCCGGGTAGGGCTGAGCCGGCGGGTAGCCCGGCGGTTGCATCGGGTAGGTGGGCCACGGCTGGACCGGAGCGGCCGTGGCCCCCTGCAGTCGCAGCACCTCCCTGCGGTGGCGTTCGGCGAGCACCGCGGCGATGACGAATTGTGCCGGTGCGCCCAGCGGTGGAGAGGGCGAGATGGCCGCCACCACCTCCGAGGCGATCCGGTAGGCCATCTGGTCGCGGATCTGGGGATTGAGATCATGTGCGCGAGAGAGGAACTGGCGGGCCCTATCGGCCGTTTGCGCGCTGAGCCCGGACAGCTGCAGCTGCGAGGCCCATGCGGCGAGCGGCGGCGGCATCCCCGGTAGCGGTGCCAGCCGGGGCCCGCGCTCGCTGATCACGACGGTTCCCGAGAAGAGGTCTCC
The DNA here is from genome assembly GCA_051306175.1 of Mycobacterium sp. Taxonomy (GTDB): domain Bacteria; phylum Actinomycetota; class Actinomycetes; order Mycobacteriales; family Mycobacteriaceae; genus Mycobacterium. The sequence continues at coordinate 14,064 of JBPPMS010000012.1, read as the reverse complement.
GATCCGTTTGCCTTTCGACGAGAAGATGCCGCAGATCACCGCGGGTGCGCCGAAGAACGTGTAGATCTCGATGACTCCGGCCAACGACCGAAACAGGGCCTGGCGGAAGCGTTCCGGCCCGCCGTCGTCGGACACCACGCGCAGTCCCATCGCGAGCTTGCCCAGTGAGCGCCCGCGGGTGAGGGTCTCGAACAGCAGCGGATACCCCAGTACCGCGAGGACGGTGAAGATGATCAGAAACGCCGCACTGAGTGCGGGGTCGAGCTGGGACAGCGTCAGCGCCCACAGGATCAACCCGATGAACCAGCCGATGTAGACGACGACGACGTCGATCATGGTGCCGACCGCACGAAGCGGCAACTGCGCGACCTGCACGTCGAGGACGACGGCGTCGCCGGTCACCACCGATTCTGACGTGGGGGCCATCCGCGTTACGCTACTAGACTTCGCGGGGTGGATGTCGACGCATTCGTGCTGGCCAACCGGGGGGTCTGGTACCGGCTCGAGCAGCTGGTCAAGCGCCGCAACAAACTGACCGGCGCCGAGGTGGACGAACTCGTCGACCTGTACCAGCGGGTGTCAACGCACCTGTCCATCGTGCGGTCCAGTTCATCGGATTCGGTGCTGGTGGGCAGGCTGTCCACACTGGTGGCGCGGGCCCGCTCCGCGGTCACCGGGGCGCACTCGCCGCTGTGGAGTGAGTTCACCCGATTCTGGACGGTGTCGTTTCCCGTCGTCGCCTACCGGGCGTGGCGTTGGTGGCTGGCCTCAGCCGTGTTCTTCATCGTCGTCGCCACTGTCATCGCGGTCTGGGTTGCCACCAACCCCGAGGTGCAGGCGACGATCGCCACACCGACCGAGATCGAGCAGTACGTCAACTCCGATTTCGAGTCCTACTACAGCGAGAACCCCGCCGCCTCGTTCGGGCTGCGGGTGTGGTTGAACAACGCGTGGATCGCCGTGCAGTGCATCGGATCGGCGATTCTGCTGGGCATTCCGATCCCCAACGTGCTGTTCCAGAACGCCGCAGGCCTCGGGTTGGCGGCCGGGCTGATGTTCGACGCGGGCAAGGGTGGGCTGTTCCTCGGCCTGATCACGCCGCACGGGCTGCTGGAACTGACGGGCATATTCCTGGCGGCCGCGGTCGGCATGCGGCTGGGCTGGACGGTGATCGCGCCCGGCGACCGTCCCCGTGGCCAGGTGCTCGCCGAGCAGGGCAGGGCCGTGGTGTCGGTGGCGGTCGCGATGGTGGCGATCCTGCTGATCGCGGGACTGATCGAAGCCCTGGTGACACCGGCGCCGTTGCCCACCGCGATCCGGATTTTCATCGGTGCCGCTATCGAAGTCGCGTTCCTCGCCTATGTCGTCTACTTCGGCCGCAAAGCCGTCGCAGCCGGTGAGACCGGCGACATCGACGACAAACCCGACGTGGTCCCCACCGGCTGAGCGGCTACAGCTTGCCGGAGGCCTTGAGTGCCAGATACCGATCGGCGAGCGCGGGGGCCAGGTCCTCCGGTGGAGCGTCCACCACGTCCACCCCCGAGCGACGCAGCCTGGCCGCAATCGCCCGCCGGTCGTTGCGTGCACGTTCGGCCGCTGCCGCGTCGTAGATCTCGGCGGCATCTCGGCGGCCCCCGGCCAACACGTCCACGCGGGGATCGGCGACTGCGGCCACGATCACGTGGTGGCGCAACGACAGTTTCGGCAACACTGGCAGCAACCCCTCGTCGAGTGCCGACGAGTTCAGGTCGGTCAGCAACACCACTAGCGACCGTCGGCGGATGCGGTTCTGGATCGCGGAAACGGTTGCGGGGTAGTTGGATTCGAGCAGTGCGGGCTGCAACGGCGCCATCGCCCCGACGAGTTGCGCCAGCACCTCCGTGCGTGAGGCGTTGTAGACCGCGGCACGGGTGACGCGGTCGTGCGCAAGGAAGTCGATGTGGTCACCTGCGCGCGATGCCAGTGCCGCCAGCAACAGGGCAGCGTCCATCGACCAGTCCAATCGGGGCCAGCCGCTCGGATCGCCCGCCGTGGGGTCGACGCCGACGCGTCCGGCCGACGTGCGGCCGGTGTCGAGCGCGATCAGCACCCGACGGTCGCGTTCGGGGCGCCACGTGCGGACGACGACGTCGGCCCGGCGGGCGGTGGCCCGCCAGTCGATGGAGCGGACGTCGTCGCCGACGACGTACTCCCTCAGCGAATCGAACTCGGTGCCCTGGCCTCGGATCAGTACGGGGAGCAACCCGTCGAGTTCGCGCAGCTTCGCCAGCCGGGACGGCAGATGTTTGCGAGACAGGAACGGCGGCAGGACCCGCACCGTCCCAGGCACGGGGTGCGAGCGCTGCCTGCCTGCCAGTCCGAAGGGCCCGATCGAACGCGCCGTCACGGCAGCGGCCTGTTGGTCACCCCGCCGGACCGACCTCAGGACGGTTTCGATTTCGGTGTGTGCGTCGACGTCCAGATCGACGGTGTGCGTGCGGGGTTCGGCGCGGGCACTGGGCGACCATGCGTCGCGGATCCGGCCGCGGAACCGTCTGCGGCCGCCGTTGTGCACCGACAGCCGCGACGCGACCGGCTGGCCCAACCGGGCCGAGGTGTCTCCGGACCGCGCGAACTTCAACGCGCGCGGACTGGCGGACAGCGCGACGTCCACCAGCCCGACCGCCAGCAACGCGATCGCCGCGATGACGAAAGCTCTTGCCGGCCAAGGTGACAACGCAACCGGCAGAACGGCGGCCAGCGCCAGCAGCGCGGTGCGTCCGGTCAGGATCACTAGCGGGGCACCGGGACCGAGTTCAAGATGCCATCGAGCACGGCGTCGGCGCTGACGCCTTCGAGCTCGGCTTCGGGGCGCAGCGCAACGCGGTGCCGCAGGGTGGGCCGGGCGATGGCTTTGACGTCATCCGGCGTGACATAGCCACGGCCCGACAGCCAGGCCCAGGACCGGGACGTGCCGAGCAGGGCGGTGGCCCCGCGAGGCGAGACCCCCAGTGCCAGTGCGGGAGAGCGACGAGTGGCGCCGACGATGTCGACGATATAGCCGAGCAACTCCTCGCTCACCAGCATCTGACGGACCGCGTCGCGGCCCGTGGCGAGGTCGGCGGCGCTGGCCACCGGCCTTATCGCCGCCAGGTCACGGGGGTCGAAACCTTGCGCGTGCCTGGACAGGATCGCGATCTCCTGATCGCGCGGGGGGAGGCCGACGTTGAGTTTGAGCAGGAAACGGTCGAGCTGGGCTTCCGGGAGCTGGTAGGTGCCCTCGTATTCGATCGGGTTCTGGGTGGCCGCGACGATGAACGGGTCGGGCAGTGGACGGGGTAGGCCGTCGACGCTGACCTGGCGCTCCTCCATGGCCTCCAGCAGGGCGGCCTGTGTCTTGGGCGGTGTCCTGTTGATCTCATCGGCCAGCAGCAGGTTGGTGAACACGGGGCCGGGCCGGAATTCGAAGACCGCGGTGCGGGCGTCGTACACCAGCGACCCGGTGATGTCACCGGGCATCAGATCAGGGGTGAACTGCACGCGCTTGAAGTCCAGCTGCAGGGCCGCCGAAAGAGTGCGCACCAGCAGCGTTTTCGCCACGCCTGGCACGCCTTCGAGCAGGACGTGCCCGCGGCACAGCAGAGCGACCACGAGTCCGCTGACCACGGCGTCCTGTCCCACGACGGCCTTGCCGATCTCGTTGCGAAGGGCGTGCAGGGCGGTGCGCGCTGTGTCCTGGTCGGATTCCTGCACGGGTGCTGGTGGTGGCTGTGTCACGAGTAGGCGACCTGCCTTTCGATGTTGTCGAGTGCGGTGGCCAGCGCAACCAGCTCGTCGTCGCTGGTGGGGGGCGGCCCGTAGAGCAGATACTGCAGTTGTTGGGCGGGCACCGTACTGCGGGTGGCCGCGGCGGTGACGATCTCATGCGGCGTCGCCGTCTGGCCGAGGCCCAGCCGCGGCACCAGGCGCTGCAACGTCGCGGTACGCAGCGATGCCGAGGCGCGGTCCCTGGCCCGCCGAGCCCGGTACAGCCGGCCTCGGCCTTCGACCGTCTCCGACGCGCGCACCACTACCGGAAGCTGCTCGGTGACCAGCGGACCGATTCGGCGGGCCTGCCAGATCGCGAGGAGAATCACGACGAGGCACAGCTGCCAGAAGATCCACGTGAAGCGATCGGGAATCAACTCCGAGAGGTCTCTTGCCACCGGCTGCTGACCTTCTTCGAAATCTTGCGGCGCGTACCAGATCATCGCCGGTCTGGTACCTGCCAGATTCATCGCCAGCGCGGCGTTGCCCTCGGTCGCCAGTTCGTCGTTGGTGAGAAATGCTCCGTCGTCGATGGTCGTGACGGTGCGCCCATCGTCGCTGTAGCGCGCCAGTGCTCGGCCGTAACACGTTGTCACCGGCACGTCGCCGGACGCCTTGAACCCGCTGCTGGCGTCGAGTTGGACGACGCCCGCGCGGAGTGCTTCGGCGAGGTCGCAGTCGGGATCGCCGTCGATCGACGTCAATTCCGCCCGCTGCACCGCTGGTGCCAGTACGGCACGGGAGGTGGATGTGGGCGCGATTACCAGCCGGTCGCCTGGGACGCCGGCGAGGCGGTCCAACAGGTCGCCGTCGGGGGTGTAGTAGGTCTGCGCGATGACGAGCAGTGCATCGGGCGAGGCCGCGGCCTCGACGTCGGCGACGGTATCGGCGATCACCACCTCGACGCCCGCGTCCTCCAGCAGCGCGATCAGTGCGTGCGCGCCGGTGGGGGTGGTGGATTCGGCGTCCAGGTAGCCGCCGGGTCGTGGCGAGGTCAACAGGCTGGTGACGACGGCCACGAGGCCCAGCACCACGACCGCGGCGACGACCCAGCGCCATGACTTCCAGTTCGATCCCCGGGCGGGCGACGTGGCGGCGCCGACGGTACTGGCGCCGGTCATGAGATCCTGGCCCATTCGTCGGGCGCGGCCGCAACGATGCCCTGCTGACCCGGCCGCCGCGACATCAAGTGCTGGTCCAACTGGGCGATGGCACGATAGCCGGGCTCGGTGCCGGGTTGTTCGCCGTAGGTGACGTCGTTGAAGATGGTTGCGGACGTGCGCAATTTGCCCGCGAGCTCAGGTGCCAGGGGGGCTGCGCCGAGGGCCAGTTCGGTGGCGGTGCGGCTGGGCACAGCCTGCAACTCGCCGGTCTCTTCGAGGTGACGCGCCACTGCACGCAAGCGGTGCCGGATGGCGGCGGCCCAATTGCCGGTGGCCGCGAACTGTTCGGCGGTGGCGCGATGTTGAGCGGCGCTGAGCTCGGCCGTGCCGAACATCCCGGGTTCGGCGCCGCGGTTGGTCATCATCGTGCGTTGGGCCACTCGCACGGCCAGAACCACGGCGGCGACCACCAGGAGCAGCAGAATCGTGATGGTGAACCAGCCGCCGGGAACCTCGGAGCTGTCATTCACGAGCCCGGACAGCTTCTCGGTGAACCATTCCCAGAAGAGTGCCGAAAAACCGGGTTTGGGATAGATCGGCTTGGAGAGTTCGCGTTCGGCCGCATCGCGTGCGGTGTCGCTGTCGATGGCTACTGTCACGGTTGGCGAACCAGCCACAGGTGGTCGACGGATTCTGAGTCATCGGGGTCGACGGACCCTGGGGCGAGCGCAGCGGCGGGGAAGAGATCCAGGCCGCTCTGCAGCACCAAGTCGAAAGCCTCCCAACGAATCCGGCGATCAGTGTAGAGAAGCACGGTGACCCCGGCCTGGAAGGGTGCGGTGATGATCTGGCCGATGGCGTTGCCGACCGACAGTAACGCGAAACCGATGAGTGCCTGGGTGACGGAGTCGGGGGTGACCGTCAGGAGCTGACCGGCGATCTGGAACGGCAGCAACAGACCCAAGGTCGCCGCGTAGGTGACCAGCAGGGCCAGCAACCTGATCCCGAGAACCCGCCAGAAACCGCGTCGGACCAACGAGAACGACCGCTTGATCGCCGCAGTGACGCCGAGGCGCTCCAATACCACCAGGGGCCCGGCGAAACTGACGAAGATGTACAGGACCAGCAGCACCACGCCCACCACGAAGGCCAGCGGAATGGCCAGCATGCCTGCGAACTCCGGTACGCCGGTGATCGCGTACACGCCGAACAGGAACAGCGCGGCCAGCGCGACCAGCAGTGCGGCGGTGAGCAATTCGAGCAGCGCCAACCCGATCAGAGCGAGAATCCGCCCCCGCAGCTTCGTCCACGCCTCGCCGATGGTGATCGGCGAGCCGAACACCGAGCGGCCGATCACCACGGTGAGCATCCCGCTGAGCAGGACGGATGTGATGAGCAAACTCAGGAGCGCGGTGAACGCCGACAGGGATCCGCTGAGGAGGATCGCCGCGTCCGAACTCGGGTTGAGCGTGCCGACGTCGCTGAGTGTGAGCAGCGGCGGGGCGACGTTGACGACCAGCGTGATCAACTCGGCGACGATCACCACGGCGGCGGTCAGCCCCAATGTGGCCTTCGGGTTTGCCCGAGCGTAGTTGACGGAGGCGTTGAAGATGTCGCCGAGCGTCAGCGGGCGCAGTGGGATGATGCCCGGGCGCACGGTGCCCGCGGCTGTCGGCGGTTTCGCGTATTCCGGGTCGTTGACGGGGGCGGATGCGGTCAGAGGAACCAACCCACCCCCGTCGTTGCTCATGGCCACCATCCTGTCGACCGGAACCGAAATTGACAACGAGGTCGCTCCTGCCGGGGCGTAGTTTCGGCCCCTGCCCTCCGAACTGAAGACACTAGGTCGGGATGGAGGGCACGCCGCACGCCCTCTGCTCAGCGGCGGCGATTCGGTTCAACTTTCCCCCCTGACGTGGCAAAACCACCCTAACGTCGGCTCCGGGCGTCGTTTGCCACCAAATCTGTGGGGGTATCGACACCCCATGACGTGATTCGGATACACCCTGATGACCGAAAAGAACGGGCCCAAGGAGCTCGTCAACTTCGCAGGCGCGGCAGAGGACGCCATCGCCGAAGCGGTTCGAGCGTATCGGGAAGCCGGCTTCACCGACATCGCTCTCGTCCATCTCGGTGGCGGCCACCAGGAGACGTTCCTCAAGGGAGCCGCCCAACCATTGCTCGACCTTGCTGCGCCGAATCCGAGTGATGAACGCGAAAAAACTTGAGCGCAAAGTTGTTTAACTCGCCGCAAATCGGGCACAAACTGCCGTAGCGCTGCGCAGTGTGCGCCGCCACGACGATGAGAGGCCCGCCGTGACAGTCACGCTGCCCGACCCGTTCCATATCATCGAAACAGCCACCGGGGTCTACCCCCCGCAAGAGGACTCGTGTCTGCTGATCGACACGTTGGAGCGCACCACCGTCGTCGTCGGCCGCAGCGTCGCAGACCTGTGCACGGGCTCCGGCATCGTCGCCATCGCGGCAGCCGAACTGGGCGCACGGAGCGTGGCGGCATGGGACATCTCCGCCGACGCGGTGGCATGCGCGCGCCGCAATGCGGACCGGTACGGCGTCGCTGTCGACGTGACCTGGGGTTTTTTCCAGGACGCCTTGGTCGCGGGCCCTTATGACGTGGTGTTGTGCAATCCGCCGTACGTGCCTGCGGCACCGGTCTCCGATTTATTGTCGGTCGGCGCAGCCGGACCTGTCGGCTCCTGGGACGGCGGCGAGGACGGCCGCGCGATCCTCGATCCGCTGTGCAAACTGGCTCCTGACCTGCTGCGTGACGGTGGCACCTTGTTGTTCGTGCAATCCGAGTTCAGCGGTGTCGACCACTCGCTGACAGCGCTTGGTGACAACGGACTCAGGGCAGAGGTGGTCGCCTGGCAACGGATTCCCTTCGGCCCTGTGCTGGTTGCTCAGGCCGACTGGTTAGAGCGCACCGGAAAGCTGCAACTCGGCCAGCGCGACGAGGAGCTCGTGGTGATTCGGGCGGACAAGTCGTGACGCGCGAGGCGTGGGTGGTTCGGCTGGTGCCGGACGGACCGATGATGGTGCAGGGTCCGGTGTGCATCGAGCTGCCCGACGGCGAGAAGGTGGAATCCGACCGATTCATGGTGGCGATCTGTGCCTGTAGGCGCAGCAAGACATTTCCGCTGTGCGACACAAGCCACCGCAAGCGCGGTCGTTGACTTCTCCGGTCAGTTCAACGGGGTTTGAGATGTTGCCGGAATACTGATCTTAACGCCGATCACCTCGCGGCCGGCGGGCTCGACTCCCCGGGAACCCGGTCGCGTACCGGTGAGCATCGTGGTTATAACCGCAGGGTTGCCGCCGTGCGACGAGACGGGCGGGCCGGGAGTCACTACCGCCCCCTAATGAGGAAACGGTCAGTTCAATGGTTTACGCAGTGACGTCTGGTCGTCGCCCCAGGTGCGCATCAGATGCGACGCCAAGCGGCCCTCAACCGCGTCGAGCGCGCGCATGCCGAATATGACGTCGCGCTCCAGAGTGGGCTCGGCCGCCACGAGATTGCCGACGACGTCGGTGCGAACGACCTGCTCGTGGACGGCGTCCGCCTCGACGTGCTCGCGGTAGAAGGTCACGCAGTCCCGCGGCGCGCCAAGGCGTTCGAGCGCTTCAACCAACCGTCGCGACCCTGGCGACGAGGTAATCTCGGTGGCCGCGAAATGCCCGACGGTCGCGCCGCGGTACTCGCGGTGCAGCCCGAACAGCGACATCAGGTTGACCACCGCAAGCGATTCGGCGGGCACCACATCGAGGTAGGCGAGGTAGGACGGATCGAGATCGGCGGCGGCCAGCAGATCGACGAACAACTGCTGGTGCACCGAAGCGCCGCGGCCGGCACCGAATTCGTCATACTCGACAGCGACGAACGACGCCTTGGCCTGGCCGGTGAGGCGCGGGATCGCCCACGCGTGGGGGTCGCCCTCCTTAAGGTGATAGAGGGACCGGTGCACGAAGTACTCCCGGGCCTGGTCCCAGGTGCCCTTGTCGCGCAGGTGGTAGGACGGCCCGGCACCGTCGACAGGCTCGACGGACAGGTCGGCCATCTCCGCCTCGGCGGTGGCTCCCGCTTCGACGTCGCCGACGTCATGACGGACCGCCTCGAGGAACACCGCTTCCAGTTTGGACCGCAGATGCAGCAGGCTGGCATTCCATTCCCAGCCGGGATCGACACCGGCGAAGCCGCGGTAGTGCAACTCGTAGCAGGAGTAGAGCGCCAACTGCAGGTCGATGCCGAACGGATCGGCGTCGGCGACCGACGTTTCCACCTGAATCAGATGGCCGCGCGGAACGCGTTCGGTCATCAGGCTGAGCACTGCTTCCGACAGCGGCCCGCGCGGAACGGGAAGCGTCGGTTCGAGTTGGATGGGCGGTCTAGACACTGGGTGTCTTTACCCACATTTGCTTGCCCGAAACGTGTTGCGCCGGGAGCGAAATCGGGCAGAATCCGCGGCATGCACCTCGAGGGCTTCTTCGAACGGGTCACCCAAGCCTTCGAGGTGGCGGGCGTGATCGCCATGGTGACCGGATTCCTCTTCGCGTTCGCGCTCGCCGCGACGGTCTGGTCGCGAACCAAGAACGGAGGCCGCGCCTACAAGACGTTGCGCAACACACTGGGTGGTGCGATCCTGCTCGGACTCGAACTTCTGGTGGCGGCCGACATCGTCAAAACCGTCACCTCGACGCCGTCGCTCACCGACGCCTCCGTCCTCGGGATGATCGTGCTCATCCGAACGGTGTTGAGCGTCACCATCGAGGTCGAGATGGATGGCGTCGCACCGTGGCGCAAGGCGTTGACCACCGGGCCCGAGGTGCTAGCGCACACCACCCGAGCCTCCTTGGCGCCGGATGCGACGGTCGGTACAGATGGCTCAGCGTAGCGCGTTCGAATCTAATGATTTACCACCGGTGAGACAGTAAGCACATGACGGCAGTCGGAATACGAGATCTTCGCAACAGCGGCGCGGAGGTGCTTGCGCGGGTTGACCAGGGTGAAACGATCATCGTGACGGGAGACGCGGGATCCTCGACACTTCGACAGTGACACTCCTCGGCTGGCTGACGGATGCTTCGATGCTAGCTAGAGCTTGGCGAAGTACTTCTCGCCCGCTGACGCCATCCCGCCGAACCCCGATTTCAGCAGTGGCGCGAAGGCGGTGAAAGGGAGCCTCAACGCGTTCTTGGGCTGAATCGCCACCGTCCACAGGAACCGGGTGCCGTCGCCGTCGGGTTCGACGACGTAGTCCTCAGCGAACTTTCGGAACAGCGGCAGGTTGATCTCGGTGACGTAGAACGAATAGCCCTGACCCTCGTCCCAGCGGTAGAACTTCTCGCGTGCCCGCGACAGGCCGCGGGGAGCGGCGACCTCGCGGGTGGTGCCGACGCCGAACGGCCGCGGTGATTGCCAAGTGACGCGCTCGACGGCGCTAGCGCCCCACGCCGCCAATGAGTCGTCGGACTGCAGCGATTCCCACACCTTCTCGGGTGGCGCGGCGAAGTGGGTGTCGTAGGTGAAGATGTGCGGGGCAGTGGTGAGGAAAGCCGCGTCGGCGGGCTCCAGTGGGTACCAGCGGGGCATGTCTGCAGAGCATGGCGGTACGGGGTGATTTTGACAAGAGGTGGGCTCTGCCGAAAGAGAAAAAGGCTTCGATCGATGATCGGTCGAGGCCTGTTCCCAGGCTGTCAGCGAGTCGGGTTGGCGTGATTCGAATCCCCCGACCTCTTCGTCCCGAACCATCCCACCAGGACGTTTGATTGAGACGACGCTGTTGGATGCGTGAGATTCCCGCACGCGAACGTGTTGGCGGCATTGGTTGTCGTTGACTGGTGATGGACCTATTGCGGACTGACTGCGGACCGGTGGATGGACTGTCGAGGACATGCCGTAGGTGCCCTCTGGCCACTACCGGTTGCTCTTCTTGGTGTCGCCCTCGCCTTGATCGCGTGGGCATTGGCGTTTGACTGGCGGCTTGGCGACGTCGCCGGATGGCTGTCCGGGCCTGCCCTACAGGAAAGTCTCGAGTAGCAGAGCATTGAAGCGCTCGACATCGAATGTTGGGTTATCTATTCGGATTCCAACGGCAACCGCTGGGAAAAGTCGAGCAGGGATAAACTGCGTGGCCCTGGGCGCAGCACATGTTGAAAGGGCATGCTGTCTTCTAATCGTCGAACAGCGTCGGGTCGTCGGTGGGCGCCGTATTGGCCATCTCGTCCAGCAGTGCCTTCTGTGACGCCTCCCAGGTTGGCGGGATGAATGCCCTGATCACGCCACGTCGCGCTCGATACAGGCGCTTATCCTTCTGGACGAGACCGAAGTTGAACAAGTCGTTGAGATCCCGGGCGGGCGTTCGCTCGCCAACCTTCCCGTAAAGACGTGCTAACCGCGCCGTTAGTTCCGTCGCCTCGCGCGCAGTGATCCACCGATCCTCGGGCATTGACAAGGCTAGCTCGCGCTGTCGTGTGCGGGTCTCGGTCGAAGGTTGGCCGCGGAAGACCTCATAAACGTAGCTCTCCCAATGGATCTGAACGTTCTCAGCCTTTACGACCTCGATCTGTGCGCGCAGCTCGTCAAGGAACCCGTCAAGGGCGTAGCGGACGAATACGACAACGTCATCCTGGGCTGCGTCTAAGGCACGGTAGTAGTGATCGCGGGTCTTGTTGTAGAAGTCGGACAAAAGGTTCGTCGCAACGATCGGCACGACTCCGGATTCCGAGAGGATCTGCACCTCGACCAACCGCGCCAATCGGCCGTTACCGTTGCCGAACGGGTGGATCCATGCGATGTACAGGTGCGCGAGGATGGCGGCCAGGACGGCGTTGACGAACCGATCCCGATCGGAGGAATTCGGTGTGACGGCACGCCGCAGGTTCGCAAGCCACCGCACGAACCGGTCGACCAAGTCGGGTACGTCTCGCCACCGCGGCGCCAGATAGGTGCCGGCGCTGACGTTGTGTCGGCGGAGCTGCCCGGGCACCACCTCGGGTTTGTCCGGAATGCCGTCGAGAATCTGAAGGTTCAGCTTCTCCAAGCGTTCCCGCGTAATCGGCAGCGTCTCTCCGCGCCGCAGCGCGTGATCGATGTGGCGTATCGCGCTGAGGACGTTCTGCACTTCGCGTTCTTGATACTCGCGCGACTTGCCTACGTCCGCGCTGCCCTTGTCGACGATCTGCTGGACCTCGCTGTCGGTGAGGGTGTTCCCTTCGATAGCTGTGGTGGCCTGTACCCCACGGGCGAGGTAGACCGCGGCCATCTCGTCCGCCCGCGCCGGCTTCAGGGGCACCCCCGCGAGATGCTGGCACTTACTCATCGCCTCACCGAGGTCGAGCCACATGTCCGGGGGGATACGATCTGTACTGAACTCGAAGCTGATGTACGGGTGCTGCTCAGGTCGAGTCACACGCCAATTCTATACGTCAAAACACCACCACTGAACAGGTACTTCCCCTTATTGGTTTGCTTTTTCGTCCATTTCTCCGGCCGAATGGTGATCCACTACCGTCTGGAGGCCGGTCGGTGTTACGGCCTTGACACCACAGCGGTGTTCCAGACGCTTGATCGCGTCCGCCAGTCCGCACCAATCCCGCCGGCGGAGCTCCCCGACGAAGCGCGTGTCGCGTTCGGCACCCGGCACACACACTGAGAACCCTCGCGCGACCGGACCGGTCCTCAGCCAAGCTGTCTGACCAGCTGTCGTAGTGTTCTCGCCAACTGACCACGTCTGACCACAACATCCGGTGTGTTGGCAACACGGCGACCTGACTCGAGGAGCCGGGCCTGAACCACAAAGTCGGCGCCGTTCGGGACGGCACAAATACCGACGGCGGCACGCTGGTGCGCCTGAGCACCCTCAACGCAGTAGCTATGCCCGGTATGCCTCACCCGTCGCCAGTCGCGGACGCCACGGGCGGCCTGGGTCAGTGCGTTCCCAAAGGCGAGTGCGGACTCAAAGCGCTTGGCAGGGTCCAAGTTCAGAGCCTTGCGGACGACGGTTCCGATCGCTTGCGAAGTATGAGGGGCCACCTCACGCAGTTCTCGAATCCTGCCCGCGATGATCCTTTGTTGCTGCTCTGCTTCGTGCAGCTTGTGGTCGACCGGGTAGACCCCGCTCAGCATGTAAAACGCTGTAGCGCCGAGCGAGTGGACTTCTGACCTCACCGAGCAGTATCCACCGTCGATTGCGGCCTCCGGCGCCACGGTGCACCACGTGCCCTTTCGACCTGCGCGACCAGTCCGACCCCGCGGCTACTGATCATATGATCTATAATCTGATTATGCGATCAGGAAGCGTGAAGGCGCCAACCTTCACCCAGGCCGCACGCCGCGCGCAGATCGTGGAGTGCGCGATCGAGGTGATCGCCGAAGTGGGATGGGCTCAGACTTCGATCCGAAGGATCGCCGATCGAGTCGGGGTTGCGATGAGTGCGGTGCTCTATCACTTCGGAACCAAAGACAACCTGGTCGAGGCGATCATCGAGCAGATGTATCGCTCGGCGCTGGCCGCGGTGGTGCCCGCATTGCAGGCCGAGTCGACCGCGACCGGAAAACTGAACGCCTACATCAGGGCGACAATCAGGTACTTCGATGCGCACCGGATCCACCTGGCCGCGCTGAGCCAACTCGCTTCGAGTTACCGACCCAGCGACGGGCGCTCGTTCAAAGAGTTGGGGCTCAACCCCGGGCTCGCGGAGGAATTGGCCGCCCTGGATGCCACCGCGATTCTGCGAGCCGGCCAAGACAGCGGGGAGTTCGGGGACTTCCCGGTCGAGTCCGTCGCGACGGCACTGAGCGGTGCCGGAAACGCACTCGTGGAGAAACTCATGCAGGATCCCAACTTCGACGCCCACGCCTACGGCGACGATCTGGTGGAAATCTTCGGCCGCGTGGTGCGGAGCCGACGATGAGCATCATTGCTATCGCCGCGGTCGGCAGCCGCGGCGACGTCGCACCGCTGACCGGCGTCGGCACGCGACTGCAACAGGCGGGCCATCGGGTCGTGATGGCCGCCTTCACCCCGTTCAAGGACCTGATCACCGGCTGCGGTCTGGAGTTTCGCGACATGCCGGTGGACTTCACCCCCGGCGCCGACCTCCCTGACAATCCGGCCGCGGCTTTTGTGTCACTGTTCGGGCCGCGCGGGGTGCGCGA
>JBPPMS010000011.1:0-10714 GCA_051306175.1 Mycobacterium sp. | reverse complement strand
CGCGCGCGCTCAGCGCAGCGGCGTCGGTGCCGTCGCCCGGCGGATAGCCGTCCGAAGTAACGCCAGGTCGGTGCCGCTGATCAACAGGCAGCCGTGGCGCTCGGCGAGTGTGCGGGCGGCAGGGGTGAAGTGGTGGTTGGTGACGACCATGGTCCTGGTGCAATCGTGCATCGGTGCCCCCGCCACCACCTCCTGTACGGCACCGGCCCCGACGGGGCGGGCTTGACGCTTGCACTGCACGGCGAGCCGATCCGGCCGGCGGCCCACCACAAGGTCGACGCCGAAGTCGCCCGTCAGTGGGGTCATGATGACCGGGATCCCGCACGACCGTGCCGCAAGGGCGACGTAGTCTTCGAACTCCTCACCCGACATCTCGCGGACGGCGGCGGGCACCCGTTCTCCTGCTGCCGGCGTCGCAGCACCAATCACCAGACCACGCACAAAGGCCGGGGCCGCCACCACCACGACGGGTGTCGCCAGCCCGATGGTGACGCTCCACAGTGGGCTGAGCCCGATCAGGTGGGCGGCCAGCGCTGCGGCCGACGCCACGATCACGAGGAACTTGAGACAGAACGGCCTGCGTGCCACGCCCAGATCGTAGGACGGGCTACCGACAGGACCCTTTGTCGATTCCCCGTTGTCGATTCCCCGGTGTCGATTCCCCGGTGTCGATTCCCGTGTCGGCGACCGCACAGACTTCGCGTCATTGGTTCAGCGCACGCCATATCCTGGCCGGTGTCATGGGCAGCTGGCGCATCCGGGCACCCGTGGCCGCTTTGATCGCGTTGGCGAGCGCGGGTGCGACCGGGTTGTACGGCGATTCGCTCATCGACTTGGCGCCCATGGGGCCGAATTCGTCGTGCGTGTCGGCGAACAGCACCTCGGTGACCGGTAGATCGGCCAGCTGCGGGATGTGGTAATTGCGCAGGACTTGGGTGGACATCGTGCCGTCGGGCATCACGGTCATCTCTTCGAACAGGGCTGAACCGATGGCCTGCGCCACACCGCCTTCCACCTGCCCACGGCATTGCGCGGGGTTGATCACCACGCCTGCGTCGGCGCTCTGTACCGATTGCAGGATCCGCACCTCACCGGTCGCGACGTTTACGGCCACGCGTACCGCATGCACGTTGAACGCCACCGACCTCGGTGTGCCGTTGTGGTGGCCGCGGCCGCTCAGCTCGCCGGCCGCGACGATCTCGGCGAAGTCGACGAATCGCGAATAGCATTGCACACCTTGGGGACCCAATTCGCAGCCGCCGTGCGCCTGGTGCGTCAGCCCGCGCGCGGCGGCGACGATCTTGGTGCGCAGCTCACGACAGGCCAGCTGCACGGCCATACCCGCGACCACCGTTCCGGCCGAGCCGAATGCGCCGGTGTCGTGTTCCGCGGCGTCGGTGTCGGACTGCCGGATGACGAATCGGTCTGCGGTGGTGCGCAATTCGGCGGCCGCCAGTTGGGTGTGCACGGTGGTGGTCCCATTGCCGAACTCGGCGGTGCCCACCGAGATCGTGTAAGTGCCGTCGCCGTTCAACGTCACGGCCGCGTCGGCGAAGTGACCACGGGGCGGGATGGTGGCGATCATCGAGATTGCCATTCCCGCACCGACGCGCCACGCCGCACCCACCGGCGCTGGGCTTCCGTTGTCCGACTGCAGGGCCTGCTGCACCAGGTCAAGGCATTGGTCCAAGCCGTAGCTACCGAACGCCAGATCGTCGCGCAGCACATGGGAATCGACGAAATCGTCACCGGGCAAAACCACGTTGCGGCGCCGAAACTCAAACGGGTCGATGTCGAGTTCGCTCGCCAATTCGTCCATCGCCGATTCGATCGCGAAGATCATCTGGCCGAGGCCGTACCCGCGGAACGCTCCCGAGGGAATGTTGTTGGTGTACACCGCCTGGGCGTCCACCTGCTTGTTGGCGCATCGGTACACCGCGACCGACTCGCCGCAGCCGTGGAACATCACCCCCGGGCTGTGATTGCCGTAGGCGCCCGCGTCCATCAGCACGTCCACCGCCAGTGCGGTGAGGATGCCGTCGGCGTCGGCGGCCACCGTGACGTCGACGGTGTAGGGATGCCGACACGGTGCGACGGTGAACTCGTCGGAGCGGCGGAACTCGTACCGCACCGGCCGGTTCAACCGCAGCACCGCCAGCGTCACCAGGTCCTCGGTGAGCGTTTCCTGCTTGCCGCCGAAGCCGCCACCGACGCGTTTGGTGAAGACCTGCACGTCCTCGCGGGACAGGCCGAATACATGGCACAGTTCGTCGCGCACCAGGAACGGCACCTGGGAGCTGGAGCGGATCACCAGGCGGCCGTCCTCGCCGCGCCACCCCGTGCAGCCGTGTGTCTCGAGGTGGGCGTGCTGGACCCGCTGAGTGCGCCAGCGTCCCTGCACCACAGCGCCTCCGGAAGATCGGGCGCGGCGCACTCCGTCCTTCACGTCGCCGACGCCGCCGTGCAGTTCGGCGACGATGTTGCGCCCCGGGTTCACGATGCGGGAATCGGCCGGCTTGTCGCCGTGCAGCAGGGGGGCGCCGGGCGTGCGGGCCTGGTCGGGGTCGAAGACAGCGGGAAGCACGTCGAAGTCGACGATGATTGCCCGACAGGCCTGTTCTGCGATCGCGACTGAGTCGGCGACGACGGCTGCCACCCGTTGCCCGACGAAGCGCACCACGTCATCGAGCACGTAGGTGTCGTCGGGGTCGTCCAGACGGCTCTCGTGTCGAGCGGTGGAGAATGCCACCTTGGGGCTGTCGTGGTGGGTGAGGACCAGCCGGACGCCGGGGATGTCTTGGGCGGCAACGGTATCGATCGACCGGATCCGTGCGTGCGGCACCGGACTGTGCAGCACCGCGAGGTGCAGCAGGCCGACGATGTCGTGGTCCATCGTGTACTGCTCGGTGCCCGTGACCACCCGCACGCTTGCCGGGGCGGCGATGGAACGGCCCACATCGGCTGCCTGCGCTGGCTTTTCGGTGTTGGTGACCCCGGCCAGGGCGTCGGTGATCGACCGGTAACCGGTACATCGGCACAGATTGCCTTTGAGGTGCGCAGGCAGGTCGGCGAGCTGCTCGGCGGACAGCGCGGCGGCAGTAATCACCATGCCCGCGGTGCAGAACCCGCATTGGAACCCGCCGGCCTCGACGAACCGGCGTTGCATCGGATGCAGATCGTCCGGGGTGCCCAGACCCGCCACCGTGGTGACCGCGCGGCCGTCGGCGCGGAAGGCCGGGAAGATGCACGAATGGACGGGTTCGCCGTCGACCAGCACCGAGCAGGCGCCGCAGTCACCTGCGTCGCAGCCCTTCTTGACCTCGAAGTGTCCGTGCTCGCGGAGATAGGTTCGCAAACATTGGCCGGCCCGCGCGTCGTCGTGCAGGTCGGTGCCGTTGACGGTGATCGTCATGTCAGCTCGGCGCGGATCTGCTCGGCCAGCACCGACGACACCGCGCGCCGCCAGTCCGGGTCGCCGTGTGCGTCGCGGGTCCACGCGTCGTCGGGGATACAGGCGTGGGCACTGGCGAGGGCCTCAGCGCTGGGCCGGCTCTCGAACTCGAAGACGTAGGGGCGCACCGTCGCCGCGGTGATCGAGACAGTGACGCGGCCGCCGTCGGCGGCTGGGGCGCGGCGCCCGATGACCACGATGCCGGAGCGGCCCAGTGCAGAGGGTGCGAGCTTGCGAAAGGCGGTGCAACCGCGCAGCGCGCTGGCGGGCAGCGTGATCGAGCGCAGCACATCCTGTGATCCGCGCGCGGTGGTGCCCTCACCTGTGATGAATTCGGTGATCGGCATCGCATAGTCGGTACCGTCGGGCCGCCACACCACCACCTGTGCGTCCAGCGCGGAGAACAACGAGATCATCGCGCCCGCCGGGAACGCCAGACACACGTTGCCCCCGACGGTCGCGGTCTTCCAGACTTTGAAGGACGCCAGCAACGCAGTGCAGCACTGACGAAACAGTGGCGCGCACCGCCAATCAGGGTGACTGCCGGCAAGCGCCGACGACAGCTGCGCGATCCGCTCGATCGTGCAGGTGGCGGCGATGTCGATCCCGTTGTCGTGCACTGTGATCGGTTCCCAGCCCAGCCGCGTGATGTCGACCAGGCGGCGCAGGTGAACCTGCGGTTCGGAGAACAACCAGGTCCCACCAGCCAGCACGGCATCGCCGGGGCCCAGCGGCCACACCTGGTCGCGACGTGTCGGGACGGCAATCGCCTCGACGGTGTTGAGGTCCATGGGCCGACGTTAGTCAACCGACACCGAGGTCGCATCGCAAGCCACCGCCGCGACGAGCGGCTTTGCGCGTCATCACATCGGGGAATTGCGCTGCGCGGCCCGGTGTTTTGCGCCGCCCGCCGAACGGGTATGCGGCGTGCACCATGAACCGGACCACGCTGACGGCGATCGCCAGAATCACCCCGATGCGCCGCGCACCGGTCTTTGCGGTATCCGCCCCATCGGAGCAGGCGCGGTGATGCTCGTCGGGGTTCGCAGCCAAAATGTGCAGGCGAGCACCCCGCCGCCTGCCCTACCACACGCACCGCGACTCGCGTCCGGACCTTCCCATGGATAGCTGGCCGACAACGCAGAGTAGTCTCGGACCGACATTGCCGGGAGGCCACATGACAGACGGCGAGCACCGCGCCACCACATCCACATCGCACCGCAGCGATCGGACGGTCGAGTTCAGGGTGAGCGCGCGGCTGGAGAATCTCGCCGTGGTGCGGACGCTGGTCTCGGCGGTGGGCACCTTCGAGGATCTCGACTTCGACGCCGTCGCCGATCTGAGGCTGGCGGTCGACGAGGCATGTACCAGGTTGATCCGGTCGTCGGCGCCGGATGCGACCCTGGTGGTGGTGGTGCACCCGAGCGAGACCGAGGTGGTGGTGGAAGCCTCCGCTACCTGTCATGGCGCGGACGTCGTCACGCCGGGTAGTTTCTCGTGGCATGTGTTGACCTCATTGACCGATGAGGTCACCACATTCACCAACGGCCAAGGTGTTGACGGGGCCAACGTCGTGGGCATCGCGTTGACGACGAGAAGAGTGAGCCCGGCCAGGTGAGTCCACGAACCGCAGGGGGTTCGTCATCGCGACCGAGTTCTGAATACGCCGACGTCCCGGACATGTTCCGCAAACTGGCCGCTCTCGATGACGGCTCGAAAGAATTCTCCCGGCAGCGCGACCGCATCGTGGAGCGGTGCCTGCCGCTCGCCGACCACATCGCGCGGCGCTTCGACGGCCGCGGCGAACCGCGTGACGATCTGGTCCAGGTGGCCCGGGTGGGCCTGGTCAACGCCGTGATTCGGTTCGACGTCAACGCGGGCTCGGATTTCGTGTCGTTCGCGGTGCCCACCGTCATGGGTGAGGTCCGGCGCCACTTCCGGGACAACAGTTGGTCGGTCAAGGTGCCGCGGCGACTCAAGGAGTTGCACCTGCGTCTGGGCGCTGCCACGTCCGAGTTGTCGCAACGGCTGGGTCGGGCCCCGACGCCATCGGAACTGGCCGCCGAACTCGACATGGACCGCGAAGAGGTGGTCGAAGGCTTGGTGGCGGGCAGTTCGTACAACACGCTGTCGATCGACAGTGGCGGCGGCGGCGATGACGACGCGCCAGCCATCGCCGACACTCTGGGCGACGTCGACGCGACGCTCGATCAGATCGAGAACCGCGAATCGCTGCGTCCTTTGCTGGAGGCGCTACCGGAGCGCGAACGCACGGTGGTGGTGCTGCGGTTCTTCGAGTCGATGACGCAGACTCAGATCGCCGAGCGTGTCGGCGTATCCCAGATGCACGTCTCGCGGCTGTTGGCTAAGGCGTTGGCGCGGCTGCGCGACGAACTGCAGTAGCCGAATCCAGCTGCGCCATGGCGCACCCCTGATCCGGACGCCGCGCAGCTACAACGATGTCACGCCAGCCAGCCCTGTTGCATATCCCACGCGGCACCAGCCGACGGTGCGTCGTCGCGCAGGACGGACGCCTGAATCAAACCGTACGGGCGGTCGTCGGCATGGAAAACCTCGTTGTTGTTCTCCAGTCCGAAGGGGGTCAGGTCGTAGACGAAGTGGTGCTTGTTGGGCGCCGACAAACGTACCTCGACGATCTCCGGATATGTTTCGAGCACCGCTTTGCCCATGTGGTACAGCGTCTGTTGCAGTGCCAAGGACTGCACCTGCGCGAACTGCTGCACCAGTTGGGTCTTGACGCCGGCATAGACCTGTTCCCAGTCCACCCCGTCGGTGACCGCGAATCGCCACTGACACACCAGCGACGTGGCCATCACACGGTCGTGGGTGGGCTCCAGGATCGTGTAGTCGTCTTCGAGGAAGTCGGCGAACTCCGACCCGGTGGATTTGAGGATGACGAAATCTTTCAGCCCGCCAACGACCCATTCGCCCTCGGCGTCGACGGTGATGGCCGCGGTGCGCACCTCCTGGCCCTTGCGCATCCAGGTGTGGTTGTGCTCTTGGCCATCGACAACGGCTCTCTCCCAGGCGTATTCCTCGATCTCGATGCGGGCACCCGCTACCGGGGCGACATCGTGGACGAAATGGCGGGCCAGGGCCAGGCCGTAAACCTCGATCGAGAGCAGACCTTTTTCTTTGGCGTAGGCGTAGGCGGTCTGCTTCTGGGTGTCAGTGGGCAGCACCTCGGTCTGATCGCCGAGGAGGTGCGCCGCGCTGAAATCGCCGCGCAGACAGGTAGATACGTTGATGTCATGGATCTCGTGGCGCGGGGCATCACGATAGATGCGCACCACGCGGTTCTCGGCCTTGCCGTACTGGTTCGTGCCCAGAATGATGCCCGACATGGGTCAGCTCCCTCGATAGGTGGAATAGGCGTACGGCGACAGCAGTACCGGAACGTGGTATTTGCCTGCGGGATCGGTGATTTCGAACGCGATGACGATCTCGGGGTAGAAGCCTGAGATGCCCTGTGCAGCGAAGTACGTTGCGGTGTCGAAGGCCAACCGGTAGATCCCCGGTGCGAACGCGTCCCCGAGCGGGGAGATGCGGCCGTCATCGTTGGTGGCTGCGCTTGCCAGGGTGGCGCCGCCGGCGTCGGTCAGGGTGACCGCCACACCGACGGCGGGGCGTCCGGTCACGGCGTCGAGGACATGGGTGGACAAAGTCATGCGAACCCCTCGCAAGCGTGGCTCATGATGCTGATCCTGCCGGTTCGCTCAACAGCCGGTCCAGCCGCAGCCGGTTGATCTTGGCCAACTCGTTGCGCATCACCCGGCGTTCGGTAGCCGGGTCGTTGGCCAACCGCTCGTTGAGGATTGCCAGCAGTTCCTCGGCGGAGCGGCCGCTGGCGCAGACCAGGTAGACGTAACCGAACCTGTCGTCGTACTCGCGGTTCTTAATGGCGAGCTGCGCCTTGACATCGTCTCCGGCGGTGGTCACCGCCGCCTGCTCACGCGCCGAGGACGAGTTGTCCACCTTGGCGCCGATGCGGGGGTGCCCGTCGAGCGCGGCGTCGATCTCGGCGTCGGGCAGTTCGGCGAGCACCCGGTCGGCGCGGTCGAGCAGCGCTTGCACCGACGCGAACGGTGCACCTGCCAGCACGCGGCGGGCCCAGATCGTCGACGAGCACACCCCGAACAGCAGGTGCATGCGCTGGCGGTCCGTCAGCCGGTGGAAGCCGTCGAGGCCGAGAGCGGGCGGACCTGGCATCTACTGCAGCTCGCTGAGCCTGGAAAAGCGTGCCGCCGCAATGGGGTTGGCATCCGCGACCAGATCTTCGAAGCGGTAGTTGGCGATCTTGGCGACCTCGATCAACGCGAACGCCTTTTCCGCCCCGGGGGAGTTGTCCATCCGCGACCAGCCGTTCTTGAGCACCCGGTCGAAGTGCTCCGTCTCGCGGGCGCAGATCACCAACGGGAAGCCGAAATGCTCGCGGTAGGCCGAGGCGAGCTGGACGACGTCGTTGTGGTCATCGTCATCGAGGTTCGACAATGCCACGTGGTCGACCGCGAGTGCATGCCCGGTCTCGTCCTCGGCGCCCAGATCGTGGAAGGCGTTGAGCAGTTCCTCCTGCTGCTCGGACGAGCCTGTCAGCACCGCGTCCTGGAACGCTTCGCGCAGTGCCTTGGTGTCCTCGAACGGTCGCTGCTCGTATGCGCGCTCCACCGCCCACGGCACGTCCTGCACGACGTGGCCGAACAACTCGGTGAAACGCTCCTCGGTCATCGAGTTGACCTCGTCCAGCGTGATGGAACCGCCGCCCGCGACACGGGGACCGCGCGACCCGGTGTGGAAGAACACGATGTTGAGCACAATTGCGGTGACCGCGCCGATGCTGATGCCGCTGCCGAAGATCAGATTCAGGCCGGTGGGCATGGCCAGGGCGATGTCGGGGTAGGACGTCACCCACAGCGCCAGCGCCAGGCTGGTGGTGACGATGATCAGGTTGCGATGATCGGTGAAGTCGACCTTGCCCAGCGTCTGGATGCCGACGACGGCGACGGTGGCGAACAGCGTCAGCGCAGCGCCGCCCAGTACCGGGTTGGGGATCGACGCGACGATCGCCGCCACCTTGGGCAGGAAGCCCAGGATGATCATGATCACGCCTGCCGCGGCCACCACCCACCGGCTCTTGACGCCGGTGAGGCGCACCAGGCCGACGTTCTCGGAGAACGCGGTGTAGGGGAACGAGTTGAAGATGCCGCCGATGGTGGTGGCGACGCCGTCGGCGCGCAGCACGTTGCCGATGTCGGAGGCCTTGACGCGCTTGCCGACGATCTCGCCGGTGGCGATCGTCGAACCCGTCGACTCCACCGCGGTGATCAGCAGCACGATGATCATGGTCAGGCATGCGACGAAGTCGAATTTGGGCATGCCGAACAGGAACGGCGGTGTGAAGCCGATGGCCGCCGCCTCGCCCACCCGGTCGAAGTTCATGTCGCCCAGCGCGTAGGCCACCGCGCAGCCGATAACCAGGCCGAGCAGCACGGCGATGGTGGCAAGGAAGCCGCGGAAGAGGCGCTGGATCCCGACGATGATCACGATGGTGCCCAGCGCGTAGAGGAACCACCGGATGTTGGCGGGTTCCGGCTCGTGGGTGGCGGGGTTGGTGACGGCGTCCATCGCGCCCACCGGTACGAGACACAGTCCGATGATGGTGATCAGCGTCCCGGTGACCACGGGGGGGAAGAATCGCAGCAGCTTGATGAAGATGGGCGCGATCAGGAAGGTGAAGATGCCGGCGACGATGACCGCGCCGTACACGTAGAGCAGGCTCGGGGCGCCGCCGCCGTTGGCTAGGCCGATCGCGATGATCGGCGAGACGCCCGCGAACGTCACGCCTTGCAGCAGTGGTAGCCGCACGCCGATCTTCCAGATGCCGACCGCCTGGATGATCGAGGCGATGCCGCAGGTGAACAGGTCAGCGGTGATCAGTTTGACGAGGTCTTCGGGCGGCAGGTCGATGGCGCCCGCGATGATGATGGGCACCAGCACTGCGCCCGCGTAGAATGCCACGACGTGCTGAAACCCGTAGGTGGCAAGTTTCGGGATGGGGAGCACCTCGTCGACCGGGTGTACGCGCTTCTTCGTGGTACTGGTCTCAACGGGTGCTGACATCGTCTTAATATCGGGTACGTCAGCGGCGTTCGCATGTCGTCGTGTTAATACGCTGTAACGACCATGGTTCAGAACCCGTTTCGCGCGCAGGCCGTCGGCGTCCTGCTGGCCGCCGGCGCCGGCGCCCGGTTTGGAATGCCGAAAGTTCTTGCCGCCGAGGGGGATTGGCTGCGTGTTGCGGTGCGTGCGTTGCAGGACGGTGGCTGCGCTGACGTTGTCGTCGTATTGGGAGCGGCGCGGGTGGAGGTACCTTTGCCTGCGCAGGCGGTGATCGCGCACGACTGGGCGACCGGCCTGGGCGCGTCGGTGCGGGCCGGGCTGGCGGCCGCGGGCGGTACTTCGGCGGGGTATGCGGTGCTGCACACCGTGGATACCCCGGACATCGGTGCAGACGTGGTGCGTCGGGTGTTGGCGGCAGCGGGCCGCTCCGGGATCGCCAGGGCTGTCTACCAGGGCAGGCCAGGTCACCCGGTGGTGCTGGCCCGGGCGCACTGGACGGCGGTCGTCGACGCGGCGGTCGGCGACGAGGGGGCTCGGCCGTTCCTGCGCCAGCGCGACGACGTGGTGCGAGTGGAGTGCGGCGACCTCGCATCAGGTCGCGATATCGACCTGATGGGCTAAGGCTACGTTTGATCGGTTGGGCGTTATTCGGCGGCGGCTTCGGCGTCCTTGATCTCGGCGAGGACGGTGCCCTGCGTGACGGCGGCGCCTGCCTCGACGGCCAGGGCGGTGATGATGCCGTCCTTGTGGGCCGTCACCGGGTTCTCCATCTTCATGGCTTCCAGGACCACCACCAACTCGCCCGTGACGACCAGCTGGCCTTCGGCGACGGCGACCTTGACGACGGTGCCCTGCATGGGCGCCGTCACGGCGTCACCTGAGGCGGCTGCGCCGCCGCTGGCCCCGCGCTTGCGGGGCTTCGGTTTCTTGCGGACCGCGCCCGACGGTGCCCCGCCGCCGCCGAGTGCCAGATCGCCGGGCAGGGACACCTCGAGGCGCTTGCCGCCGACCTCGACAACGACGGTCTGACGGGGCAGGGTGTCCTGCTCTTCGAGGGGTTCGCCGCCGGTGAACGGTTCGACCTGGTTGTCCCACTCGGTCTCGATCCAGCGGGTGTGGACCGTG
>JBPPMS010000010.1:0-23362 GCA_051306175.1 Mycobacterium sp. | reverse complement strand
GCCTGGACGCCCCGCCTCCGCCTCCCAACCTGGACGCCCCGCATCAGGACCCCCGGCTGGACGTCCAGGGCAGGCCGATGGCTCTTCCTCCGCACCCTCCCGCGGGTGGCAGGCCGCCGATCGCCGACGTTTGGGTCTACAAAGGCATGGCCTACG
The DNA here is from genome assembly GCA_051306175.1 of Mycobacterium sp. Taxonomy (GTDB): domain Bacteria; phylum Actinomycetota; class Actinomycetes; order Mycobacteriales; family Mycobacteriaceae; genus Mycobacterium. The sequence goes on along the minus strand of JBPPMS010000010.1, from coordinate 23,206 downwards.
ACCTCACCGAATGGATCGACAAGCATCCTGGCGGCGCTTTCATGATCGGCCGCACCAAGAATCGCGATATCACCTCGATCGTCGGGTCTTACCACAAGAACGTCGAAGCAGTCGAGCGCATGCTGGAGCGCTACGCGCTGGGCCGCGCCGCGACGCCGCTGGACATCCACCCGAAGGCGAACGCCCCTGAATTCCTCTTCAAGGAGGACTTCAACAGCTGGGACGATACTCCGAAGTACAACTTCGGCGACAAGAACGACCTGCTGCACATGGTGAAGGCCCGCCTGCGGGAACCGGGGCTGGCCAAGCGGATCAACAACATGGACACTGTCTTCAACGTGGTGGTCGTCGCGCTGACCGTCGCGTACTTCGCGGTCCAGGGGCTGCGCCTGGTCGAACCGAGTTGGATGCCGTTGCCTGCCTTCGTACTTGCGATGGTGGTGCTCCGCAGCTCGCTGGCCGGCTTCGGCCACTATGCGATCCACCGCCGTCAGACCGGCTGGAACCGCGCGTGGTCCAGCGCATTCGACATCAACTACGTGGCACTGGCACTGGTGACCGCCGACGGCCACACCCTGCTGCACCACCCGCACACCCAGAGCGACGTCGACATCAAGAAGAACGTCTTCACCAAGATGATGGAGTTGCCGCGCCTGTTCCGGGTGCCCGTGCACACCATCCACAAGCTCGGTCACACGGTGACCGGCATGCCGATGCGCATCATCGACGTCATCAAGATCACCCGCTTGGTCGGCGTGAAGGATCTCTACGGCAGCTGGCGCGGCGCCGTGCCGCACTTCGCCGGATCGATCGCCATGCGCGTGCTGCTGATCGGCGAGCTGGTTGCGTTCATCCTCGCAGGCGACTTCTGGGCGTGGGCACTGCAGTTCGTCGTCACCATCTGGGTCAGCACCTTCCTGATCGTGGCGAGCCACGACTTCGAGGAGGAGCCCGACGAAGAGGTCGAGAAGGCCAACGTGGACTGGGGCGTGTTCCAGGTCGAGGAGGCCTACGACCTCAAGGTGATCGGCAACCGCTATGTCGACTGCTTTCTCTCCGCTGGCCTGAGTTCGCACCGCGTCCACCACGTGTTGCCTTTCCAAAGAAGCGGTTTCGCCAACATCGCCACCGAGGACGTACTACGCGAGGAATCCGCGAAATTCGGGGTCGAGTGGTTGCCCGCGAAGAGCTTCGTCACCGACCGGCTGCCCAAACTGTCCCGCCTCTACCTGTTGACGCCGTCGCGCCAAGCCGAAGAACGCAACTGGGGGTTCCTCAGGGAGCACTTGTCACCGGCGGCGTGGAAAGAGTGCGTCACCTACTCGGCGCAGGGATTCATCGGGCTGGGGTCGGTATGACCACGCTCGATAACTCGACCTCCGGCAGTTCAGCACGTAGGCAACGACCGACGACCATCGAAAGGAGTCGTGTCATGTTAATCAATCCAGATGAGGGCGGCACCGGCCACCTCCGCCGGGTCGCGTCGCTCGTGCCGTCGGAGCGTCGCCACGGCGACGACCAGGCATTCGGCCTCTCCCAACTGCCGCCAGCTCCGCCCACCACGGTGGCCGTGATCGAAAGCATCGCAACGGGAGCTCCGTCGCGCGTGGTGGAGCAGTCCGCCGCCGCCGCCCGCGTCACCGAGATGTTCGACGATCCCGAGCAGCAGGTGCGCATCCCGCGGGTGTACCAGAAGACCAAGATCGACACCCGCCACATGGCGATCGATCCGATCGATCGCGAATTCGACGCGCTGCGAAGCGATCCCGGCACCGTCCGTGACAGGATGAACCTCTTCTACGAACATGCGGTTCCGCTGGCGGTCGACGTGGCCGGCCGCGCCATCGCAGCTATTGCCGACCCCGCCGCGCAGATCGGGATGCTGGTGTTCGTCACCAGCACCGGATTCATCGCGCCGGGCGTCGACATCGCCGTCGTCAAGAAACTTGGCCTGTCGCCCACGATCTCCCGGGTGACGGTGAACTTCATGGGCTGCGCCGCGGCGATGAACGGCATTCGGACCGCCAGCGACTACGTCCGCGCCAACCCGGACCAGAAGGCGATGGTCATCTGCATCGAATTGTGTTCGGTGAATGCGGTCTTCGCCGATGACATCAACGACGTGATCATTCACAGCCTGTTCGGTGACGGCTGCGGCGCCGTGGTCATCGGTGCCAGCCAGGTCCAGCACCCCCAGCCGGCAGGCAGCATCGTCGTCCGCAACACCTTCACGCGCCTGCTCGACGACGCCGAAGACGGCATCGTCCTGGGCGTGAACCACAATGGCATCACCTGCGAACTGTCCGTGAATCTGCCCAACTACATCTTCCGCGGCGTCGATCCGGCTATCGCAGAAGTTTTGAACAACAATGGATTAGAGAAGTCTGACATCGATCTGTGGGCGATCCACCCGGGCGGACCGAAGATCATCGAGGAATCAGTGCACTCGTTGGGTCTGCCACCCGAGGCGGCCTCCTTCAGTTGGGATGTACTCGCGGAGTACGGCAACATGCTGTCGGTTTCGCTCATCTACGTCCTGCAGCGCATGGCCGCGCAGCCGGATGCCACCAAGGCGATCTCAACGGGCGTGGCGTTCTCCTTCGCCCCGGGTGTCGCGATCGAGGGACTTCTCTTCGACATCGTTCGCGGCTGACCAACGCTGAACCCTAACCCCCGGAAGCGCAAAACCATGCAACTCGTCAGATTTCTCTTCTCGGTTTCCCGAGCGCGGATTCTCGCGGTCATCGTCACCGGATTGTTCTCCGGCGTCGCCAACACTTACCTGCTGACACTGATCAGCGGTGTGCTGGCGCCGGACGGACACACCAAAGTGGGCGTCGGCCAGTTCGCTGCGACGGCGGTGGTGGCGCTGTGCTCGGCGCTGCTCTCGCAGGTGCTGCTGATCCGTCTCACCCAGGACGCCATCTACCTGCTTCGCGGCCAGCTGAGCAACGGGGTGGTCTCCGCGCCGTTGGAGCAGCTGGAGCGTCTCGGCTCGCACCGCCTGCTGGCGACACTCACCGAGGACGTCAGATCCCTGTCGCAGGCCGTCACCGCGATTCCCAACCTGTGCGTCGACGTCGTCACGGTCTTCGGTTGCCTCGGGTTCCTCGCCGTCATCTCTGGCCCGATCTTCGCCGTCATGGTGGGCGGCACGCTGGTGAGTATCTTCGGCGTGGAATTGCTGCTGCGCCGGGTGCGTCGCCTCTATCGCGAGGCGCGCGAGAGCGAGGATCTGATGCTGCGCTCGTTCACCTCGGTGACGGTGGGCATCAAGGAGCTCAAGCTGCACCGGGGCAGGCGCGAGGACTTCATGGATCGCCATCTGCTCGGCGCCGCGGGCATCCTGCGCGACCAGAACGTCGCTGCCGGTTCGCGTTTCGCGGTGGCGCACGGCTACGGGCGCATCCTGCAGCTGATCACCATGGCGGCGATCCTGTTTGGTCTCGCCAGCCTGCTGCAGCTGCCGCGTGAGGTGATGGTCAGCTACATCCTGGTGACGATGTACCTGTCGGGTCCGATGCAGACGGTGATGCAACGCATCCCCGAGCTGTTTCGCGGCGACGTCGCCCTAGCCAAGATCCGCGCGATGAACCTGACGATGGGATCGGGGGAGAGTCTGCTGCCTTACGACGGCCGCCCCGCCGCCACCGAGGGACGACTGGAACTGACGAACGTCGGTTACACCTATCAATCCGAGCTCAGCCCCGAGTTGCCGAGCGTCCCGATGGGCCCGGACGGCCCCCCCGGAATGGGAATGGGGCGCCGGAAAGGCAAGGGGGAAAAGAACGGTCACCCGCCGCACGGCCATCCGCCACACGGCCCCGGTGGCCTGCTCGGGGGTCCTCCTCCGGGTGCTCCCGCACCGAGCGGTCCCGGATTCCATCTCGGCCCACTGGATCTGGTGTTCGAGCCCGGTCACATCACGTTCATCGTCGGAGGCAACGGAAGCGGCAAGTCGACTCTGGCCAAGATCCTCACCGGCCTGTATGCGCCGCACACCGGCTTCCTCTCGCTCAACGGGGAGATGATCGACGCCACCAACGTCGAGTGGTTCCGACAGAACACGTCGGCGATCTTCACCGACTTCCACCTATTCGAGGACTACCTCGGCTTCAACCAGCCAGGTCTGGACGCCGAGGTACGCCACTACCTCCAGGAACTGGAGATCGCGCACAAGGTGACCGTGCAGGACGGCAAGTTGTCCACCGTGGCACTCTCGCAGGGGCAGCGCAAGCGCCTGGCGCTGCTGACCGCGCTGCTCGAAGACCGATCGATCTACGTGTTCGACGAGTGGGCGGCCGACCAGGAACCACGGTTCCGCGACGTGTTCTACACCGAGATCCTCTCCGGCCTCAAGCGACGCGGTAAGACCGTCATCGTGATCACCCACGACGACCGCTACTTTCACTGCGCCGACCAGCTGGTCAAGCTCGACTTCGGTCAGATCGCGGAAGTGACCACCGAACCGTTTCACGCAGCGATCGCGAAACATGCTGGCATGCAATGATTTCGATGCAGGATCAGGGGGAGCGGTTCCACTACCATTCCACCATGGCCGACTGCCTGCGGTGGGACCGACTCCCACTGCGCGATGGCGACATCGTCATCACCGCTCCGTCCAAGTCGGGTATGACCTGGACGCAGCGGTTGGTGTCGCTGCTGGTGTTCGACGGTCCCGAGATGCCCGGCCCGCTGTCAGACATCTCGCCCTGGCTCGATCAGACCATCAGGCCGATCGACCAGGTGGTGGCCACTCTCGATGCGCAACGCCACCGTCGGTTCATCAAGACGCACACCCCGCTTGACGGGCTGCTGCTCGATGAGCGCGTCACCTACCTGTGCGTAGGTCGCGACCCCCGCGACGCGGCGGTGTCGATGATGTTCCACAAGAACAACATCGACTTCTCGCGCATGCCTGAACAGGGCGCCGCGATCGGCCGGGCCGCTCCCGGATTCCACGACTGGATGGAGCGGCCCATCGTCACTCCGGAGAGCATGGAATCGCTGGCAGGCGCGCTGCATCATTACGGCACGTTCTGGCAGAGACGATTCCTGCCGAATGTCTGGCTGGTCCACTACGCCGACCTGAGGGCCGACCTGCCCGGTGAACTCGTCCGCCTGGCCCAAGTGCTGCAGATTCCGTTGACCCGCGCACGAGCCGACGAGTTGGCCGGGTACGCAACGCTTTCCGCGATGCGATCGCGCGCTTCTGACCTGGCACCCAACGCAGGAGATCACATCCTGCTCAGCAACGAGCAGTTTTTTCGCGCGGGCGGCCTCGGGGAGTGGCAGCGCTACTTCACCGAACCGGAGACCATGCGCTTCCGACACCGCATCCACGAACTGCGCCCACCCAGGGACATGTTGGCCTGGGCGCAGTTCGGGCGGCGCGGCTGCGATCCGACAGGGCCGGGGTTCTACTGAGACGTCGTGGGTTCGCGCTGTGCGGCGAAGTAGTCCTCGATAATGGCGCGCACGGTCCGCCGGCACCGCCCGCAGTCGCTGCCCGCACCGCATGCGGCAGCGACCTGCTTGGACGTGATGGCCCCTCCAGCCACGACGTCGGTGACGGCCTGAGTCGTCACACCGGTGCACAGACACACGAACATTTCCGATGCGCTCCGCTACGGCTTCTCGTCGAGCGTCAGGAGATGGGACAGTCGACCGACGAACAGGTTGGGGTAGGCGCCGTGACCCACGTGGGCGAGCCAGGCTGCGGCCACCTCAGGATGGTCAATCCAATTCAGCGTGCTGGCTTCGTCCTTGACCTCGTGCAGCATCATCACCTCGTGCGGGTCATCGAAGGCGCGGTACACCCACACCTTGCGGATCCCGGCCACCGTCAGGCGGACGTGGCCTTCGTGCACGCTGGCGACGAGTTCGTCGACGTCGTCGACCGTGGTGACGGCGCCGACGATCACACTGGCGACGGTGGACATCGACGGCTGGACGTCGATCTTCTGCACGATCTCTCCGGCAAAGATCGCGGGAATGTCGATGACGCCCGCCATATCGAACCATTCGAATATTGCAGGCGAACGGACGACCTCGGAAACGGAGAGGCGATGATGAATGCCCACTGTCGCCAGAATGCGGCCGGGTTCGTAAATGGATGTATATATCACGATGTGGTGGGCCCCGATGCCGGCCAGAACGTCGCGACGCTCTTCGGCGAGCGACCACATTCTGTCGATATCGTCCACCCGGTAATCGGATGCGAGAACGAGGGAATGCAGTTCGTTGTCACCCATCGTGCCCATTTTTCCCGCAGCACTCAGCGAGTGTCTACACGGGGCAACCTTGACCGACGACATATTAGTGGAGTCTAACCTTACTTCGCTAAGATTGATACCCTGGTCTTTGCGGGAGAGCCTCTCCTCACCTGTGCAGCATCGTCGAGTGGTCGTTCAGCGCAGGTGGCGGGTTGGTGACATCACTGGCGCGATCGAGCGCTAACCGACGCGTGGTGGGCTATGTTGAGATGGCCTACCGGGTGGCGCACAGCCAGCTCCGCCCCGCCGCACAACACCTGATCTTGACCAGCCCTCAAGTCGGTAGGAGTGACAATGAAAGGCGATGCAGAGGTTCTGCGCCTTCTCAATGAGCAGTTGACAAGTGAATTGACAGCCATTAACCAATATTTCCTGCATTCGAAGTTACAGGACAATTGGGGCTATACCGAATTGGCGGCGCATACTCGCGCGGAGTCGTTCGATGAAATGAGGCATGCGGAAGCCATCACCGACCGCATCATCCTTCTCGACGGTCTGCCGAATTATCAGCGCATCAGTCCGCTGCGGATCGGCCAGAGCGTCCGCGAACAGTTCGAGGCCGATCTGGCCATCGAGTACGAGGTTCTCGAGCGTCTCAAACCCGGCGTCCACATGTGCCGAGAGAACCTGGACTCGACCAGCGCGACACTGCTGGAGACCATCATCGCCGACGAAGAGTTGCACGTCGATTACTTGGAGACGCAGCTCGAACTGATGAACAAGTTGGGCGAGGAGCTGTACCTGGCGCAGTGCGTCAGCCGCCCGCCGACGTAATTTCGGCCGACGTCGGGTCAGCGCCACGGCGGCCCACGTGCGCCCACGCGCGCACGTGGGGCGCCGCCAACGCAGCCGTGCGCTGCTGGTAGCGCAGATGCTCGGTGTCGGTGAAGATTTCGCGCCACTCGCGGACTCCGCCGCAGCGGAAGACGGACTCATGGCTGTCCCAGAGGTCGGGGGACAGCTCGTCGGCGTTGTCGCGCATGGCGCCGAGACTGGCATGTTTGGCTAATTGCTCTGCGCGGTAACGGGTTACGTTCACTCCAAGTACTTCGGCCAGTCGGACCAACTCGTCGATCAGGTCGGTCTGGTAGTCCGCGTAGTGGAATCCGGCCACGTTCGGCAGGTGCCTCCGGCTCCAGAAGGTGTCGAAGTGGTGCAGGATGCTGGCCAGCGACACCACGCCCTCGGTGGCAGCCACGGGCCGCTCCAGCCAGTCACGCATCTCGTCGAGCGGGCTGCGCCTGCGAGGCGGCGGTCCATGCGGTGGGTGCGTGCCGCGAGAGTGGGCGCCGGGAGGCGGGCCAGGTGGTGGGAATGGGTGCCCTGGTCCCGCTGTGAACTCCTGCAGCGCATACGTTTTGTCCAGGTCCAACATCATCGACACGGCGGCGTCGCGCGGGTCGCGGCCGACCACGATATAGGTGACGCGCTCGTCGAGCAGCAGTCCGTCCAACGGGGTGTGCGTCTTGATGAAGCGGCGGTTGTGCTGCACGTCGAGACTTGCCACCACGTCGTCGATGGGCTGCGCGGTCAGGTCCAACCACGGCGACAAGGTGGGCAACGGCGCGGGCAGGTCGGGGCCGTCGAAGATCAGCAGCGAGACCAGCCGCTGCGTCCAGGTGGTGCCCGATTTCGGAGGCGTGGATATGACGATGTCTCCCGCGCGTAGGTTCAGCGCATCCCACCGCAGGTTGTCGCTCATCCACGATTGATAGACAACCCGATCGGCCACACCCGCATGATGACACGGGGACGTCCTCGGGTCGCGCGAACTAGCTAGTGCTAGTCGCCACAATTTCGCGACAGCCCGAACAGTCCACATCTCGTTGGTCTGGGCGCAGCGGGCCGTCCGCAGCCGTACTTCCTCGGCTTCGTCGTCCTGAGCGCCTGCGCGGTGGCGATGGCGGCCAACGACGGCGTGGTGCGGCTGACGGATGCGGCGCTGCTGCTGCTGCCGCCGCGCCGAGACTGACGAAATGGTGGGATCTACCTGGCACTTTCGCACCCATTCGTTCGGTTGGGCGAATAGGGTCAGGTTCTGGGGGTGGCGTCAGCGCGCAGCATGCGCTCGCGCAGCGTGTCGTAGAGCGGGGGTGAGCGCAGTACCGTCGCTACCACGACCGCGCAGGCGCCTGCCGCGAGCATCGGGACCGTGACACTCGTGATGGCTGTCATCTCGACGACGATGACGATCCCGGTGAACGGTGCGCGGACCACTGCCGCGAACAGCGTCGACATGCCGACGATCGCGAGCGCGACGGTGAGATCGGCGTCCAAGTCGGGTACGACTGCGCCGGCGATTCGACTGAACAACACGCCCGCCAGCGCGCCGAGCGCCAGCATCGGCGCGAACAGGCCGCCGGGGGTGCCGGCGGCGTAGCACACCGGACCCAGAATGAAACGCACCGCCAGATAAGCGATCACGACGGGAAAGGCGAACTGGTGTCCGGCGAGGATGAGCTGTGACACCCCGTCGCCGCCGCCAGCGACCAACGGATCGACGAACAGCGCGACGCCGATCACCGCGCCGATCACGCCCGCCTTGACGATGCCGGGAATCCGGGTGATCGCGGCGTAGGTGTCCATGCACGCCATCACCGCACGGGTGTAGGCCACGCCCAGCGCTCCGACCAGGATGCCGAACACGAGGAAGATCGGGAGCGTCTGTAGGGGCGGAACCGCCACCTCGTCGACGACGAAATCCGGGGAGTCACCGACGATCAGCTGACTGCACCCCACTCCCACCGCGACGGCCAGGAACGTGGCGATGCCCTCGCGCAGCCGGAACTTCTTGGTGATTTCCTCGAAGACGAACAACGCGCCGCCGAACGGTGCGTTGAAGGCGACAGCCAGGCCCGCACCGGACAGCACCGTCTGCAGCAATCGGATCTCGTCCATGGCGAGCTTGGACACCCGGCCGACGGCAGCGCCGATGGCGGCAGCCATGTGGACGGTAGGCCCTTCGCGTCCCAGCACCAGTCCTGCCGTTCCGATGCTCAGGATTCCGCCGATGAACCGAGCGGGCACGACAATCAATGGGGGAGGGTCGGATTCGCCGCGGTCGACGGCCTCGACATGCTGGATGCCGCTGCCCGCCGCACGTGGGACGAACTTCGAGATCGTCGCCGCCGATGCCGCAGTAAGCGCGCACACCGCGACGGGAATCAGCCAGCCGACGGCCGAGATGCCGTGCGACCACTCGACCATGTGATCTCGCCACAATTCTGCCCGTTCGAGAAGCCAGCGGAAGGCTCCACCCACCACGCCCGCGACGAGCCCCCCCAGGACCGCGAGCGTCGGCACCAGCAGGAGTACGCGCGCGAGCTCAGGCTCCGCGGCGTCGGTCATGGCGACAATCTATCGGTCATGCCCCGCTGTCACATGGTGCGTCCACATGGTGCGTCGTCGCCGCGGTGTCTTTGAGCAACGACAGCGCACAGCGACGGAAACAGGCACCATCAAGACCCTTGGCCCTTCAGGTCGTATTCGATCTTCTCGTAGCCATCCTTCTCCTAGCCATCGACGTGACATGCCTGGTCGCCGGCCGTGACGTGAGCGTGCAGGTTACTTGTGCGGTGTCCTCGCTGTCGGATGGAGTTAATCCTCTTGGTCAAGCCGTTAACGAGGCAATGAGCGAGACCACCTGCTCGGCGTCGAGGGCGTCGACCTTCTCGACGGCGGCGGAGAAGTTGCCATCGGTGGTGTTCCTATTCGGGAACGCGACGCACCGGATCCCGGCGGCGGTCGCTGCGGCGACTCCGCCAACGTTGTCTTCGATCGCCACCGCGGAGCGTGCGGTTTGACCCAGCTGATCCAAGGCGAACACATACGACGCAGCGTTCGGCTTCTTGACGGAGTCACTGTGCACAATCAGGTCGAACATCTCGGCGCTGATGTGCGGTTTGAGCGCTGCCAGCACAGCGTTGATATTGCCCTGCGAGGTGGTGGTGACAAAGCCGAGTTTGAGGTCTCGGCGCTTGGCCTCGTGCACCGTGTCGATGACGCCGGGCCTGGCTTCGATAGCCGTCGTCATGAGGAGTTCCTGGAAGATCTGCGACTTCGTCAGGTGCACCGCCGCGGCGTCCACATCGGCTTCGCCGTTGGCCTTCCCGTAATCGGCGATCCGCTGCGCGCCGTCATCGCCCGCCAGCATCGCCCCGTACTGGTCGCGCGACCAGTACCAGTCCAGACCATGTGCCTCGAACGACTCGTTGAACGCTCGGCGCTGCAGTTCAGAGGTGTCGACGAGCGTGCCGATCGAACCGAAGAGGATGGCAGACATGAGTTTCCTTCGATAGGGCTGGTTCAGGTATCCGAGGTCTGCGGTGCGCCGTCGACCCGTGGAGCATCAGATTCCCAGTACAGTACTATTCTAAACGTTCAGTAGTGGATTGAAATGTCGGTACTGGAGGAATGGTTCATCAGCTAATTTCTCTCGGACGACTCAAGTCACGAACAGGGCAGGCGAGGTGAAGTGCGTAATGACATCCGGGTCGAGCTCAAAGCCGTCTGAGGCGGGCGAGGACGCGCGGGTGGCTCGGACCCGCGCCGACGTCGCGCGGGCGGCGCTCGAGGTGCTGACCAAGGAGGGTTCCGACGCGGTCACCCATGCGCGCGTCGCCGAAGTCGCCGGTTACTCCAAGACCACCTTGTACGCCCACTGGCCCGGCCGGTTCGACCTGATCGCACTGGCACTCGATGGTATCGGCGACATGCCTCATCACGAGCGCACCGGGGACATGCGCATTGACCTGATCGGTGAGTTGCAGATCTTCCGTCAGGCGGTCGTCGAGATGCGGCTTGACCGCGTGCTGGCCGGGATGGCCCAGTGGGCGTCGGTTGACGAAATGCGTCAGATCAGGGACAAGATCAACAACGACGGCCAGCAACCGTTGCGGACCATGCTCGGAGAGTGCTTCGCGGGCGCTCAACTCGCGGCGGCGGTCTCCATGCTGGCCGGAGCCGTCGCCTGCCCGTCGATCATGTTCGGGACGCTTCCTGATGACGACCAGATCGAGGCCGCCGTGGACATCGTGCTCAGAAGCGTGACTGCTGGCCCGAGTGGGCCGCCATAGGTTCCTTCGGCGGAACCGCGGCCAGTAGAGTCCTGGTGTACTCGTGCTGCGAATCGCCGAAAACCTTTGCGGCGGTTCGGTATTTGACTGTCGCACCCGCGCCCGCACCGAGATGTCCAGCGATGCCGCGGACTCGTCGAGGATCAGCAACTCCGGCTTGCTAGTTCGAGCAGCTCGGCGATGCGCCTCGGCGCAGCCCTGCCTGCCGCCTGCGCGCTTGTGTACCGACAGTGGTTCGCCGATCGCCGAACTGACCCGGACTCGAGAGTCGAACGGCGAGAATGGATCTTGGAGCACCAGGCTGATCCGCCGACGCCGCGACCTCGAGCACCGCTGCCCGCGCGTAACGCGTCAGAATGGCCGCGGGTCTTCGTCAAGCGCACCAACATCTCGGTACCCGTTTCGGTTCGTCGGTAAGCGTTGCGCCTGGAACATCCACCCTGCTCCTGCACTCTGACCTATGACTCGAGCCGCCGGGCTCCGAGAACACACCCCCCGCGCCGATGCGCCTACCGACAGGACTTCTGATGGCCGCTGTTGTCGTGGACGACGAGCTGGTACTCGAAGAGATCGACTCCGATGACAACGGTGCCGTCGACTTCGCGGTCGCAGACCTCGACGGCAACGGGATCGAGGACGCCTACTTCGTCGACTACAACGAAGACGGCGGATGGGATGCGCGCATCCTCGACGCCAACGAAGACGGAATCGACGACTCGTTCGAGGTCGACGAGAACTACAACGGCACGCTGGACCGAATCGAATACTTCGACACCACAGGCGGTCTCATCGGCTCCGAAGCCGACACCGACGGCGACGGCGTGGTCGACCAGATCGCCACCGACTCCGACGGCGACGGCATCCTCGACAGGTTCGAATATGACACCGACGGCGACGGCGAGATCGATGATGTCAACGAAGTCGCCGACCCCCTGGCTGGTGGTGGCGGCGTCTACGGTGAGTCCGAAGCGCAGTACTGGCAGTACCAGGAGGTCAACGGGCTGTGCGGGCCGACATCGGCCGCGATCATCCTCTCCGAGCAGTTGGGCGCCGAGGTGCCGTTCACGGACGTCGCGCAGACCGCGGTCGACCTGGGCATCATCGCCGAGTACGACAACGGCGAGTTCAGTGGCACCTTCGCCCACGGCATGGTCGACGTGTTCGCCGAGTACGGTGTGGAGGCCACGGTCGAATACGGTGACCTGCCAACGCTCGAAGGCTTCCTGGAAGAGGGTCGCGACGTGATGGTAGCCGTCGACGCATTCGAGATCTGGGGCGGCGACGATTCGGTGACGTCGAACCACTATCTGGTGGTGACCGAGATCGATGAGCAGAACGGCATCGTCACGCTCAACGACCCGGGTACCCCGGATGGCGCGGCCATGGAAGTACCGCTGGAGACCTTCGTCGACGCGTGGGCCGACGGCAGCAACGAGATGATCGTCACCGCCACGGCGGGCGAAGGCGACGACGGCTTCGTCGATCTCGGCGACGACCAGGACAGCGGCGACCAGGGCGACGACGACCTGAGCATCGACGACCTGACGGACTTCGACCCTGAGATGGAGGACGGCGACGTCCCTGGGGCACTCGACCTCGACGAGATCTTCGGCCTGCGGGGCGCGGTGGTGCTCGCGATGCTGCTGCGGCCCTAACCGGCAGATCCGGGTTTGCGTCGAAGAGTCCAGGCAGGCACCCAGTGCGTGACGGGCCTGCGCGCCGAACCGTAGTGGATGTCGTAGGTGACCAGACCCCACCAGAGGCCCTGCTCGCACACGCCCCAGCAGGTCAACTGGCCTTCGACCACCTTGTGCATCTGCAGTCCGTGTGGGTGGTAACGGCCGTCCTGATGAGGTTCGCGGGGGAAAAGCACCGTCAGATCGACGAGAACGGGGACGGGCGGGCGGACCGTACGGAACGGCGGCCGCACCGGCTGGCCGTTGTACCCGATCGAGGCGCCCTCACTCACTGATCGATCATACGTTCGAAGAAGCGTGTTGTGGTCCTCACGGACGAGTGCTGGCCTTATTATCGGGCGATGAATTGGGCCCGGCTCGCCTGTGGGGCAACGGTCTCGGCAGCTGTGGCGATCCTGGCCACTGGCTGCACGCAGGCCGTGGCAGGCACTGCCTCCTCGAGGGCGGACCAGGCCAGTGAGCCTGTGCCCGCGTCTGATATCGGCGACATCGTGGTCGACACCGATCAACTCAACGACATCGTGGGGGTTGATCTCGAGGAGGCGATCAACGTCGATGAGCCTGCATCGCAAAGCGGGTTCGGGGAGTGCGAGCAGCTCCAGGCCCGAGGTCTGGGCGCTTACCTCGGCGGGGACTGGGAGGAATTCCGGTACATCACGCTGTCCAACGGCGAAGCTTCCGAGGGCCCCTACCACTTCGTTGCGCAATCGGTCGCCGTCTATCCCGACGCAGAAGCGGCGCGGGCGGCCTATGACGACGCCACTGACGACAACCTCGACTGTGACGGGCATGCGTTGTCCACCGAGAACGCTGACTGGTCGCAGACCGTCTCCGACGACCCCGCCGACGGTACGGCGATCTGGGAGACCGAACAGACCAACTCCGCCGACCAGTGGGTGTGCTCCGGTCAGGCGCAGGTGCGCAACAACGTACTGCTGCGGGTGATCGTCTGCGGATCCGACGACGAGGTCACCACGCTGAGCGCCGAGACGATCAACGCCATGGCTGCGACGGTCTGGGAGCATTCGGCCCCAAGCTGAGCACCCCGGACAGCGCTGGTGCGCCTATTTGCTGAGCTGGCCAGCCCACCCAGCTTCGCCCGCGCGGAGATCAGGCGTAAGTAACGTCGCCCTGCGTCGTGCATTGCTGCGCGTGCCGGAATTCGCTGTTGGACCCCAACTGCAACGGTCGCCGGACTGCAGGTGGACCTGCCGGGGCGCAGCCGCAGGCACCCGCCGCCGATGCCCCCGGAGATCCCTGAGGTTCCGACAGTCGAGATCCCGAGATTCCGCTGGTGGAGGTGCCCGCGGGCGCCGAAGCGGCCGGCTAACGCGAGCTCGTGCGCTTGGCCAGCACCAGCGCGGCCAGGGGGATCTGCATCGGTGCGGGATTCGCTGCCAGGTGCGACGCCAGCTCCGTCTCCAGCCGATCCTTGAACGGCGTCGCGCGCGCCTGTGCTGAATCCCCGCCGAGTGCGGATGCGAGGACGTCGAACGTGACCGCCCTGGCGAAGCCAGCCCAACGCTTGCCGAATGCCGCTGCGTTGCCGTCGATTTCGTACTGGCGCCAGAAGCGGTCGCCGGCGTCGAACTCTTCGAGGTGCTCAATCGACACGCCTTCGAACCGGCCGGACGGTGCGAACGGCATCAGGAAGTCGCGCTCGCGTCGACCCGTGATGGGGATCGACATGGCCGCCACCTCGTCCAGTGACACGAGCTCGTCCTCGGCGCATATCTGCAGAGCGGTCACGGTGGCGTCGAACAGCGGTTGCATGCCGAAATCTCCGGCGTCGGTGAGCCCCATCGTCAGCACCACGAGGCGCCCGCCGGGCGCCAGCTCCCGACCGCGGAACGCAACGAACTCGTGCCAATCCTCGGCGGCCTGCCGCAGGAACGCGGCGTGTACCGTCTCGTCGTCCGCGCGGCAGACGTGGATGTGCTCCGGGATCTCCGCCGGTGTGCGGCTCAGCCACTGCACCGCCCACGACGTCCAGCCCAATGTCACCGAATTGGACGGCAGCACCTGGCTATAGAAGGACCGCCCGACCGCGGAGCAGTAGATCGCCCTGTCGCGGTGCAGGTAGCTGTCCGCGTCGTCGGCCAGCGTCCGGAACAGGGCGGTGAAGTCGTTGTCGGGAACATCGGTGTGCGCCACCAACACCGGGTGCTCGGGACGCGTTCGGGTGCGCAGGACTTTCAGGGCTGCGCCGATCGGCAGCAGCGAGTTGTGTCCGGTCGACGCGCCGTAGTCGGCGATGACGATCGGTGCGGGCTGACGCGGTAGTGGGACCTCGTTGGCCGCCGACTCGAAAAGCTTAATCGCCTTGGCTAATCCAGCTGCCTGCAGCCGAGAGCTGGCCGTGTAGGCGTGCGCCTCGGGCGGTTCGGGGCGGACGACAATGCTCGACTCAGGCACGGTTGCGGCGGCGACGGCGTAGGCGCAGGCCCACCGGGATGATCGCCACCCAGTTGCGTAGCGCGAACGTGCGTACCCGCCCACCTGATGGCGGCGCTTCGATCTCCGAGGACACTGACGGACCTCCTCCAGTAGGGCTGACTACTGCATGACATTCGAGACGGTAGTCCTGTCCGTGTCAGACTTCGACCATGAGCTTCCACACGCTGGTGATCGGAAGTGGAAGTGGTGGGTTGCCCGTGCCGCCCTTGGGATTGTCGATCACCCCGCCGGACGGCGTCGACGAGTCCGCCGTCGTCGTCACCGAAAGCAGCGCAAGCACCACCACCGTGAACAACGACGCGCGGGTGCGGGTGTGGGTGATCAGTTGTCGTTCGGGCACGGCAGTTCCTATTGGTGGCTGCTGTGGGGCTTCGGTGGGCTGTTTGCGTTCAGCATCATCGACCCGGTGATCGCGATCTTGTGGCTCAACAGGATCCGGCGCACTGACGGAGGACAAGTTCCAGGCCGAGAAGCGCCGGATCCTCGAAGGGTATTGAGCTTCTCACGCCGATCAGCTACCGCGGGCCACCCATTCGCCGTAGTGGGCGATCTCGTTGCCGACGGTGGTGGTGTCTCCGTGACCGGTGTAGACGACGGTCTCACCCGGCAGTAGGCCGAGGCGTCCCGAGATCGATGCCAGGATGGTCGGGAAGTCGGAGTACGAGCGCCCGGTAGCGCCTGGGCCGCCCTGGAACAGGGTGTCGCCACTGATCACCGCGGTCAGCTCGGGGATGTACCAGCACACCGAGCCGGGGGAGTGCCCAGGGGTGTGCAGCGCCATCAGATCGGCGCCGCCGACGGACAGCGTCCTGCCGTTCTCGACGGGCTGGAAGTCCTTGTCCGGATGCGCCATCCGCCACAGGACGTCGTCGGCGGGATGCAGGAAAACCGGCGCGTCGAGCGTCTTGCCGAGCTCCGGCGCGACGGTGATGTGGTCGTTGTGGCCGTGTGTGCACACCACCGCGACCACGTTGCGACCACCGACGGCGTCGACGATCGGCTGCTCCTGGTGGGCGGCGTCGAACACGATGACGTCGGCATCGTCGCCGATCAGCCAGATGTTGTTGTCGACATCCCAACTGCCACCATCGAGTTCGAACTTTCCGCTGGTGACTAGGCGCTCGATCCTGACAGACATCAGAGAATCACCACCGACCGCAGCACTGAGCCTTCGCCGATACCGGCGTGCATCTTGTGGAACGCCTCTTCGATCGCGTCCAGCCCGATGCGCTCGGAGACGAACTTCTCCAACGGCAACCGGCCCTGCAGATACAACGAGATCAGCGTGGGGAAGTCACGCTCGGGCAGGCAGTCGCCGTACCACGAGCTCTTGAGCGATCCGCCGTGGGAGAAGAAGTCCACCAGCGGCATCTCCAGCGTCATGTCCGGCGTGGGAACACCCACCAGCACAACAGTTCCCGCGAGGTCACGAGCATAGAACGCCTGTTTCCACGTCTCCGGCCGTCCGACCGCATCGATCACCACGTCGGCGCCGTTGCCGTGGGTGAGGTCCTGGATGGTCTCGACTAGGTCTTTCCCGGCGGCAAGCTCCCGGCTGTTGATCGTGTGCGTCGCCCCGAACTCGCGCGCCCACGCTAGCTTCTGGTTGTCGATGTCCACGGCGATGATGCGCTTGGCGCCCACCAGCGCCGCGCCGGCGATCGCCGCGTCACCGACACCGCCGCAGCCGATGACGGCCACGGTGTCGTCGCGGGAGACCGCTCCGGTGTTGATCGCCGCGCCGATGCCCGCCATGACGCCGCAGCCCAGCAGGCCGGCGACGGCGGGGTCGGCGTCGGAGTCGACCTTGGTGCACTGTCCTTCGTGCACCAGCGTCTTGTCGGCGAAGGCCCCGACGCCCAGCGCGGGGCTCAACTCGGTGCCATCGATGAGCGTCATCTTCTGGGTGGCGTTGAACGTGTTGAAACACAATTGGGGGCGACCGCGCTTACAGGCTCGGCACTGTCCGCACACCGCGCGCCAGTTCAGGATCACGAAGTCGCCGGGTTCGACGTTGGTGACGGCCGCGCCGACGGCTTCGACCGTGCCGGAGGCCTCGTGGCCCAGCAGGAACGGATACTCGTCGTTGATGCCGCCTTCGCGGTAGGTCAGATCGGTATGGCACACGCCGCAGGCGATGATGTCGACCACCACTTCACTCGGGCCGGGGTCGGGGATGACGATGTCGACCAGCTCGACCGGCTGCTTCTGCGACCGTGAAATCACACCCCGCACTGTTTGCCTCATGGGCACCAAACTTAGTGCGTGGTTCCCGTGTCTGGACAAGCAACCGGGTAAAGCCGACCCGCGCGGTCGTGGGGTGGTTAAACGGTCCGTGCGACCGCGCTGAGCACGACGGTTGGTGGCGATCGCTATGAACAGCCACCTCGACACCTCGCCGAACATCGGCTGTGGAAGCGGCCACGCAGTCAACGTCATGGTGCAGGCGTATCCGGCCAGCCGGTTCACCGGCATCGACTTCTCCGAGGAAGGGCTCGGGACCGGGCGTGCGGAGGCGGCGCGGCTGGGGCTCGCCAACGGACGTTCCTCTCCGACGACGTGGCGCAACTCGACCGGCTCGATGACAACGTGGGTGTCCCGATGGCGAGTTACCTCTACACGGTGTCGACCATGCACTGCATGTCGGTGTAGCTCGGGTTGGACGGCGCTGGTCTCGGCACCGCGTGGGGTCGTCAGCTGGCCGCGTCGATGCTGGCCGATGCCGGGTTCACCGACGTCGAGGTCCACGAGATCGACAGCGACCCGATCAACTACTACTAGGTCAGCAGGAAGAAGTAGCATCCTGCCCGATGAGCGCACTCGATCTGCTCGACGACTGGCCGGTCCCGACTGCCGCAGCTGCGGTGGTCGGGGCCTCTGCTGTTCTGGCCACTCAAGGGGACACGTCGCGGCAGTTCCGGCTGGCGTCGGTGACCAAGCCGCTGGTCGCGCGCGCCGCGCAGGTGGCCATCGAGGAAGGCGCGGTCGAGTTGGACACGGCGGCCGGACCGCCAGGTGCCACGGTCAGGCACCTTCTGGCTCACGCGTCGGGGCTGGCGATGCTGGACGACGCCATACTGGCCAAACCGGGAACCCGGCGGGTGTACTCCAACTACGGCTTCCGGGTGCTCGCCGAGGCGCTGCAGGACTCCGCGGAGATCGAGTTCGGCGAGTACCTCACAGGAGCGGTGTTCGAGCCGCTCGGGATGCGTGACTCCACGTTGGAGGGTGGCGCGCGGACTGCGGGCTACGGCGCGACGTCGACGGTCGCCGACCTGGCGCTGTTTGCCCGCGAGCTACTCGCGCCCGAGTTGGTGTCGGCTGATCTGCACTCGGACGCCACGTCGGTGCAGTTCCCAGGACTGGGCGGGGTGCTGCCCGGGTACGGCGCGCAGCGGCCCAACGACTGGGGTCTGGGGTTCGAGCTCAAATCGGCGAAATCGCCGCACTGGACAGGAGCGTCGAACTCGCCGCGGACGTTCGGCCACTTCGGCCAGTCGGGCACGTTCATCTGGGCAGATGCCGACGCAGGCGTCGCGCTGGTGGTGCTCACCGACCGCGACTTCGACGACTGGGCCAAGCCCCTGTGGCCCGCGCTCTCTGATGAGGTCCTGAGAGAATTCGGCGCAGACTAGCGCAACACGTGCCCCACGAGGCACAATAGACACGCTCGACACACAAGTTGTGATGCTCGCGGTTTCTGCCAGGTCGTTGGGGAAGACGTCCCTCGTGGAACCGAAGGAGCAAGCATGCGCGCCAACCAGAGTGCGTTGAACCAGTTCGCCGACTCGGCGACAGGTGTGGTGTACATCCATGCCTCTCCCGCGGCGGTATGCCCGCATGTGGAGTGGGCTCTTTCGTCGACCCTGAATTCCAAGGCGAACCTCAAGTGGACGTCGCAACCGGCCATGCCAGGGCAGCTGCGCGCGGTCACCAACTGGGTGGGACCTGTCGGGACCGGCGCGCAGTTGGCCAACGCTCTGCGGTCGTGGTCGGTGCTGCGCTTCGAGGTCACCGAAGACCCCAGCGAAGGCGTCGACGGCCAGCGGTTCTGCCACACCCCGCAGCTCGGTCTGTGGAGCGGCGCGATGAGCGCCAACGGCGACGTGATGGTGGGCGAGATGCGCCTGCGCGCCCTGATGGCCGCAGGCGCCGACGTGCTCGTCGCAGAGATCGACACGGTGCTCGGCACCGCCTGGGACGAGGCCCTGGAACCCTGCCGCAACGGCGGCGAGATCGGCGGCGAGGTCACCTGGCTGTCCCGCGGCGTAGGCTAACCCGCTCGCCCCCGCCCCCCTTTCGCCGAGACTCACCTTTCGCTGGATTTGTGCGAGTGAAATCCACCAAAACGTCAGTCTGGGCGCGCGTCAGTCGACGGTGAGCCGGATTCGGATGACGTCGCCGTCGTCGACGCCTTCAGCGCGCCGCAACGCCACCTTCAGTGGCACCAGGTACACGTCGTCCTTCGGAATCAACGACGTCTTCATCTCGGTGTCGCCGACACCCACCCGCGCAGGGATGACACCCCAGCCGTAGGTCAGCGCGGCGAGATTGTCGTGCAGGAACGCGTCACACTCGGCAGGCGTTTCCGCGAAGAAGTAGGGCGCCGGACCCCGCCACTGGAACACGACCGCCTCGAATTCCCACGTCATCGGCGGCGCCAGGAAATTGTCGCACAGCGCTGACCTCCAGCACTGCAAAGATCAGCTGCCGTGCACAGAGGTGTGAGCACGCGGCGAGTGATCCTCATCGTGCTTGCCACGGTCCTCGCCATCGGATACATGATCTCCGACCCTAAACCGCCGGATTCGGAGCTGCTGAACCCGAAACCCGTCGACCTCCCGTTCGGCGACGTCCAACCGATGGCCGTTGCGGTGGACCTCGCGGACACCGTCTACGTCCTCGACAGCTCTGGCTCGTGTCGATGCTGCCCAACGGTGCCGACGCGCCGGTGCAGCTACCGTTCGGACCGTTGATCCAATCCCAGGATCTGGCGGTCGGCTCCTATGGTTCGGTGTATGTCGCCGTCAACGCTCCGAGCCCTCGCGTCCTGATGCTGGAGCCGGGGGCCGAGGCTCCGGTCGAGTTGCCGTTCCCCGATCTCGCTCGGACTGAATCGCTCGCGGTCGACCATTGGGGGACGGTCTACGTCGCCGCGGGCGGCCGAGTCTCAGCGTGGCGCTCAGGGGTGGCCACAGGACGGGACTGGGCCGGGCTGGGCCGCGTCATCAGGCTGTTGCCGTATTAGGTCGCAGGATCCGCAGTGCGGCAGGCACTACCGAAATCGTGGCGGGCAACGGGCAGACGAAGTCGCCGTCGGCGTACGCGGTGATCCCGGGGGATGAGACGTGCACCGATCTGGCCCTGGCCGTCGTCACCCTGTCCAGATTTACGTGCGTGCCCCGAAATACCCTGGGAAACAGGCGGATCAGGTTCGTCCGCGACCCCGCCGCGACCATCGTGATGTCCAGCAGACCGTCGGTCGGATCGGCGCCGGGGCAGATCAGCATGCCGCCACCGTAGCTGCGGGTGTTGCCGAAGGCGGCCAGCGTCAGGTCGGCAACGATCTCGTCGCCCTCGTCCAGCACCAGCCGGAACGGCAGTGGCCGCAGCTTGGACAGCTCGGCGACCATCGCGACGTTGTAGCGCATCCGCCCGTGCGGCCAGCGCATGCGGTTGGTCCGGTCGCTCACCAGGGAGTCGAAACCCGTTGCGGCGATGGTGCCGTACCACGTCGGGGTGCCCCCGTCGGGCTCGATTCGTCCCAGATCGACGGTGTCGACGCGCCCGTCGGCGACGACGTCGGCCGCGGCCTCGGGATTTCTGATCGGCAGGCCGTGGGCCCTCGCATGGTCGTTGCCGGTTCCGGCGGGGATGATGCCCAGCGGAATGATGTTGCGCGCCAACGCTTGTAAGGCGATGGAGATGACGCCGTCGCCGCCGACGACGACAAGTGCGTCGGTGCCGGCCTGAACCGCCTCGTCGACCAGGCGTCGGGCATGGGCGGCGTCGGTACCGACGACCTCCACGACGTCGACTCCGCGGCGCTGTAGCTGGGCGACCGCGCGTTCGGCCGCGTGCGGCGCATTCCCGTGTCCGGAGCGAGGATTGGTCAGGAGCGTGACACGGGAGGGCCCGCCTGCGGTCACGGAATCAACTTGCCCGGGTTGAGGATGCCCGCCGGGTCAAGCCGCGCCTTGACGGCACGCAGGACCTCCACACCGAGGTCCCCGACCTCCGCGGCCATCCACGGGCGGTGGTCGGCACCGACGGCGTGGTGGTGGGTGATGGTTGCACCGCAGCGCACCATCGCCTCGGATGCCGCAGTCTTGGCGACGTGCCATTGCTCGATCGGATTGCCACGCTGGCCAGCCACGACGGTGAAGTACAGCGATGCCCCTTCTGCGTACACATGCGAAATGTGGCACAACACCAACGCAGGTGTCCCCGTTTCGGCCAGAGCCGACGTCAGAGCGTCGGTGACCGCAGCCTTGAGCGCCGAAACCCGGGACCAGGTGGTGGCGGTCTCCAGCGTCTCGCACAGGGCGCCCGCCGACAGCAGCGCGTCGCGCAGATAGGGCGCGTTGAATCGGCCGTGTTCCCACGCCCGGGCGGGTCCGTCGCCCAACGACGTTGCGCCGTGCGCAGCCAGCAGGGCACTGGTTTCGGCGTGCCTGCTCGCGGTGTGATCCGCGGTCCCCTCGAAGGCGGTGATCGCCAGGCAGCCACCGGTGATGGTCTTCTCGCCGATCGATTCGGTGGTGGCGAGGTTGACGCCCGTCTCCGCCTCGTCGGACAGGCGGATGACGGTCGGCCCTGTGCCGGTCTGGGTGACGGCGCGCAATGCCGTGGTGCCGGTGGCGAAATTGGGAAATGACCAGGCTTCGTAACGCGTGGTCTCCGGCACGGGATGGACGCGACAGCGCACCCGTGTGATGACGCCGAACACGCCTTCGGAACCCAGCAGCAGCTGGCGCAGGTCGGGGCCCGCCGCCGACGCCGGGGCGCGGCCTGCGTCGATCACACCCGACGGTGTGACCATTCGGAGCCCGCGCACCATGTCGTCGAACCGGCCGTAGCCCGCAGAATTCTGTCCCGACGAACGGGTGGCCGCGAAGCCGCCGATGGTCGCGAACTGAAAACTCTGCGGGAAGTGGCCTAGCGAGAAACCCTGCTCGCCCAGCAGCTTCTCCGCCCGCGGGCCGGTGAGCCCTGCGCCGAGTTCCGCCTCGCCCGAGATCGCGTCGAGCGTGTGCAGCTGGTCGAAGCGGCGCAGATCCAGTGCTATTACCGCCGCGAACCCGTCGCGCACCGGATCGAGGCCGCCGACGACGCTGGTTCCGCCGCCGAACGGCACCACCGCGATGCGGTGTGAGGTGCAGTGCGCGAGGATGGCGGCGATCTGGTCGTCATCGCCGGGTAGCAGCACCGCATCAGGTGCGTCCTGCGCACCGATATCATTGCGGCGCAACAGATCCAGCGTCGACTTTCCGCCTGCCCGGGTGAGCCGTGCGGCGTCGTCGTCGTGGACGAATTCGGGGCCCACGACCGTCGCGAAGGCCGCCCGATCGGATTCGGACAGCGCCGACGGGCGCAGCCGTACGTCGGCGAGGCGCAGCTCCGGCTCGGGAGTGCCGTCGATTCCCAGGGCGTGCGTCAGCAGCGAACGGATCCCGTCGGGCAGCGGCTTGGCGGCAGCGGG
>JBPPMS010000009.1:0-7307 GCA_051306175.1 Mycobacterium sp. | reverse complement strand
GCCACCCCGAAGTAGCGGTCGATGCCACCCGAGCCCTCGCAGCCGACGGTTTTCATCGGCACCGACTGCTCCAACCCGGGGTGAGCAGGCGGGTAGCCGAAGACGACGGCTCGACCGCTGAGCTTGCAGAGTTCCAGCGGTTTCCCATCCGGATGAGGTGCGATAGGGTCAGCCGTCGGGTTTAACCGGGAGGAGCCGCGTGAAAAAGCTTGGCCTCGTAGTCGCCGCCGCATCTGCAGGCGCCGCTACCGCAGCAGTCCTCGTGGGCGCCGGAGCCGCAAGTGCTCAGCCGATCGAGGTCACCGGCCAGACGTACGCGATGGCCCGTGCGATCCTCAAAGGACAGGGCTATACGGTGTTATTCGGCGGATCGGTGGGTCACGACATGCCGCAGAACATGTGCATTGTGACCGACGTGGCGAGCATGTCCGGCAGCTCAACGGTCCGTCTGCAACTCGACTGCACTCGGCCCGAAGGAATCCCGCCCGGGCAGCCGATTCCCGGTGCCAACGGCGTGAACACCATAACGCTGACGCCCGTGCCCAACGCAGGCACGCCGCCCATCGGCTGAATGCGCCTGCTACTTTTCGCCCAGACCGACCAGATCGGCCTGGCTCATCAATTTGTCCAGGAATCCCACCTGGCCTTTGAGCAACTTCACCCGGGCCTCTGCCACGGGAAGCCATGCCAGGCGGTCGATTTCGGGGTATTTGCGAATCCGTCCTGACCCGCGCGGCCACTCCAACTCGAAGGTGTTGCTCGCCGCGTCGGTGATATCGAGGTCGCTCAGGACGGCGAAAGCTGTCACCACCTTGCCGCTGGGCTGACGCCGGGCACCCAGATCGATGCGCGGGCCGGTAGGTAGCGCAAGGCCGACCTCCTCGCCGAACTCCCGTTGAGCTGCCGCCCACGGATCCTCGTCATCGGAGTGTTCGCCCTTGGGCAGCGACCATGCGCCGTCGTCCTTCTTCCCCCAGAGCGGGCCGCCGGGATGGCCGATCAGCACTTCGACCAGACCGTCGATGACCCGATACAGAAGCACCGCCGCGCTCAACTTCGCCACCGCCCAAAACTACCTCCGTGACGCGCGGGGTCCCGTCGCCGGAATAAGGTGGTCCAGGTGACCGCAGCCCGCCGTGAACGCGCCGCCCTCGTCGATACCATGCGTGCCTCCGGTCCCGACGCCCCCACCCTCTGCGAGGGCTGGACCACCCGGGATCTCGCCGCCCATCTGGTCATTCGGGAACGACGACCGGACGCAATGCCGGGCATCGTGTTGAGTCCGCTGGCCGGCTACACCGCCAAGGTGCAGGACCAGGTGGCCGAAGGCAGCGAATGGGACGACCTGTTGCACGCGATCGCGTCCGGCCCACCGTGGTATTCGCCCCTCAAGCTGGTCGATTCGATCGCCAATGCCAGCGAGATGTTCATCCACCACGAGGATGTCCGTCGGGCTCAGGAAGGTTGGGCGCCACGGGTGTTGGACAACGACACCGTCTCCTCGCTGCGTCCCGGCGTCCGGGTTATGGCACGGATGACCATGTCCGGAGGGCCGGCACGCGTGACGTTCACCAGCATCGAGGGCGACGTGCTTGCCGCAACCGGGAAAGGCCCGTCGGTGACAGTCACCGGCGAGATTCCCGAGCTGCTGATGTTCGGCGCGGGCCGTGATCAGGCCAGCGTGACGTTCATCGGCGATGCCGAGGTCATCGACGCGGTCATGAGAGCGCGCAAGGGCTTATAGCCGCCTCTAGCTCTAGCGCTTGCGTCGGAACAGGCCCCGGCGTGGCGCCGGAGCTACCGTCCCGAGTCCTGCCGCCATCGACGGTGCAGGCGCGGGGCTTGCCACCGAGTTGAGGGCATCGATCACCTCGTGGATGAATCGCATCTTGTCCAGCACAGCCGTAGGCAGCACGAACGGGTAGAGGTCGTCGCGGCCCATCGAGCGGTTAACCATGTTCAGTCCCCATGCCAGGGGTAGCCACAGGTCGATCAACGCGTCGAAGCCACTAGGCCCCAACGTGCGTCGCTCGAACGTGGCTCCAGCCGGAGCGAAGCTGAACGCCGCGGAGGTATCCAGGGTGTCGCGGATGTGCAGGTAATGCGCGAAGGTCTCGGCCCAGTCCTCGGCGGCGTGCATCGTGGCGTACGACGAGACGAAAGTCTTCTGCCAGTTCGGCGGCGCGCCCTCGTTGTAGTGCCGATCCAGCGATGCCTGGTAGTCGGCGTCAGGGTCGCCGAACAGTCCCTGAAACACCTGCTTGTAGTCGGGGTTCGTCTCGACCAGTCGGTAGTAGTAATAGTGGCCGATCTCGTGCCGGAAGTGGCCGAGCAATGTGCGGTAGGGCTCGTCCATGGCGATCCGCAGCTGCTCGCGATGTACGTCGTCGCCTTCTGCGAGATCCAGGGTGATGACGCCGTCGTCGTGGCCGGTGAATACCTGTTCGGCGGCGCTCGAGAGCAGATCGATCGCCAAACCATACTCGGGATCTGCGTCGCGCCCGACGATGGGCAGGTCAAGTTCGTGCAGTTCGACGACGAGGCGGCGCTTCGCCTTCTCGGCCGCGGCAAATGCCGCCATCGCCGTGGCGTCAAAGTCCCCCGGACGTGTCCTGGTCAGCGCGCACGACACGCACAGCTGCCGGATCGGCGCCACCTCTACCAGCCAATTGCATTCGGCGATATGGAGATTGGCGCACAACTGGTAGTGCGAAGCGTCGACCGCGCCCGCGTGGTCGCTGTCGTGCCCCTCGGCGATCACCAGGAACGCCATCTGGTCCAGCGAGAACCCCACTGCGCTGTTGCACGACAAGCAGACCGAATTTTCGAAGGCCAGGTGTTGGCCGCAATTGGGACAGAGGAAATCTCGCACCGATCATCCTTTTTCTCTTAGTCACCGGGACCGCACCGGCCCGGACAGCGAAGACCCGGCCTGGCGTCACCAGGCCGGGTCAGCCGCTTGAACTTACTTGGCGGCCTTTTCGCGTGCCTCGTTGGCCTTCGCGGCTGCGCGGGCCGCTTCGGCCTCGGCCTCTTTCTGAGCCACTTCGCGCTGCGCGTCGGCCTTGTCCTGCTGGGCCTTGCCCTCTTCTTGGAGCGATTCGCGATCGGTGATCACTCCCGCCGCTTCTTTGGCCTTGCCGACGACGCCCTCGACGACGCCACGCACGCCCTCAACGGGACCGCTGTTGTTCGTGTCTTCACCCATAATCTCGGTTCCTTTCGTTTGGCCGATGGCCACTGTCACCGCGGATCTGAGATCCGTTTCGTGCGGTGAGAGGACTTCCTCCCGCGCTGGGTAAGATTCCCGGTGCCCCTTGGCCTCAAACGTGGTGCCCGCCACGATCACGAAACGCCCGGCGCTTCCTTGATCTTGCTGTCGGGCGTGCCGAGGGTTTCGCACCACAGCTGGGTGGCTTCGCGGGTCGTAGTGATCTCCAGACCGCTGGGATCCGTACCGTTCTGCTCCTTGAGCATCTCGGTGACAGCCTGGTCCTGTTCCTGATCGCTCTGTGCGGTGAACTCGTTGCACGGGGTGTCCCCACCGCCTGCAATGGACGAACAGCCGCTCAACAAAGTCGTGGCCGTCAACCCCGCCGCGAGCCACGGTGCCCATCGGTTCATTCGTCGTCTCCTACCTAGACAGCCGACCGCGAGTTCGGGCGGCTGGGATGCGGAACACCTGTACCCAGGCGCCTGCGCCGTGAAACGGCGCTGAGTCAGATCCCCGTCCACGCGGTATCGAGCTGATCGGCCACGTCGATGATCTGCGCGGCCTGCGATTCGGGGCTGTCGATCTGTTCGGCGACGTGCGCGGCGATGAACCGCTTGAGTTCGGCATCGACGCCGCCGACGATTCGCACCAGTTCACCGCGCAGCGTCTTGGAGGACACGTTGACCGTGATGTCGCTCTGGCGGGGCTTGTCGACGTCGATGATGAGGAGCAGCGGCGCAGCGGCCCTGGCGGTCGCCGACAATGAGATTTCGCCGTCGATCAGGAACCGCGGCTTGTCGAGCTTGAGGTCGATCACCAGGTCGATCGTCAACGGGATACGGATGCCGAAGGTGATCTCGTCGCCCATCGTTCTACTGACCTGCGGTTGCGCGACCTTTACCTTTGCGAGGATCTTGGCGATATTGCCGGGGCCCTGGCGGATCGGCCCGATGTCGAACTGGCCTCCGGCGATCTCGGCGAAAGCCGCGCCGACACGCTCCTCGGTGACGGCGATCTGGAAGAAGCGACGGCCGAAGCCTTCGTAGGAGACGTACTCAAAGTCCGCCTGCACTGCATGCCTCCCATCGCTTCGCTCGCTGACTACCGTCTCACGGCCACAAGTCGGCCCGGACATGCACCGGCGTCGACTCGCTTCGCCGCTCGGGCGCCGGTTCGCGACGACGCACCGGATCAGCGCCCGACCGATCTTCGATGACCGTGGTGCGCGAGCCACGGTAGCGTTCCCTGTCGGCAGCGGCGGCAGGCTCAGGAGGCGAATGACTCAATGACTGTCCAGTCAGATGAGCGGATGGTCACGGCAGAAACGTCGACCAAGCAGCGGATTCTCGCGGCCACCTCCGAAGTGCTCAGCCGCAACGGAAAGTCCAAGCTAAGCCTGTCCGACGTCGCTGCGCAGGCCGGGGTGTCACGTCCGACACTGTATCGGTGGTTCGCTTCCAAGGAGGAACTCCTCGACGCATTGGGCCTCTATGAGCGCCATCTGTTCGACACCGGCATCGCCGAGACGACAGCGGGCCTGCGCGGGACGGACAGGCTGGACGCCGCGCTTCAGTTCATCGTCAAGTATCAGCAGTCCTACTCCGGGGTCCGGGTGGTCGACGTCGAACCCCAAGTGGCCATCGGCCAGCTGTCGGCGGTGCTCCCCCGCATGCGTGCTCAGCTGCAGCGACTCCTGCCGGGTCCCGATGGCGCCGTCAAGGCGGCCACCGCGATCCGGGTGGCGGTCTCGCACTACATCGTGCGCAGCGACGATGACGACCAGTTCCTCGCCCAGCTGCGCCATGCGGTCGGAATCAAGGAGCCCAGCACGCCGCGGCGCTCCGAGTAGACCTACGTGTACTGCTGTGCTCTTCCAAGCCAACCGAACCGCACGAGCAATTTACTATAGCTATTACCGTAGTTCGCTCTGTAGTGGGTCTTTCGCCCCATGTCCATGACGTCAGCTACTCGGAATTTCTTCCCGAGCCATGAATCGGATGCCTACCGGTATTGTTGACGGGTGACAAGAATCAGCGTCCCGAACATTCCAGTTAGTGCATAGATGCAGCTCACCGTCTCATAGGGGCGGTGCATTTACGTTGAACTGATTCCGGCTGCTGACCGCGACCCAAGTCGGGGAGCAAACATCCAACGGAGGTGCCCACGTGGCGAAGCAGGCAGCCGCAGAAAAGCGTCAGCGGCGCGAACGCGGGTCAATCAACCCGGACGACATCATCGACGGCGCATTCGAAATCGCCGATCAGGTGTCGATCGACAACCTGAGCATGCCATTACTGGGCAAACACCTGGGAGTCGGTGTAACCAGCATCTACTGGTACTTCCGCAAGAAGGACGACCTGCTAAACGCCATGACCGACCGGGCGCTGCGTCAGTACGTGATCTCCGCACCGTTCGTCGAGGCGACCGATTGGCGCGAGACGCTTGCCAACCATGCGCGCCTGATGCGCAAGACGTTCTTGGCCAGTCCCATCCTGACCGACCTGATCCTGATCCGGGGCACGTTGAGCGCCAAGATCCGGCGACTCGGCGTTCAGCAGATGGAGGCCGCGATCGTCAACCTGGTGGCAGCTGGATTGTCGGCCGAGGACGCCTTCGACACCTACTCGGCCGTCACCGTGCACGTGCGTGGCTCGGTCGTCCTGGAGCGGCTGGCGCAGAAGACCAAGGCGCTGCAGGCGGCAGAGGACGAGGGGCCGCATGTGCCGAAGGTGCTGGATCCCGAAACCATCCCACTGATTTCGTCGTTGATCGACAAGGGTTACCGCATCGCCGCGGCTGACGAGGCCAACTTCGCGTACGGGTTGGAATGCATCCTCGACCACGCGGCAGTCTTGATCGCCGCCAGTGAGAAGACATCCAAGCCAGCGTCGACCACGAAGCGAAAGTCGTCTTGATGCACTGACCTCGACTTCGCCGACGGTGTGGCACCACCGGTCACCGCAGCGATGATCGACGCATCCGGCTCGATCGGCAGTGGGGCGTCCACCGCGATCGCCAATCCGACGTTCAGTGCGCCGCAGTCCAACGACTAGCTAGTGCCGCTCGTGCGGGGCGGGTTGCTGATGATCGACGATCCAGCGCCGCTCTACCCGGTTGACGCGGTGGTGCTCCGCGCCGATCAGCAATGCTCCGGCGGTGACCAGAGCGCCGGACAGCATGGCGAGGGTAAGCGTCCACTCGTCGTGCTGGTAGGCGGTGGCGGCCACCAGGCCCGCGATCGCTGCCACGCCGAATCCGATCAGGACCAGGCCGGGAAGCCACAGTGTGTCGATGAACGATTCTCCCGCGTGGGGCTGAGTGGTCCGAGCGTGGTCGACCGGATCGTGATGTGCGCCCTTCATCGCATTCCCTTTCTTGTCTATGCAGCCACGATACTCCTCTTGTGATATGCATCACAGCAGCGAGGGGTTCTGCGTCGAACTCTCGGATCCTCGCGCAGCCTGCGGACAGGGTCGCAGCGTTGCGCGACCACCCTGTCGACCGACCGATGCCGGCTGGCTGGCGGAACATCGGCTCCGCGCAGTGTTTGTTCTGCGAGTTTGCTAGAAATTGTCAGATGCGCCATTAATTCAGCTGAAAGTGATGCATCCCACAAATTTTGGCATGCCGCGCCCATGTTGTTACGTTCCCAATTCATGATTGTTCTGGCAACGCTAATGACATTCATCAACGGTGTTTCGGGCACTCCGTATATCACTGGCGGCGACAGTCCGTCCGGAACGGATTGTTCGGGATTAGCATCGTGGGTGTCGAATATCGCAATCGGACGTGAACCGTACGGCGACAGATTCAATACCGGAAACATGGCGGGGGAATTGAGGGAGCGAGGATTTCAGGACGGAACGGCGCCCAACGCCCTGGTGATCGGGTGGAACAGCGGCCATGCGGCCGTCACCCTGCCTGACGGCACACCGGTCTCCAGCGGGGAAGCTGGTGGCGTGGCCATCGGCGGCGGCGGCGCCTACCAGCCTCAGTTCACCAATCACATGTACCTGCCGATAACGGTCGAACAGCAACCCGTGATCAATCCAGCCTTGGCGCCTGCGCCTCCGTCCGTGCTGGATCCGTTCGC
>JBPPMS010000008.1:0-86219 GCA_051306175.1 Mycobacterium sp. | reverse complement strand
TCGACTCGGC
The DNA here is from genome assembly GCA_051306175.1 of Mycobacterium sp. Lineage (GTDB taxonomy): Bacteria > Actinomycetota > Actinomycetes > Mycobacteriales > Mycobacteriaceae > Mycobacterium. Next base: position 86,209 of record JBPPMS010000008.1, on the reverse strand, counting down.
ACGGGCGGGCGACAACGCCGGTCTGCTGCTGCGTGGCACCAAGCGCGACGAGGTCGAGCGTGGCCAGGTCGTCTGCAAGCCGGGCTCCATCACCCCGCACACCGAGTTCGACGGCAGCGTGTACATCTTGAGCAAGGACGAAGGCGGCCGTCACACGCCGTTCTTCAACAACTACCGTCCGCAGTTCTACTTCCGCACCACCGACGTGACGGGCGTTGTGACCCTGCCCGAGGGCACCGAGATGGTGATGCCCGGCGACAACACCGACATCTCCGTCAAGCTGATCCAGCCTGTCGCCATGGACGAGGGTCTGCGCTTCGCGATCCGCGAAGGTGGACGTACCGTCGGCGCCGGCCGGGTTACCAAGATCATCAAGTGATCTGAGATTGCGCAAGAGAGCGGCGCTCACCCGAGAGGGTGGGCGCCGCTGTCGTGTGTCCGGCTGGCGTACCAGCTGCTCGGTTCGTCTTCTATGCCTGTGGCGCAGCGGCGCAGACAGCCCGACATCGTCGGTGCGCAGCTGCAAGAATGCGGTGCAGCAGTGTGTGCGGGCCGTGGGAGGGAAACGCGATGGCAACCGGTAACAGCGGAAACTTAGGACCGTTCGGTCAGGGGGGCCCGCCCCAATCCATCTGGTCTCCGTCCGCTGGTCCGGCCACCACCCCGTCTGCACCCACCCCGTCGGCACCCATCGCGTCTGCACCCATCGCGTCAGCGCCGACGGTCTGGTCGAGAACCTCTGGCGTGCACGCGGTTCCGGTGCCGGTCAACTTGGTGCAGCCGGTGTTTGCCGGTGCACCTGTGCACCCGGCGTCGCCGCCCGGGCCGGTGTACACGGGCCCTGCGTTACCTCGCGCGGAGCATCTGATGCGCCGCGGAGCCAGCGGTAATCTACTGCAGTCCAACTGGTTTCAGAGTCTGCGTGGCGGTCAGTCCGACATGCTTGCCGTGGCGTTGGCGCTGGGCTCGGCCGTGGTCAGCGGCATCGTCGCGATACCGGCGGTGACGCACTGGTCGGTGGTCCTCACCATGTGCGGGTACGTGTGGTGGGCCGCGCTCGGCGTCGCCCTGGTGGGCCTGGGCACCAGGGTGGCTCAGGGCATCGTCACCTACGCGATCGTGCCCATTGCGCTGACGATCGCGATCGTGTGGGCGTACCGGACGGGCAGCGAGATGTTCGATCTACGCGAATCGTTCGGAGCGGCGGCGCTGCCGGTCAGCGCAATGACCACATTGTCGATCCAGTTGGTGTTCTTCGTCGGACTGGCGCTGGGCTGCGCGATCCTGCAGGGCACCATGCACCGCGCGTACAGCAGAATGTCTGGCCGCTAACGGCGCGTCCTGCGATCACAAGCAGCATCGTTTCGTTCTGCAATTCAGCAGGCGGGGGTGTAGATCGAACGTAGGACAGCGACTTTGGCTAACACATGCGATTATGCACATGATGTCCAGTGACTTCCTGCGTGGGGAATGCTGGACGCTGCGATTGCAGGGCGTATAGCCTGCCGGTGTAGCCGCGTGGGGGTTCGCGAGGCGGATGGAAATCGGATCGGGAGGATCCTTTGTCTGAAATGGGATGGGCCGTCGAACTCAACGACGAGAATCCGGACCCGCGGGTTGCGTGCGTCGTGTTGGCCGACGTGTCAGGGTCGATGCGCGGCGAGCCGATCGCGGCGCTCGAACGCGGCTACGCGGCGTTCTGCAACTACCTGAACACTGAATCGCTGGCCAGTAAGCGTGTCGAGGTAGCCGTGGTGACTTTTGGGTCGGCAGCCACGGTGCTAGTCCCGATGCAGGAAGCCAGGGAACTGCAGCCCACGCGGTTCGAGGTGTCCGGCACCACCAACATGGCCGCGGGTATTCACCTTTCCCTGGACATCATTGAGGACCGAAAGAACACCTACAAGGCCGCCGGTCTGCAGTACTACCGGCCATGGATCCTGGTGCTCACTGACGGAGAGCCGAATCCCAAGGGGTTCAACGACGCTGTCGCCCGCCTCAACGCCGTCGAGCAGGCGCGCGGCGTTACGGTGTTCGCCGTCGGTGCGGGCCCGTACGTCAACTATCAGATGCTGTCCCGGCTTTCGACGCAACGCGGCCCTGCCCCGTTGGAAGGGCTGCGCTACGAGGAACTGTTCGAGTGGCTGTCCGCATCGCTGAGCAATGTGTCCAATTCCACCGACTTCGCGCGCAACGACGAAGCACTGGGCGCCATGGGCCAGCAGATCGCGCTTCCGCCGCTGTCCGGCTGGACCGCCGTGTGACCGACGATTCCACTTCGTCGGTTCGCACGTCGGTGGAGGGTCCCTCGCGCGAGGACGTCATCGGCAGTAAGCAGTGGGCTGTGTGCGGCGCCTCGGCGACGGGACAGCAGCACGAAGCGAAAGGCCTCGGCTGCGACGATGCCTACGCGTACGGCATCGACGGTGACTTCGTGGTGGCCGCGGTGGCCGACGGCGCAGGCTCGGTGAGCGGGACGTCGGCCTGGGGATCGTACATCGCATGTCAGAGCATCCTGACCGACGCGATGACAGGACAGTTCGTCGACGACTTCCTCTCGGCGTCCCCTGCACGTGCGAGGACGTTGATGCGCTGGCTTTTCGACGGCGCGCTGGAACGCATCAGCACGCGTGCCGACGAGCTGGAATTGCCGATCGCCAAATTGGCGACCACATTGTCCGTGGCTGTCGCCAGCCGTCACTGCACGGTGTACGGGCAGATCGGTGATGGCATCATCGCCTCGGAGCACGACGGTGAGATCACCACACTCTTGGTCGAGACCAAGCAGGACTACGCGAATGCCACCTGGTTCGTCCAGTCGCCCAATGCGTTCGAGGAGTCGTTTCGCACCGCCGTCGAATTCGGCACCACGGCATTTGCCCTGAGCACCGACGGAATGAGCTACAAGATCACCAATATCGTGACCGGCGAGGCCTATGAGCCGTTCTTCAAGGGCTCCTGGGAGCATGTTCGCTCCGGTGCCAGCGAACCGAAGTTCGCCGAGATGCTACGCGGAATCCAGGACGATCAGACCGGCGACGACAAGACGATGGTGCTGGCCGCCGTTCGCTGGGAGGCCGACGAGTTCTTCCCGTCACCCCGACCGACGCGCAGGACGTTCGTGTCCTCCGGTCCGCCGCCCCTACCCGATGCGCAACGTCGTGACGCGCAGCCGTCGGCTCAGCCCGCTCCGCCTCCGATCGCGCCGCCGCCAGTTGCCGCGGACGGGCCTGCGCCACCGGTCGAGCCGAACGGGCCGGGATACCAGAACGCGCCGCCCGAAGCCGGCAGGTTGGCGGCGGCGATGAGCGAAGACACCCACCCGTTGAGCCAGAAGCGCTGGTTCTCCGGGCGACGCCACTGAGGTCAAGGCCGTCATGACGAAGTTGATGTTGGAGACTGGCGAAACTGTAGAACTGACAACGGTTTTGGCCAAGGCGGGTGAGGGCACCATTTACGAGGTCGCCGGTCACCCCGATTGGGTGGCGAAGGTGTTCCACCCTACCCTGGGAGACCTGCAGACGAAGGTCGACAAGGTGCGGGCGATGATCACCTCGCCCCCGTCCGGTGCGGTGCAGAAGGATGATTTCGTGGTCCTGACGTGGCCGCTGCACACCGTCGCTGCGGAGGGACAAGTCGTCGGGTACGTGATGCCACGCATCGACACAGCCACCGCAGTGGAGATCCATAGTCTCAGCAATCCGTCCAACCGGATGAATCCACTGCCCAGCGCTCCGCAGTGGACGCAGGCTGCCACGTGGTTTCACCTGGTGAACATCGCCGCTAACCTCTGTCTCGCGGTCGAGGCGGTACACCGGGTCAACGCTGTCATCGGCGATTTCCAGGAACGCAACATCCTGGTGTCCGACACCACCAGGGTGACTCTAGTGGATTGCGATTCCATGCAGTTCATCGATGACGCTGGCCACCAATTCCTCTGCGGAGTAGGGCGTCCTGAGTTCACCGCACCCGAACTCGCCAGCGCCAACCTGCGCACCGAACCACGCGGCAAGCCATCTGACCTGTTCGCTCTCGCAGTGCACATCCATCTGCTCCTGATGGCGGGCAATCATCCGTTCATGCGCGGCGAGTGGACCGGAGGGGGAGAGCAGCCTGAAGCCTTGGCCTTGGCGCGCAGCGGTTTCTGGGCCGGTGGAGTGGGCTCGCCGCTGCGATCGCACCCGCTGGCGCCCTCACCCACCTTCCTGCCCCAGCATGTGCAGCAACTGTTCGCGCGGGCTTTCACCGCAGGCGTGCAGGACCCGTCCGCGCGGCCCAGCGGTACCGAATGGCGTCAGGCGCTGCAGCGGGTGCAGGTGGCGACCTGCCCGAGTGACAAGAGTCACCAGTACCCCGTCGGCACCGGCGTGTGCCCGTGGTGTGCGATCGCCGCTGAACGCCAGACCCGCAAGCTGCGCAAGCAGGCCGGCGCCGCGACTGCTGCTTCGGCGGGTTCAGCGTCCGCCGCGAGAGGCACCGCGGCCTCTCAGCCCACCTCGAGCGCACCCTTGACAGGCCCGGCGGCGGTCTCGCTGGCCCAGCCGTTGTGGCCCGTCCCGCCGAACCCGTACCGCCAACCGACCACCGCGCCGGGCAAAGTGCGCACCCGCCTGGCGGTCCTCAGTGCGGCCGTGATGGTGGCGGTGGCGGGGTTCATCATCTGGAGTTTCACCCCACCCGGCGAAAGCGCCGCATCGAGCAATGGGTCGAGTACCGCCGCCGTGATCAACGCAGCGGCCGTGGGCAGCTGTCTGAGGATCGCGGAATCGGGCAGCGACGGCGACGGAGGCACGGAGGTCGACGTATCCTCCGCCGTGTGCGACACGTCGAGGGCTACCGACCGCGTCATCATGCGGACCACCGACAGCACTGACTGCTCCGGTGATTGGGTGAGGGCAGGCGAGGAGCCCTTCACGGTGCTCTGCACCGTCACCGAATGACCCGCATGTTCCTGAGCTGACGGCCGACCTCGGTTGGTATTAGCGCCTTTTCATGCTGTGCCGATATGTCAAGGCCCAACTCATGGCTCTGCGGCGCCCTGGTGGGGCCGGTCTTTCTGGTGGTGGATGTCGTCGTCGTCCGTGAGTTCGGTGGCATGGACTGGATGTTGTACGCGGGCAGGTCGATGGAGGCGAAGTGATCGCGTCGCGCGTTCTGCCCAACACCCTCTGCACCCGTGACACCACGTGCTGGGTGTACGGCGGTGGCACTCTCAATCCGCTGTACTGGCCGGCCCGGCACGACGAGACGCTGCTAATGAAGGCGATATACGAGTTCCACCCCGACTTCGTGGGATCGACGGTGTGGTGGGGAGATCCGGAGCAGTCCTGGGGCCTGGCCACCATCGAGGGGCGGCGACGTCCTCGTTCCCGGCAACGGTGTGGTGATCATCGGGATGAGTGAACGCACGTCGCGCCAAGCCATCACGCAGGTCGCCTCCGCGTTGTTCGCCGAGGGCGCCGCGGAGACGGTGATCGTGGCAGGGATGCCGAAGCTGCGCGCGGCCATGCACCTCGACACGGTCTTCACGTTTGCCGATCGTGTCGTGGTGACGCTGTACCCGGAGATCATGGACGCGGTGCAGACTTCGCCCTGCTGCCGAGTGACACCGCGGTCGGCGTCGAGGCGGTGCAAGCGGCCAAACCCTTCGTCGACGTCGTGGCTGAGTCGCTCAACCTGGACAAGCTACGGATCGTCGAAACCGGCGGCAACGCCTACGATTCCGAGCGCCAGCAGTGGGACAGCGGCAACAACCTGGTGGCTGTGGAGCCCGGTGTGGTGTTCGCCTACGACCGCAACACCCACACCAACTCACTGCTGCGCGAGGCGGGCGTCGAGGGTTATCGAGATCGTCGGTGCGGAACTGGGCCGTGGCCGGCGGCGGGCACTGCATGACGTGCCCGATCATTCGTGATCCGCTGGACTTCTAGAACACGCTTCAGTTCCACTGCTCGCCTGGCGGCCCGCAGTGACGAAGGGACTGAACCATGGCCGGATCGTTGGAGGGGCTATCGCACCCTTTCGATGGTCCCGGCGGGCCTCAGCTGGGGAACACCACAACCGACACCGGGCTGTGGCGCAGGATTTTGCCCGCCCGCGAGCCGAGGAACACCTTCGCGAGGCCCTGTTTTTCCGCCGTTCCGACCGCCAGCAGTTCGCCGTCGAGCCATTCGGTGGCGTCCATCGCCTGGTCCCACCCATTGCCGGTGACCACCTGCAGTTCGACGTTGGGTGCAACGACGCCGTCAGCCTTCAACTGCGCCAACGACTTCTGCGCCGTGCCCGCCCATTGGCTCAGGACGGAGTCTTCGGCGTGAATTCCTGCCGCAGGCGGGTACATCGTGCGTCCCCGCACAGCGAAGGTGATGACGCGCATGGGCAGGTCCAGTTTGTCGGTGAGCGCGGCCACCTTCTTCACGACGCCGACGCCCTCGGCGGTAGCCTGATAGCCCACGGTGATGCGACTGATGCAGTGCTGCGAGCATCCCCGGTATCCGCGGGGGCTGATGGCCAGCGGCACCGGCGACGAATGCAGCAACCGGTCTCCCGTCGACCCCACCACCACCTGCCCCAGATGGCCGTCCGCCGCCGAACCCAGCACCAGGAACTCGGCTTTGAGTTTCTCGACGACCTCCAACAAGCCGCCGGACACCGACCTGTGCGCGGCGACGTGGTAACTGACGTCGATACCCTCGGCGATCTCGGCCAGGGCACCGCGCGCCTCGGCTTCTGAATCGGCCGCCAGTTTGTTGGCCCAGTCGGCGTACTCGGCGTCGACCTTTGCCGGCGACGGGGTGGTCCACGGCCGAGGGACGACGGTGGCCACAGCGAGCGGCAGGTTGAGAGCGCGGCAGATCTCGATGGCGAGTCGAAGCGGCGCCTTGCCGCTCTTGCCTGCCAGGTATCCGACGAGGACGGTCACAGCTGGTCCTTCGGGCTCACGATCTCGACGTCTTCGACGCCGGGCGCTGCCGTCTCGATGACGCCGTCGCCGCCGTCATTGAGCGCGCTGTGATGACGGCCCCAGAGCACGTAGAAGACTAGTACGAGGGCGACCCACCCGCTGAACGCGAGCCAGGTGTACCAGTGCAGTGCGTACAGGATGTAGCCGCAGGCGAGGATCGACAAGATCGGCGTCACGGGGTACAGCGGGACCTTGAATCCGCGGGGTAGGTCGGGCTCGCGCCTGCGCAGGATGATCACACCGAGCGAGACGACGATGAACGCTGTCAACGTGCCGATGGAGACCATGTCGATGAGCTTGTCCAGCGGGATGAAGCCAGCGAGGATCGACACGACGATGGCGACGATTATCGTATTGTTCACCGGCGTCATCGACCGCGGGTTCACCTTCGCGAACATCGCTGGCAGCAGGCCGTCGCGACCCATCGCGAACAGGATGCGCGTCTGGCCGTACATGGTCACCAGCGTCACCGAGAAGATGGAGATGACCGCTCCGGCCGCCAAGACGATACTGGCCCACGTGCTGTTGAGGATGTTCTCCAGGATGATCGCCAGGCCAGCCTCCTGCCCTTCGAAATCTTCCCACGGCTGGGCGCCCAAGGCCGCGAAAGCGACCAACAGATAGACACCGGTGACGATCAGCAGGGCTGCGATGATCGCCCGCGGCATCGTCTTCTGCGGGTCCTTCACCTCGTCACCGGCGGTGGACACCGCGTCAAGGCCGATGTAGGAGAAGAAGATTCCGCCCGCGGCGAGCCCGACTGCGGCGGCGCCGAACGGCGCGAACTCGGCGAATCGGTCGACGTTGAAGGCAGTGAACGCGATCACCGCGAACATCAGGAGCACGCCGAGTTTGATGGCCACCATGATGGTGTTGGCCTTGGCCGACTCCGATGCGCCACGGATCAGCAGCGCCATACACATAAGCACCAGCACGATCGCGGGCAGATTGACGACGCCTCCGTCAGCATCCCACGGGGCGGCCGTAATCACTTGCGGCAGTTGGAATCCGAAGATGTAATCAAATAGTGCGTTGACGTACTGACTCCACCCGACCGCCACTGCGGCGGTCGACACGCCGTACTCCAGCAGCAGACAGGCTGCTACGCCCATTGCCACCAACTCACCTAGCGTCGTGTACGCGTAGGAGTACGTCGACCCCGACACCGGCACCGCCGAGGCCATCTCCGCATAGCAGATGGCGGCCAGGCCGGCGGCCACGCCCGCCAGCACGAACGAGATGATGACCGCGGGTCCTGCTTCCGGGACTGCCGTCGACAGCACGAAGAAGATACCTGTGCCCACCGTCGCCCCGACGCCGAAAAGCGTCAGCTGCACAACGCCGATGGTGCGTTTGAGCTGAGCGTCAGCACCGTGAGCAACGGGCGCTCCCATGATCGGCCTTCGCCGCAGCATTTGGGTCGTGAAGTCCACTGTGGGTGATGCCATACGTGCCTCCTACCGAGCGGATGAGTGCAGCGATTGGTCGAAACTACCGCTGTTCGGTCAATGCTTCGGCGAGTTGATCCACTGCCCAGTCGATCTCTTCTGCCGTGATGACGAGCGGAGGAGCAAATCGCAGCGTCGAGCCGTGCGTGTCCTTGACCAGCACGCCCCGCTGGGAGAGCGTTTGACAGATCGCCTTTGCCGTTCCGATCGCAGGATCGATGTCAACCCCCGCCCACAGTCCGAGTCCACGGACAGCGAGCACGCCATGGCTGATCAAACCGCGCAGCCGGGCATCCAGATGCCGGCCCAGGTCGGCTGAACGCGAATGGAATTCGCCACGGTTGAGGATGTCGACGACGGTCGTGCCGATGGCGGCCGCCAGTGGGTTGCCACCGAACGTCGACCCGTGCTCACCGGGATGCAGCACGCCAAGGATGTCGCGATCGGCCACCACCGCCGACAGTGGCATCACACCACCGCCGAGTGCCTTGCCCAGCAGGTAGATGTCGGGGACCACCGCCCAGTGGTCGCACGCGAAGGTGCGGCCTGTGCGGGCCAGTCCGGACTGGATCTCGTCGGCGATCATCAGCACGTTGCGCTGTGTGCATACCGCGCGCACGCGCGGCAGATAGTCGTCCGGAGGGACGATGACGCCCGCTTCGCCCTGAATGGGTTCCAGCAGCACCGCCACAGTGTGCTCGTCGATTGCTTCGGCCAGCGCGTCAGCGTCCCCGAACGGCACCGCGCGGAATCCCGGCGTGAACGGCCCGAAGCCGTCGCGGGCGGTGTGGTCGGAGGAGAAGCTGACGATGCTGATCGTGCGACCGTGAAAATTATTGTGCGCCACGATGATATTGCCGCTGCCCCCAGGCACGCCCTTGACCTCCGTGCCCCACTTTCGGGCCACCTTCAACCCGCTCTCGACGGCTTCTGCCCCGCTGTTCATCGGCAGTACCATGTCTTTGCCGCACAGTCGGGCCAACGCCGCGCAGAAGGGTCCGAGACGATCGGTGTGAAAGGCGCGGCTGGCCAGGGTGATGGTATCGAGCTGCGCATGGGCGGTGGCGATGATCTCGGGGTTGCGGTGGCCGAAATTGACTGCGGAGTAGGCGGCCAGGCAGTCCAGGTAGCGACGACCTTCGACGTCGGTGATCCAGGCGCCTTCGGCGCTGGCGGCCACCACAGGAAGTGGTGAGTAGTTGTGGGCGGTGTAGCGGTCGTCGACCGCGATGGCCTCATCGGTTGCCCTCATGGTGTCCAGAATGGTCACGAATACACCTCCAGCGTGCAGCATTTGATGGATCCGCCGCCTTTGAAGAGTTCGGAGAGATCGACACCGATGGGATCGAAACCGACGTCGTAGAGCTGCTCGGCGAATCCGGTTGCCGCTGCGGGATGTACGACGTGCTTGCCGTCGGATACGACGTTGAGGCCGAGCACGTAGGCGTCGGAACTGGCCACCTCGATCGCGTCGGGGAACAACGAGGTGATGGTGGCGCGCGACGCATCGCTGAACGCGGGCGGGTAGTAGGCGATCGTGGTGTCGTCCAGCACCGCCAGTGCGGTATCCAGATGGTAGAAGCGCGGGTCGACGAGTTCCACGCTGACCACCGGCATGCCGGTGAGCTGTGCGATCTCCGCGTGCGCAGCGACATCGGTGCGGAAGCCGCTGCCCGCCAAGACCATCGACCCGACCACCAGCAGGTCGCCCTGGCCCTCGTTGACGTGGCGGGTGAAGGACGGCGTGAACCCGTGCGCGGTCATCCACTCGGCGTACGCATCGGATTCACCGGCGCGCTCGGCGTATTTGAACCTGGCGACGATGGCGTGGCCCGCCACGAGGAGACCGCCGTTGGCGGCGTAAACCATGTCGGGCAAACCGGCGACGGGCTCGACGAGGTCCACCGTGTGCCCTAGGCGCAGGTAGGTCCGACGCAGGTTGTCCCACTGCGACACCGCCAGGGCGACGTCGACGCCGGTGGTGGTGTCCATCCACGGGTTGATGGCGTACTCGACGGCGAAGTGGGTGGGGGCGGTCATCGCGTAGTGCCGGGTTCGGGCGGTTCGTTCGCGGTCGCGCCGCGCCTTCGCGGCGACATCAAAGGCAGGGGCCGGCGCACCGGCGAAATTCGACATCGTCATGAAGTGATCGTATTGAGCGCGCTACACGCAATCAATCACCGTATGTTGCGCGTCTGGCTATGATTTGTTATCTAGAATGTGAATGCGCGGTGATCTGTTGCGTTGCGGAGGGGGTTGAGGCAGTTGGACCGGCTGGACGACACCGACGAGCGGATTCTCGCCAAGCTCACCGAGAACGCTCGCGCCACGTTCGCCGACATCGGCGAGCGGGTGAATCTGTCGGCGCCCGCGGTGAAGCGGCGCGTCGACCGCATGCTCGACAGCGGGGTGATCCGAAGTTTCACAACGGTGATCGACCGCAACGCGTTGGGCTGGACCACCGAGGCGTACGTGCAGGTGTACTGCCACGGAACCATTGCGCCCGACCAGCTGCGCCGGGCGTGGGTGGACATTCCCGAGGTGGTCAGCGCCGCGACGGTGACCGGTACCTCCGACGCCATCTTGCATGTGCTGGCACGCGATATGCGCCATCTGGAGTCGGCGTTGGAACTGATTCGCTCGAGCGCGGACATCGAACGAAGCGAAAGCATCGTCGTGCTGTCCAACATCATCGACCGCGCCATGCCGGAGGCATAAGGGAACGACGCCGGCGATGTCGTGTACAAAATCCCCCGTGAGCATTAGTGGGGAGCGGCGCGCTGGAGTTGTCCTCGTCGGGGGCGGCCTGGCGGCCACGAGGACCGCTGAACAGTTGCGGCGGTCCGAGTACGACGGGCCGGTCACGATCGTCAGCGACGAGGTGCATTTGCCCTACGACCGGCCGCCTCTGTCGAAGGAGGCGCTGCGGTCTCACCTCGACGTCACCCTCAAGCCGCAGGAGTTCTACGACGAGAACAACATCGCGCTGCGTCTCGGGGTGGCCGCCACGACCGTCGACACAGACGCCAGGACCGTCGTGCTCGCCGATGGATCCACGCTGGGCTACGACGAGCTGATCATCGCCACGGGGCTGGTGCCCAGGCGCATCCCGTCGTTCCCCGATCTCGACGGAATCTTCGTGTTGCGTTCGCTCGATGACAGTTTCGCGCTGCGCACCCACGCCGGAGAGGCGCACCAGGCCGTGATCATCGGCGCAGGCTTCATCGGCTGCGAGGTCGCCGCGAGCCTGCGCGCTCTGGAGAAGGACGTCGTCCTCGTCGAGCCCCAACCCGCCCCGCTGGCGTCCGTACTCGGTACGCAGATCGGTGAGCTGGTTGCGAGGCTGCACCGTGCCGAGGGGGTGGACGTACGCACCGGGGTGGGCGTCAAGGGAGTGACCGGGTCTGGTCATGTCGATGGTGTCGTGCTCAGCGACGGCACCGCGATCGAGGCCGACCTCGTCCTGGTGGGCATCGGCTCGCATCCGGCGACCGGCTGGCTTGAGGGCACGGGCATTCAGGTCGAAAACGGGGTGATCTGCGACAGAGTCGGACGCACGAGCACGCCGCACGTGTGGGCGATCGGCGACGTTGCATCCTGGCTTGACGTGGTGGGCCATCAAGTGCGGGTGGAACATTGGAGCAACGTCGCCGAGCAGGCGCGGGTGCTGGCACCGTCGCTGCTCGGCAAGGAGCCGCCGCAGGCGGTCGTCGTCCCCTATTTCTGGAGTGACCAGTACGACGTCAAGATCCAGTGTCTCGGCGAGCCAGCAGCCGAGGACATCGTCCACTTGGTGCAGGACGACGGTCGGAAGTTCCTGGCGTACTACGAGCGTGATGGGATCCTCGCGGGTGTGGTCGGCGGTGGACAGCCGGGCAAGGTGATGAAAGCGCGCGCCAAGATCGCCGCGGGCGCCCCAATCGCCGACGTCCTGGGCTGACGCCCCCGGTACGCCAAACGAACGAACGGGTGGAGAAGGTGGAGTAGAACGCCGAGACCAACGAAATGTTGGGATCGACTCGCACTTTCCCGCCCAAAAGCGCGTTTCGGCGTAGTAGTTAGAACTGGCCGAGGTAGAAGCGGCCGCCCTGGTCGTCGGTGCACAGGGCAGACAGTCCGTAGGGCTGCTGAGACGGCTCGTCGATGACGACGCCGCCCGCCTCGCGCACCCGGTCGACGGCGGCGTCGATATCGTCGACGGTCCACATCGGCACCGTCGCCTGGCGCTGGCTGCCGCCTGCGACGCCGGACATCGGGTGCACCCCCTGCGGTTCCCATCCGTCGGCCATCCGCCCGCCTGCGAACTCCCAACCGAGAACACTGCCGTAGAAGTCCCGGAACACCGCCGAATCGCCGACTTCGTAAGTGACGTAGGATAGTTCACCGTGTCCGCTGCCGTTCAGTGGCGGCCGTGGCTCACCCGGACCCGGCACGTACACCGCGAACGCCGTCCCTGCCGCATCGGTGGCGTCGAGCACCGGACCGGCGCCCAGCTCGCGGACCTCACCCGCCCGTCCGCCGGCGGAGACGATCTCCTGGCGGGCGGTGTCGAGATCGTCCACCGCATAACAGCAGAACAGCGTGTTCGTCCCGGTGGCGAAGATCCCCAGCCGATGGCCGAGGTTCGTCACCTGGTGCGTGGTCATGTTGCACTGCCAGCCCAGCACGTGCCCGTAGAACGCCGCAGCCCTGTTGGCATCGAGCGTCCACAGCGACACGTAGCCGATGTCGCCGCGGCGGATCCTGTTCTGCACCAAGGCTAGTGGTGGTCCGCTGAGCATCCAGCGATGGCCGAACGGGTCGAGCACCGTGGCGCGTCGGGACCCGTAGCTCTCCTCGGCCTCCATCACCACCTCGGCGCCGCGCTCCCGCGCCCGCTGCAACGCGGCATCGGTGTCGTCGACGTGCAGCATCAGGCTCACCGCTACCGCCCCGGCCGCGGGACCACGCAAGCCCAGATCGGGAAATTCGTCGGCGAGGTAGAACACCCCGTCGCCGATGGCCAGTTCGGCATGTCCGACGCGCCCGTCGCCCACGATGATCGGTTCACCGACCACGGTTGCTCCGAACGCACCGACATACCAGTCCATGGCATCGCGCGCGGGACTCACCGCCAGATACGGCAGGATCGCCGAACGCGGCACCACATACGTCTCGACGGCCGGCGCCTCGGCGTTGAGTTCGTCGATCAGGTCTGCGGTTCCACTCATGTCCACTCCTTCGGTTCGATTCGGAAGCGCGACTGCGGATTCCAGTCGCGCTCGCAGCCCGGCGGCAAAACCAGGGTCGGGCTGCACGGGAAGTTCGTCGGCGCGCAGCACAGACAGCGGATGGTGATTGTTGATCCCGCCGGGGGTCATGACGCACCTCCTTCCGGGTACTGCTGTTTGAACGCACGCCGCGCTCGCACCAGTAGGGCTTCCGTCGCGTGCACCGTCCGCCCGATTAACTCGGCGCATTCGGGCACCGAGCAGTCGTCCATGTAGCGCAGCGCCAGCACAGTGCGATGAGCCTCGGGCAGCCGTGCGAGCACCGCCTCGGCGACGATGCGATCCAGTTCGGCGTCCCACTCGTCGGCTGGTTCGACCGGCTCGGGTAGCTCTGCGACGAGAACGTGGCGCCGGTCGTGACGGCGCCGGTAGTGGTCGGCCAGTTTGTGACGCGCCACGCCGACCAGCCACGGGATGCTCAGCGGCAGTGGATCACTGCGCTGCGCCGCCCGACGGGCAGCGTCCATCGCGGCCAGAAATGTCTCCGACGTGAGGTCCTCGGCGGTCCCGCGGTCACCACATCGCCTGACGAAGTAGCCGTACACGATCGGCAGGGCTTCGTCGTAGATGTCTAGCAGTGCCCGGGGAGCGTCGCGGTGGTCCTGGTCGGCGCTCACACCCTTATCGTCGCCATCCGGGGCCGAAATCCGACGCCCAATTCCGAACTTTTTCACCCTTCCCCCCAACCAGCCCGCGACTAAAGGGCATCGAATCCACCACTGACCAGGTCGAATGCAGCTCCGAGCGCGGCGGTCAACGGCACGGATTCATTGGCGAGCCAGTGCTGATACGCCGATAGCGCGACGCCGAGCATGGTCCAGGCGACGGTCTGGGGAACGAGGTCCTCCGCGAAGGTTCGGGTGCGCTCCGCCACGAAGTCGGCGACGACGGCGCGCCAGCCTCCGTACATCGTCATCGAATATGCTTGCAGTTCGGTGGTCTCCAGGATCACGCGCATGCGGAGGCGGTGACGCCCTGCTTCCGACGGCTCCCAGTGGTTGAACTCCAGCAGCGCGGTCCGCAGCGCGTCCCGGGTTGAGACGTCCGGGTCGACGTCGGCGAGTAGCTCGCGCAGCTCCCGCAGGTGGTTGTCGAAGTCTCCCCACGGGATGGCGTACTTCGACGCGTAGTACCGGAACAGGGTGCGCCGGGAAATCCCCGCTGCTGCAGCGACGTCGTCGACGCTCACCTCGTCGAAGCCCCGGGTGACGAACAGTTCGATGGCGACGTCGGCGATGTCGTGTTGCGTCGTTGCGCGTCGTCGTCCAACTTGACGCCGACCCACTCGGGCAGTTGAGGCACTCGCCACATTCCCCCCTTCCGTTTCGGCACTCGATGCCATATTCTGTCTCGACCGGCTGCCAAAGTCGAGACCTACGTCACAAAGGAGTAGCAGATGGACGAGAACGCACAGGCTCAGAACGACACCACCGAACTGGTCGCCGAGACCCTCGTCGAAGAGGTGTCGATCGACGGGATGTGCGGGGTCTACTGATCGTGGCCAGCCCTGCGCCCGACAGGGTCGACGGGAAGCAGTGCTTCGACCCGGACCGCGCCTGGCGGTTGCATCCGCAGGTCGCAGTGCGGCCCGAATCGTTCGGCGCGCTGCTGTACCACTTCGGGACCCGCAAGCTGTCGTTCCTCAAGAACCGCACGATCGTCGAGATCGTCCAGTCGTTGGATGACCACCCCGACGTCCGATCCGCCTGTCGCGACGCAGGCATCGAAGCCTCCCAGGAAGCGCCGTACCTGCATGCCCTCGGCGTGCTCGTCGGCTCCGCGATGCTTGTCCCAGCCGACAGGCTTGTCCCCGGAGATGATTCATGACAACCGCCGTACCGGTCCCGCGCCTGATCGACCAGTTCGAACTGGGCCTCGACGCGCCCATCTGTCTGACGTGGGAGCTCACCTACGCGTGCAACCTGGCGTGCGTGCATTGCCTGTCGTCGTCGGGTAAGCGCGATCCGCGTGAGCTCTCCACGCAGCAGTGCAAAGACATCATCGACGAGCTGGAACGCATGCAGGTGTTCTACGTCAACATCGGCGGCGGAGAGCCCACGGTGCGCTCCGACTTCTGGGAACTGGTGGATTACGCCACCGAGCACCATGTGGGAGTGAAGTTCTCGACCAACGGCGTGCGGATCAACGAAGAGGTGGCCGCCAAGCTGGCCGCCAGCGACTACGTCGACGTCCAGATCTCGCTCGACGGCGCCACCGCCGAGGTCAACGACGCCGTCCGCGGCCCTGGATCGTTCGACATGGCCCTGCGAGCGCTGCAGAACCTCAGCGACGCCGGATTCACAGACGCCAAGATCTCGGTCGTGGTGACGCGCCAGAACGTCGATCAGCTCGACGAGTTCAAAAACCTTGCCGACCGCTTCGGCGCCACTTTGCGGATCACCCGGCTGCGCCCGTCAGGCCGTGGTGCCGATGTCTGGGACGAACTGCACCCCACCGCCCAGCAACAGGTGCAGCTCTATGACTGGTTGGTGGCGCGCGGCGAGAACGTGCTCACCGGAGACAGCTTCTTCCATCTGTCAGGGCTCGGCGCTCCCGGCGCACTGGCAGGCCTCAACCTGTGTGGGGCAGGCCGGGTGGTGTGCCTGATCGATCCCGTCGGCGATGTCTACGCGTGCCCTTTCGCCATCCACGACCGCTTCCTTGCGGGAAACATACTGAAAGACACCGGATTCGGTTCCGGCTTCCAGAACGTCTGGCGACACGCACCGTTGTTCCGCGAACTCCGCGAGCCGCAGTCGGCGGGTGCCTGCTCCAGCTGTAACCACTTCGACGCGTGCCGGGGCGGTTGCATGGCCGCCAAGTTCTTCACCGGTCTTCCGCTCGACGGGCCCGACCCGGAATGCGTGCAGGGCTACGGCGAATCGGCTCTTGCCGCCGAACGCCAGGTGCCGAAATCGCCTGTGGACCATTCCCGCAGCGCGCCCCGCAACAAGAAGGGACCGGTGGCGCTGACGCTGTCACTGAGACCTCCCTCGGCCCCTACGGCCTCCATCACAACACCGGAAACCATCCCGGCCCGGTACTGCAACGAAAGTCCTGTCTAGACCCATGGCACGTGATATCTGGTTCGAAACCGTCGCCGTCGCCCAGCAGCGGGCGAAGAAGCGGCTCCCGAAGTCCGTCTACTCCTCGCTGATCTCGGCGAGCGAGAAGGGCGTCACCGTCGCCGACAACGTCGAGTCGTTCAGCGAGCTCGGCTTCGCGCCCCACGTCATCGGCGTGGTGGAGAAGCGCGATATGTCGACAACCGTTCTGGGGCAGGACATTTCGCTGCCCGTCATCATCTCGCCGACAGGCGTGCAAGCGGTGCACCCCGACGGCGAGGTGGCCGTGGCACGAGCCGCGGCGGCGCGCGGCACCGCCATGGGTCTGTCGTCATTCGCCAGCAAGCCGATCGAAGACGTGATCGCCGCCAATCCCAAGCTCTTCTTCCAGGTGTACTGGCTGGGCGGCCGCGACGCGATCGCCGAGCGCGTACAACGCGCCAAGGATGCCGGCGCCGCCGGCTTGATCGTCACGACCGATTGGAGCTTCTCCCACGGCCGCGACTGGGGCAGCCCTAAGATCCCCGAGAAGATGAATCTCAAGACGATGCTGAAGTTGTCGCCCGAGGTCGTCACGAAGCCCCGCTGGCTGTACCGCTTCGGCAAGACCATGAGCCCGCCTGACCTGCGGGTTCCCAACCAGGGACGCCGTGGCGAGCCCGGACCGCCGTTCTTCAACGCCTACGGCGAGTGGATGGGCACGCCTCCTCCCACCTGGGAGGACATCGCCTGGCTGCGTGAGCTCTGGGGTGGGCCGTTGATGATGAAGGGCATCATCCGGGTCGACGATGCCAAACGGGCTGTGGACGCTGGTGTTTCGGCCATCTCGGTGTCCAACCACGGCGGCAACAACCTGGACGGCACTCCTGCGGCGATCCGCGCGCTGCCCGCCATCGCCGAAGCCGTCGGCAACGACGTCGAGGTGCTACTGGACGGCGGCGTCCGGCGCGGTAGCGACGTCGTCAAAGCGCTGGCGCTCGGAGCTCGAGCGGTGATGATCGGGCGTGCCTACCTGTGGGGCCTCGCGGCCGAGGGGCAGCCTGGCGTGGAGAACGTGCTCGACATCATGCGCGGCGGTATCGACTCCGCACTCATGGGTCTGGGCAAGGCTTCGATCCACGACCTGACGCCGGCCGACATCCTCATCCCGGACGGGTTCACCCGGGCGCTCGGCGTGCCCGCCACCGACTGAGGCGGTCCGACGCCTCGACACGGCGTAGTACTGACGCGACTGACGGTGCTGCCGTGATGAACCGTGTCGGCCGTTCGGACTAATTCAGGTGACTGGTTCAGCCGTTCGCCCGACAACAGGCGCACTGCGGTGGAATCGGGCCTACCATCTTCGGGTGGCTCTCCCTTCGGACCTTCGGGACTCGACGTCGAGCCAGCTACGCGACACGTCACCGACGGTGGTCGTCCCGGTGGGATCCACCGAGCAGCACGGACCCCACCTGCCGCTGGATACAGACACGCGGATCGCTACCGCGGTCGCTCACGCGGTGGTGTTGCGACTAGCGGCCGCGGGGCACACAGCAACGCTGGCACCGGCCATTCCGTACGGCGCGAGCGGGGAGCACGAAGGGTTTCCTGGGACGGTGTCGATCGGCACCGAGGCGTTGACGCAGGTGCTGGTCGAGTACGGCCGGTCCGCGCTCGGGTGGGCCCAGCGACTGGTCTTCGTCAACGGCCACGGCGGTAACCTGGCCGCATTGCGCGCCGGGGGGACGCGGCTCCGTTACGAAGGACGTGACGTGGCCTGGTGCTCGTGTGCCGTGCAGGGCGGCGACGCGCATGCGGGTCATACCGAAACATCGGTGTTGCTGAATATTTCGCCCGAAGTCGTCGATACCGGTGCGTGGCGGCCAGGTAACAGCGCACCCTTGAACGAGTTGATGCCCAGAATGCGCCGCGGGGGGATCGCGGCAGTGAGCGAGGTAGGAGTGCTGGGGGATCCGACGACGGCTACCGAATCCGAAGGTGCCCGTATATTCGCCGACATGGTCGATGGCTGCTTCCTGCGCATCATGAGCTGGACGCCCGACGACGATGGATCGCTGACATGAGTCAGCCGCGTCTTCCCGATGGTTTCGCAGTCCAGGTCGACCGTCGGGTTCGGGTGCTCGGTTCCGGGTCGGCACTGTTGGGCGGGTCGCCCACGCGGCTGCTACGGCTGGCGCCTGCGGCACAGACGATGCTCGACGACGGGCGCCTCGAGGTGCACGACGCGGTTAGCGCACAGCTGGCGCGCCGCCTGCTCGATGCCTCGGTCGCGCACCCACGTCCGGCCGGGGGGCCGTCACATCGCGACGTCACCGTGGTAGTTCCGGTGCGCAACAATCCAACTGGGCTCCGGCGGCTGGTGGGGGCGCTGCGCGGCCTGCGCATCGTCGTCGTCGACGACGGCTCGGCCACCCCCGTGCAACAGGCCGATTTCGATGATCTGCATTGCGATCTCCAAGTGATCCGGCATCCGCGGAGCAAAGGGCCCGCGGCGGCCCGCAACACCGGGGCCAACGCGGCGAACAGCGAGTTCGTCGCTTTCCTCGACTCCGACGTGGTGCCGCGACGCGGTTGGTTGGAAGCGCTGCTCGGGCACTTCTGCGATCCGGCCGTGTCGCTCGTCGCCCCGCGCATCGTGAGTCTGGCGCACAGTGACAACCTGGTGGCCCGTTACGAGGCCGTCCGGTCGTCGCTCGACCTGGGTCTGCGGGAAGCGCCGGTGGTGCCGTACGGCACGGTGTCCTACGTGCCCAGCGCCGCCATCATCTGCAGGCGCTCGGCTCTGCGCGAAATCGGCGGCTTCGACGAGACCATGCCATGCGGTGAGGACGTCGACCTGTGCTGGCGACTGGTGGAAGCCGGCTCGCGGCTGCGTTACGAGCCGATCGCCCACGTCGCCCACGATCACCGGATCAAGATAAGAGACTGGTTGGCCCGCAAGGCTTTCTACGGCGAGTCGGCGGCTCCGCTCTCGCTTCGGCATCCTGACAAGACGGCCCCGGTGGTGATCTCCGGCTCCACGCTGGTGGTATGGGTCCTGCTGGCGATGGGGTCCTACCTGGGCTACTTCGCCTCGCTGCTCGTCGCAGGTATCACCGGCCGCAGGATCGCCAAGACGATGGCGGGCGCGGACACCCAACCCCGCGACGTGGCGATGGTGACGGTCCGCGGCCTGGGGTCGGCAGCGTTGCAGATGGCGTCAGCCATCTGCAGGCACTATTGGCCGGTGGCGCTCGTGTTGGCGCTGCTGTCGCGGCGCTGCAGGCAGATCGTGCTCGTGGCGGCCATCGTCGACGGCGTCGTGGACTGGTTGAGCCGCAACCGCAACACCGACGATGACACCAAGCCACTCGGGCTGGTGCCGTATCTGGTGCTGAAACGGCTCGACGACCTCGCCTACGGCACCGGCCTGTGGACGGGCGTAATCCGTGAGCGCAACGTGGGTCCACTCAAACCGCAGATCAAGACCTGACGCCTTGAGCAGTGCACCCGCCGACGTCGTGATCGTCGGCGCGGGTAGCGCGGGATCGATCTTGGCGCAGCGCCTTTCAGCGGACCCCGCCTGTCGAGTGCTGCTCCTTGAGGCAGGGCGGGGTCTCGACGATGCCGCCGCCAGCGCGTTGACCGCCAACGGTCTGCAGCTGCCGATCGGCTCGGCGAGCCCGCTGGTGCGCAGGTACCAGACGTCGATCACCGAGGAGCCACCGCGGACCGCCACTGTGATGCGCGGGGAAGTGGTGGGCGGATCGGGCGCTGTCAACGGTGGCTACTTCTGTCGGGGCCTGCCCGGGGACTTCGACAGCTGGGATCTGCCCGGGTGGTACTGGGCCGACGTCCTTCCGCATTTCCGGGCTATCGAACGCGACCATGATTTCGGAGCCCGGGCCGAGCACGGCGACAGTGGTCCCATCGATGTTCGCCGGACGCCCGAAATCACCGGCAGCAGTGAGCTGTTCGCGCAGTCTGCGATGCGCGCGGGGCTGCGGTGGATCGAGGACCTCAACGGGTTCACCGACCCGCGGAGTTCGGCAGTGGGCGTCGGGGCGGTGCCGCTGAACATCGTCGACGGCGTTCGGAAGGGCCCGGGGCATGCCGTCCTGCAGCCGGTATTGCGGCGTCACAATCTGACGGTGCGCCCCGGCAGTCAAGCCCGTCGGATCCGGTTCGTGGGAGATCGTGCCACGGGTGTCGAGGTGATCGGTGCTGGCGGTGCCTCTGTGGTAAGTGCCGACCGAATCATCTTGAGCGCCGGCGCTATTGGTTCGGCTCAGCTGTTGATGCTCTCCGGTATCGGGCCACCGAAGGCGCTGCGCTCACTCGGCATCCCGGTGATCGCCGGACTTCCGGTCGGGCAACGTTTCGCCGACCACCCGGAGTGGGTGCTGCCCACGCACTGGCCGGTGCACGCCGGGCGGCCGGTGGTCGAAGTGGCCGCTTACGTCGACGACGTCGAAATCAGGCCCTACACAGGTGGATTCATCGCGATGACGGGCGACCTCGGATCCGGTGAGCCCGACTGGCCGCATCTGGGGGTGGCATTGATGCGACCACGAGCAAGGGGGCGACTCGCGCTCGTGTCAGCCGATATCACCGTTGCACCCAGGATCGAGCATCGCTACGACGCCGATCCCGCCGACGCCGAAGCGCTGCGACGCGGTGCACAGTGGGCGGCCGAGATCGCGGGCAGCGCCACCCGGGTGGGTGAACCTGCGTGGTCCACTACTCAGCACCTGTGCGGTACGGCGCCGATGGGCAGACCCGGCGCCGAGAACGCCGTGCTCGACGAACGCTGCGCTGTGCGGGGTGTCGACGGCCTATGGGTCATCGACGGATCATCATTGCCGGACATCCCCAGCAGGGGACCTCACGCGACCATCGCAATGATGGCGCACCGCGCTGCCGAATTCGTCACGGCCCCAGTCTGATCAAGGCTTCTGCCAGGACCGTTGCTGCCACCACACCGTCGATGACGGGGACCCCGAGGCGGTGGCGCAGCGGAGCCGCGTAGCGGGCCATCGCGGCGCAGCCCAGCACGATGGCTGCACTGCCGTCGCGTACCAGTGCTTGCGCGCACAGGTCGCCGATCGGTATGACGGTGCAGGGGTCCGCATCGATCTGGACGACTGGGATGTCGCAGGCGTACACCCCCAGGCAGGCATTGGGCGTGTGCATCTTGGCCAGCTCCCAGCCCCGTGGCACCGTCGCCGACATCGACGTCACCACCGAGAACGAACCGCCCGCCAACGCAGCAGCATGCATGGCCGCCTGCGCGATCCCGAGGACGGGCACGTCTACCATAGCGCGTGCCTCCACCAAACCGGGATCGCCGAAGCACGCCACCACGTAGGCGTCGGGGCGCAGCTCGGCTGGCCGGGCTTGTGCTGATGCGATCTCCGCGAGCAACCCTGGGATGCAACGACGTTCGTCGTTGTCGTTCTCGATGCTGGCCGGACCGTCGGGCGGGTTCACCGCCTCGACGATCACCTCCGATGAGGCGAAGGCCGCCGCGCTGGCCGCAATGGCCGCCGTCATCGACGCCGTAGTGTTGGGGTTGACGAGAAGCAGTCGCACGCGCTCAGCGTAGCTAGTGTTCGATCAGGCCTCGTGCGTTTCGACGTGCTGTGCACCGTCACCCGTCGCGGCCGGTGGTTTGTCGGCGAGTTCCAGTTCCGGTGCCGGTTCATTGCGCATCAAGACCCAGAACAACCCGAAGCCCAGCGCGCACCCGACGAACCAGCTGTACTGCGCGGCGGTGGTCATTCCCGGCAGATCGCCGAACAGCACCGGGAACATCGCCACCATCGCGGAAACAGCGGTGACCACGACGGCCTTAACGTTGTAACCGCCTTGGTACCAGTACGTTCCGGCCTTGGACATCGTGAACATGTCATCCACCACGATCCGCTGCTTCTTGATCAGGTAGTAGTCGGCGATCAGCACCCCGAACAGCGGGCCGATGAAGGCGCCGAGAACTTCGAGTGTGTAGTGGATGACCTCGGGATTGTTGTAGAGGTTCCATGGGGTAAGCAGCACCGATCCAACGGCGGCGATCATGCCGCCCATCCGCCAGCTAATCTTCTGCGGGCTGACGTTGGAGAAGTCGAATGCGGGGCTGATGAAGTTCGCGACGATGTTGATGCCGATGGTCGCGATGGTGAACGTCAACGCACCGAGGATGATCGCGGTGACACTGTCGATCCGGGCCACCGTGGCCACCGGGTCGGTGATCAGTTCGCCGAACACCGGCACAGTTGCGGCCGCGGTGACGACCACCAGCAGCGAGAACACCAGGAAGTTGACCGGCAGGCCGAGAAAGTTGCCCTTCTTGACGGCGTCGAAACTCTTTCCATAGCGGGCGAAGTCGCCGAAGTTGAGCATCGGACCCGAGAAGTAGGACACCACCAGGGCGATCGCGCCGAGCATCACGGCCACTGTGTTGCCGGTCTTTTCGCCACCCAGATTCAGGCTGACGTGCCAGCCGGACTTCCAGAGCAGATAGCCGCAGAGGATGAACATGACGACATAGACTGCGGGACCGCAGAAGTCGATGAACTTTCGGATCGACTCCATGCCGCGCCAGAAGACCGCCGCCTGTAGCACCCATAGCAGAGCGAAGGTGCACCAACCCAGCAGCGGCAATCCGAGGAAGCCGTACTGGTCGACGTCGGCGTACGGCATGAGGCCGGGCCAAAGCTTGAGCAGCACCACGTCCAACGCGGCCGACGCCAGGTAGGTCTGGATGCCGTACCACGCCACCGCGATCAGGCCGCGGATGATGGCGGGCACGTTGGCGCCGAGGACTCCGAATGCGCTGCGACACACCACCGGATAGGGCACACCGGCGTGCTGGCTGGGTTTGGCCACCAGGTTGCAGAACACGTTGACGATGACGATGCCGACGAGCAGGGCGATCAGCACCTGCCAACTCGAAAGCCCCAGCGCGAACAGGCTGCCCGCGGTGACGTAGCCGCCGACGCTGTGCACGTCCGACATCCAGAACGCGAAGATGTTGTACGTCGACCAGCTCTGCTTCTCCAGCGGGATGAGGTCGTCGTTGGCCAGCCGTGGGTCGTACACCGCGGTGAAGGGTTTGGCGGTGGCGCCGACAGTGGCGTCCGATGATTCATGGGTCTCGGTCACAGCGTCTCCTGACGGACGTGGGCTGTACTGCCGGGTCGCTCGACGCTAGGACCGCTGCGTTTCTGAACTGTTTCTCAGGAGAAACGCTGAGATGTCAGGCAGGCCTCTGCCTGCCGCCGGAAGCCCGCCGCGATCAGGATCGGGCCGACACCACCGTGGTGCGCTGTACACAGTTGCGGCCGGGCGAGGTGTCGACCACGCCACGCTCGTTCGGTGTGGATATGTTCGAGACTGGCAGTAGTGAATCTGGCCGCATGGTCTCGGTGGCTTCTGCCGCGGAGGTGGGCTCAACGACATGGTTGTCGAGCCTGATGCAGTGCGCCGCTGAAATCGGAGCATGACGAGGCCAGGGCCGAAAAATTGGCGACAGGCACCGATCAGCGTCCGGCGCGCTCGCGCAACCGACTCTCGACGCCGCCACCGTGGCCGGAGCCACCATCTCTACCACTGGCTGGTTGGCCGAGAGGCTGTTGCCCCCATCTGCCGCCCGCCGGTCGGTGGTTGAACTCGCCAAGCGGGGAACTTAGCCGATCCTCGTCATGGTGAACGTCGAATACGTCTCCGTCCGTTCGGGCAGTCCGCAGCCGGCCTCGATGTCGTTCACGACGGTCCCGTTAAGGGCAATGGGATCCCATGACCAGACATTGACCGTCACGGGCGGGGCGGCGCACGGACCCATGGCATAGGACGATCCGAAGCTCCATCGACCATCGGCGAGCACCGCGTCGAACGCCATCCTCCCGTTGCCGACAACCCGTACGCACGGCGTTGCGCGCTCGACCTCGCAGTGGGGAGTGATCTGCCACGTTCTAGGTGACTCGTAGGCGTTGTCGAACACCAGGCGATAGGTTCCGGACGCTTCCTGTTCGGCGAGATCGGGATCGGCCTGGCCGTGGGGCGCGCTGATGACTGTCACCAGAAGTCCCGCGGCGGCCACACCGGCCAGCCTCGACGCGCGTGCTCGGGTCGCCACCAGGGGCCTCCTCTGTCTGGGAGAACCGTCAGCGGTTCCCGGCCACGAAGTCTGAGTCGCCAGCGTCTCGTGAATGTTCCCCCCTTCGTCAACATGACAAAGAACTGCTTACCAAGTTTCACCATCCTCCGCTTTCCGGGTAGGGCGGGGGAGACTGACCCGCACTCCCCGCAGTACCGCGGCCGACGGAGCCCAGCGCACGCGATTGACCACTGCCGGGTTGGGTTGACCAGGGATTTGGAACACGTGCGGATCTGAGGCATACTGTTCGGGTTGCCTAGAGCCGGGTTCGCCCGCTCGGGGCGTACGCAGCGCTCGTATGGGCGCGTCCGGTTCCACCTTCGGCATCGCGACGAGAATTCGGCGCACACGGAGGCCGCGTAGGGCGACACACCCGACCGCGGGGGCCGGTGAACCACAGACAGGTAAACAGCGGCGGCATGTCTGCGCGCGGGGCAATCCCGGTGCAGGCGGCAGACCAGGTCCGAGAGGGCCCAGTATTCAGTGAGGTAGGACAGCGTGGCGGGACAAAAGATCCGCATCAGGCTCAAGGCCTACGACCATGAGGCGATTGACGCCTCGGCGCGCAAGATTGTCGAGACGGTCACCCGTACCGGCGCCAGTGTGGTCGGTCCAGTGCCGCTGCCGACCGAGAAGAACATATATTGCGTTATCCGGTCCCCGCATAAGTACAAGGACTCGCGGGAGCATTTCGAGATGCGCACCCATAAGCGCCTGATCGACATCCTCGACCCGACGCCGAAGACCGTTGACGCCCTGATGCGCATCGATCTGCCGGCGAGCGTCGACGTCAACATCCAGTAGGAGATCCAGGAGAAATGGCACGTAAAGGCATTCTGGGCACAAAGCTGGGCATGACGCAGGTGTTCGACGAGAACAACAAGGTCGTGCCGGTGACGGTCGTCAAGGCCGGGCCCAACGTCGTGACGCGGATCCGCACGCCGGAGCGTGACGGCTACAGCGCCGTGCAATTGGCGTACGGCGAGATCAGCCCCCGCAAGGTCAATAAGCCGCTGGCCGGGCAGTACGCCGTCGCCGGGGTGAACCCGCGCAGGCATCTCGCCGAGCTGCGCGTCGACGAGGCCGCCGCGACCGAGTACGAGGTCGGGCAGGAACTCACCGCGGAGATCTTCGCCGACGGCGCCTATGTCGATGTGACGGGCACGTCCAAAGGCAAAGGTTTCGCGGGCACGATGAAGCGCCACGGCTTCAAGGGCCAGGGTGCCAGCCACGGTGCTCAGGCCGTGCACCGCCGCCCCGGCTCCATCGGCGGTTGCGCCACCCCCGGCCGCGTGTTCAAGGGCACGCGGATGTCGGGCCGGATGGGCAGCGACCGCGTCACCACGCAGAACCTGGTGGTGCACAAGGTCGACGTCGAGAACGGCGTGCTGCTGATCAAAGGCGCCATCCCCGGCCGCAACGGCGGACTGGTCGTGGTTCGCAGCGCGATCAAACGAGGTGAGAAGTAGACATGGCCAAGAACACCATTGACGTCCTGACCCCGGGCGGCGGGAAGGATGGCACGGTAGAACTACCGGCTGCCCTGTTCGACGTCGAACCCAACATCGCGTTGATGCATCAGGTGGTGACGGCCCAGTTGGCCGCGAAGCGCCAGGGCACCCACTCGACCAAGACGCGCGGTGAGGTCTCCGGCGGTGGCAAGAAGCCGTACCGGCAGAAGGGCACCGGACGCGCCCGCCAGGGTTCGACGCGTGCCCCGCAGTTCGCTGGCGGTGGCGTCGTGCACGGCCCCAAGCCGCGCGACTACAGCCAGCGCACGCCCAAGAAGATGATCGCTGCCGCACTGCGCAGTGCTCTGTCCGACCGGGCACGTAACGAGCGGATCCACGCGATCACCGAACTGATCGAGGGCCAGACCCCGTCGACCAAGAGTGCCAAGGCGTTCCTCGGCACCCTGACCGACCGGACCAACGTGCTGATCGTGATCGGCCGGGCCGACGAGGTCGGTGCCAAGAGCGTCCGCAATCTGCCTGGTGTGCACGTGATCTCGGCGGATCAGCTCAACACGTACGACGTCCTCAAGGCGGACGACCTGGTGTTCAGCGTTGAGGCTCTTGACGCGTTCATCGCAGCCAACAGCACAGCCATTGACGAGGAGGTGTCAGCCTGATGGCCACCATCACCGACCCACGCGACATCATCCTGGCCCCGGTCATCTCCGAGAAGTCATACGGGTTGATCGAGGACAACGTGTACACCTTCGTGGTGCACCCGGACTCCAACAAGACGCAGATCAAGATCGCGATCGAGAAGATCTTCTCCGTCAAGGTGGATTCGGTGAACACCGCCAACCGGTACGGAAAGCGCAAGCGCACTCGCAGCGGGTACGGCACGCGCAAGAGCACCAAGCGCGCGATCGTCACCTTGGCCGCGGGCAGCAAGCCGATCGACCTGTTCGGAGCTCCGGTCTAACCGCCGGGAGCACGAGGACTAGAGAGACTTCTTAGATCATGGGAATTCGCAAGTACAAGCCGACGACCCCCGGTCGTCGCGGCTCGAGCGTCTCCGATTTCGCCGAGATCACTCGCGATCATCCGGAGAAATCGCTGGTGCGTCCGCTGCACGGCAAGGGCGGACGTAACGCGCACGGTCGCATCACCACCCGGCACAAGGGCGGTGGACACAAACGTGCCTACCGCGTGATCGATTTCCGTCGCCACGACAAGGACGGTGTCGACGCCAAGGTCGCGCACATCGAGTACGACCCGAACCGCACCGCGAACATCGCGCTGCTGCATTTCGTGGACGGCGACAAGCGCTACATCATCGCGCCGCAGAATCTCGTCCAGGGCGCGGTCGTCGAGTCGGGGCCCAACGCCGACATCAAACCGGGCAACAACCTGCCGCTGCGCAACATCCCCTCGGGCACGGTCATCCACGCGGTGGAGCTGCGCCCGGGTGGCGGTGCCAAGCTGGCCCGCTCGGCCGGTGTGAGCATCCAGCTGCTGGGCAAGGAAGGCGCCTACGCCTCGCTGCGCATGCCGTCCGGTGAGATCCGTCGCGTCGACGTCCGCTGCCGCGCCACTGTCGGCGCGGTCGGCAACGCCGAGCAGGCCAACATCAACTGGGGCAAGGCGGGCCGGATGCGGTGGAAGGGCAAGCGCCCCACCGTCCGTGGTGTCGTGATGAACCCGGTCGACCACCCGCACGGCGGTGGCGAGGGTAAGACGTCCGGTGGACGTCACCCGGTGAGCCCGTGGGGCAAGCCTGAGGGCCGCACCCGCAAGAACAAGCCGAGCGACAAGCTCATCGTCCGCCGCCGGCGCACCGGCAAGAATAAGCGCTAGGAGTAGTTAGCGATGCCACGCAGCCTGAAGAAGGGCCCGTTCGTCGACGACCATCTGCTGAAGAAGGTCGACTTCCAGAACGACAAGAACACCAAGCAGGTCATCAAGACCTGGTCGCGTCGGTCCACGATCATCCCAGATTTCATCGGGCACACCTTCGCGGTCCACGACGGTCGCAAGCATGTCCCCGTGTTCGTCACCGAGGCGATGGTCGGGCACAAGCTCGGCGAGTTCGCCCCTACGCGGACGTTCAAGGGTCATATCAAGGACGACCGGAAGAGCAAGAGGCGATAGGTCATGAGTACTAGTGAGACGGAGTACCCGTCGGCGACGGCTGTTGCGCGCTACGTGCACATCTCGCCGACCAAGGCACGCCGGGTCATCGACCTGGTGCGTGGCAAGTCGGTAGCCGAGGCGCTGGACATCCTGCGCTGGGCCCCGCAGTCCGCGAGCGAGCCGGTCGCCAAGGTGATCGCCAGCGCCGCGGCCAACGCGCAGAACAACGACGGCCTCGACCCCGCCACCCTCGTGGTGGCGACGGTGTACGCCGACGGCGGCCCGACCGCTAAGCGGATCCGTCCGCGAGCGCAGGGTCGTGCGTACCGCATCCGTAAGCGCACCAGTCACATCACCGTGATCGTGGAAAGCAGGCCGGAGCGCAAGGAGCGGGCGTCGAAATCCGCCGCCGCCTCGCGGGCGCGTCGCGCTCAGGGCAGCAAGGCCGCGGCCAAGAAGAGCGGCGCAGTCTCCACCACAAAAGCCACCGCAGAAGCGAAGGGAGGCTCGCGCTAGTGGGCCAGAAGATCAATCCCCACGGCTTCCGGCTCGGGATCACCACCGACTGGAAATCGCGGTGGTACGCCGATAAGCAGTACAAGGACTACATCAAGGAAGACGTCGCAATTCGTCGTCTCTTGGCCAAGCCGATCCCGGTCCCCAAGGACAAGCCGATCGAGCTTGAGCGGGCCGGCATCGCGAAGGTCGAGATCGAGCGCACCCGTGACCGGGTTCGCGTTGACATCCACACTGCACGTCCCGGCATCGTAATCGGTCGCCGCGGCCAGTCCGCCGACCGCATCCGCGCTGAGCTGGAGAAGCTGACCGGCAAGCAGGTGCAGCTGAACATCCTGGAGGTCAAGAACGCGGAGTCGACGGCTCAGTTGGTGGCCCAGGGCATCGCCGAGCAGTTGTCCAACCGGGTGGCGTTCCGTCGCGCGATGCGCAAGGCCATGCAGTCGGCCATGCGCCAGCCGAACGTCAAGGGCATCCGGCTGCGCTGCTCGGGTCGCCTCGGCGGCGCCGAGATGAGCCGGTCGGAGACCTACAAGGAGGGTCGCGTCCCGCTGCACACGCTGCGGGCCGATATCGACTACGGCCTCTTCGAAGCGAAGACCACCTTCGGTCGCATCGGTGTGAAGGTCTGGATCTACAAGGGCGACATCGTCGGCGGTAAGCGTGAGCTCACCGCGGCTGCCCCTGCCGGAGCTGACCGTCCGCGCCGCGAGCGTCCGTCGGGTGCCACCCGCCCGCGTCGCAGTGGCTCTTCCGGCACCACCGCCACCAGTACCGACGCCGGCCGCGCAGCTTCCGAGGACGCTCCGGCGGCACCCGCCTTAGCGGAGGCGACAGTGGGCACCGAGGCAGCAGCGGGTGCGGCCGAAACGCAGAGCACGGAGAACTAGTTCATGTTGATTCCCCGCAAGGTCAAGCACCGCAAGCAGCACCACCCGAGGCAGCGTGGTATTGCCAGCGGCGGCACGACCGTCAGTTTCGGTGATTACGGCATCCAGGCACTGGAGCACGCCTACATCACCAACCGGCAGATCGAGTCCGCTCGCATCGCCATCAACCGGCACATCAAGCGTGGCGGCAAGGTGTGGATCAACATCTTCCCGGACCGCCCGTTGACTAAGAAGCCTGCTGAGACCCGCATGGGTTCCGGCAAGGGTTCGCCGGAATGGTGGGTTGCCAACGTCAAGCCGGGCCGCGTGCTCTTCGAGCTCAGCTACCCCGATGACAAGATTGCCCGCGACGCGCTGACCCGCGCGATCCACAAGCTGCCGATCAAGGCACGCATCGTTACCCGAGAGGAGCAGTTCTGATGGCAGTGGGAATCTCCGCTGGCGAACTGCGGGAGCTCACCGAAGAAGAGTTGACCACGCGGTTGCGTGAGTCTAAAGAAGAGTTGTTCAACCTGCGCTTCCAGATGGCCACCGGCCAGCTGGATAACAACCGCCGGCTCCGGCTGGTGCGCCAGGAAATCGCACGCGTCTACACCGTGCTGCGCGAACGTGAACTGGGCTTGGCGTCCGGGCCCGATGGTGAGGATTCGTAATGGCTGAAACGCACAAGGGTGACAAGCACACCCCTGCAATCGAGAAGCCGCGTGGGCGTCGCAAGACCGCTATCGGCTACGTGGTGAGCGACAAAATGCAGAAGACCATCGTGGTGGAGCTCGAAGACCGTAAGAGCCATCCGCTCTACGGCAAGATCATCCGAACCACCAAGAAGGTCAAGGCGCACGACGAGAACGGCGACGCAGGCATCGGCGACCGGGTGTCGTTGATGGAGACGCGCCCGCTGTCGGCAACCAAGCGCTGGCGGCTGGTCAACGTCTTGGAGAAGGCGAAGTAACGGCAGTCCAAACGTGGGCCGTGAGCCCACGGCGAAGTCCTCCGCGCGCCGGCTGGGTATAGCCCATGAACTCGACGTAGGAGGCCACTTCGTCAGTGTCACGGCCTAGTCTGTTCGCATGGTCACCGAGCTGGTGGAACTACCTGGCGGATCGTTCCGCATGGGGTCGACGAATTTCTATCCCGACGAGGCACCGATCCATCCGGTCACCGTCGATGCGTTCGCCATCGAACGCCACCCCGTGACCAACGCGCAGTTCGCCGAATTCGTCGCGGCCACAAGCTATGTCACCGTCGCGGAACGCCTCCTCGACTCCGCGCTCTACCCCGGTGTGGCCGAGGCGGATCTGCAACCGGGCGCGCTGATCTTTCGGCCGTCGTCCGGTCCGGTCGATCTGCGGGACTGGCGGCAGTGGTGGGACTGGGCGCCCGGGGCGTGCTGGCGGTATCCGTTCGGGCCGGACGGCGATATCGCCGGCCTGGAGAACCATCCCGTGGTCCAGGTGTGCTTCACCGACGCCGCCGCCTACGCGCGGTGGGCAGGCCGACGACTCCCAACAGAGGCCGAATGGGAGTACGCCGCCGGCGCCGGTGCCGTGACCACCTATGCGTGGGGCGACGACGTCGCGCCCAGCGGGCAATTGATGGCCAACACCTGGCAGGGCCGCTTCCCGTACCGAAACGACGGTGCGCTCGGCTGGCGGGGGACATCGCCGGTAGAGGCATTCCCCGCCAACGACTTCGGCCTCTACGACATGATCGGCAACGTCTGGGAGTGGACTACCACGGCGTACTCCGCCCACCATTGGGTGGGAGCGGCCAAAGCGTGCTGCACGCCGACACCCGACAGCCCGGATCCGGCAGTTACGCAGACGCTCAAAGGCGGCTCACACCTGTGCGCGCCGGAGTACTGCCACCGCTACCGGCCCGCGGCGCGGTCGCCTCAGACCCAGGACAGCGCGACCACGCACATCGGCTTCCGCTGCGTGCGCTAACCGCGCGTCTTCGCCGGCGACGGCGACGGTCCTGCCGAGCCGTACAGCCCCCTGGTGCTCGACGAGTTCGCCAATCCTGCGATGCCGCCGATGATCAACGCCGCTGAGGCGACGATTGCCGCGACGGTGACGCCGGTGAGGTGCACCTCGGTATCGCTGATGAGTAAGCCGATCACGAAGCTGGCCACCGGGTTGGTCGAGCTCATCGCCGCGACAGCAGGCGGTAGCGGGCCTGTGGCGAACGCGATCTGAGCCAGCAGCAAGCCGCTGACCGTACTGGCCAGCAGGCCGTAAATCGGCCACGACAGCAGAGTGGCCAGCAAGCCCCTGGCGAAGAGGTCGGTGACAGTCGTCTGCAGGAAAACGGCGGTCATCGCGTGGCACAGGCCGGCGGCGACCCCGACCATCAGGCTGGCCACCCACGGTGTCGCCCTCCTGCTGAGCTGACGCATCGTCACCGCGATCAGCGCCACGCCGCCCGTGATGACAAGCACATGCACCCTGTCCGGCGGCCCTGTCACGCCCACGGCGCGACCCGACGTCAGTAGTAGCACCACTCCAGCGCACACCGCGACCGCGAACAGCCAGTCCCAGATCGTGGGCCACTTGCGTTGCCGCGCCGACGCCAGCAGGACCACGAAGAGAAGCTGCGCCGACATCAGGGGTTGGACGCCGGCCACCGAGCCGGACTTCAGTGCGGCGGCCTGGGCGCCGACCCCGGCGACGTTGGTCACCCAGCCCACCAGCCAGGTCTTGCTCCGCACCAGGCTGGTTACCAGGTCACGCACCCCTGAGGAGTGCCGAAGCACATGAGCGTCGGCGGGTGCGACGGCCTTGTGCGTGGCGTGTTGCTGGATGAAAGCCGACAATGCGAAGAGCAACGCCGCGACCGTGCCCAGCACGATGCCAGCCGTCATGGACCTCCTTGGCTCGCAGCCTCGATCCCCGGCGGTATGCCTAATCAGCGCTGATTTGGTTCCACGCAGGCCGTCACCTAGACTTTAGGGGTTGCCTTGGGCAGACCTCGGCTGGCGCAGCAGTTTGTGCGCAAGCCCTGCGTGCCGCTGGACGACAAAGCTCGCACGACAGATCGGCTTCGCGCTGCCGTGCACACGATAACGAGGAGATCGAGTGATTCAGCAGGAATCGCGCGTGAAGGTCGCCGATAACACCGGTGCCAAGGAAATCTTGTGCATCCGCGTGCTCGGTGGCTCGTCGCGGCGCTATGCCGGCATCGGTGACGTCATCGTGGCGACCGTGAAGGACGCCATTCCCGGTGGCAACGTCAAGCGTGGCGACGTAGTCAAGGCCGTCATCGTTCGCACCGTCAAGGAACGTCGTCGCGCCGACGGCAGCTACATCAAGTTCGACGAGAACGCCGCCGTCATCATCAAGGCCGATAACGATCCACGCGGCACCCGCATCTTTGGCCCGGTGGGTCGCGAGCTGCGCGAGAAGCGCTTCATGAAGATCGTCTCGCTGGCCCCGGAGGTTTTGTAAATGAAGGTCCACAAAGGCGACACCGTGCTCGTCATCGCAGGTAAGGACAAGGGCGCCAAGGGCAAGGTCCTGCGGGCCGTCCCCGAGCGCAACCGCGTGCTCGTCGAGGGCGTCAACCGGATCAAGAAGCACACAGCTGTGTCGCAGAACCAGCGTGGTGCCAGCTCGGGCGGCATCGTCACCCAGGAGGCGCTTATCCACGTCTCGAACGTGATGGTCATCGACTCCGACGGCAAGCCTGCCCGCGTCGGCTACCGCGTCGACGAAGAGACCGGCAAGCGGGTTCGCATCTCCAAGCGCAACGGCAAGGATATCTAGCAGTGACTACGACCGAGACTTCGGAAAAGGTTCAGCCCCGGCTGAAGACGCGCTACCGCGAAGAGATCAAGGACTCCCTGAACAAGGAGTTCAACTACGCCAACGTGATGCAGATCCCCGGCGTGGTGAAGGTCGTCGTCAACATGGGTGTCGGCGACGCAGCCCGGGACGGCAAGCTGATCAACGGCGCGGTCAACGACCTGGCCCTGATCACCGGCCAGAAGCCCGAAATCCGCAAGGCCCGTAAGTCGATCGCCCAGTTCAAGCTGCGCGAAGGCATGCCGATCGGTGCGCGGGTGACGCTGCGCGGCGACCGCATGTGGGAGTTCCTGGACCGATTGGTGTCCATCGCGCTGCCGCGTATCCGCGACTTCCGCGGCCTGAGCCCCAAGCAGTTCGACGGCACCGGTAACTACACCTTCGGGCTCAACGAGCAGTCGATGTTCCATGAGATCAACATCGACGACATCGACCGCCCCCGCGGTATGGACATCACCGTCGTCACTTCGGCGACGAACGACGACGAGGGACGGGCGCTCCTGCGGGCCCTCGGCTTCCCGTTCAAGGAGAACTGAGCAGATGGCAAAGAAGGCTCTGGTCAACAAGGCCAACAAGAAGCCCAAGTTCGCAGTGCGCGGCTACACCCGCTGCAACAAGTGCGGGCGCCCGCACGCGGTGTACCGCAAGTTCGGGCTGTGCCGCATCTGCCTGCGCGAGATGGCGCACGCGGGTGAGCTGCCCGGCGTCAAGAAGTCCAGCTGGTAGCGCAAAGCGCCAAACCCAAACTCCACTAGATAAAGGTGCGCGGCAGGCCCACCCAGCCAGGGCTGGGAACCGCCGCGAGGAAGGTGACACCCCTGTCATGACAATGACGGATCCGATCGCAGACTTCTTGACGCGTCTGCGCAACGCCAACTCGGCGTACCACGACGAGGTGACCCTGCCGCACTCGAAGATCAAGGCGAACATCGCCCAGATCCTCAAGAGCGAGGGCTACATCAGCGATTTCCGCACCGAGGATGCCCGGGTGGGCAAGTCGCTGGTGGTATCGCTCAAGTACGGCCCCAGCCGCGAGCGCAGCATCGCCGGCCTCCGGCGGGTGTCTAAGCCCGGTCTGCGGGTGTACGCGAAATCGACCAATCTGCCGCGCGTTCTCGGTGGCCTCGGCGTGGCGATTATCTCCACGTCCGGAGGGCTACTGACCGACCGCCAGGCAGCGCGAACCGGCGTGGGCGGCGAAGTCCTCGCCTACGTGTGGTGAGGGGGTACTAAAACATGTCGCGCATTGGAAAGCAGCCGGTCCCGGTCCCATCCGGGGTTGACGTAACGATCGACGGACAGAATGTGTCCGTCAAGGGGCCCAAGGGCACTCTGACACTGGATATCGCCGAGCCGATCACTCTCGACCGCGGTGCCGACGGCACCATCGTGGTGGCCCGACCCGACGACGAGCGGCGCAGCCGTTCGCTGCACGGCCTTTCGCGGACTCTGGTGGCCAACCTGATCACCGGTGTGACGCAGGGATACACCACGAAGATGGAGATCTACGGCGTCGGCTACCGCGTACAGCTCAAGGGTTCCAACCTGGAGTTCGCGCTCGGCTACAGCCACCCCGTCGTGATCGAGGCGCCGGACGGCATCACGTTCGCGGTCGAGACGCCCACCAAGTTCTCGGTCACCGGGATCGATAAGCAGAAAGTCGGCCAGATCTCGGCGAACATCCGCCGCCTGCGCCGCCCCGACCCGTACAAGGGTAAGGGCGTGCGCTACGAGGGTGAGCAGATCCGCCGCAAGGTCGGAAAGACAGGTAAGTAGACAATGGCCCCCAGCTCTGGAAAAGACACAGTGGCCCCCGCCGGTAAGCCGGTGGGCCAGAACATCTCCGCGACCCGCCGCGTCGCGCGGTTACGTCGGCACGCACGGCTGCGTAAAAAGGTGTCCGGCACCGCCGAGCGTCCCCGACTTGTGGTCAATCGCTCGTCGCGGCACATCCACGTGCAGCTGGTCGACGATCTCACCGGCACCACGCTGGCCGCGGCGTCGTCCATCGAGGGTGACGTGCGCGCCGTCGAGGGTGACAAGAAGGCACACAGCGTGCGGGTCGGTCAGCTGATCGCCGAGCGCGCCAAGGCTGCCGGTATCGAAGCCGTCGTCTTCGACCGTGGTGGCAACACCTACGGTGGCCGCATCGCGGCTCTGGCTGACGCGGCACGCGAGAACGGACTCAAGTTCTAGCCGGCGGGCAGGAGCGAAGCGACATGGGAAACATAAAGATGAATGCACTCAATGGAGGGACCGCATAATGGCGGAACAGGGCAACACCTCGGATAACAACCGGGGTGACGGCCGGGGAGACCGCCGGCGTGACGATCGCGGCGGCCGTGGTGGCCGTGACGGCGGCGAGAAGAGCAACTACATCGAGCGCATCGTCAACGTCAACCGCGTGTCCAAGGTGGTCAAGGGCGGTCGGCGGTTCAGCTTCACCGCACTGGTGATCCTGGGGGACGGTAAGGGCATGGTCGGCATCGGCTATGGCAAGGCCAAGGAAGTTCCCGCTGCCATCGCCAAGGGCGGCGAAGAGGCGCGCAAGAACTTCTTCCGCGTCCCGCTGATCGGCGGCACCATCGTGCACCCCGTGCAAGGTGAGGCCTCTGCCGGTGTCGTGATGTTGCGTCCGGCCAGCCCGGGTACCGGGGTGATCGCGGGCGGCGCTGCGCGTGCGGTGCTGGAATGCGCCGGGGTGCACGACATCCTGGCCAAGTCGCTGGGCAGCGACAACGCGATCAACGTCGTCCACGCGACTGTGGCCGCGCTCAAGCAGATTCAGCGGCCCGAAGAAGTCGCGGCCCGTCGCGGTCTCCCGCTGGAGGACGTCGCTCCCGCGAGCATGCTGCGCGCCCGTCGCGAAGCAGATGCGCTGGCCTCGTCGGCCGCGCGTGAAGGAAACGCATAACAATGGCTGAACTGAAAATCACCCAGGTGCGGGGCACCATCGGCGCTCGCTGGAAGCAGCGCGAGAGCCTACGCACCCTGGGCCTGCGAAAGATCCGCCAGTCTGTGGTCCGCAAGGACGACGCGCAGACGCGCGGCTTGATCAACACCGTGCATCACCTCGTAGTCGTGGAAGAAGTGGAGGCGACCACATGAGCGTCATCAAGCTTCACGACCTGAAGCCCGCCGCTGGCTCGAAGACCGCCAAGACGCGCGTCGGCCGTGGCGAGGGCTCCAAGGGTAAGACCGCGGGCCGCGGTACCAAGGGCACCAAAGCGCGTAAGAACGTGCCGGTGACCTTCGAGGGTGGACAGATGCCGATCCACATGCGGCTGCCCAAGCTCAAGGGTTTCCGTAACCGGTTCCGCACAGAGTACGCCGTGGTCAATGTCGGCGACATCGATCGGCTGTTCCCCGAGGGCGGCACCATCTCCGTCGACGACCTCATCGCCAAGGGCGCGGTTCGCAAGAACATGCTCGTCAAGGTGCTCGGCGACGGAAAGCTGTCGGTCAAGGTGGACGTCACTGCACACAAGTTCACGGGCAGCGCCCGCGAGAAGATCACCGCCGCAGGCGGATCGGCCAGCGAGCTGTCCTAACAGGCATCAGCGCACAACGGGCCCCCACACCGACCAACGGTGTCGGGGGCCTTGGGCTCTGTGGGGGTTTGTGCCTCGCAGGCGGATAATTTGCGCTGTGGTTACACTGCCCATGCGAGTATTCAGGAGGGGTCCCATGATCAGCCACCGACGCCGCGCGGCTGCCGCGGTTGCGGCTGCAGCGGGTGTGCTCCTCACCGGAGCAGTCGGTATCGGCCCTGCCACGGCCACCACGGAGGACGAGCGGTTCATTGCCGTGGTCGAGCAGTTGGATATTGCCTTCGCGCCGGGTACCGACCTGCCCGCTGTGGGCCGCGGCGTCTGCGAAAACATCACCCAGGGTGCCCGCAGCGGATTCAACAACCCCGTGACAGCCGTGCTCGGGGTGGTCACCGCGCTGGAGAACACTGGGATGACGCGCGGGCAGGCGGTCGGCTTGCTGCAGATCTCGGTGTTGATGTACTGCCCTGAGTTCCGGTCGTTTCTGCCTCGTTGACCAGTCGCGCCGCGCGTGATTTCCGGTGATGCGGCGCAGGTAGCCTCGAAGGATGTCCGCCTTCCTGCCCAGCTTGCCCGGTACCGATGACTTGCGCGCGATCGCGCGGCGTGTTGACACCGCACGTCACCACGGCGTGCCCGACGGGTGTGTGCTCGAGATCGACCTGATGACCGCGCCGCCCGAGGCCAGCGGGTTCGATCCGCTGGCCGTCATTACCCTGGGCGGCAAGCCGCTGCTGCTGCGTGAGGCGATTGCCGCCATCCACCGCGCTGCCGAGGATTCCAGGGTCAGCGCATTGATCGCGCGGGTCCAGATCCCCGCGGCAGCGCCGGGCGCCGTGCAGGAACTTCGTGCGGCCATCGCGGCGTTCACCGCGGTCAAGCCGTCACTCGCATGGGCCGAGACCTATCCCGGAACCCTGTCCTACTATCTGGCCTCCGCGTTCGGCGAGGTGTGGATGCAGCCGTCGGGCACCGTGGGGTTGGTCGGGTTTGCCACCAATGCGACGTTCCTGCGCGACGCACTCGACAAGGCCGGAATCCAGGCGCAGTTCGTCGCGCGCGGCGAATACAAGTCGGCGGCAAACCTTTTCACGCAGGACAGCTACACCGAGCCGCACCGCGAGGCAGACACCGCGTTGGTGACCAGCCTGCACCGCCAGGTGTGGGCCGCGGTCGCCGAATCGCGGGGGATCGATGTCGGGGCGGTAGACGCACTGGCCGACCGCGCGCCGTTGTTGCGTGACGCTGCCGTCGACGGAAAGCTGGTGGACCGCGTCGGGTTCCGCGACGAGGCGTACGCGCGAATCGCCGAACTGATTTCCGGCGAGCAGGATTCAGGCGACGACGACGGGCCGCCCCGTCTGTACCTCGCGCGTTACGCCCGCGCGACCGCGGGCGGACCGAGGTCGTCGATGCCGACGCTGCCGGGGCGTAAGGCCAAGCCCGTCATCGCGGTGGTGACGCTCGCCGGTCCGATCGTCAGCGGCCGCGGGGGCCCGCAGGTGCTGCCCTTCGGCAATTCCAGCGCAGGCGGCGACACTATCGCCGCCGCACTGCGCGAGGCAGGCGCCGACGACGATGTGGTCGGCATCGTCTTGCGGGTCGACAGCCCGGGCGGATCGGTGACCGGGTCGGAGACCATCTGGCGCGAGGTCGCCAACGTCCGGGCAAATGGCACTCCCGTCGTCGCGTCGATGGGGGCGGTTGCCGCTTCCGGCGGCTACTACGTGTCGATGGGCGCCGACGCGATCGTCGCCAATCCCGGCACGATCACCGGCTCGATCGGGGTCGTCACCGGCAAGCTGATCGCCCGGGACCTCAAGAAACGCTTAGGTATCGGCTCCGATGGTGTGCGCACCAACGCCAACGCTGATGCCTGGTCGGTCAACGACCCGTTCACACCCGAGCAGCAGGCCCATGTCGAAGCCGAAGCGGACCTGTTCTACACGGACTTCATCGAACGCGTCGCCGATGGGCGCAAGCTCACCGTCGAAGCCGTCGACTCTGTCGCCCGCGGCCGCGTGTGGACAGGTTCGGACGCTCTTAGCCACGGCCTGGTGGACGAACTGGGCGGGTTGCGCAGCGCGGTGCGCCGCGCGAAAGTGTTCGCCGGACTCGATGAGGACGACGAGGTCGAGGTGGCGAACTATCCCGGTTCGTCGCTGCTGGATTTCCTGCGTCCCAAACCGTCGTCGCAGCCTGCTGCAGCGTCGCTGTCGGATGCCGTCGCCGCGCTACTGGGGCGCTCGGTGGCTGGCATGGTGAGCCGGGCAGGGCAGTCCGTCACCGGCGCCAGCGTACTGATGCTGGGGG
The DNA here is from genome assembly GCA_051306175.1 of Mycobacterium sp. Taxonomy (GTDB): domain Bacteria; phylum Actinomycetota; class Actinomycetes; order Mycobacteriales; family Mycobacteriaceae; genus Mycobacterium. The sequence continues at coordinate 46,671 of JBPPMS010000008.1, read as the reverse complement.
ACTACCGCTTTTAGTTCTTGGCGCGGCGAACGAGTCCTCGATCAGGTGTCGGGGGTGGACGGTGGCCAGCGCGCGGCTGCCTTCCCTGAGTTCTCGATCGCCACTCGGCGGCATCAGTCCCGCGTCGCGGTCAAATATCCCGACCCGCCGCCGCAGGCCGCCATCTCGTCGTCGGGCAGTTCGAAGCCGTTCGCGGCGTAGATCTGCTCGGTGGTCTGGACCCCCACCTGCCAGCCGTGCGCCCGCAGGTAGTCGGCGGCGCTGTTGCGCTCGCCGGCGTAGAAGAGCGCGCCGCGATCAATGGTGAAACCCGCCCGCCGCGACCGCTCGGTGAGCTTCTGGGCCCAGTCGTCGGGTAGTGCTGCCATGTCGATGTGTTCGGTGGCCAGCCGGCTGCCCGGGACGGACAGCGCCGTGATGTGGTCGAACAGCCGGTCCTGCGCGTCGGGCGCCAGGTACGCCAGCAACCCCTCCGCGATCCAAGCGGTGGGCTCTGACGGATCGAAGCCATTGTGGCGCAACGCATTCGGCCAGTCATCGCGCAGATCGACCGGGACCGCGTGACGGTGCGCGGTGGTCGCGGCGCCGAGATCGGCCAGCGTTGCGGTCTTGAAGTCGATGACGGCGGGCTGATCCAGTTCGTAGACGGACGTTCCATCGGGCCAGGCCAGCCGGTAGGCGCGGGTATCCAAACCCGAGGCCAGAATCACCGCCTGGGTCAGGCCGGACGCGGTCAAGAAATCGTCGAAGAATCGGGTGCGGACGGCGATCTGCTCCTTCATGGCCGTTCGGTTGAGCATGGGGTCGTCTTCGGCGGACGCGAACTGTTCGCCGTCTAGCATCCGGATGAAGAAGTCGATTCCCACCGCACGAACCAGGGGATCGGCCAGCGGATCATGGAGCAGGGCATCAGGTCCTTGCGACGCGATCGCCCTAACGGCAGCCACCGCCGTTGCGGTTGCTCCTACGCTCGACGTCAGATCCCACGAGTCGCCTTCGGCGCGCGTCATTGCCACACCGCTGTGATGGCCACCGAATCACTGAGCGGCGCCATCATCGTGGAGTCGGGGAAAACCTTCCCGTAGTCCGCGTACACGTCCGTGCGTGCCCGGGTCGTGACGGCCCAGCCGCGCGCCCCCAGGTAGTCGGCGACGTGGCTGCGTGCCCCGGTGTAGACGAGGTCGGCGAAATCCCCGACGGGACTGTCTGAACCCGTGCCGCCGAACAGCTCTCGCGCGCGCTCGCTCAGCGCGCCACCGAATTCGCCGCTGTGGAACTCGGTGGCCACCCGACTGCCTGGCGCGGCCAGCGCAGTGATGTTGTCGAACAGCCGGTCCTGGGCCTCAGGCGGCAGATACATCAGCAGCCCTTCGGCACTCCAGGCTGATCGCTGGTCCGCGTCGAACCCCGCGTCGCGCAGAGCCTTCGGCCAGTCGTCGCGCAGATCGATGCTGACGTTGCGGAGGTCTGCCGCGGGCGCGGCGCCGAGCTCGGTCAGTGTCCGCGTCTTGAAGGTGATCACGTCGGGTTGGTCGAGTTCGTAGACGACCGTGCCGTGCGGCCACGGCAGCCGGTAAGCACGCGTGTCGAGCCCGGAAGCCAGGATGACCGCCTGGCGGATTCCGGCCGTGGCCGAGGTGAGAAAGAAATCGTCGAAGAATCCCGTCCGCACCGCCATCGCGTCGGTCATCAGGCGCACCGGATCGTCGCCGGTGATTTCGGGGAACACCGCGTCACCGTCGACGATGCGGGTGAAGAAGTCGACGCCCACCGCGCGCACCAGTGCCGCGGCGAAGGGGTCACAGATGATGGGCTCGGGCTCGGCGGTGGCGAGCGCACGGGCGGCAGCGACCATGGTCGCGGTGGATCCGACGCCGCTGGCCAGGTCCCAGCTGTCGGTCTCGGTGCGCAGGGTCCGGCGGGCAGGGGCGGGGCGGCTCGGGGATGTCACAGCTACCGCTCCGCGCTGACGTAGGCGACTTCGGCAAAACCCTGGTCGTCGCCCTCCAACGGTTTGAGGCCGTAGCCGGCCAGCAGATCGTTGGTGGGGGTGACCGTCGGGGTCCAGCCGTTACCGCGCAGGTGCTCGGCGACATCATCGCGTTCGCCGCGGAACACCAGCTGGCTGAAATCCAGGTCGAAGCCGGCAGAGCGCCACCGATCAGAGACCGACTCCAGCCGTTCACGGACAGCCGCGTCGTCCTCCTGCCGGTGGCTGGGCACGCCCTCGACGCCCACTCGGCTACCAGGGGCGCTCAGCTCGGTTATCTGGTCCAGTAGCGAGTTCTGAGCCTCGGGCGGAAGGTAACCGAACAGCCCCTCGGCGATCCACGCCGACGGTAGGGCGGGATCGAAACCGGCGTCCAGCAGTGCGGTGGGCCAGTCGAAGCGGAGGTCGATGGCTATCGTCCGGCGGTCGGCAGTCGGTGCCGCACCCAGATCGGCGAGCGTTCGCGTCTTGAACTCGATCACCTCGGGCTGGTCGATCTCGAAGACCGTCGTACCGGCCGGCCACGCCAACCGGTAGGCGCGGGCGTCGAGGCCCGAGGCCAGGATCACCGCCTGCCGGATGCCGGCGTCGGTGGCCGCGAGGAAGAATTCGTCGAAGAATCGGGTGCGCGCGGCCATGCCGTCGGCGAAGCGGCTCAGGCCCGGCAGGGAATCGTCGTTCATGTCGCTCGGGTCAATCTCGCCGCTGGCCAGTTTGGTGAAGAAGTCCACGCCGACTGCGCGCACCAGCGGTTCGGCGAACGGGTCGTCGATCAGCGGGTCGGGCGCCTTGCTCGCGACCGCGCGAGCCGCGGCAACCAGGGTGGCCGTCGCGCCGACGCTCGACGCGAGGTCCCACGTGTCGTTGTCGGTTCGTGCCATCTCGATCTCCTTAGCGTCAAATACTTAGCTGATATAACGAGCGCGATCCGACTGTACCTTCGAAATCTGAGGCCCACCTGAGTTGGCACATGGCGGGCGTGACGGGGCCAACTGTTACTCTCGTAGACTGTTTGGCACGTGAGTTCGCAGGCCGCTGGCCTGCGGCCGACGACCCGCCCGGGTAGTCGGAGAACGCGTGCTGCCCAGGACTAACCGTGGCTGGCATGACCAGCACCTAAAGGCACGCCGTAGCCCGAAACTCGGCTGCGCAGGAGGAAGAGTGCTCTCAGCTTTCATTTCGTCGCTGCGAACAGTCGACCTCAGACGAAAGATCCTGTTCACGCTCGGCATCGTCATCCTCTATCGGGTCGGCGCTACGCTGCCCTCTCCAGGCGTCGACTACCCCAACGTGCAGCAGTGCATCAAAGAGGTCAGCGGCGGCGACTCCGCACAGATTTATTCGTTGATCAACCTATTCTCCGGCGGTGCGCTCCTGCAGCTGTCGGTGTTCGCGGTCGGCGTCATGCCGTACATCACCGCGAGCATCATCGTCCAGCTGCTCACCGTGGTGATCCCGCGCTTCGAACAGTTGCGCAAAGAAGGCCAGTCCGGCCAGGCCAAGATGACGCAGTACACGCGTTATCTCTCCATCGCGCTGGCCATCCTGCAGGCCACCAGCATCGTCGCCCTGGCCGCCAACAACGGCTTGTTCGCAAGCTGTCAGGTACCGATCCTGTCCGACGATTCGATCTTCACCCTGGTCGTGATCGTCATCGTGATGACGGCAGGTGCGGCCCTGGTGATGTGGATGGGTGAGCTGGTCACCGAGCGCGGCATCGGCAACGGCAGGTCGCTGCTCAGCTGCGCGGGCCTCGCCGCGCGGATCCCGTCCGAGGGCCAGACCATTCTGCAGAGCCGCGGCGGCGTCACCTTCGCCTTGGTCTGCGTGGCCGCGCTGATCATCATCGTCGGCGTGGTGTTCGTCGAGCAGGGCCAGCGCCGGATCCCGGTGCAGTACGCCAAGCGGATGGTCGGGCGCCGCATGTACGGCGGTACCTCGACCTACCTACCGCTCAAGGTGAACCAGGCGGGCGTCATCCCCGTCATCTTCGCGTCGTCCCTGATCTACATCCCGCAGCTGATCACCCAGTTGGTCCAGAGCGGCGGAGCAGGGCTCGGCAACAACTGGTGGAACCGCTTCCTGGGCGAGTACCTCAACGATCCTGCGAGCCCCGTCTACATCGCGGTGTACTTCGGACTGATCGTGTTCTTCACGTACTTCTACGTGTCCATCACCTTCAATCCCGACGAGCGCGCTGACGAGATGAAGAAGTTTGGTGGCTTCATACCGGGAATCCGACCCGGTAAACCCACCGCGGACTATCTGCGTTACGTCCTTTCCAGGATCACCTTGCCCGGCTCGATCTACTTGGGCGTTATCGCCGTCCTGCCGAACCTGTTCCTGGAGATCGGGAACACCGGTTCCGTTCAGAACTTGCCGTTCGGCGGCACAGCGGTTCTGATCATGATCGGCGTCGGTTTGGACACCGTTAAGCAGATCGAAAGCCAACTCATGCAACGCAACTACGAAGGGTTCCTCAAGTGAGAATCGTCCTGCTCGGACCGCCGGGGGCCGGCAAAGGCACACAAGCCGTCAAGCTCGCATCCGAACTGGGCGTCCCGCATATCTCGACCGGGGACCTGTTCCGCCACAACATCGGCAACGAGACCGAGCTGGGTCTGCAGGCGAAGAAGTACCTCGACGCAGGCGACCTGGTACCTGCCACGTTGACCAACGCTCTCGTCGACAGCCGCCTCAACGACGAGGACGCGGCCGCGGGGTTCATCCTCGACGGCTTCCCGCGATCGGTCGAGCAGGCCGAGGCGTTGCGCGAGATGCTCGTGGCGCGCGCCCTCAAGCTTGACGCCGTCGTCGAGTTCCGCGTCGCCGAGGACCAGCTGCTGGAGCGCCTGATGGCGCGCGGCAGGGCGGATGACACCGAGGAAGTCATCCTCAATCGGATGAAGGTCTACCGCGACGAGACCGCTCCGCTTTTGGAGTACTACAGCGCCGACGTGAAGACGATCGACGCCGTCGGCACCGTCGACGACGTGTTCGCCCGCACGCTGCAGGCGCTGGGGCGCTAAAGCGTGGCGCTGCCGCGGCTGCGTACGCGCAAAGTCGTCGCGCAGCGCACGTCGGGAGAACTCGACGCCATGGCGGTGGCCGGGGCTCTGGTGGCGTCCGCACTCGCGGCGGTCCGCCGGGCCGCGGTTCCGGGGATCTCGACGCTCGGGCTCGATAGCATAGCGGAGTCGGTGATCCGCGACGGCGGCGGCACGCCGTCGTTCCTCGGGTATCACGGTTTCCCCGCCACCATCTGCGCCTCGGTGAACGACCGCGTGGTGCACGGCATCCCGTCGTCGGGCGAAGTGCTGGCGGCGGGAGACCTGGTGTCGATCGACTGCGGCGCGATAGTCGATGGCTGGCACGGGGACTCCGCGGTGACGTTCGGTATCGGACACCTGATCCCGATCGACGAGGCGCTGTCGGAAGCCACAAAGGCGTCCATGGAAGCGGGCATCGCCGCGATGCTGCCGGGAAACCGGCTCACCGACGTCTCGCACGCGATCGAGACGGGCACCGAGGCCGCCGCGGCGCGCTACGGGCGCGCGTTCGGCATCGTCGCCGGCTACGGCGGCCACGGTATCGGCAGGCAGATGCACATGGATCCGTTCCTGCCCAACGAAGGCGCACCGGGGCGTGGACCGCTGCTGGCGCCGGGTTCGGTTCTGGCGATCGAGCCGATGTTGACGCTCGGCACCGGCCGCACCGTCGTCCTCGAGGATGAGTGGACCGTCGTCACCACCGATGGCTCCCGCGCCGCGCACTGGGAGCACACCGTCGCGGTCACCGAGGACGGTCCGCGCATCCTCACGGTGGCGAGCGAAGCGACGGGCGCACCGCCGGCCTGATCCGATGCCAGGGACACCATCGCGACCCGAGCCGCCCGACCCGATCGCCCAGGCGAGGACCAACTGGGAGCGAGCGGGATGGGGCGGCGTCGCCGACGGCATGGTCGCTGTGACATCGGTGATGCGGGCTCACCAGATTCTGCTCGGGCGCGTGGAGACCGCGTTGCGGCCCTACGATTTGAGCTTCTCGCGCTTCGAGTTGTTGCGGTTGCTGGCCTTTAGCCGGTCCGGGGCGTTGCCGATCACCAAGGCGTCCAAGCGCCTGCAGGTGCACGTCACGAGTGTCACGCACGCCATTCGGCTACTTGAGGCCAACGGGCTGGTGGAACGCGTACCGCATCCCACCGACGGCCGGACGACGTTGGTGCGCATCACGCCCATCGGCCGTTCGACGGTCGAGGAAGCCACCGCGACGCTCAACAACGACGTCTTCGCCGACATCGGCATGTCAGCCGAGGAGTCCGCGGCCCTGGTCGCCTCGATTGAGACACTGCGCCACAGCGCCGGCGACTTCTAACGCCGAAACTCACTAATGGGTGGGAAAGTTCGAGGTGGATTGCCCATTTCGTTGGTTTCGGCGGGGGCTGCGCCGCCGGGTTGTTGACTGCGCGCGGCCTGCCCGCTCGCGACGGTGGGCATGGCTCACAGATACTGTTGGGGCGGGAGCGTAGTGACGAAATGGTCAGCGCACACATCGGTACAGAAAGTTCCGGCGTGTCGCGTACCAAAGTGTGCTCTCGCGGGGCAAGCGGTCCGCGGCGACGTTGAAATCTCGCGTCGACTGTGAATTTCTGCATCGATTATGAATCTGTGGCGGGAAACGGCCGAAATCGCAGCCGGGATTCAATCTGAAGATCGCGTCAGAACCGCTGCTGGCGGGCACCGGTTGTCGCCCGGGCGCAGCTCACGCCCGCTGCGCCGAGACCAACGTTCTGGCGTCCTCGTTCTGGGACTTTTACGCCCGTTCGTTAGTTTCGGCGTAAAGGGGGCCTCAGCCGTTGCGGATCAGATCGATCACGGCGCTGAAATCCTTGTCCGCGTTGGAGGCGTGAGAACCAATGAAGTCAGCGTAGATCTCCGCCGCGTGGGTGCCAAGGGGGGCTGAGGACCCTGTGGATTCGACGGCGGCCATCGCCAGGCCGAGGTCTTTGTTCATCAGTGCCGTGGCGAAGCCGGGCTTGAAGTCGTTGTTGGCGGGCGACGTCGGAACCGGACCGGGCACAGGGCAATTGGTATGCACCGACCAGCAGTTCCCCGTCGCGCCGGTGATCACGTCGAACAGCGATTGCGCGGGCAACCCGAGCTTCTCGGCAAGCACGAACGCCTCGCTGATCGCAATCTGCTGCACCGCCAGCACCATGTTGTTGCACAGCTTGGCGGCTTGCCCGGTGCCGGAGCCGCCGCAGTGCACAACCTTTCCCGCCATCGGTTCCAGCACGGGCCGGGCGCGTGCGACGGCGTCGTCGTCGCCTCCCACCATGAATGCGAGTGTGCCTGCAGTGGCGCCCTTCACACCGCCGGATACCGGCGCGTCAAGTTGGGCGATACCAAGCTCGGCGGCTTGGGCGTTGATCGCGCGCGCGTCGTGGACGGAGATGGTCGACGTGTCGATGAACAGGGCGCCGGACTTGGCTGCGGGCAGCGCCTCGGCATAGCACGCCTTCACGATGTCGCCGTTGGGCAGCGACGTGATCATCACGTCAGCCTCGGCGACAGCTTCCGGGCCGCTGTCGAACACCGTGACGCCCTTGGCTTCTGCGGCCTCTTTGAGAGCAGGCACCAGATCGAAACCGCGAACGTCGAAGCCACCCGCGACGAGGTTGGCGGCCATCGGGCCGCCCATATTGCCCAGACCCAAGAATGCGATAGTCGTCATCGACCCTCCAGATTATGAAGCGCGGGCACGGACAGCTGCCGCCCGCCCGATTACCACGCGCATGATTTCGTTGGTTCCTTCGAGAATGCGGTGCACGCGCAGGTCGCGGACGATCTTCTCCAGTCCGTACTCACGCAGGTACCCGTAGCCGCCGTGCAGCTGCAGCGCCCGATCGGCTACGTCGTAGCAGCTGTCGGTGACGTAGCGCTTGGCCATAGCGCACAGTTCGACCTTCTCCGGGTCTCCCGAGTCCAGCGCCTCGGCGGCCCGCCACAGGATCAGGCGCGACGTTTCCAATGCAGTAGCCATGTCGGCCAACGTGAACCGGATGGTCGGTTCGTCCAGCAGCGCCGATCCGAACGCCTGCCGATCGGCCAGATACGACGTCGCCTTGCCATACGCCGCCTGCGCGCCGCCCAGCGAGCACGCCGCGATGTTGATCCGGCCCCCGTTGAGGCCGTTCATCGCGATCGCGAACCCGGTGCCCTCCCCGTCGGGGCCGCCCAGCAGGTTCTCCGCGGGCACCCGGACGCCCTCGAAGATCACCTGCGCGGTGGGTTGGGCGTGCCACCCCATCTTCTGTTCGTTGGCACCGAAACTGAGTCCAGGAGTGCCCTTTTCGACGACGAACGCCGAAATTCCTCGAGGCCCGGCGTCACCGGTCCGTGCCATCACCACGTAAAGATCAGACGTCCCCGCGCCGGAGATGAACTGCTTGACACCGTCCAGGACGTAGTGGTCGCCCACCGAATCGGTGGCGCGGACGGCCTTCGTGCGCAACGCCGCTGCGTCCGATCCGGCACCCGGCTCGGTGAGGCAATAACTGGCGATCGCCTCCATCGATGCCAATTTCGGCACCCATGTCTTGCGTTGTTCGGCCGTCCCGTACGTGTCGACCATCCATGCGCACATGTTGTGGATGGACAGGAACGCCGCCACCGCCGGGTCTGCCGCCGCGAGTTGCTCGAAGATCCGCACCGCATCGAGGCGGCGCAGCCCGCTGCCGCCGACCTCCTCGCTGCAGTAGATCGCGGCCATCCCCAGCTCGGCCGCGTCACGCAGCACATCGACGGGAAAGTGGTGCTGCTCGTCCCAGTCCAGAGCATGGGGCGCAAGGCGTTTGGCGGCGAAAGCGGCCGCCGTCTCACTGATGACGCGGTCGTCGTCGTCCATGCCGAACAGTGGCACGGCTCTAGTTCATCGTCGGGATGACGAACTCGGCGCCATCCTTGATGCCCGACGGCCACCGCGACGTGACGGTCTTGACCTTGGTGTAGAACTGGATCGACGCCGGACCGTGTTGGTTGAGGTCGCCGAAGCCGGACCGCTTCCAGCCACCGAAGGTGTGGTAGGCCACCGGAACAGGGATCGGCACGTTGACGCCCACCATGCCGACCTGAACCCTCGCCACGAAGTCGCGGGCCGCGTCGCCGTCGCGGGTGAACAACGCCACCCCGTTGCCGTACTCGTGCTTGCTGGGCAGCGACAGCGCTTCTTCGTAGTCATGCGCGCGCACGATGCACAGCACGGGACCGAAGATTTCCTCGGTGTAGATGGTCATGTCGGTGGTGACGTGGTCGAAGAGGGTGGGTCCGACGAAGAAGCCATTCTCGAGGTTGGCGTCACCGAAAGTCAGTTCGTCGCTAGCGCGTTCGCGACCGTCGACCACGATCTCGGCCCCGGCGGCCACGCCTTGGTCGATGTAGTCCTTCACCCGGGCCAGTGCCGCGCCGGTGACTAGTGGACCGTAGTCGGCCTTCGGATCGAGGCTGTGTCCCACCCGCAGGTTGTTGATCTTCTCGACGAGCCTGGCGCGCAATCGATTAGCCGTCTCCTCACCAACCGGCACCGCGACGCTGATCGCCATGCAGCGCTCACCCGCCGAGCCGTAACCCGCGCCGATCAGCGCGTCCACGGCCTGATCCAGATCGGCGTCGGGCATCACGATCATGTGGTTCTTGGCGCCGCCGAAGCATTGGGACCGCTTGCCGTTGGCGGCGGCGGTCGAGTAGATGTATTGCGCGATGTCGGAGCTGCCGACGAAGCCGACGGCTTGGACGTCGGGATGGTGCAGGATTGCGTCGACCGCCTCCTTGTCGCCCTGAACCACCTGGAAAACACCCTTGGGCAGCCCGGCCTCCTCGAAGATCTCCGCCAGCCGAAGCGGCACCGACGGGTCGCGCTCCGAGGGCTTGAGGATGAACGCGTTACCGCAGGCCAGTGCCGGTCCGGCTTTCCAGAGCGGGATCATCGCCGGGAAATTGAACGGCGTGATGCCCGCGACGACGCCCAGCGGCTGGCGCAGCGAGTACACATCGATGCCGCCGCCCGCGCCCTCGGTGTAGTCGCCCTTGAGCAGGTGGGGGATGCCGATGGCGAATTCGATGACCTCGACGCCGCGTTGGATGTCACCCCTGGAGTCGGGGATCGTCTTGCCGTGCTCCGACGACAGCAGCTCGGCGAGTTCTTCCACGTACTTGTTGACCAGGTCGACGAACCGCATCATCACCCGGGCGCGGCGCTGCGGATTCCACGCGGCCCATTCCTTTTGGGCCTCGACGGCAACGGCGACGGCGGCGTCGACGTCGGCTTGCGCGGCCAGCACGACCTGGGCCTGTACTTCACCGGTGCTCGGATTGAGGACGTCGGCGGTACGGGTGGACTGGCCTGCGGTGCGCTGGCCGTCGATGTAGTGGGGGATCTGAGTGGTCATGAGAAGTCCCGTGGTCGGAGGGCGATGCGATTACTTGGATATCCTAGTAACTTGCGCCCGGGGAGGCAAGCGTCGGTTCGCCGCTAAAGCAGGATCTGGCGGTCCAAGCGAAAGGTACCGAATAGAACCGCATTCGCGAGGCACAACGCCCCGAACGTCAGCGTCCGCGGCGCAACCGCTCCACGTACTCGCGCGCCTCGTCCCACGACGGCAACAACCCGGCGTCGCGCACCTGCTGCAGCGTCGGTGCGTCGGCGTCGCGGCCGGAGAGCACCACCTCGGAGCCGAACACCGTGGCGGGCCACTCGATGCCGAGATCGGGGTCGGTGGCCAGGATCGTGTGTTCCCGCGACGGGTCGTACTGCGCCGAGCACAGGTACATCACCGTCGAATGATCTTGCAGCGCAAGGAAACCATGTGCTAGACCCTCAGAAAGATAGACCGAACGACGGTCACGGTCGTCCAGCGTGACGGCATCCCAGCGGCCGAACGTCGGCGACCCGACCCTGATGTCGACCACCACGTCGAATACCGATCCACGCACACACGTCACGTATTTCGCCTGACCCGGTGGCAGCTGCGCGAAGTGCAACCCGCGCAGCACGCCCACCGACGACACCGAGCAGTTGGCCTGCACCACGTCCATCGGGTGACCGGCAAAGGCGACGAAGTCGCGGTCGGTGAACCACTCGAAGAACGCGCCCCGACTGTCGCCGTGTACCTGCGGCGTGATCTCCCACGCCCCCGGCACCGCCAGCTCCCGCACCTGCACGGTCACTGACCCCGCGCGGCGTAGCGCGCCTCGACGTCGTCCTTGAGCGGAGCCCACCACGACTCATGGGTACGGTACCAGTCGATGGTCTGCTGCAGGCCCGCGGCGAAGTCGCCATGTTCGGGGGCCCAACGCAATTCGTCGCGCAGCGCCGACGGGTCGATGGCGTAGCGCACATCGTGCCCGACTCGGTCGACCACGTGGTCGAAGTCGTCGGGGTCGCGGTCCATCAACGTCAGGATCAGGCGCAGCACCGAAAGGTTGTCGCGTTCGCACTCGGCGCCGATCAGATAGGTCTTCCCGACGGTTCCGTCACCGAGAATGCGCCAGACCGCACTGTTGTGGTCGGCGACGTGGATCCAGTCGCGGATGTTGGTTCCAGTGCCGTACAGCTTGGGTCTGCGCCCCGTCAGGATGTTGGTGATCTGGCGGGGGATGAACTTCTCGACGTGCTGGTAGGGGCCGTAGTTATTCGAGCAGTTCGAGATCGTTGCGCGCACACCGTAGGAGCGCACCCAGGCCCGTACCAGCATGTCCGACGCCGCCTTGGTCGCCGAGTACGGGCTGGACGGGTTGTACGGCGTGTCGGCCGTGAAGCGCTGCGGATCGTCGATCGCCAGATCGCCATAGACCTCGTCGGTCGACACGTGGTGTACCCGCACCCCGAACTGTCGTGCCGCCTCCAGCACCACGTAGGTGCCGACGACGTTGCTGCGCAGGAACGGCGCCGGATCTGCCAGGGCGTTGTCGACGTGGGTCTCGGCCGCGAAATGCACGACCGCATCGCACTGCGCGACCAGACCGAACACGAGTGCGGCGTCGGTCAGATCACCCTGGATCAACGTGATGGCGTTGCTGACGTCAGCCAGCGATTCCCGGCTGCCCGCGTATGTCAGGGAGTCCAGCACCGTCACCGAGACGCCTCGGTGCTCGCGTACCGCACTGTGCACGAAGTTCGTGCCGATGAAGCCGGCGCCCCCGGTGACCAGCAACCGCATGGTCAAACCCTAACGCCATCCGCGCGTGGTCAGTCGCGCTGTGTGAGTCCCAGCGGTCCGGCCAGCGCCTCGAGGGTGGGCAGCAGGTTCTCGCTGTCGCCGAGAACCTGGATGGCGACGTGATCGGCGCCGGCGTCGAGGTGCTGTTTGAGGCGTGCGGCGATCTCGTCCGGCGTGCCGTACGCCACCACCGAGTCGATCAGTCTGTCGCTGCCGGGCTTCTCGACGTCGTCGCTGGTGAACCCTATCCGCTTCCAGTTGTTGACGTAGTTGCTCAGATCCAGGTAGAAGCCGACGGTCTTGCGACCGATTTCCCGGGCCGCATCGGCGTCGGTGGTGAGCACCACCTTGTGTTCGGGGGCCAGATGCACGGTGGGGCCGACGAGTTCGCGTGCGCTGCCGGTGTGTTCGGGAGTGGTGAGGTACGGATGGGCGCCCGCGCTGCGGGCGGCGGCCAGTTTCAACACGGCCGGACCGAGCGCGGCGATGACGCGGCGCGACGTCGGCACCGTGGCTGCGTCGAGTTCGTCGAGGTAAGCCACCAGCGCGTCGTAGGGCTTCTGGTATTCCTGCGTGTGCTCCGCATGCCCGACGCCGACGCCCAACAGGAAGCGGCCCGGGTACGCCTTCTCGATGCGGTGATACGACTCGGCAACCGTCTTGGCGTCGGAGTTCCAGATGTTGACGATGCCGGTGGCCAGCTGCAGGGTCTCGGTCTTCTCGAGGATCGGTTCGACGAACTCCAAGTCGGCGGCAGGCGAGGCGCCGACCCAGAGGGCGCCGTAGCCGAGCTTCTCGATCGCGGCGGCGACATCGGGCGTGGGCGCGCCACCAATCCAGACGCCGAAGGTGCCGAGGTCGGGTTTGAGCGAAACTGCGTCGGTCATAGAAGTCCCATCCAGTTCGAGCGGTCAGGTCAAGCCGAGCGGTCCTGCCAGCTCGGTGAGCGCGGGTATCAGCTTCTCATTTGAGGAGCACCTGGACGGGCACGTGGTCGGCACCCGCTTCGAGATGTTGGGTGAGCCTGGCGGCCACCGCCTCCGGTGTTCCCCACGCCACCACGGAGTGGATCAGTCGGTCGCTGCCGGGCTTGGCGAGGTCGGATTTCTAGTCAGCCGCACCGGCCGCGGCGTCCGCCGTGATCTCCGTGGGCGGCGTCGCCTCAGGGGCGGGCGCCTCCAACGGCAGCAGGATGACGAACCGCGTGTCCCCGGGTTCGCTTTCCACCCGCAGGTTTCCGTGGTGCTTCTCGGCGACCACTCGCCACGCGAGGTCAAGGCCCAGGCCGGTGCCCTCACCGAACGGTTTGGTGGTGAAGAACGGCTCGAAAATGCGCTCTTTGACGTCATCGGGGATGCCGGGGCCGTCGTCGCAGATCTCGATGCGCGCTAGGTCGCCCTCGTGCATGGTGCGGACCGTCAGCGTGCCGCTGCCCTCCATGGCCTGGATGGCGTTGTCGATGATGTTGGTCCAGACTTGATTGAGATCACCTGGGTAGCAGAGCAATTGGGGTAGCGACTTGTCGTACTCCTTGACGAGTTTGATTGGCTTGTCCTTCCCGATCCTGTCGCCGAACATCATCAGCGTGCTGTGCAGCAGTTCGTGGATATCGGAGGCCTGATACGGCGCACGGTCCATCTGCGAGTACTGCTTGGCCCCCGCGAGCAGCGCCGAGATGCGCTTGCTGGCCTCGGCCACCTGGTTCATCAGCAATTCGGTGTCGATCGTGTACTTGAGCCACCCGATCGCGCCCTGCAGTGACGCCGAGGCGTCGACCTCGTCGACGGACGCCGAGATCCGCTCCATCCAGTCGACGTCCAGACCTGCCTCGACGAACGTCGGCGCGTAATCCCACGCGCCGATGATGTCGTGTTCTTCCAGCCAGTCGCCGATCGCGTCCTCGCGGTCTGAGGTCTCCAGCGCGGTGAGTTCCAGCGTCTTGCTCTTGGCCACCTGTTCGGCGACCTCCTCCTGGATGCTGACGAGGGTCTTGAGGGCCTCCGGGGTGAACTTGCCATTCGCGAGCATGCCCAGCTTGTGGCGCATCTTTCCAACGCGGTCGCGCAGATCGGCGACGGCACGCGCTGCGGCGGCGGCCGGATTGTTCAACTGGTGCGTCAAGCCGGCTGACAACTGGCCCAGCGCCAGCAGCTTCTCGCGCTGGCCCAGGATCTGCTTCTGCCGCAGCCCGCCGACCTTGAGGCCGTCGAGCAGATGCACGGCCATCGGGAATTCCGCTTTGACGAAGTTTCCGAACGCTTCGGCGTCGAGCACGAAGAGCTTCGACGGCTTGGTCACCCTCACCGAGGACTCGTAGAGGTGCGGAATTCCCTCGACGTAGGCGCTCCAGGCGCCGAAGTAGACGCCGCGCTGCGAGGTGCGGTTGGTGACGATGTCGTCGCGGCCGGAGCGTTTCGACATCACGATTTCGCCGTCGATCAGCACATAGAAGCAGGTGGCCGGATCGCCTTCGGCGCAGATCGGGCCAGGCTCGAACATCTCGATGTGGCCGTCCTTGCACAGCGTGTTCAACTGTTGGTCGGACAGCGCCTCGAACAGGAACAGCGTTCGCAGTTCGTCGGGCAGACATTTCTCGCCCATGGGGACCCTCCGTTTACAGATCTGATGTGTCGGCGTCAGTGGTGGTTGGCAACACTGCTACTCAACAGGTGTCGCCCGGTTGGGATTCCACCCAGATATTCCCGCCATGCTTGGCGACGATGCGTGCCGCCAGATCGAGGCGGGTCGCTTCGCTCTGCCCGCCGGATTCATCGGCTCCCATCGGTCAATCCTCGGCGAGGTACCGGTGCACGAGCATCACGGCCATCGATCCTTCGCCGACCGCCGCGGCCACCCGCTTGCCCGAACCGGACCGGACGTCCCCCGCGACGAACACACCCGGCAGGTTGGTCTCCAGGTGGTGCGGCGGACGAGCCAGCGTCCACCCGGGGCGACCGCGAAGGTCGGGTCCGGCGAGGATGAAACCGCGCTCGTCACGGGTGACCTCGGCAGGCAGCCAGTCGGTGCGCGGCTGCGCACCGATGAAGATGTAGAGCTGTGCGCAGTCCACTTCCTCGGTCTCGTTGGTCTGGTTGTTCATCAGGACCAGCTTCTCCAGGCTGTTGCTGCCCTTCGCGTTGCAGACCTCGGTGTTGGTGAGCACCCGGATGTTGTCTGTCGCGTTGATCTGCTGGATCAGGTAGTACGACATCGATGACTCGAGGCTGGGCCCGCGGACCACCAACGTCACCTGGGCCGCCTTGCGCGACAGGTTCATCGCGGCCTGGCCGGCCGAGTTGGCACCCCCCACGACGTACACCTGTTGGTCGGCGCACTCCGAGGCGACGTAGGAGGCCGCGCCGTAGTAGACACCCTTGCCGGTCAGGTTCAGGTCTTCGCCGTCGCGCCCGTTGCAGCCGTTGGCGTCGAGTTCGCGATACGAGACGCCGGTGGCGAGGATGATCGCCCGGCAGTCGATCGAGCCACCGTCGGCGAAGCGGATCGTCCTCGTCTTGCCGTGACATTCGATGGCGACGGCTTCGCGTGCGGTGATGAGGTCGGCCTCGAACTTCTCGGCCTGGCGCCGCGCACGATCGGCCAGCTGGTCGCCGCGCACGCCGTCGGGGAAGCCGAGGTAGTTCTCGATGCGCGAGCTCTGGCCTGCCTGCCCCCCGGTGGCGACGGCTTCGATCAGCACCGTCTTGAGGCCCTCGGACGCGCCGTAGACGGCTGCGGCCAGTCCGCCGGGACCGCCGCCGATCACCGCGAGATCGTAGAAGTCCTCGCGGGGTTCGGTCGAAAGGCCAAGGTGGGCAGCGAGTTCGGCGTTGGTCGGTTCGACCAGCGGCTCGCCCTCCTCGGTGATGACGACCGGCAACCGCAGCGCGTCGAGGCCCGCGGCGTCGAGCATCCGCTTGCCTTCGTCGTCGTCGGCGAAAATCCAGTGATACGAGAGTCGGTTGCTGGCGAGGAACTCGCGCACCTCCGAGCTGCGTCGGCTCCAGCGGTGCCCGATGATCTTCGTGTCCGGCATCGGGTGGCCGCCCTCGGCATGCCAGGCCTCCAGCAGGGCGTCGACGACGGGGTAGAGCTTCTCCTCCGGCGGATCCCACGGTTTGAGCAGATAGTGGTCGAGGTCGACGACGTTGATCGCGTCGATGGCGGCGTGGGTGTCGGCATAGGCGGTGAGCAACACCCGGCGGGCCATCGGGAAGATGTCCATCGCCTCTTCGAGGAACTCGATGCCGCTCATCTGAGGCATCCGGTAGTCGGCGACGAAGACGGCGACGGTGTCGCCACGGAGCTTGAGTTCCTTGAGCGTGCTCAGGGCGTCCGGCCCGGTCTCGGCGCGCACGATGCGGTAGGCCTTGCCGTAGTGGCGGCGCAGGTCGCGCGCGACTGCGCGTGAGACGGCGGGATCGTCGTCGACGGTGAGGATTATCGGGATGTGCTGCTTGGCGGGACGAGCATCGGGTCCGGTCATCGCCAGTAATTATGCGCGAAGCCCAATCTATTCCCGGTCTGGTCGGCCGCCAATCAGCTGGTTCGCGGACCGCGTATTGATCACTCAACCGACGAGGCGGCGACCTCGTCGCGCATGGGTCGTTGTTTGAGGGTGAAGTGTGAGCCGGTGCGCAGGTCGTAGACCCAGAGCTTGTCAGTCCATGGCTTGCCCGGTCGCCGCTGGCCAGTGGTTCCGCGATTTTGGAGCCTGGCCCCTGAGCGGGTATCGTGGACCAACGGTGCGGCTGACGCGCCGACTCGTTGCGTGCCCTGTATGGAACCCACGAATTTCTCGGTGGGAATTCTCTTGCTTTGGCTCACGTTCTGTAGTCGGGTCGGAGGCTGCGCAGAACGGGCGCAGTAGATACGAAACGAACGCAAGGAACGCCAGAGACAGTATGGCCAAGAAAGACGGTGCCATCGAGGTCGAGGGTCGTGTGGTCGAGCCCCTGCCCAATGCGATGTTCCGCATTGAGCTGGAGAACGGACACAAGGTCCTCGCGCACATCAGCGGCAAGATGCGGCAGCACTACATCCGCATCCTGCCCGAGGACCGCGTCGTGGTGGAGCTCTCTCCATACGACCTGTCCCGGGGCCGCATTGTGTACCGATACAAGTAACTGCCCGGACAACTATTCAAGACAACCCAGAAGGATCGCACAGCCGTGAAGGTGAACCCGAGCGTCAAGCCGATCTGCGATAAGTGCAGGGTGATCCGCCGGCATGGGCGGGTCATGGTGATCTGCTCCGATCCGCGCCACAAGCAGCGGCAAGGCTGATCGCCGGAGGCCCACCGGCCTCTTCGACAACTGAATGCAGACCTCCCAGTACCAGTGGGCGCCCGGCGCGTAAGCGCCAAAAAGACGTAGCAGTGACGCCCACACACGTCCGGCACGGAGGCCGGACCCCGCATCAGAGGACAAACGCGGGACGGACTGGGATCAGACCTCCGCAACCAGAGAAGGAATGCCACACGTGGCTCGTTTAGTGGGCGTGGATCTGCCGCGCGATAAGCGCATGGAGATCGCCCTTACCTACATCTACGGCATCGGCCGTACCCGCTCCCAGGAGATCCTGGAAGCCACCGGCATCAGCCGGGATCTGCGCAGCAAGGATCTCACCGACGATCAGGTGGGTCAGCTCCGCGAGTACATCGAAGCCTCCCTCAAGGTCGAGGGCGATCTGCGCCGCGAGGTGCAGGCCGACATTCGCCGCAAGATCGAGATCGGCTGCTACCAGGGTCTGCGGCACCGCCGCGGCCTGCCCGTGCGCGGCCAGCGCACCAAGACCAACGCGCGTACCCGCAAGGGCCCCAAGCGCACCATCGCCGGCAAGAAGAAGGCCAGGTAAGTCATGCCACCAGCAAAGAAGGGCACCGGTGCCGCGGCCTCCCGCAAGGGCGCCAAGACGCGTCGCAGGGAAAAGAAGAACATCCCGCACGGTGCCGCACACATCAAGAGCACGTTCAACAACACGATCGTCTCGATCACCGATCCCCAAGGCAACGTGATCGCCTGGGCATCGTCGGGCCATGTCGGATTCAAGGGTTCGCGCAAGTCGACACCGTTCGCCGCGCAGCTCGCCGCCGAGAACGCTGCCCGCAAGGCGCAGGAGCACGGCGTCAAGAAGGTCGACGTTTTCGTCAAGGGTCCCGGTTCCGGCCGCGAGACCGCGATCCGTTCCTTGCAGGCCGCTGGCCTCGAGGTCGGCGCCATTGCCGATGTCACGCCGCAGCCGCACAACGGCTGCCGTCCGCCCAAGCGGCGCCGGGTCTAGAGGAGATTTAACAGATGGCTCGTTACACCGGACCCGTCACCCGCAAGTCGCGCCGCCTTGGCGTCGACCTTGTCGGCGGTGACGCATCGTTCGAGAAGCGTCCCTACCCGCCCGGCCAGCACGGCCGTGCGCGCATCAGGGAAAGCGAATACCGCGATCAGCTGCAGGAGAAGCAGAAGGCCCGGTTCACCTACGGTGTCCTGGAGAAGCAGTTCCGTCGTTACTACGACGAGGCTTCGCGCAGGCCCGGCAAGACCGGTGAGGAACTGCTGCAGATCCTGGAGACACGTCTGGACAACGTGGTGTACCGCGCCGGCTTGGCGCGCACCCGCCGGATGGCCCGCCAGCTGGTTGCCCACGGACACTTCACCGTCAACGGCGTGAAGGTCAACATCCCCAGTTACCGGGTGACTCAGTACGACATCATCGACATCAAGGACAGGTCGTTGAACACCCTGCCGTTCGAGGTGGCGCGTGCCACCGCGGGCGACCGCCCCATCCCGGGCTGGCTGCAGGTCGTCGGCGAGCAGCAGCGGATCCTGGTGCACCAGGCGCCTGAGCGGGCCCAGATCGACGTGCCGCTCAACGAGCAGCTGATCGTCGAGTTCTACTCCAAATAATTGAGGTCTCCCCCCGAGGTCTTCGGGGGGTTACTCGGGGGCCGGAGCCCCCCGAGGGTAACGGCATCAAATAGCGGATGCCGAGAAGGAGAAACGAAGACAATGCTGATTTCTCAGCGTCCCACCCTGACCGAAGAGGTCATCGCCGAAAGCCGGTCGCAGTTCGTCATCGAACCGCTGGAGCCCGGCTTCGGCTACACCCTGGGCAACTCGCTGCGGCGTACGCTGCTGTCGTCCATCCCGGGCGCGGCAGTGACGAGCATCCGCATCGACGGTGTGCTGCACGAGTTCACGACGGTGCCCGGAGTCAAGGAAGACGTCACCGACATCATCCTGAACCTCAAGGGCCTCGTCGTCTCCTCCGAGGAGGACGAGCCCGTCACCATGTACCTGCGCAAGCAGGGTCCGGGTGAGGTCACCGCAGGTGACATCGTGCCGCCTGCCGGGGTGACGGTGCACAACCCGGAGATGCACATCGCCACCCTGAACGACAAGGGCAAGCTTGAGGTCGAGCTCGTGGTCGAGCGTGGCCGCGGCTATGTTCCCGCCGTGCAGAACAAGGCTTCGGGCGCCGAAATCGGCCGCATACCAGTCGATTCGATCTACTCGCCGGTCCTCAAGGTCACTTACAAGGTGGAGGCCACCCGCGTCGAGCAGCGCACCGACTTCGACAAGCTGATCCTCGACGTCGAGACTAAGAGCTCGATCACCGCACGCGACGCGCTGGCTTCGGCGGGCAAGACGCTGGTCGAACTGTTCGGTCTGGCACGGGAACTCAACGTCGAATCCGAGGGCATCGAGATCGGCCCGTCGCCCGCCGAGGCCGATCACATCGCTTCCTTCGCGCTGCCCATCGATGATCTGGACCTGACGGTGCGTTCGTACAACTGCCTCAAGCGCGAGGGTGTGCACACGGTCGGCGAGTTGGTTGCCCGCACGGAGTCCGACCTGCTGGACATCCGCAACTTCGGCCAGAAGTCCATCGACGAGGTGAAGATCAAGCTGCACCAGCTGGGCCTGTCGCTCAAGGACAGCCCCGCCAGTTTCGACCCGTCCGAGGTCGCAGGCTATGACGTCGCTACCGGAACGTGGAGCGGCGACGCCAACTACGACCTGGACACCGAGCAGGACTTCGCCGAAACTGAACAGCTTTAACGGGGCATATTCCCCAGCTCGACCGCTCAATCCGTCCCGGCCCTACCTGATACGGGGACCGGCCCCATTTAGGAGATAGTCGCAATGCCCAAGCCCACTAAGGGCCCCCGCCTCGGCGGGTCGTCCTCACACCAGAAGGCACTGTTGGCCAACCTGGCCACGTCGCTCTTCGAGCACGGTCGTATCAAGACCACCGAGCCGAAGGCCCGGGCGTTGCGTCCGTACGCGGAGAAGCTGATCACCCACGCCAAGAAGGGCACGCTGCACAACCGACGTGAGGTGATGAAGAAGATCCGCGACAAGGACGTCGTCCACACTCTTTTCGCAGAGATCGGACCGTTCTACTCCGACCGTGCCGGCGGCTACACCCGCATCATCAAGGTCGAGGCGCGCAAGGGTGACAACGCACCCATGGCCGTCATCGAGCTGGTGCGGGAGAAGACGGTGACCGACGAGGCCGACCGCGCGCGCCGGAGCCGCTCCGGCGGCGACATCGGATCCGGTGTGTCGACGTCGACGAAGGCCCCGGTGGCTGCCGCTGCCGCACCGCAGGCTGCCGTCGAGCCGGAAGCGGTCGAGGGCACCCAGGCTGAGGTCGAGGACGTCGAGACGGTGGACGCAGTCGAGACCGAAGACGCCGCCATCGAGGACGCTGCGACGGACGAAGCAGCTGACGAGGTCGCCGAAGAAGATGCGGCCGAGGCGGCTGACGACTCCAAGTAAGCACGCTATGAACGAGCCCGCCATCGACTCCGGTGGCGGGTTCGTTCGTCTTCGGTTCGATATCTCCTACGACGGAACCGATTTCGCGGGCTGGGCGCCTCAGACCGGCCAGCGCACGGTCGCTGGCGTCCTGGACGAGACGCTGGCTACCGTGTTCCGCACTCCGGTGCAATTGCGCGCCGCGGGCCGCACCGACACGGGCGTGCACGCCTCCGGCCAGGTGGCCCACGTGGACGTGCCGGATGATGCGCTGGGTTACGTCCACCCACGCACACCGCGCGACGGACCCGAATTCGCACCGCTGGTGTGGCGGTTGGCGAAATTCCTGCCGTCCGATGTCCGGGTGCGTCAGGTCGCTCGGGCGGCGCACGGTTTCGACGCGCGCTTCTCGGCGCTGCGCAGGCACTACGTCTACCGGCTTTCGACCGCGTCCTACGGTGTGGATCCGCAGCAGGCGCGGTTCGTGACGGCGTGGCATCGTCCGATCGACGTCGATGCGATGAACGCGGCTGCGCGGCAACTGCTGGGGCTCAACGACTTCGCGGCGTTCTGCCGACATCGCGAGGGCAGCACTACGATTCGTGAGCTGCAGCGCCTCGACGTGGTGCGCGACGGCGATCACGTCGCCGTGCACGTCACTGCGGACGCCTTCTGCTGGAACATGGTTCGGTCTGTGGTCGGTGCGTTGCTCGCGGTGGGGGAGGGCAGGCGTGCGGACGACTGGTTGGAGGGTCTGCTGGCGCAGACCACCAGATCGAGTGCTTTCGCCGCCGCTCCCGCGCGTGGGCTGACGCTCCTCGGAGTGGACTATCCGACCGATGACCAGCTGGCAGCGCGCACGCGGATCACACGCGACGTGCGCACAGCTGACGAGGTGGGACGGTAGGGCGGCTACACCCTGCCCGAGACGAAGTCGACGGCTTGGTTCACCATGCCCGCCTCGATGTACGCGTCAGCGAGGTGATCCGACCAGTTGTTCTCCCAGGTGTTGGGGTCGGCGGGGTTGCAGACCGGATCCGAGCCGTGGCACAGCTCGATCGTCCGCTCGCTGTAGAGCGGGGAGAAGTTGGTGATCGGCGCCACCCATGCGGTGCCGTTGCCGAACAGGGCGACGGCCGCGATGTGCAGGTCGGCGCCTGGAGGCAGTGGCTTCGCGAAACCGAATGCAGCGAACGGAACCGCGAGCACGACGTCGGTGACGGCGGCGCCGAGGGAGTAGCCGCCGAGCACGATGCGGGTGTCGGGGCAGCTGGCGATGGTGTCCTGGATGCGCTGACTCATGTCGTTGGCGCCGACGTCGATCTCGTTGTCGGCGGGATAGTCCACCGAATAGAGGTTGATGTTCCTGCCGGTGCGGTCGCGGAGACCGTTGACGAACGCGCGGCCGATAGCTCCAGGGCCTGCCGGTTCGATGCGGCCCCTGGCGAAGATGACCTCGACTTGCGCGCAAGCCGCAGCGGCTGTCGGAAGTGTACTTGGAGTGCAGACCACCGCGGGGGCCATCACCATCGCCGCGGCACTGAACACCGCCGCACCCAAACCGATCACTACGCGCCCGACCCGCATCGCTTCATGCTAGCGGTGGTGTGTGGGTTCAGACGAGTCCAGAGACGAATCCGGCAGCCTGACCCATCAGCGGCGTGCGCTCATAACTGGTGTGGGCAAAAGGATTACGTCCATCGGAACAGATGGGGTCGCCGTCGTTGCACAGATCGATCGATTTGCCACCGTAGGTGCCTGACGATTGTGCAGGGTTGCCGAACTTGGCGGCGGGGTTGCCGAAAACGGCGACGGCTGCCACGTTCGACAGGCCGCCAGGCAACGGCGCGGCCAGCCCGAGGTCGCCGAGCCTGTCGCCCAGCGGCGGGATCCCGATCAGCATGTCGACGATCGCCGCGCCCTGTGAGTAGCCGCCGAGCACGATCCGCGTGTCCGGGCATTGGGACGCCATGGCGGTGATGCGGTTCGACGCGTCGGTGGCGCCACTGGCCGAGCCGACGAAGTCGTAGGTGGCGGGGTAGTTGACGGCGTAGGTGGTGACTGTGCGCTCGCCGAGCATGGGCGTCAGCTGCTCGGCCAGTGCCTGGCCCACCCTTCCGATTCCCGGGGCTTCGCTGGTGCCGCGCGCGAAGACGATCTCCACGTCAGGGCACGGCTGCGCCGCGGCGGTGGGAAGAGCTGCGGTGGGCAGCACGGTGGACGCGGCGAAGACGGCGGCGGCGGCAACCGGAATTGCGCGCAACATGCGGCGGAGGATGGCCATGGGGCCAATACTCACACACCACCTTGGCCGTCGGGTTGCCGAACACCGCGAGCGCCGCGACGAACTCGGGGGCGTTGGGAGCCAGGGACTGGGTGAAGCCGACGGCGGCGAACGGAATGGCCGCGATGACGTCGACGACCGTCGTATGACGGCATCATCAGATCACGATGTTAGCGGTCAGTGCCGACGCCAGACGATTCATCGGTAACTGGGTTCAGAGCCGCCGCGCAATTCTGCGGCAGCGAAGCGTCGGGCCAAGTGGCCTCGGCTACCTCCGTCGAACGGTCGCCTGAGCGAGCGAGTGCCAGTCCAGCCAGTACCACCAGACCGCCGATCCCTTGTCCGAGGCTGATGGCCTCACCGACCAGCAACCACGCCCAGAGCACCGCGAACAGGACTTCGGCCAAACCGACCAGGGAGGCGAATCCAGACCTCAGCCTGACCACGCCGTGGATGCCGAGCGTGTATGCCACAGCCGTGGCGACGACACCGAGCATCAGCACGGGAATCGCCCACGACATGGTTGTTCCGGCCACCACGACGTCGGCGCCGCTGAACGCCAGCGGCATGATCCCGGTCATGCCGAGCAGTCCGAGCGCTACGGTGCCGACGACCAGACCCGACGCTGTCAACGTGATCGGGCTGATGCCGGTCCCGTCGTTGCCGACCTTGTCGCCCAGCACGAAGTAGCTCGCCGCGCAGACCGCGGCCGCCAGGCCCCATGCCACGCCGACGGCGTTGATCTCGGCACCCGTGTCGCTACCGAACACGTTGAGGACCAGCATGATTCCCGCGACAGCCATGCCGACGCCCGCGAGTGTTTTCGCTGCTGGGCGCTGCCTGGTGGTGGCCCAGAGGTAGCCGACCACCAGTATTGGTGCGGTGTACTCGAGCAACAGGGCGACCGCGACGGACAGATGCGCCACCGCGTTGTAGTAGAAGAGCTGGGCGCCCGCGATCGGCACCACACCGTAGGCCAGCGCCATCTGCCGGTGCTGCCACGCCTCGCGGACCCAGCCACGATGGACCAGGGTGGCTACCACGGCCATCACCAGTGCGCCGCCTGCCAGGCGCGCGGTGACCGCTCCGGTGGGGCTCCAGCCCGCCTCCATCAGTGCTTTCGCGAAAGGCCCGGACATGCCGAACGAGAACGCCGACACGACCGCGAATGCCAGGCCGAGCTGGAACTGGCTCCTGGTGGACTTCGCCATCACCATTTCTGCACCTCCCACGGGAATGTAATGAGTAAAAAGTTCTTTGGACATGACACTAAAGCCGGAGAGGGTCATGAGTCAAATGAATTTCAGTCATGACACGGAGCTCACACTGCGGGCGGCTAGTGCACTGGTCAACAGCGACCGGGTCGACGGTGAGCACCTCGGTGACCACGCCGCGCTCGATGAGTTCCTGGCCAGCTGGGGCTACACCGGGCGCCGCGACCGCGACGACGCCGAACTGGACGGCGTGCGTCAACTCCGCATCCGACTCGGGACGATCTGGACGGTGGCCGACGACGAGGAACGCACCGTCGGCCAGGTCAACGCGCTGTTGAGTGACACCCGCGCTTCGCCGTGGTTGACGCGGCATGCCGAAATGCCCGAATGGCACCTCCATCTGGCGTCGAACCACGATCCGCTCGCCCAGCGCATGGGCGCCGAATTCGCGATGGCGCTGGCGGACCTGGTCCGCGCAGGCGAACTGCGTCGGCTCAAGATCTGCGCGGCACCGGACTGTGACGCTGTGCTGATCGACCTGTCCCGTAACCGGTCCCGGATGTTCTGCGATACCGGCAACTGCGGCAATCGCCAGCATGTCGCGGCGTACCGGGAACGACGCTCGCGCGACACCGACGCATGAGGTGTGCACACCCGCGGCGCTGGTGAATTCCGGTGCGGGGGAACGCTGCCTAGCGTCACACCCGTGGGCCGACAACCGACGACGAAACTACAGGCCAGCGGTCATCGCTTTCTGACGCGGCGCCTCGAGATCGCGCTGCTGAACGGCGATGTCGACGCCGCAGAAGACCCCGTGCGGTCGCCATCGACGGCGTTGGCGGCCGGGACGCTGCTGGCGTGCGCCGGGGTGGTGGTTGCCGTGGTGCTCGCCTTCCTGCGCCCCGCACCGGGGATCGACGACGCGCCGATCGTGCTCGACCGCGATTCCGGCGCGCTCTACGTGCGGGTGGGTGCGGTCCTGCACCCGGTCTTCAACCTCTCCTCGGCCCGGCTGATCGCCGGCAACAGCGCAAGCCCGGTGCCCGTGGCGCGGTCCGTGCTGGCGTCGTTGCCACGTGGCCCGCTGTTGGGCATCCCGGGCGCACCCGCCGTCCTCGCCCCGCAGCTGACGGAGGCCGAGTCCGGCTGGACCGTGTGCGACACCGGCTCCGGGGCGGCGTCGGCACCCGCCAGCACGATCGTCATCGCCGGTCGCGAGGGTACGCCCACAGTAGGCGGGAGCGACGCGCTGCTGGTGACCACCGGACACGGCCCGTCGGCGACCACCTACCTGGTGTACGACGGGCATCGCGCAGCCGTGGATGTCGACGATCCTGCGGTGACCCGGGCGCTGCAACTGGACGGCGTTGCGCCCCGGTTCGTTTCGCCGGGATTCTTGAGCCTCGTTCCGGAGCTGCCTGCGATCGTCGCTCCGCGCTCCGAAGACTTCGGGTCGTCGGCAGGCACGTCGTTGCCGGGATTCCCGGTGGGTTCGGTGATCGTCACCAACACGTCGTCGGACCCTGAGCACTACGTGGTGCTGGCCGACGGGCTGCAAGCGATCAGCCAGGTGGTGGCGGACCTGATTCGCGCCGCCGACTCGCGCGGTAGCCAGGAGATCGTGGCAGTGGCACCGGACGCTGTCGTGCGGCTACCAAGGATCGAAAGACTCTCTGTAACTACGTATCCCGATCGACTATCGACGCTTCTCGGTGCCGACGGCCCACCGGTGGTCTGCGCGCAGTGGGCGCCCGCAGTCGACGCTCCCCGCAGCGCGGTCTGGCTCGCCGATGCGCCGCCGGTGCCGTCCCCGGACGCGGTGGTGCCCCTGGTGCAGGCCGACGGCGCCGGACCCGCGGTGGACGGTACGCACGTGCCCGCAGGCCGCAGTGTGTTCGTCGCCGCCGCAGGTATGGGAGACGTCGGCACGGGAGTGCAGCAGCTGCACCTGATCACCGAGACGGGGGTGTGCTTCGGGGTGGCCGACGAAACCGACGTCCGGCGCCTCGGATTGACGATGCCCGCTGTGGCCGCGCCGTCCGCGATCCTACGGCTACTGCCGCGCGGGCCTGCTCTCAGTCGCGCCGACGCGCTGATCGGGCGCGACAGCGTATGGGGCACTGCGGGTGTCGCGGTCGAGGGCGGGGACGGAGGTGGCGCGGTGCCGCAGCCGCGCTGACGCGCTGCGCAGCGCGAAGACCGAGCCGAGCGCGACGACGCACAGAGCGGCGCCGGTGAGGGCGCTGCGCCGTGCCGGGCCGTCGTCTACGTTCGAGTCCTGCGGCGGCGAGACGGGCACCGTCGCTACGGGCTTCGGTTCCACGATGGGCACCTCGGCGCTAATCGCAGCAAGCGGGTCGACTACGCCGTTGCCGATGAACGGATCCCACCCTGCTGGGCCAGGACGTGCGGTGTCCTCGATGCGCCGCATCACCTCTCGTGCGGTGAGTTCCGGGAACCGCGATCGGACGAGGGCCGCCACCGCGCTGACGACAGGGGTGGCGAAGCTGGTGCCGGACAGCACCGTTGCTCCGTCTGCCTCGGCGGTGGTGTTCACCAATCCCTCGCCGTCGGGGTCCAGAGACACCACCGACTCGCCGAGCGCGGCCACGTCGACCCACGGTCCTGCCAACGAGAAATCGGATGCGGCTCCATCCGGCCCCACCGAGCCGACGGCGAGCACGTAGTCGTCGTAGCGGGCTGGGCTGACTGAGCTGTTGAGGTCGGTCCAGTTCGGAACCGGCTGCCTGCCGTCGGCATTTCCGGGGTTCTGTTCGCACGACGAGGACGGGCCCGTGTGGTTGCCCGCCGACGACACCACTACCGCGTCCTGCACCTCGACGGCGTAGGCGAGCGCCGCGCCCAACGCGCGGTCGTCCATGGTCCTACCCGGTACACACGCCACCGCGGTGATGCTGATGACCGTCGCGCCGAGGTCGGCGGCGGTGCGAACGGCCATCGCCAGGGTGTCGAGGTCGCCGAGTCCAGGCACCGGCCCTGCAGGGCCCTGCACCCCGAACTTCGACGAGGTCTGCCGGATACTTAACAGGCGCACCTCGGGCGCCAGCCCGACGAAACCGTTGGCGCCGGACGGATCGTGTCGCGCTGCGATGATGCCCGCGACGATGGTGCCGTGACCGTCACAGTCGTGAGTGCCGTCTCCGGTGGAGACGTAGTCACCCCCGCCGACCAGGCCCGGCAGCTGCAGATGGCGGGACACGCCGGTGTCAATCACCGCGACCGTCTGACCCGAGCCGCTGCTCAGCTGCCAGATCTGTTGCAGCACAGCGTCTTCGACAGGGCCAAACGATGCAGACGAATCGGCGGCCTCGGTGAGGGCAGGAAGGCTGCACGTCACCAACTGCCGGGTAGGTGCAGGCGGCGCCGGATCCGCTGGCGCCGGGAGGTAGCTGTCGTCGACCGGGGGAGGTGGGTCGGGGGCCGCCGTCGGTGCCGTGGCGACGGTCAGGGTCCCGACGACCGCCGCTACGGCTGCCCAACGGGCGGTATCGCGGTTGGTCACACCAGGTCCAATCCGCGCACCAGGCTGTAGGCGTCGCACACCCAGAGCGCGAGCGGAACCGTCGCCGCCAATGTGGCGCCGGCGAGGAGATCGAGACCCCTTGCCACCGACGGTGGGTGAGAGCCCCGCAGCAGCAGCGGTTTCACGGCGAACGCCGACGCCAGCGCGATGGCGAGAGTGCCCAGCCACGGACTCCAAGCCGGCCAGCTGCCTGCGGCCAGGATCACCACGGCTGCAGCACTGGTCGTGCCGCCGATCGCTGCTGCGATGCCGTTGGCTGCGCCGATCCGGTTGCGCAGCAACAACGCGGCGGCAACCATGGCCCCGAACGCGACCGCGCGGGCGCGCGCGACGCCGTCAGCCCACGTTCCCAGCGCGGTGACGGCCACCCCCGTGCCCACTGCCACCGACCAACCCACCGCGAGGCCCGCCGCAATGGCGCGGGCCCGCGCCGCGCGGTCGGGTCTGACCACGCCGAAGCCGCCGCCTGAAACTCCGGGCGGCACAGCGGAAATACCCACCACTCGCATCGCCACCCGGGCTGACGCGCACCCACAGCACAGCCCCAGAAGGGTCAGCGCCGCGCCTACCGCTGTCAGCTGACCGGGGAGCAGCAGCCCACCGAGCCCCGCCGCCGACGACGCCGCGGCGGCGACAGCCACGGCGACGGCGGTCGACACCGGACAGCGGGCGAGGTGCACGGCCAACACCGCGGCGGCACCGGCGGCCGTCACCGCGAGCATGGCGCTCGCCATACCGGCGTCGCCCGGGACGGCGAAGAATCCCGCCGTGCCGCACAGGGCACTCACCGTCGTGCACCACAGCACCACCTGAACACGTCCGGCACGCCGTGCTGGCGCTGCGCCCGCCAGCACACACACGGCCGCGGCCGCTGCCGCGATGACGGTCGCGCCACCGGTACCTGCGATCCCGGCGATCCACAGCGCGGCCAGGCCTGTCGCACCACATCCTGCCGTCACGAACGGGTCTGTCGCGGCCGCCATGGCAGGCAAAGGGTCTGGCGCAGCGAGTGCGCGGGTCGCGTCGAAGGAGGTAGGCGCTGTGCGATGGGGCTCGGCGTACGTCAGTACCAGTACGTCGCCGTCGGCGACCGCGTTGTCGGCCAGGCTCAGCGCCGGGTCCACCACCGAGCCGTCGACCCGGCACAGCGTCGGTCTTGCTGGCCTGCTTCCGACTGGGCTTGCAGTACCACCATTGTCGACGAGCTCAGTCAGCGCGGCCAGGTAGGTGACCAACGGCGCCGACGTCGGTACCGTCACGTCCACCACGCCACTCGGTGCCGCCACCGAGATACGGCAGATGCTCACAGCGCCCCCGTTCCGCCCGGAAGGCTCCGAGCACGCCGCGTCACGGTAATGCGGCGCGCGTGGCACGCCAATTCAGTAATCCACAGGCTTGCATCGGCTGCATTGCTCTTGGGCCACAGCGTTTCTACGGTGCAACACATGGACATGTCCGAGCCGGCGATCGCCGAGATCGAGGTGCGGCCACCGCCGCTGCTGCCGCGCCCCGCCGCAGTCAGTCCGCTGGCTCGGCTCGCGCCGGTGGTGATGGTGGTCGCGACCATCGGGATGATGGTGTTCTATCTGTCGGCGACCGGGCCGGGTGGGCGCAACCCGATGTTCGCTCTGTTTCCGCTGATGATGCTGACCTCGGTGATCGGGACGATGGCGTACAACGGCAGAGGCGGCAAGCGCACCGCGGAGATCAACGATGACCGTCGCGACTATCTGCGCCATCTCAGCGACGTCGATCGCGAGGCGGCAAAAGTCGCTGCGGCGCAGCGACTGTCGTCGCACTGGCGGCACCCCGAACCGCAGTCGCTGTGGACGCTGGTCGGCGGCGACCGGATGTGGAATCGGCCCATGGGCACCCGCGACTACGGTCAGCTACGGGTGGGTGTCGCGACCCTGCCACTGGCAGCCCGGTTCACCGTGCACCATCGAAGAGATCCCGGCGAGAGCGACCCTGTCACCGTCGATGCCCTGCGCGCTGTGGTGGACATGCACACCGCAGTCGACGGCCTTGCGGTCACGGTCGACGCGGCGGCCGGCGGCGTCGCGATCTCGGGTGATCGTGCGGCCGGCAGAGCGGCGGCGCGTGCCTTGGTGTGTCAACTGGCCACTTTCCACGCGCCCGAGGATGTCCTGATCGCAGCGGTGGTCGACCAGTCCGGTCAGCGGCACTGGGACTGGCTGAAATGGCTCCCGCACCACCGGCATCCGACGTCGGTGGACGCGTGCGGACCTACCCGGCTGACCTTCGCGAGCGGCGCCGATGTGGCTGCGCTCTGGCGATCGGAGCCACCGGGCGCGCATGTCGTCGTGCTGGTGGACGGCGGCGATGCATCTGATGTCCGGTCGCTGCTGGTCGCGCAGCGGGCAGGAGCCGTCACGGTGTTCGCAGTCGGGATGACCGACGCCGATTCGCTGCCGGACCCCGCTACGCGGCTGCACATCTGCGCGGGCGAATTGGTACTTGCCGCCGACTCGAACTCTCCGGTGCGGGGGTCACCCGATGCGATGACGGTGGCCGAAGCCGCGGCAATGGCGCGCAGGCTGGCACGTTGCGGCGCGGTGGCAGAACCGAATTCGATCCGGCAGCGTCAGCAGGTGATTCCGGCGCCCGGTGGATCCCGCTGGCAGGACCTAGTGGGGCTCGACGATCCGGGCACGTTCGATGTCGTAGCGCGGTGGCGAGCGCACGACCCCCGACACAGGCTGCGGATCCCGATCGGGGTGGCCGCGGACGGAACCGCCGCCGAGCTCGATATCAAAGAGGCGGCCGAAGGCGGCCACGGGCCGCACGGACTGTGCGTCGGAGCTACGGGTTCCGGTAAGTCGGAGCTTTTGCGGACGCTGGTGCTCGGTCTGGCCACCCGGCACGCGCCCGATGAGCTCAACCTCGTGCTGGTCGATTTCAAAGGAGGCGCGACGTTTCTCGGTCTGGAGAGCTTGGCGCACGTCGCGGCGGTGATCACGAACTTGGCCGATGAAGCTCCGCTGGTCGCCCGCATGAGGGACGCGTTGTCCGGCGAAATGTACCGCCGCCAGGAGCTGCTCCGATCAACGGGCCATGCCGGTGTCGCCGAGTACGAGCGGGCCCGCGCCGACGGCGCACGGAACCCTCCGCTACCCGCGCTGTTCATCGTCGTCGACGAGTTCTCCGAACTGCTGAGCCACCATCCCGAGCTCGCCGAACTGTTCGCCGCCGTGGGGCGCGTCGGCAGATCGCTGCGCATGCATCTGCTCCTGGCCAGCCAGCGGCTGGACGAGGGCAGGATGCGGGGCCTCGAGACCCACCTTTCGTACCGGATCTGTCTGAAGACGTTCTCCGCCAGCGAGTCTCGCGCGGCCATCGGGGTGTCGGATGCCTATGAACTTCCGCCGACGCCGGGCGCGGGGTATTTGCGGCTCGGCGCGGGCGACTTGATCCGGTTCGACGCCGCCTACGTGTCCGGACCCTATCGCCCGCACGCGCGCGCGGCTGTGCCTCGGGCTTGCGGTGACGACGCCGCGCTGGGTCTGCCGCGCCTGTTCACCGCGGCGCCGGTGCCGGTGGCAGCGAGCCTCGTGCCGCCTCAGACCGGGCCCGAGCAGCCAGCACGATCCGGCACCGTCCTGCAAGCCGTGGTGAACCGTCTGCGGGGCAACGGTGTTGCGGCGCATCGCGTTTGGCTGCCCCCACTGGGGGCATCGCCCGCACTGAGTTCGCTGTTGGTGCCCACCCCTGCTGCGCCAGGCAACCTGCTCCCGGTCCCGATCGGTGTTATCGACTGCCCGTTCGAGCAGCGCAGGACACCACTGGTCGTCGACGTCGCGGGAGCGTCAGGCCACGTCGCCGTGGTGGGAGCGCCGCAATCGGGCAAGTCGACGGTGGTGCGCACCCTGATCAGTGCACTGGGCCTCACCCATCACCCCGGGCAGGTGCAGTTCTACTGCCTCGACTTCGGCGGGGGTGGGCTGTCGGCCGTGCGCGGTATGCCGCACGTCGGCGTGGTCGCCACCCGGCCGCAAGCAGATCTGGTGCGCCGCACTGTTGCCGAGATGGAAGCCGTGGTGCGCAGGCGGGAGAGGACGTTCGCCGCCCTTGGCGTCGACTCGATGGCCGACTACCGGCGCCGCACCGCGACCACCGATCCCAGCTCCGCGTCCGATGCGCACGGTGACGTGTTCCTGATCGTCGACGGCTGGGCGGCGCTGCGCCAGGAGTACGACGACCTCGAGGGCGTGATCACCGCCTTGGCCGCGCGCGGATTGTCCTATGGGCTGCACGTCGTCGTCACGGCGTCTCGGTGGGCCGAGTTGCGACCCTCCTTCAAAGACCTGATCGGCACCAGGATCGAATTGCGCCTCGGCGACCCCGCCGACTCCGAGATGGACCGCAAGCAGGCCCGCCTGGTCGCCGACCTGCCCGGCCGCGGATTGAACAGAGACGGCAAGCTCACCGCCATCGCCTTGCCACGACTCGACGGCGCGTCGACCACCGACCGCCTCGGCGAGGCGGCCGACGTCATCGAGGCGACGGCGCGGCGACGGTGGGGTGAGCGCACAGCGCCTCCGGTCCGGCTGCTGCCCACGCACATCGACATCGGCGACATCGGCGACATTGCCGACATCGCTCATCCCGGCGAGGGTTCGGTGCGCATCCGGGGCCCGATGGTCATCGGGTTGTCTGAACGTGACTTACGCGCTGCAACAGTGGAGTTCGATGACCACCCGCACCTGATCATCATCGGGGACGTGGGCAGCGGTAAGACAGCGGCATTGCGGACGCTGTGTCGGCAGATCGTCGCACGCAACACCGGTAGTCAGGCGCAGCTGATGCTCGTTGACCTGCGTCGCACACTGCTGTCGGTGGTCGACGGCGAACATCTGCTGGACTACGCCATCGCCGGGATGGCCGTCGCGAGCGGGATGAGCCGCCTCCGTGACCTGATGACCGCTCGCCTGCCCGGGGCGGAGGTATCCCAGCGCCAGCTCCGCGACCGTAGCTGGTGGGTGGGGCCGGACATCTACCTCGTGGTCGACGACTACGACCTGGTCGCGACGGCAGCTGGCAACCCTCTGGCCTCGATCGTCGACTTGCTCCCGCACGCAAGGGATGTGGGGCTGCACCTGATCGTGGCGCGGCGTAGCGGGGGCGCGGCACGCGCCATGTACGAGCCGGTGTTGGCCCGGCTCCGCGAGAGCGGAGCGATGGGCATGCTGCTGAGCGCCAGCCCCGAGGAAGGCATGGTGTGGCACCCGGTGCGGCCGTCGCCGTTGCCGCCGGGACGCGCGACGCTGGTCACCCGCTCGGAGGCGCAGCTGATCCAGGTGGCGTGGACCGCGGAATGAGCGTCGTCGTCGAAATCGGTCCCGCTGCGGTGCGTGCGGTGCGCAACGGTGTCCGGCGCGACGCCGATCCGGAGCTGGCGACCGCGGCGCTCGAAGGTGCCGACGACCCCTGTGTTCTGCTGGGCGATCACGCGCGGTTGACTGCACAGGTGTGGACCGAGCTCTGGGAGTCGGTGCTCGACGGTGCCTGTCCCGACGTCGCCGCGCTGCTGATCGTACCGTCGACGTGGCCGCGGCAACGTGTTGACGTGGTTTCGGAGACACTGCGGCACAAGATAAGTCGGTTCGACGTCCGTACCCGTTGCCAGGCGCTGGCGGATGCGTGCGGGAGCGTGTCGGACCGGTTCGCGGTGGTCGTCGAGTTCGCGCCTGACCTCGTCGCGGTCTCCCAGTGGCCGAGGGAGGGTGAGCCCGCCCCGGAGATCGGCGTCGTGCCGCGCGTCGGTGCGCCACAGCGCGTCGCCGAGCGTGTCGTCGCAGAAGTGGCTCGGCGGCTCGACCCTCGCGGCGAGGTGTACCTCGACGTCGCCGTCGGTGTCTATGGCGCAGACGAGCTTGCGAGGCTGATCCGGTCGCTGCTACGGGCGACCGGTGAGGTGCGGGTGACGACGGTGCGCGGCGAGCGGATGCTTGCCGCGGGCACGCGACACCGCGCGGAACCCGTGGCTCCCGTGGCTCCTGTGGAAGCCGCGTCGCCGCGTCGACGCCTGATGTGGACCGCGGCTGCGGCGGTGGCGGCCGCTGTTGTGTTGATGCTGCAATCCGGTGACCGGGAGGTCGAGGCCGCCCGGCAGCCGGTGACCGTGCTGATGGAGGGTCGGGTAACGGTCAACGTGCCCGCACTGTGGCCCGTCGACAAGGTCACCGACGACACCGGATCGGCTCGGCTGCAGTTTAATTCGCCGAGCCAGGGGGAAGCGGCCCTGCACGTCACGCAGTCTCTGGTGCCGCACGGGGAGACGCTGGAGGGCACCGCTGCGGCGCTGCGCCGCGCCATCGCCGCCGAGCAGCCCGGCGTCTTCGCCGACTTCAACCCGACCGACCTCCGGGCGGGACGGCCGGTGGTGACCTACCGGGAAGTGCGGGAGCGCCACGACATCAGCTGGAGCGTGCTGGTTGACGGCGCTGTTCGTATCAGCGTCGGGTGCCAGGCGCCCCGCGGCAGGGAAAAAGAGATCGCCGAGGCGTGTGATGAGGCGGTTCGGTCTGCGCATGCGTCGTGGTGAACCATCCCACGTCGAAAACACAGGGAACCGAACGCGTCTGGGGGCCGTCGAACTCCCATAACAGCGCCAAGAGGCGCAGCTGCAGAGAAAGGAACGCGATATGTCCTCAGCCGGGACCGGGCAGGCGCTCACCACCGACTTCGACCTGATGCGCGCCGTCGCCGCCAAAATCGAGACCCGAAACGCGGAGTTGCGTGGTGTGCTCACCGGCTTCATCGCCCGGATGACCGCCGTACCCACCAGTGTCTGGGGTGGTGTGGCAGCCACCCGCTTCAAGGAGGTCGTCGACCGCTGGAACGGCGAGTCCACCAAGTTGCAGAACGCCCTCGACGGCATCGCTGACACCATCCGGTTCAACGAACAGCAGCTGCGCGAAGCCGCCCAGCGCCACGCTGACCAGCTCGCAGGCATCGCCGCCGGCTAGCCCGCCCGAACCCGACCACGAGCTGAGGAGCACCAACGATGGACCCGGTCCTGACGTACAACTTCGACGAGATCGAATTCAGCGTCCGCCAACAGATTCACGTGACGTCTGCACAACTCAACACCGCGCTGGCAGACCTGCGCGCCCAGATCGCTCCGCTGCAGGCAGTCTGGACTCGGGAATCCGCGGAGGCCTATGGCGTGGAACAGACCAAGTGGGACCAGGCCGCCCACGCGCTCAACGAAATCCTGATCACTCTCGGCAACGCGGTTCGCGACGGCGCGGGTGAGGTCGCCGACGCTGACGTCCGGGCCGCAGGCGCCTGGATCGGCTAACGCGCAAAGCCCTGTGCGGTCCCGGGTGAGGGAGAGGCTCGTCCGGGCCGCACAGTCACGTCATTGTCGCCCGCGCCGGCGCCCCACCTCGCCGGGCTCGACCTCGAAATCGGCGAACCCAACCCTCGCCGAAACGACAAATGGTCCGAAACCACTCGGACAAATCCACCCGTTCGTTCTTTTGGGCGTCAAGGTGAGCAGGCTGATCACCTCACCCGACCGTTGGAGACCTGCTGGCATAGGCGTGTGGCGGCGACCGGGTGCGACGCACCCGTGGCGCCCACGGCGGCAGCAGGCGTTTTGACCTGCTTGGACGCCCGAAGGTAAGCTCGCTCGTTGGCATGCGGTGCCCTCCGGGGTGCAAGGGTGTCTCGGGTCTCTGTCGGTCGCCGAGAACGCCTCACCGCAGACGCCGGACCGGCACCCGGGTCACCGGGACCCAACCCGAGAAGAGAAGGTAGGACGCACGTGTCCACATACACACCGAAGGCGGGTGACACCACCACGTCGTGGTACGTCATCGACGCCACGGATGTGGTGCTCGGCCGGCTCGCCGTGACGGCGGCGACGCTGCTGCGCGGCAAGCACAAGCCCACATTCACCCCCAATGTCGACGGCGGCGATCACGTCATCGTGATCAACGCAGAAAAGGTCGCGATCAGCGGCAACAAGCTCACCAACAAGTTCGCCTACCGGCACTCGGGTTACCCGGGCGGCCTGCGTGCGCGCTCCGTCGGCGACGAGATGCAGAAGCACGCCGACCGTGTCGTCGAGAAGGCGATCCTGGGCATGCTGCCCAAGACCAAGCTTGCGCATCAGATCCAGAAGAAGCTGCGCGTGTACGTCGGGCCCGAACATCCCCACACCGCTCAGCAGCCCATCCCCTTTGAAATCAAGCAGGTGTCGCAATGACCGAGCTAACCGAAACGGACCAGGCGCCCGAGCAGTACGTCACCGAGACGCCCGTCGCCGAGGTCGTTGAGGAAGCGGCCCCGCGCGCGCCCATCTTCATCGACCGTCCCATCCAGACCGTCGGCCGCCGCAAGGAAGCCGTGGTTCGGGTGCGTCTGATGCCCGGCACCGGCAAGTTCGAACTGGACGGCCGCAGCCTGGAGGCCTACTTCCCGAACAAGGTGCACCAGCAGTTGATCAAGGCGCCGCTGGTGGCCGTCGATCGCCTGGAGAGCTTCGACATCTTCGCCCACCTCGACGGTGGCGGTCCGTCCGGTCAGGCAGGCGCGCTGCGTCTGGCCATCGCCCGCGCGCTCATCATCGTGCAGCCCGACGATCGTCCGGTGCTCAAGAAGGCGGGCTACCTGACGCGTGACCCCCGCGCGATCGAGCGCAAGAAGTACGGCCTCAAGAAGGCCCGCAAGGCGCCTCAGTACAGCAAGCGCTGATCCTTCCCACTGCGAGCGCGCGTGTTGGTACGCGCCCTCGTGGCGCGTCGTTGTCCAGACACGCGCGCTCGCGGTTGAAAGTAGAAAGGTGCTCGGCATGGGTCGACTGTTCGGCACCGACGGTGTGCGCGGCGTCGCGAATCAGGAGCTGACGGCCGAACTCGCGTTGGCCATCGGGTCCGCGGCGGCGCGACGCCTCGTCAGGCCAGGAACGTCGCAGCGCCGTGTCGCGGTCGTCGGCCGCGATCCCCGCGCCAGCGGCGAGATGCTGGAAGCCGCGGTCATCGCCGGCATCACCAGCGAAGGTGTCGACGCGCTGCGCGTCGGGGTGTTGCCGACACCTGCGGTGGCCTATCTGACCGGCGGGTACGGCGCTGACTTCGGCGTGATGATCTCCGCTTCGCACAATCCGATGCCGGACAACGGCATCAAGATCTTCGGCCCGGGTGGTCACAAACTCGACGACCAGACCGAGGACGGCATCGCCGAGCTGGTGCGGTTCGGCGGGCAGGAGCGAAGCGCCTCGGGGGATGGACGAGGTCCGGGTGAGCGTCCCGTCGGGGCGGGCATCGGACGAGTGCGCGACGCCGACGACGCGCTGGACCGTTATCTGCGCCACGTCGGCACTGCTGTGACTGCCCGGTTGGACGCGATCACGGTCGTCGTCGACTGCGCTCATGGCGGGGCGTCGGTGGCCGCCCCTCGCGCGTACGAGGCTGCAGGTGCCACCGTCATCACGATCAACGCCCAGCCTGACGGGCTCAACATCAACGACTCCTGCGGCTCCACCCACATGGAGCAGCTGCAGTCCTCGGTTCTCGCGCATCGGGCTGATCTAGGGATCGCCCACGACGGCGACGCTGACCGTTGCCTCGCGGTCGACGCCGAAGGCGGAATCGTCGACGGCGACGCGATGATGGTCGTGCTCGCATTGGCCATGCAGGAGGCGGGGGAGTTGGCGTCCAACACCCTGGTGGCGACGGTGATGAGCAATCTGGGGCTGCACCAGGCTTTGCAGGCAGCCGGTGTCGTGGTGCTCACCACTGCCGTCGGAGACCGCTACGTGCTCGAAGAGATGCGCGATGGCGAGTACTCCCTGGGCGGCGAACAGTCGGGCCACATCGTCCTTCCCGCCTACGGCACCACCGGCGACGGGATCGTCACGGCGCTGCGATTGATGTCGCGGATGGCGCAGACCCGCCTGCCGCTGGCCGAGCTGGCATCGGCCATGCAGACGCTGCCGCAGGTGCTGATCAACGTCCACGTGGCCGACAAGGCGACGGTGGCCGACGCGCCGTCGGTGCGCGCCGCGGTGGCCGAGGTCGAGTACGAGCTCGGCGATACCGGCCGGATCCTCTTGCGCCCCTCGGGTACCGAGCAGATGGTGCGGGTGATGGTCGAGGCCGCCGACGAGGACACTGCCCGGCTGATGGCGCAGCGGGTGGCGAAGTCGGTCAGCGCGCAGCGCTAAGGCGGTCAGCGGAACCAGCGGCCCGTCTCGCGCGTCTAAGCGGGACATGGGGCAACCAGGGACCGTGGACGTCGACCTCGGGGCACTGCGGGCGGTCGCGCAGCAGTTCGACGACGCCGCCGCATCGGTAGAGGACATCGTTCGGCATCATCTCGCGGCGTTGTCGTTCGACGGCGCCGCCGGCGGACGGGCCCATGTCCAGCACGCCGACGCGATCCATGTCGCGTTGACCGAGCTGGCGGCGGGGATGTCCGGTTGGTCACGTGCCTGCGCTGAGATCGCGATTGCCCTGCGTGACGGGGTGACCCGGTACGCCGATGCCGAGGCCGCAGGTTCCGAGCGGCTCGGCTGACGATGGCCGACCGCATCGATGTCGCGGGCCGACTCGCCGAGGGTTCGTCGGCGACCGATCACACGCAGCGCTACGTATGGGCTACCGCGCTGCTGGGATATCAGCAACCTGATCTCACCGAACATCCCAGGAGGGTGTGGCAGTGGTACACCACTGACGACGGCCTTGACCTCCGCGCCGTGGACGCCGACGCTGCCTCGTTGGAAGCCGCCGCCACCGCAGCAGCCGACACCGCAGGCGCGCAGCGTGACCAACTCGACACGCTGAGCGCCGCGTGGTCGGGGGTGGGAGCCCACGCCGCTGCAGCATTCCTGCGCAGGCACTGCGACAACGCCGACGTGCTGACGGCGGCATTGCGTTCAGCCGCAGCCACGTTGGCCACACTGCGCGACGCGCTCTGGACGGCGATCGACGCCAAGGTGGCTGCCGTGATCGAGATCGACGACCGTCGGCTGACCGAGCGAGCCGTCTGGCTGGCGGCGGCCGACACCGTCAGTACCGGCATCGGCGACCGGGCGGCCGCCAGCGAAATGGTGAACCTGCACGTGAAACCGTTCGTGGACAACGATATTCGCCACGATTGGCTCACGGCGATGGGTAAGGCTGCGGCTTCGGTGGCGCACGCATACACAGCTGCTGTCGACCAGCTGACGGCCGGGCCGGTCCCCGCGTTCGACATTCCGGAGCAACTGAGCCCGCACTGGGTGGGCCCGGTGGGACGGCCCACCCAA
Source organism: Mycobacterium sp. (assembly GCA_051306175.1). Lineage (GTDB taxonomy): Bacteria > Actinomycetota > Actinomycetes > Mycobacteriales > Mycobacteriaceae > Mycobacterium. Next base: position 7,389 of record JBPPMS010000008.1, on the reverse strand, counting down.
CCCGTCGGCACTCCTGCCTACGACGGCTGGTCCCCGGCACCCGCAACGCCCACCGCACCGCAGGCGGCGCCGGTCACCGAGTCATCGCCGGGGGCCCCGTCGACACCCACGACGCCATCGCTGCCCGGCACCGACCCGCCGGCCGCCACCTCGGCGGGCCTGCCTGCCGGCACCGGCCAGACCGGCACCGGCGCAACCGGATTCGGCGATATGCTGGGTGGGCTCGCCGACAGTCTCGGAGGGTTGCTCGGCTCGCAGCCCGAGCTGCCTGCCTCGACAGCCGCGGACAGCGGGCCCGACCTGCCATCAGGCGACGACGCCGAGCTTCAGCCCCCCGAACTCGGCGGCCACGACGCACTTCTCGACGATCCAGCTCTTGCCGAGCGCGAGGACGAAGGGGACGCCGAGGGCCCCGACGAGGACGAGGACGAGGATGGCGCGTCAGAGGACGGCGCGTCAGAGGCCGACAACGTGCTCCCCGGCGGGGAACCCATCGAAGACTGCGTGCCCGACGAGCCCGAGTCCGAGCCCGAGCCAGAGCCCGAGCCAGAGCCCGAGCCAGAGCCCGTTGTGGAGCCGGTGCCCACCCACCCGCAACCGCCGGTCGTCGAGGACGCACCCGCGGTGCCGTCACCGCACGCCGAACCCACCGACACGCCGTGCGAGATACCGGCCGACGAACTCCCTCAGGTCGGACCGTGAGGGATCAGGGCAGCAGCTTCTGCAGTTCCTCGACGTACCGCAGAGATTCACCAGGATCAGCGCTGAGTGGCTGCAGCAAGAGCGTCGTCGCGCCCGCCGCGGCGAACGCCGCGACCCGCTCGGCGACATAGGAGCGTGGGCCGATCAGCGTCATGCTGCGCACCAGGTCGTCGGGCACCGCATTGACGGCCTCGACTTTCCTGCCCGACAGATAGAGCTCTTGAATGTGGTCGGCGACGTCGCCGTAGCCGTACCGGGTGACCAGGTCGTGGTAGAAATTGCGGCCCACCGCGCCCATGCCACCGATGTAGAGCGCCAGTTGTGGTTTCACCCACGACAGCCGGTCGTCGACGTCCTCGCCGATGGCCAGCGGTACGCTGACCATCACGTCCAGCGGGCCCAGCGCGGGATTGCGCTTGGCGGCACCGGCCCGCAGTGCCGCACCCCAGACTTCCTCGGCCTTCTCGGGCGCGTAGAACAACGGCTGCCAACCCTCGGCGATCTCGGCTGTCAACTGGACGTTCTTAGGCCCCAGCGCCGCGATGGCGATCGGAATCCGTTCCCGGACAGGGTGATTGATGAGCTTGAGCGGCTTGCCCAGCCCGGTGCCGCGGCCTTCGGGTAGCGGTACCTGGTAGTACTTGCCCTCGAAGGTCAACCGCTCGCGCCGCCACACCTGACGACAGATCTCCACCACCTCACGGGTGCGGCCCAGCGGCGCGTCGAATTTCACGCCGTGGAAACCCTCGACCACCTGGGGGCCAGAAGTCCCGATCCCCAGGTTGAATCGACCATCGGAGACGTAGTCCAGACCGGCGGCCGTCATCGCCAGCAGCGCGGGGGTGCGGGAGTAGATCGGCACCACACCCGAGCCCAGCTCGATTGTCGACGTCTTGGCGGCCAGATAACCCAGTTGGCTGACCGCGTCGAAGGTGTAGGCCTCGGCGACCAGGGCGAGCCCTACCCCCACTTTCTCCATTTCGACGACGTGCTCAGCGGCTTCGCGGAACCCGCCGGAGTAGCTCAGGAATATTCCAGTGCGCATCACCAAGTTATACCCAACCGGATAGTTGGTGGGGAACTCACTGTTTGAGTAACGCCACGAACTTGTCCTCCATGGTGACCGGATCGCCATCGGGTGCGACCGGTGACGTCCCGGGCAGCGCCCCGTCGGGATCGGCGAAGTCGCGGTAGGCCTTGTCGCCGGCCAGCGTGGCGAGCAGGAACCCCGTGAGTAGCGCCCTGGTCACCCGCTGCGTGCGGCGATCCGATCCGGGCAGGCCGAATGCCTTGGCCAGCCGCCTACCCTCGGCCATTCCGCCTGAGGCCGACTTGCTCACCATGCGCATCGTCGCGCCCGGCCAATGGTGCACGAGTGCCGCCGCATTGGACTTCATGTTCAGCGAATCGTCCGGCGCGGTCAGCACGAGGCCGGACTTGGTTTGCAGCGTAGCCGCGGGTTCGGAGGCGTCGGGCCGGGTCACAGCGGGGTACAGCGCGGCAACGGCCGTGACCTTGTTGGGCGCCCCCGCGGCGGTAAAGACGGCCGCCGAAGCACCGAAGCCGTGTCCGGCCACACCCACCTTGGTGGGATGGACGCTGATGCCGCCTGCACCCAGGCGGACCCCGGTGATGATGTCCAGTGTGGTGCCCAGATCGAACGCGAGGTTGAGCGCCGACGGCGCCAGCCCACGCTCGGTGTCGGGTGCCGCGGCCACGATGCCCCAGGACGCCAGGTGTTCCAGCGTGGCGCGGTAGCTGCCAGACCGTGTGAGCCAATCGTGTCCGAACGCCACGCCCGGCAGATTCAGGCCCGCCGCCGGGGTGAAGACCACGCCGGGGAGACCGGCAAAGGCCAGCTCACCGCGCATGACTTTGTGTGGGCCCTTGCGGAGGAGTTCGGCGAAGAGTTTCTTCGTGCTGGGCATCCGTCGACCGTAGCGCAGGGCACCCAAGTCGGCGCCTGCACTATCCTGAACCCCTATGTGTGGAATCGTCGGCTATGTCGGTCGGCGCCCCGCCTGCGATGTCGTGGTCGATGCGCTGCGCCGAATGGAGTATCGCGGGTACGACTCGTCGGGCGTCGCGCTGCTGGACGGCCTAGGTGGATTGACCGTGCGGCGACGCGCTGGGCGCCTCGCCAACCTCGAAAACGCCCTCGCGGAGTCGGACGCCGACCTGCTGACAGGCACGTCAGGGATGGGGCACACCCGCTGGGCCACCCACGGGCGGCCCACCGACCGCAACGCTCACCCGCACCGCGACGCAGCAGGCAAGATCGCCGTCGTCCACAACGGGATCATCGAAAACTTCACGGCGCTTCGCGGCGAGCTGGAGACCGCGGGCGTCGAGTTCGCCAGTGACACCGACACCGAGGTCGCGGTGCACTTGGTCGCCCGGGCCTATGGCAGTGGACCCACCGAGGGCGACTTCGTCGCCTCCGTGCTGGCCGTGCTGCGCCGTCTGGAAGGCCATTTCACTCTGGTGTTCGCCAACGCCGACGATCCCGGAACCATCGTCGCCGCGCGTCGCTCCACCCCGCTGGTGCTCGGTGTCGGCGAGGGCGAGATGTTCGTCGGCTCCGATGTCGCGGCGTTCATCGAATATACCCGCGAAGCGGTCGAGCTGGGCCAGGACCAGGCGGTGGTGATCACCGCGGCGGGCTACGACATCCTGGACTTCCACGGCAACGACGACACCGCGAACGCCCGCGCTTTTCATATCGACTGGGACTTGGCGGCCGCCGAAAAGGGTGGCTACGAGTACTTCATGCTCAAGGAGATCGCTGAGCAGCCCGCCGCCGTGGCCGACACGCTGTTGGGCCATTTCGTCGACGGCCGCATCGTGCTCGACGAGCAGCGGCTCTCCGATCAGGAACTACGCGAGATCGACAAGGTGTTCATCGTCGCGTGCGGTACCGCCTACCACTCCGGGATGCTGGCCAAGTACGCGATCGAGCACTGGACCCGCCTGCCGGTGGAAGTGGAGCTGGCGAGCGAATTTCGGTACCGAGACCCCGTTTTGGACCGCAGCACTCTGGTGATCGCCATCTCGCAGTCCGGCGAGACCGCCGACACACTCGAAGCGGTGCGCCACGCCAAGGAGCAGAAAGCCAAGGTGCTGGCCATCTGCAACACCAACGGCTCGCAGATCCCGCGGGAGTGCGACGCGGTGCTCTACACCCGCGCCGGGCCCGAGATCGGCGTCGCGTCCACCAAGACGTTCCTCGCCCAGATCGCCGCCAACTATCTCGTCGGCCTCGCGCTCGCGCAGGCTCGAGGCACCAAGTACCCCGATGAGGTGGCCCGCGAATACCAGGAACTCGAAGCGATGTCCGGCCTGGTGGGTGAGGTGCTGACCAGGATGGAGCCGGTGGAGGCTGTCGCCCGGCGCTTCGCGACGTCATCGACGGTCCTGTTCGTGGGCCGCCACGTCGGGTACCCGGTGGCGCTCGAGGGCGCCCTCAAGCTCAAGGAACTGGCCTACATGCACGCCGAGGGGTTCGCCGCAGGTGAGCTCAAGCACGGCCCGATCGCCCTGATCGAGGACGGCCTGCCGGTGATCGTCGTGATGCCTTCGCCCAAGGGCTCGGCAATGCTGCACTCCAAGCTGCTGAGCAACATCCGTGAAATCCAGGCGCGCGGCGCGCTGACGATCGTCATCGCCGAAGAGGGCGATGACACCGTGCGGCCCTACGCCGATCACTTGATCGAGATCCCCGCGGTGTCGACGCTGTACCAGCCGCTGCTGTCGACCATTCCGCTGCAGGTGTTCGCCGCCGCGGTGGCGCAGGCGCGCGGCTACGACGTGGACAAGCCGAGGAACCTGGCAAAGTCGGTCACCGTCGAGTAGCTCGATCCGCCGCACGGCGAGTCCCAGCCGCTACGCTCCAGGGCGCCAGCAGTAGAACTCTCCGTTCGTCGAACACGAAACGTGCCGGACGTCGATGATGTGCCAATGTGCCCAGAGCGAAACCCCTTCCCGCCGATCGCCGACTACGGCTTTCTCTCCGACTGCGAGAACACCTGCCTGATCTCCGCGAACGGCTCGGTCGAGTGGTTGTGCGCGCCGCGCCCGGATTCGCCGAGCATCTTCGGCGCCATCCTGGACCGTGGTGCAGGTCACTTCCGGCTCGGTCCCTACGGCGTCTCGGTTCCCGCGGCGCGGCGCTACCTGCCCGGCAGTCTGATCTTGGAGACCACCTGGCAGACGCACACCGGCTGGCTCATCGTGCGGGACACCTTGGTGATGGGTCCTTGGCATGACGTGGAGAGACGGTCGCGCACCCATCGGCGCACCCCGATGGACTGGGACGCCGAGCACATTCTGCTTCGCACCGTGAAATGCGTGTCCGGCACGGCCGAGGTGGCAATGGACTGTGAACCGGCATTCGACTACCACCGCGCAGGCGCGAACTGGGAGTACACCGGCGACAGTTACGGCGAAGCGACGGCGCGCGCGAGTCGAGACCCGGACGCACATCCGTCCATTCGTCTGACGACGAACCTGCGGATCGGCATCGAAGGCCGCCAGGCGCGGGCACGCACCCGATTGAAGGAGGGCGATGACGTCTTCGTCGCGCTGAGCTTCGCGCGCAACGATGCCGCGCCGCGCACCTATGAAGAGGCCACCGAGAAGATGTGGGAAACCAGCGAGTGCTGGCGACAGTGGATCAACATCGGTGACTTTCCGGACCATCCGTGGCGGTCATATCTGCAGCGCAGCGCACTCACCCTCAAAGGGCTGACGTACTCGCCCACCGGGGCGCTGCTGGCGGCCAGTACCACGTCGTTGCCGGAAACACCTGGGGGAGAACGTAACTGGGACTACCGCTACTCCTGGATCAGGGACTCTACGTTCGCACTATGGGGGCTCTACACCTTGGGCCTCGATCGCGAGGCCGACGCCTTCTTCGCCTTCATCGCCGATGTGTCCGGCGCGAACAACGGTGAACGCCATCCCCTGCAGGTGATGTACGGCGTGGGCGGCGAACGCACCCTGGTCGAGGGTGAACTGAACCACCTGTCGGGCTACGACGGCGCCCGCCCGGTGCGGATCGGCAACGGTGCCTTCGACCAGATGCAGCACGACATCTGGGGCTCGATGCTGGATTCGGTGTATCTGCACGCGCGGTCTCGCGAGCAGACGACTGAGGCGCAGTGGCCCATGCTCAAGGAGCAGGTGGAGGAGGCGATCAAGCACTGGCGTGAGCCCGATCGCGGCATCTGGGAGGTGCGCGGCGAACCGCAGCACTTCACCTCCAGCAAGATCATGTGCTGGGTGGCGCTCGACCGCGGCGCGAAACTGGCGGAGCTGCACGGCCTTACAGACAACGTCGACGAATGGCATGCCATCGCCGAGGAGATCAAGGCCGACATCCTGGCCAACGGTGTCGACTCCCGCGGGGCGCTGACGCAGCGCTACGGCGACGACGCGCTGGACGCGTCGCTACTGCTGGCGGTCCTGACCCGCTTCCTGCCGCACGACGATCCACGCTTGCGGGCGACGGTGCTCGCCATCGCCGACGAGCTCACCGAGGACGGCCTCGTGCTGCGCTACCGCGTCGAAGAGACCGACGACGGCCTGTCCGGCGAGGAAGGCACCTTCACCATCTGCTCGTTCTGGCTGGTCTCGGCGCTGGTCGAAATCGGCGAGATCAGCCGGGCCAAACACCTCTGCGAACGTTTGCTGTCCTTCGCCAGCCCGCTACACCTCTACGCCGAGGAGATCGAGCCACGCACCGGCCGCCACCTCGGCAACTTCCCCCAGGCCTTCACCCACCTGGCGCTGATCAACGCCGTCGTCCACGTCATCCGCGCCGACGACGAGGCGGACAGCTCCGGCGCGTTCCAGCCCGCCAACTCGCCGGGGTAGTCACGTCGGACAGGTCGGCGATCCTGGTGAACAGATCGTCGATGCGTCGCAACGAATCGGTCAGATCGTTGCTCGCGGCGTCGTTCACCCGCCAGGGATCCCGCGGTGGGCGTCGACTGGACGGCCCGCTTTCGCCGCGGCGACGGCGGCGCGCAGTCGGCCGATCAGCCCGGCCGCCACGGCCGCGACCACGGCCTGGATGGCCAATGCCATCGTCGGCGCAAGCCCTTCCGGCTTCGGGACGTCGAGGGATGGCGGCTCTCGCGCCGCATCAGGTGAAGGCGTGGCGGCCACCAGAGTTCGGGGCTGCGTAACCGATTGCGCGACAAGCTCGCCCGCACCGATCACCTTCAGTACTTCCAGCAAACACGGTGCGCGACGGCACGGCACCCGACCAGGCCCGCACGGAACTGCAGACGGGCGATCAGCGACGCCGTCATGAGGCGGTTTTGGCACGAGAGAATTCCTACGCGCGACTCTGTCATACCGGATGCGGATGTGGCCGCCGAACCGTGAAATAGTGCCGCCTCTGCGGCGGTTTGGACCGGACAAAGTCGTCGCTGATATGTCGTATTAGGAGTTTGTGGAAGGAGGCCAAGCTCAACGGACTGTTCACGCTGCGCACCAGCGACGACGCGGCAAAAATTCAGGAAGCCTTCACGGCGCGGCCGAACCGGGTGTTGATCGTCGGCGCCGGGTTCATCGGATCTGAAATGGCCTCGGTCTGCCGAGATCTCGGCTTGGAGGTGACGGTAGCTGAGCGCTCCAGCGCCCCGCTGGTCGGCGCGCTCGGTGGAGTGATCGGCGACATCG
>JBPPMS010000007.1:0-81474 GCA_051306175.1 Mycobacterium sp. | reverse complement strand
CGTGAGCGAAGCGCCACCAGCCACCTCCCCACCGCCTCCGCCCACTGGGCCCGCTGCGGGAGAGGCTGAGCAGATCACCCCCGCGCCGACTGCCACCTACCAGCCCACCTGGTCGCCCACGGACACCACCGCAGGAAGCGCGGAGACGCCGACGAGGACCATTCAGCCGCCGTTCCGAACGCCTGTGACGGAAACGGCGACGGCGTGGAATCCCCACGACAACTGACACCGAGGGGTCAGGGTCGCGTAGGTGACGTCGCCGCCGCTTCTCAAACTGCCAGGTAGCCCTGTCGGCGACGGCCGGCTTCAGTGTGCTGACACGATCCGACCTTCACCGTCGCCACGTCTGGAACCGATTGCGTGCCAGGGCACGTAGAATCCGCACTGGCGGCGCGGCCGTGGCGACAACGCGACCTCAGCCCATGCGAGCCACGGAAAGTGGGGACGTGTCAACTCAGGAACACGAAGACGACCTGCGGTCCGAGCGCCACTACGTGGCCGATCTCTACGTCCGCCTCGACACCCTTCGGGAGCGGGCCAAACGCAGATTCCGTGGGGCGTTGCGCGAGCACGGCGGCACGCTCGTCGAACGGGACGCCGAGGTACGCGCTCTGGCCAGGGAAGTGAAACGGTTGAACATCGCCGACAACGGGCTGTGCTTCGGCCGGTTGGACGCCGTCTCCGGCGAACGGTTCTACATCGGCCGGATCGGCATCCTCGATGAGGACAATTCGTATGAGCCGGTGTTGATGGATTGGCGGGCTCCCGCGGCGCGCCCGTTCTACGTCGCCACCGCCGCGTCGCCGGAGAACATGCACCGCCGCCGACAGTTCCGCACCCGGGGCCGCCAGATCGTCGACTTCACCGACGAGGTGCTCGGCAGACCCACCAGGGACGAGGGCGGTGATGCCGCACTGCTGGCGGCGGTCAACGCACCGCGGGGCGAGGGAATGCGCGACATCGTCGCGACGATCCAGTCCGAGCAGGACGAGATCATCCGGCTCGATCACCCCGGCGTGCTGGTGATCGAGGGTGGCCCTGGCACCGGCAAGACCGTGGTGGCGCTGCACCGCGTGGCGTACCTGCTCTACACGCAGCGCGAGCGGATCCAGAACCACGGAGTCCTCGTGGTCGGGCCCAACCCGGCGTTCCTGAACCACATCAGCCGCGTGCTGCCGTCGCTCGGCGAGACGGACGTGGTGTTCACGACCACCGGCGATCTCGTGCCAGGCCTGCGCGTGGTCGCCGAGGACACCCCGGAGGCGGCCCAGATCAAAGGCTCGTTGCAGATGCTCGACGTGCTGGCAGCCACCATCGCGGACCGACAACGACTCCCCGCGGATCCACTGCCGATCGAACTCGCCGACGTCGCAATGCGGATCGACGCCGAGACCGCCGAGTGGGCCAGGGACGAGGCCAGGAGCAGCGGGCTGCCGCACAACGAGGCCCGCGCGGTGTTCATCGAAATCATCACCTGGGTGCTGACGGAACGGGCGATAGCCCGAATCGGCAAGGGGTGGCTGAACCGCGACAACCGCGAAGCGTGGGAGAACGTGCGGAAGAACCTGCTCAGCGAACTCGCCGAGAGCGCCCAGTTCACCGCCGCGCTCGACGAACTCTGGCCGGTGCTGACACCGCAGACGCTGCTCGCCTCGCTCTATGAGTCCCCGCAGCGGCTACGCGCGGCCGCCGCCCACCCGGCGCTGTGGCGCGCCCACGGCACCGCATGGACGGTGTCGGATGTCCCACTGCTCGACGAACTGATCGACCTGCTCGGCCGCGACAAGCCCACTGTCGATGCGGCTGAGCAGCAGCGCAAGGCCGACACCGCCTACGCCGAAAGCGTGCTGGAGAACATGGTGGCCCGCGAGGACCTGATGGACGACGAGGACCATCTGCTGGCCACGGACCTGCTCTACGCCGAAGATCTGGCAGACCGGTTCATCGAACGCGACACCCGCGATCTGGCCGAACGCGCCGCAGCGGATCGGGACTGGACCTATCGCCACGTCGTGGTCGACGAGGCCCAGGAACTGTCCGAGATGGATTGGCGGGTGCTGATGCGACGCTGCCCGAGCAGATCGTTCACGGTGGTCGGCGATCTCGCCCAACGCCGGTCGGCAGCCGGTGCGACCTCGTGGGACGACACCCTCGAACCGTATGTCCCCGGCCGCTGGATCTACCGGTCGTTGTCCGTGAACTACCGCACCCCGGCGGAGATCATGACGGTCGCGGGTGCGCTGCTCGCGGAGTTCGACCCGGAGGTGACGCCGCCGGAATCCGTTCGCTCGTGCGGCGTCCAGCCGTGGTCGCGGCAAGTCGCCGAGGACGAAATTGCTTCTGCCATTGACGATTTCGTCCGCGACGAGGCCGGACGTGACGGTATCAGCGTGGTCATCGGACCGCCCGGTACACCTGGCGCTGTGCTGGCGTCGCAGACGAAGGGGCTGGAGTTCGACTCCGTTCTCGTGGTCGAACCCGAACGGATCCTCGCCGACGGTCCCCGTGGCGCCGCCGAGCTCTACGTCGCGCTCACCCGCGCCACCCAACGGCTGGGAGTCCTGCACCTCGAACCGCTGCCGCAGGCGTTGGCCGGTCTGGAAGCGGTAGGACCACCTGCACGTGCCTGACCATCGCCGTCACCCTCGACGGTGATGTCACCGGCATGGGCGAGCATATCGCCGCCAAGCCCGCAGGCTCCAGGCAGGGGAAATCCAACGTCGCCGCTGTTCGCGAAGCTACGCGGGTGCGCGCGGCCGCTTCGATGGAGTAGCGTGCGCCTGCCGCTTGGCCTTCGGAGGGTCGGGCGGCGCTGATCTATCTCCTGGACTTCTGCGGATTTCTGGTTCCCGGTCGTGACCAGGCAGGCTGGTACCCACGATGACCGCCTTCACTCCCCTGCTCGACGACCCCACCGACCTGTCGGCGCTGCGCGCCCGGGGCGCTGATCCCGACGAGCTGTTCGCGTCGTTCGCCGCATGGGCCCAGGCGGCAGGTACCACGTTGTACCCCGCCCAGGAGGAGGCGCTGATCGAGCTGGTCAGCGGTGCCAACGTCATCCTGGCAACGCCCACCGGGTCCGGGAAATCGCTGGTCGCCACCGGCGCGCAGTACGTCGCGCTGGCGGAGAATCGTCGCACCTACTACACCGCGCCGATCAAGGCGCTGGTGAGCGAGAAGTTCTTCGCGCTGTGCGGGGTGTTCGGCGCCGCCAACGTCGGCATGCTGACCGGCGACGCGGCGGTCAACTCCGAGGCGCCGATCATCGCCTGTACGGCGGAGGTGCTGGCCAACATCGCGCTGCGGGAGGGAGGAGATGCAGGCGGCCTCGACGTCATGGTTGTGATGGACGAGTTCCATTTCTACGGAGATCCCGACCGCGGCTGGGCTTGGCAGGTACCTCTGCTGGAGCTGCCGAAGGCACAGTTCCTGCTGATGTCGGCGACGCTCGGCGACGTCACGTTCCTGCGTGAGGATCTGACGCGCCGAACCGGACGCCCGACGGCTCTGGTCGCCAACGCCGAGCGGCCGGTGCCGCTGTTCTACTCCTATGCGACGACGCCGATGCACGAGACGATCCAGGAACTCCTCGACACGAAACGGGCCCCGATCTACGTCGTGCACTTCACCCAGGCCTCCGCGCTCGAACGGGCGCAGGCGCTGATGAGCGTGAACGTGAGCACCAAGGAGGAGAAGGCTGCGATCACCGAACTGATCGGGGCCTTCCGGTTCTCGACGGCCTTCGGCACGACACTGTCGCGGCTGGTGCGGCACGGCATCGGTGTCCATCACGCCGGGATGCTGCCGAAGTACCGCCGGCTGACCGAACAGCTGGCGCAGGCAGGGTTGCTGAAGGTGATCTGCGGTACCGACACCCTCGGCGTCGGGATCAACGTCCCGATCCGGACGGTTGCCTTCTCGGCGTTGTCGAAATACGACGGCACCCGCACCCGAATGCTCAACGCCCGCGAGTTTCACCAGATCGCCGGGCGGGCGGGCCGAGCCGGCTACGACACCGCGGGCACCGTCGTCGTCCAGGCCCCCGACCACGAGGTGGAGAACCTCAAGCAGTTCGCCAAGGTCGCCGACGACCCCAAGAAGCGTCGAAAGTTGGTGCGCCGCAAAGTCCCCGACGGCATGGTCCCGTGGAGCGACAAGACGATGACGCGGCTGGTCGAAGCGTCGCCCGAACCGCTGTCCAGCAATATGCGGGTGTCCACGGCGATGATCCTCGACGTCGTCGACCGTCCCGGTGACCCGTTCGTCGCGATGCGCCGGCTGCTCACCGACAACCACGAGCCGCGCAAGCGGCAACTGCAGCTCATCCGCGAGGCGGTCGGAATCGCCCGCTCGCTGCTGCAGGCAGGGGTGCTGGAACGCCTCGCATCACCGGAACCCGACGGGCGCCGCTACCGGCTGACCGTCGACCTGCCACACGATTTCGCGCTCAACCAGCCATTGTCGACGTTCGCGCTCGCCGCGGTCGACGTGCTGGACCCCGCGGCGGAAACCTACGCGCTGGAAGTCGTTTCGGTAATCGAGGCGACACTGGAGGACACCCGGCAGATCCTGGCCGCGCAGCTCAACAAGGCCAGGGGCGAGGCTGTGGCCGCGATGAAGGCCGAGGGCATCGAGTACGAGGAACGCATCACGCTGCTCGACGACGTCACCTATCCCAAACCGCTCGAGGAACTGCTGGGCCACACGTTCGACGTGTACCTGCAGAGCAACCCGTGGGCCGCCGACGCGCACCTGTCGCCGAAGTCCGTGGTGCGCGAGATGTGGGAGCGGGCGTTCACGTTCCGGGAGTTCGTCAGCGTCTACGGACTGACCCGATCGGAAGGTGCGGTGCTGCGCTACCTCTCCGACGCCTTCAAGGCGCTGCGCTCCGGCGTGCCCGCGGCTGCCCGCACCGAGGAGGTTACCGACATCGTCGAGTGGCTCGGGGAGCTGGTGCGTCAAGTGGATTCGAGTCTGCTCGACGAGTGGGAGCAGCTCACGAGCCCCGATCAGCCGCTGGATGCGCCGATTTCTGTGCCGGTGCGGCCCCGTCCGCTGACCGGCAACGAACGGGCGTTCACCGCCATGGTGCGGAACGCGTTGTTCCGGCGGGTCGAGCTGTTCGCGCGGCGCCGCTGGTATGACCTCGGCGAGCTGGACGCGTCCTCGGGGTGGACCGCGCAGCGTTGGGAGGAGGTGGGCCGTGCGTACTTCGACGAGCACGACGAGGTGGGTACCGGCGCCGACGCCCGCGGGCCTGCGCTGTTGATCATCGACCGTCAGTCCGACGTGTGGCAGGTCCGCCAGATCCTCGACGACCCGGCAGGCGACCGCGACTGGGGCTTCGACGTGGAGGTGGACCTGGAGGCGTCCGACGAGGAGGGCACGGCGGTGCTGCGCCTACTCGACGCCGGCCGGATGGACTAGCTTCTGATGAGCCTGCTGTCCCGTCAGCCCTCCTGATCTCGTCGGCCCGGTTTGGTGTCCGTCAGCGAGCGGATCGTCTGGACCTCGCCGTCCCGAAACGCGCTCCCGTCCGCGTGGAGCAGGTCGTGGAACCATTCCCTGGGCGGCGCCGCGTAAGGTCGCTCCCACGAATCCCAGGGCAGGTACGTCTGCGTCTTGCCGGCGATGAAGCCCCAGTTGTACGCGCCGACATTGCGCCGCTGAGTGATCGGCAGGATCGCCTCGACGGTGTTGCCCCTGGTGCGCGCCAGGTACTCGGTGCACAGAATCGGCCTGCCCCACGGGGATAGTTCGGTGATGCGGGCATCAAAGTCGGAAGGCTTGTCGTAGCTGTGGAACGTGATGACGTCGGAGTTGTCGAGTTGGGTGCTGACGATCGGACTGCGGCGCGCGGCGTCGCCCCACTGCCCGTCCCAGACACCACTGGTCAACGGTTGAATCGGATCCACTGAACGTGCCCACCGAAAGACCTGGGGAAGCAGCGCAGCGACCAGGTCCAGCTTGTCTTTGCGCTCGGTGTTCTGGTACTGGATCGCCGGGTTGTCGGGTTCGTTCCACAGGTCCCAACCCAGGATGCGATCGTCATCGCGAAACTGGGTCAGCACGCTGGCGACGTAGTCGTTCAGCGTGGCGATGTAGGTGTGGTCGCCGAGGCGCTGGGCGCCAGGACTCTGCACCCATCCTGAATTGTGCACTCCCGGGCGCGGCGCCCGTTGCGGACCCAGCTTCGGCCAGGGGTCCCAGCAGGAGTCGAAGAAGACCAACATCGGCTTGATGCGGTGGCGTGCCGCGATCCCGACAAACTGAGCGAGCCGGCCCTGAAAGCCCCGACGATCCTGAACCCACAGCAGATCGTGCAGAAACACGCGCACGGTATTGAGGCCGAGCTGCCGGGCCATGCGCAGCTCGTTGTAGATGAGCTGGGGGTCGAAGGTATCTTTCTGGAACATCTCCAGCTGATTGATGGCGTTCGAGGTGATGTAGTTCGCGCCGACGAGCCAGCCCTGCTCCTGATACCAGCGGTTTGCGCGATCGGTAGGCCACCGCCCGGGTAGAGCCGAAGCGCTGGGCGGCGGAATCAACGCCATTGCGGCAGGAACAAGCAGGGGCAGTTTGAGCATAGTTCGACGACTCAGGAAACGACGGTCGTCGCCTCCGGAGCTGGGGCTGAACTCCCGCACCAAAACGCAATCCTTCGACTCTCGACCGATGTCCGTCTTCACAACTGCCCACTGCGACGCGACGACGGATGACGCCGAGCGCGCGCCGTAGCGCAGCGCGCGACCAACTAATCACCCTGATCAGATCGTGACGTGCCAGTGAGCGAACGCCGCCATGGCGTCGCCTTGCATCCCCCTTTGCGCGACACCATAATCGCCGCGCGCCGCAAGCGCATTGAGTTCATCCAACCGCTAGAACATCGCTACGCGGAGCTCAGTGTTACACCCCGTTTGAGGGCCCTCATCATCCCGAGGTCGGTCAGTTCGGCAGCCGCGGCTTCGCGTCGGTCCTGCCCGAAATGGTCACCGTGGCGTGCCCCTGCGACCAGCTGACGGCGGCCGTGCACGTACTGGTCGCTTCCGACGTCTATTGTGTCGCGGTCCTTACAGCTGTTGCGTTGTCCGAGAACCGGGGAGCCCATGACCACAACCGCTCACGAGCCGTCGACCGCGGTGAATCTGCCTGACGGCCCACCCCTTCCGAGGATCCTCCAGGGAGCTCTGGCGATTGCGGATCGCCGGGTGGCGCTGCGTCTGGTGCGCCGACGGTACGGTTCGGCGTTCTCGCTTCACCTGCCCATCTTCGGCCGCATCGTCGTCGTCAGCGATCCCGCCGACATCCGCCAGCTCCTGATGGCAGGCCCCGACGTCGCTGACACCACGGACACCAATCTCGGCCGCGTCATGGGACCCAATTCCCTGTTCGCCCTCTCGGGCGATCGTCATCGCGCGCAACGCAAACTGCTCACCCCGCCGTTCCACGGGCGGCGGCTGGCGGCGCACGAGTCGATCGTCGAACAGGAGGCCGTCAGCGAGTTCGCGCGGTGGCCGCACGATCGGCCGCTGCCGACGCTGCCGTCGATGATGCGGATCACCCTCAACGTCATCCTTCGGGCGGTGTTCGGCGCGGACGGGGCGGAGCTGGAACGGTTGCGAGTACTGCTGCCGCCGGCGATTCAACTCGGCTCTCAGTTGGCGCTGATACCCGTGCCGCAATGGGATTGGGGACGTCTGTCGCCATGGGGCCGGCTGTGGGAGTACCGCCGCGAATACGACGTGATCGTCGACCGGCTGATCGACAAGGCTTTGGCGGATCCTGCACTGTCGACACGCGACGACGTGCTGGCGTTGATGCTGCAGAGTCGCTACGCCGACGGCTCCTCGATGAGCCGTGCAGAGATCGCTGATCAGTTGATGACCCTGCTGTCAGCCGGTCATGAGACGACCGCGACCACGCTGGCCTGGGCGGTCGAGCGGTTGCAGCGGCACCCGCAGGCGCTGCAGCGCCTCGTCGACGATCTCGACAACGGCTCCGATGCGTTTCTCGACGCCGTCATCTACGAAACGCAACGCACCCGCCCCGTCATCGACGTCACTTTCCGGCAGGTGCGGGCACCTGTGCTGCAGATCGGGCCGTGGGTCCTTCCGCAGGGTCAGACCGTGGTGGCCAGTATCGGACTGCTCCACGCCGACGAAGCCGTCTTTCGCGACGCGCATCGCTTCGATCCGGACCGTTTCGGCGGAGGGCCGCCGAATCCCACCCAATGGCTGCCGTACGGCGGCGGCCTGCGTCGTTGCATCGGCGCCGCGTTCGCGACCATGGAACTCCGGGTCGTGCTGCGCACACTGCTGCGCGAGTACGTGGTCGTCCCGTCGACCGAACGTGACGAACGTTCGCGACCGCGCGGGGTTGCCATCGCTCCGTCGCGCGGGGGGCGCGTCCGCGTGCAACCGCGGCGGTAGGCGAGATGCCGCAATCGCGCTGCATCCCCGCTGCAATGTCGCGGACCGATTCTGATGGTCATCCACCAGAAAAGGAGCACCACTATGACTATGACCGACGCGAACACCACCGACGCGAACACCACCGACGCGTTCGCGGAGAAAATCTTCGACGCCCTACGCGGCGCCGCGCAGGTCCAGGCGCTCTATATCGGCGATCGGCTCGGCTGGTACCGGGTGCTGGCTGAGGAAGGACCGTTGACTGCGGCCGAGCTCGCCCACCGCACGGCAACGGTCGAGCGCTATGCCAGGGAGTGGCTCGAGCACCAGGCCGTATCAGGCGTCGTG
Organism: Mycobacterium sp.; assembly: GCA_051306175.1. Lineage (GTDB taxonomy): Bacteria > Actinomycetota > Actinomycetes > Mycobacteriales > Mycobacteriaceae > Mycobacterium. The sequence goes on along the minus strand of JBPPMS010000007.1, from coordinate 72,718 downwards.
GTGGCCGACCTCACCCAGGATCCGGTTCGGTTCGCCCTCCCGCGCGCGTACGTCGACGTGCTGGTCGACGCCGACAGCGCATGCTACCTGGCACCGATGGCACGTTTCTTCACGGCGACGAGCAGGCGGTTGCCCGATCTGTTGCACGCGTACCGCGCCGGCGGTGGTGTGTCGTGGGAGCAGCTGGGAACCGACGCCCGGGAGGCCCAGGCGGCGATCAACCGTCCGATGTTCCTGCACCACCTCACCTCGCAGCTGCTGCCGCAGGTCCCCGACGTGCACCGGTTGCTGCAGGCCGGCGCAAGAGTCGCCGATGTGGGATGCGGCGAAGGATGGTCGGCGATCGGGCTGGCGCTCGGCTATCCCGGCACCGAGGTGGCCGGTTTCGATATCGACGAACCTTCCATTGCGGCGGCCAAGCGCAACGCGGCGGCTCGCGGCGTCACCGATCGCGTGACATTCACCCTGGCCGACGCGACGACTGTGCCGACCGCCAGATACGACGCCGTCTTCGCGTTCGAGTGCATTCATGATTTGCCGGATCCGGTGGCAGTGCTGGCGAACATGAGGCGGATCGCCGCGCCAGGAGCGCCCGTGCTGGTGATGGACGAACGCACCTCCAACTCGTTCGACCCCGCCGCGGGGCCGGTGGAGGAGTTGCTCTACGGCTTCTCGATCGTGTGCTGTCTCCCCGATGGCATGTCCCACCGCGACAGCGCCGCTACCGGAACGGTCATGCGAGCCTCCACTCTGGACCGCTACGCGCGCTCGGCGGGATTCGACGGGGCCCTTCCACTAGCGATTGAGCACGACTTCTTCCGCTTCTACCGGTTACAGTGAGCCGATCGCGTCGCGGATGGCAGCGATCGCGGCACGGGTCGGCACGACGTTGCGCAGGGTGGTCAGCAGATGCGACCAGGATCCCACCTCGATCCACCGTTGGATCACGTCAGCGTAGAGCGGAAGTGCGTCGCCCGCGGGCGCGTGGCGCGACTGCAGAGTGATGGCCGAGACCCGGGCCACCCCACCGACGTAGTGACTGCCCGCGCTATCGGCCAGGTCGATGGCCCGGGTGAAGGCTACCGCCGCGGTGTCGGGGTCGTCGTCCAGGAGTACCTCACCGTTGAGGTAGGCCAACCAGCTCCGGTGGGTGCAGCTCAGCGGGGTGTCGGCAAACCGGCGATCGGCCTCCTCGAAAACTTCGCGCGCCGCCTGCTTCTCGCCGCGGTAGGCCAGGGACAGGCCTGCCCCAACGCAGCCGATGATCTCGTAGTAGGTCTCGCCGGCACGCCTGCCCACTATGCCGAGTTCGGAGAACCATCGCAGTGCCTGCTCGAGGTTGCCGACGAACAGAGCTGAGTCGCCGAGCGCTTCCAACGCACGACAACGGGTCTGATCATCCACAGCGTCGGCGAGGGCGCTGTGGGCCCGGTGCTGGGCGGTGTCCAGCTGTTCGGCGATGACGGACCGGTAGGCGAGGGTCGAATCGAGATTTGCGCGTAGATCAGGCCGCTCGTGAACCAGCGGAGACAGTTTCGCGGCCCACCCGAGCAGCTCGGTCTGTAGGCGCGATACTCCAAACCGATGCAGCGCCATCGACATTCGAACACCGGCGTCGACGTCGATGCGCCGGGCACAGCTGTGGGCGACACGAAGTTCGTCGATGAGTTCGACGAGGCGGTGATGCGCCGCGGATTCATCAGGCGTTTCCAGCGCCGCAGCCGTTTGCGTCGCAGCATCCGAGAAATGCTCCATGTGCCTGCGCTGCGTCGCCGCTGAGGCGGGACCAACAGCCGAACGTATGGTTTGCAACATCCGGTAATGAGTTCTGCCGGAACGCACTTCGACACTGAGCAGGGAACATCGCGCGAGCTCGTCGATCACTTCTGCTGACACCAGGAGTACTGCCCGAGCATCCGGCAGGCTGACTGCGCCCGCGAACACCGTCCACTCCGCCAAAGCTTCCCTCGCGGTGGTGGAGAGCAGCCGCTCGGACCACTCGATCGCGGCTCGCAGAGTCCGGTGCCGCGGCTCACCACCGCGACGCGCGAGCCGCTGTAGCGAATCGGGTGTCGTCACCGAGGCTTCGATCTGCTCACCCACGTCGACGATGCCGAGGGTCGCCACCTGAGCCGCCGCGAGCTCGATCGCCAACGGAAGCCCGTCGAGTCGACGCACTATCGCGTTGACCACGTCGTCATCAGACCCCGTGAGCGCTCCCGGACGCGCCGCCCCTGCGCGGCGGCGGAAGTACTGCTGCGCGGGCGCATCGTCTCGGGAGCAGTCCAACGGTGCCAGCGGCCACGCGTACTCCTCGGGCATTCCGAGCAACTCGCGGCTGGTGGCCACCACCCGCAGCGTGGACGGCTCCGGTCCGAGAACTGCATCGAGGACCTCGCACGCGCCATCCAGTACGTGCTCGCAATTATCTAGTAGAACAACGAGATCCATCAGTCTCGCTCGCCGCAGCAGGATGTGCGCCGGGCTACCGTCGCTGGCCAGTCCGAGTGCCGTGACCAATGCATCGGGCACTGCCGAGGCGTCGGTTCCAGCAGATCTGCGCCCACCGGTGGGCACGACGGCGTGGCGGGCACCGACGCGGGCGCATCGAAGGCATCGCGTTCCGCGAGCCGCAACCGTTCGGACGGTTCGAGTCCGACGGCCGCCAGCTCCTCGTGGGCACGGCGATAGTGGTGCAGTGCGTCGGCGGTGCGGCCTGCGCCAGTCTGGGCGCGGATGAGGATCTCCCACACGCGCTCGTCGAGCGGTGTCTCAACGAGCAGCGCCTCGGCTTGCGCGGTGGCGGCGACGTAGTCAGCGCCCCGCAGCAGGGCGTCAGCAAGTTCCTGGCGCGCAACCATCTTAAGTTGCTCGAGCCCTCGCGCCTCAGCGCATACGGCGCCCAGCTCGGCGCACTCGCCGAAGGCTGAGCCGTGCCACAGACCGATGGCAGCCCGCAGAGTGTCCGCGGCCGCACGTGCTTCGAGTAGCTGGGCCGCTCTCACCCGCCGCTCGAACTCGATCGAGTCGAGCTTGATGTCCTTGGTCCGCAGACAGAATCCACCGCCGCCTGCGACGATTCCCGGCCCGATCACCGCACGAAGCCGCGACACATAGCTTCGTAGCGTCCGCTCGGCGGTCGCCGGTGGATCGCAATCCCACACCGCGTCGACCAAGGTGTCCATGCGGACGTGCTGGTCGGGATGGGCGCAGAGCACCGCGAGCACGGTGCGCTGGTTGGGGCTGGTTGGTGTGACATCCGCACCATCGACATACACCTCAATGGGCCCGAGGACCCTCACGTCCATGCAGCGAACAATAGATCCGTTGCGGCGTTACCGATACCGACCTGGGTGACGCCGAGTCGAGATCACGCAGATCCAGCAGCGTGGATGCGGTCAGTCCTCCCCATCGCGTGCTTCTGGGTGACGGTGTAGGCGAGCCTATTCGGGCGGGTTCTCGATCTCCACCGGCTCGATCTCATCGGACAATGGAAATCGGAAGACCTTGGAGTAGAAGTTGAGTTCCGCCTCGAATGTCCGCTTGATGGTCTCGAGCAGGCGGCATCACGCGATCCTGTAGACCCTGGAACAGGATGACCGGACAGGACAGCCTGTCTGCTCGGGGCCGGTAGAGTTCGGCCGTCTCGGGGTACGGCCCGATGAGACCGTCGAGGTACCTCGACTCGAACTTGTGGGTGTCTCGGTCCAGGGTCTCACAATCGGCGACACCGTAATAGCTTGCGCCGGATTTGAACTCGTCGTGGAAGACCAGTGCACACAAGGTGGTGTAGCCGCCGGCACTGCCGCCGTAGTTCACGTCCACCACCGCGAATCCACGGGTCGTCCAGAACTGCGTTTCGAGAGTCAGCTGGGACTTGGCCATCGCGGTCGGCCCGCCGTGGCTCATCACGATCAGCGGCGGGCGCCACCGGCAGGACCCACAAAAGCAGGATTCTTCGGGGGGTAGTACAGCCCGTGGGCCACCTCGCTGCCGTCACAGGTGGGATAGGTGATCGACTGCGCCCGATACAGATGCTGCGTAGACAGTAGACGTCATGGGAGACGCTGCGTCGTATCACCTCACAACGACCCGTGACAGTGTCTATCCGAACCAGTGCCGCCGCTTCGGTCGGCGACCCGGCGTAGAACGCCAGCGCGTCGCCGTGGCTGCTGAGCGCGGGTGCATACGACGTGTAAGTAGGGGAGGTGCTCGGCGTCTTCCCATCGTCTGCCCGGCGCAAGAAACGCAAGGTGATCGATCCCGCGAGGCTGGAACAGATCGCGGCGATGCGTCCGTCGCCGAGGATCGCGTACGTCGAGCTCGCGAAACTCCACTGCGGAACCCCGAATTCGGCGTCGAGCGGCGCGACCGCCGTTACCCCGTCGGCGCCGATCCGCTAGCTCGACCAGATGCAGAGGCGGCTCGGTTCGACCCCTGCCACGCACAGATGATTGAGACGGCGTTGTCAGTGTGCATCAGGTGAAACGCCATGCCGTCCAAGCCTTTACTTCGCCGCCGAGCGCTTCGCGCAAACTACCGGGATGGCGGTGCGGCATAAGGGATATCGCGGGCCACCTGACGCCGCTTGACCACCCGAGCGTGCGCGAGGCGATAGCGATCGGAGTTGGTGAAGCGTCCACCCGCACCCGCCTGCGACGCTGCCATTCGGGTGGGCATCGCGCGCCTCTGCAACAACCTGCGCACATCGGCGGCATCTGCCACCAGAACCGCGTTGTGACGCAGCATCTCATGTGTGCCCGCCGATTGCGGCGAGGTGACCGGTCCGGGCACGGCACCGACGAAGCCGCCCATCTGACGTGAGGAGTCACAGTGCATCGAGGCGCTGCCACTGCGCAGGCCCGTCTCGACGACGACCGTGCCCGAGCTCAGCAACGCCATCAGCCTCGCCCTGTCGGCCCTCGTCCGCAGGGAGGACTTCGTGTCGGGCGCGAACTCACTCACCACTAATCCCCCAGCGGCGAGAACCGACGACTGGAGCCGTCCTGTGCTCGAGGCCAAGCTGACCTGTAGGCCGGAGCGGGCTACCACGACTAGTCGACGCGCGTCGGTGGACAGCGCGCCGAACATCACCGCCGAGCCGATCCCGAGGTCGCCCGCGGCCACCACGGTGATCCGCTCCTTGAGCAGCTGGCGAGTCAGCTCGACCGCGACCCGTGTTCCGTACTGCGACGGCAACCGCGTGCCGACGACGCTCACCGCCGCGGGCTGAAGCATCGGCGCCAAGGGGCCAGAGCCCAACACCCACAGCGCAACGGGCAACGCGCGGATTGCGCGCTCAAATCCGCAGCTCTTGGTTGGGTATCTCGATGCGAAAAGTGGCCAGTCGGGATCAGCGGGCGTGACTAGCCGCCCACCGATGCGCGCAACGTTCGCAAGATCATGAGCGCCCGAATCCGGCCACGGGACTGGCGTGCGCGCTTGGGCCACGACATTGCCGCGCACCACCCGTTCGGCGGTTTCCACCGGGCCGTAGCGCGCTAGGGCCGCTGCGACGACAGGGCTGGGACCGTTGGCGGCCCGCACCAGATAGGCCCACGCCTCACGCTCCGCGAAGGTCACGTTCCCACACACCTACTCCGAGGCCACGGGGTGAACGGGCCAGTACCCAACCTAACCGGGTCGCAGGCTAGTCGCACCATCCAATTTCCTGCAGTTTAGCGCTGCTCGCACATGGTGTCCTACCGCCGATGTGCCTCACGGAGTTTGAGCGCATGGCGGTTGGTGGTGCCTCATGAAGTTTGAGCGGGTGGACCGGAAGGCTTGCCAGATGTGAAGGCAAGATCGGCATGGCTGCACGGCGGCAGCTAACCAACAAACTGCAAGGTCAATACCGCAAGGCGTCGAAGGCGGGCAAGGGCAAGATTGTGGATCGGGTGGTGGCCACCACCGGGATGGGCCGCTCGACGGCCCGGCCCGAGGCTGCCCGGCCAGGCTGGGCAGGTCGATGGGCGCACGCTCCGCCGCGGAGCTGCTGGATCTGGCGCTCGGGCTCGGCGGCGATACGGCCGAACGACGAATCGATGCGGCACGCCACCATGTGAATGCCGGCGGCCACGCAAGGGCTGGAGCATTACTCGAGGGAGCGATAGACCGACTCGACCCCGGCTCGGTGCGCGCGCAGGCGCTGAATCAACTCGCCGCGGTGAGCGTTTATCGCGACAGCTACCACGAAGGACTCGCGGTGGTCGAGCGCGGTCTCGACGATGTCGGCGACAACGACGTTCTGCGGGCACGGATGCTGATCACCAAATCCACGGCACTGCTGAACACCCGGGAACCTGGCGGGCGCCGCTGACGCGGTGGGAGAGGCCGTCGCGCTTTCCGAACGTCTCGAGCAGACACAGGAATTGAGCCAAGCACTGGGTCTGCAGACTCTGGTGAAGTTCGTTGCGGGACAGGGCCTCGACGAGTCCAACCTGCGGCGAGCAGTGCAGTTGGAGGATCGCCGCCCTCAAATGCTGGTCGCACTTCGGCCCACGTTGCAGAACGCGCTGCTACTCGCTTGCACAGGCCGACTTGAAGAGGCGCGGCTGACGATGCTGTCGACTCGTCGGGAGTGCCGCGAGCGCGGGGACGAAGCCGAGGCCAGTTCGCCGCCGCCTACAGCGTTCTGATCGAGATCTGGCGCGGAAACTATGACGACGCTGCCGTGTTAGCCGAAGAGACAATGGAACTGGCCAGCTTGGTGGGAGCCGGTGCGGCGAAGTGGGTCATCGACCTTGTTGGCGGTGACGATCGGCACTGCCGGATTTCTTGAGGTGTCACTAGGCGACTACCAGGCAGCCCTCACCGTCCTGGCACCGGCGGGCGCTGCCGTGCAATGCTTTTGGTTGCCCGCGACGACCTCGACGAGGCGACCCACGCTGTCCGGGAGGCGTTGGCGCACCACGCAACCTGCCGATGCCTTTCGAGCGGGCTCGGACGCAGTTACTGCTCGGGCGCCTGTAGCGACGCCAACGGCGAAAGGAGGCTGCGTCGCCGACGCTGCGCGCCTTCGAGAGCCTGGGCACCCCACTGTGGGCCGCGCGCGTACGCGCGGAGTTGGAGCGAACCAACGTAGTCCCAAATCAGTCAGCCGAGCTGACGCCGACGGAGCAACGTGTCGCGGAACTCGCGGCCACTGGGATGACGAATAAGGACGTTGCGACCGCCCTGTTCATCAGCCCAAAGACCGTCGAGGTCAACCTCTCCCGGGTCTGGGTCTACCGCAAGCTCGGTATCCGTTCGCGCGCCGAACTCGGAAGGCACATGGCGACTTGCCGACACCAGACGTGCGTTGTTGAGATGGGGAAACACCCTATTTCTCGATCCCGTTGTCGTCGCTAGCGTGAGGCGATGGCTGACCGACTGCCTCCATCTCTCCCGTGCTACCTCGTGGAGTGGTACCGGCCCGAGCTCAAGCCAGCAGGCGATCGAGGACTTTGCCAGCCGGCTCGCCGCCGTGTCGACAGAGGATTCACCCATGCAGCTGCTCATGACCGTCGCCGTCCCCACCGATGAGGTGGTCTTCGGCGTCGTCACCTCTGTCTCAGCGCAACGCGTGGAGCACATCTGTCAACAAGCCGGGATACCGGCTCAGCGCGTCACCGATGCGGTTCGCACGCACCGCTGTGACAACCCGCATGGTTAGCTGTGCGAGCGTCGACGACGGATGACGTTGCCGCCGATGACGAGCGCAGCCAGTAACGCCACTACGGCGGCCCCGCCGATCACCATCAGCTCGGTGGAGCTCAGCCCGGAGTCCGTCGATTCGCTGGAGCTGAGCAGCTGCAGCTGGTAATCACCGGGCAGCGGTCCCTCCGCAGGCTCGTCGAGTCCGGGGTACTGCTGCGTGCTGTGGATCTCGAACATCTGCACACCAGCGTCGTTCGTCACCCATTCACCCCAGGCTGGGGTGACACCGTCGAGCAGCACCTTGTGCAGATTGTTCTGCGGGTCGATGCCAACGTCGACGATCTCCTGCACTATGAACGGTTCGTAGACCGCATCGGTGTAATGGACCTGCACCGGCACGTCATGGATGACCACCGGTGGGTCTGGCGGCAGTGGAGGATCCTCCCCCGGGCCCGGCGCGTAACCGCCGCCCTGCACACTTCCCACCGCCACGTTCGACACATGAGTCGCGGCGCCGGCCGAGTCGAGGACGATGGCTGTGAAACTATAGGCACCTGCAGTGACGATTTCGGTGACGACGCTCGCCAGCGGCTCGATGATCAGTGTCTGCGGAACGCCGCCGACATCGATCACGATCTGGAGCGGGTGTGGGTAGGGGTTGTAGATGATCGGCTGATAGAAGTCGTTGTACTGCACCCACTCCTGGTTCCACTGCTGGACGGGGCTCGTGAACATAGCGAATTCTTCTTGGGCCTCGCCGTCGGGTTCAGTTCCCGGGTCGGGTTCGGCTCCCGGGTCGGGTTCGGTTCCCAGATCGGAGTCGACGAGCAAGTTGCCCAAGTCGATGACTTCCTGTTCCGACGCCTCCACGGCGACCTGCTCGACCGGCTCGGATTCGAGGGCAATCTCCTCATCGGGCGCTGAGGCTTCCGCGACGACGGGCTCTTCGACCGGCAACTCGTCAGTCGCCCACTCGTCGTCACCGCCGGCCGGGGCCTGATCGTCGCTACCGGAGTCGGTATCCGAGTCCGTACCGCCCGAGTCAGTACCGCTGTCCGTACCTACGTCGGTGTCGGTGTCTGTACCCGTGTCAGTCCCGCTGTCTGTACCTGAATCAGTCCCGCTGTCCGTGCCGGTGTCGGTGCCCGAATCAGTCCCGCTGTCCGTGCCCGTTTCGCTGTCCGTACCCGTGTCCGTGTCGGTCGGCGTCTGATCCTCACTACCCGTGCCACCGCTGGTCGAGTCTTCTTCGGTGTAGTCCGGCTCGGTCGGATATTCCGGTTCGACCGGATATTCCGGCTCCACCGGATACTCGGGCTCTACCGGGTACTCCGGCTCTACGGGGTACTCCGGCTCGTAAGTCTCGATTGTCGTCGTCACAGGCTCTGCCAACGCCGAAGGCACTCCGCCGTACAGCATCGTGAGTGCCATCGTCAGAATCAGAGCGCCGCCGACCACCGGAGATCGGCGACGACCGAATTGCAGCCTCACCATTCGCGACACATTTCCACTCACGAGTTCATCCTCCCCAGGAAACATTTCGTCACCTCGTTAGTCAGCGGCAGCAAGCGTCAGCGAAAAATGCTCGGCACAGCCCCACGCGATTCGCATCTTTTGCGTTGCGCCAACGGTGTGATGCGAGCCGATGGACAAATGGGTATCGTCGGCGAGGAACGAGACCAAACCGAGACATACCGTGCAGCCGCGGGCGAGCACCGGTCACGGTCTTCCACGAGTTCTCCAGGACCTGCCCCAGCGCCGTAGCGGTGACGATCGCCACTGTCGGCGTCGTCCAGGCTTCGTTCCCGGTTGCGGTTGCAGAGTTGGCGGCGATCGACGACCACGAAATCCGGTGCGGCCAGCGCCATCGCCGGGGCCACCGCGATCGCCACGCCTTTTTTCCACGCGAACGCCAACGCACCCCTCCGACTGCATACTGCGCACACCCTACGACGAGCTCCCCTCCTCGAACCGGCCAGAACCGGCGGATACACCGAGACGGGGGCGTGATCTGCAGGACCACTTCTGTCTGAACGGTACTCAGTCGGGGTCACGGCTGGGAATAGGGTGTCTCCCTATCCCTGGTCTGACTTGCTGGTTCTTTGAACTGGAAATCGGCGCAGAGCGCACACAGGACCACGGCAATCGGCGGCGCCGCATGTTCGCTGCCGCGTAGCATCGCCTCCGAGTGCAACCGCGCCGTGGTTCGTCGACAGGCCGTTCGCACCGAACCGATCAGAGAGGCACCTGACCATGGCTGACACGGTACGCAAGCCCACACTGAAGCCTCATTTCGACGACGTTCAGGCCCACTACGACCTGTCCGACGACTTCTTCCGGCTGTTCCTCGACCCGACGCAGACCTATAGCTGCGCCTACTTCGAGCGTGACGATATGGCGCTGGAAGAAGCGCAGCTGGCCAAGGTCGACCTGGCGTTGGGCAAGTTGGGTCTGCAGCCCGGAATGACTCTGCTCGACGTGGGCTGCGGGTGGGGGTCCACCATGTTGCGGGCCGTCAAGCACCACGACGTCAACGTGATCGGACTGACGCTGAGCAATAACCAGCACGCGCACGTCGAGCAGGTGTTGGCCGCATCGGCCAACTCGCGCACCAAGCAGGTGCTGCTGCAGGGTTGGGAGCAGTTTGACCAGCCCGTCGACCGGATCGTGTCGATCGGAGCGTTCGAGCATTTCGGCAGGGACCGGTGGGACGATTTCTTCGCCACGGCCTACCGGGTGTTGCCCGCCAATGGGGTGATGCTGCTGCACACCATCACCGCGCTCACCCTGCCGCAAATGACCGAACGCGGTATGCCGCTGACTTTTTCGGTGGCTCGGTTTGTCAAGTTCATCCTCACCGAGATCTTCCCCGGCGGCTACCTGCCCACCATCGAGTTGGTGGGCGAGCATGCGGCGACGGCCGGTTTCGAACTGACCCGCACCCAGTCGCTGCAGCTGCACTACGCCAGGACACTCGACTCCTGGGCTGCGGCCCTGGAAGCGCACAAGGATGAGGCCATCGCGATTCAGTCCGAAGAGGTCTACGAGCGCTATATGCACTACCTCACCGGCTGCGCCGAGGGCTTCCGTATCGGCTACATCGACGTCAACCAGTTCACGCTGGTCAAGTAGGGCGCCGAGGCAGCCGACCGGATCCCAGAATGGCCCGTGCCGCACAATTTGCGTTCTTGGACTGGCCCGGGCCCATCGCATTCGCGCACCGCGGGGACTCCGCGCATGCGCCCGAGAACACTATGGCGGCCTTCGAGGCCGCGGTTTCGCTCGGCTTCAGCTACCTGGAAACCGATGCGCATGCCACCCGCGACGGCAGGCTGATCGCCTTCCACGACGACCGCCTCGATCGGGTGACCGACCGCCGCGGGAGCGTCGAACACTTGTCCTGGCGAGATATTCGGCTGGCCAGAGTCGACGGGCGTGAACCTATTCCTCTGTTGGAGGACCTGCTGCAGGCGTGGCCGGAAACCCGATTCAACATCGACCCGAAGTCCGACTCCGCTGTAGGACCACTGATCACTGCAATACGGCGCTGCCACGCGATCGACCGGGTCTGCATCGGATCCTTCAGTCGACGGCGACTAGACCGGATGAAGGCGGCGCTGGGCGAAAAGCTCTGTGTTTCAATGACTCCGACCGACGCAGCCCGGCTTCTCATCGGGTCTCGTTCAGGCATTCGCCGACCCTTCGACGCCCCGTGCGCCCAGTTGCCCACCCGGCGTGGACGATTGGCGGTCTGCGACCGACGGCTGGTGCGCTACGCCCATGCGCGCGGGATCGAGGTGCACGGCTGGACGGTCAACAACCCCGTCGAGATGGCGGCACTGCTCGACATCGGAATCGACGGCATAATGACCGACGATCCGCGATCGCTACGGTCGGTGTTGACCCAGCGCGGTCAGTGGTTTTCAGGGTGACGCGCTGACTGCGGGCGGGCATACAGTCACCCGACTGGAGTGCCGCAGCATCGGAAGAACCGGGATCCAAGTCCGCCCATTGTGCCTCGCCGTGCTGGACGCCAGGCATCAAACTTCATGTGAACAGAACGCCGTAGCGCGCGAGTCAGAAACAATCCGGGCGTTCCGGATCGCGGGCCGAGATGTGGCCGTCACCGAGCGAGCCCCAACCTACGCGCCGAACACCCTCTACACCAAGGCAAGTCGACGCCTTCGGTGAGCGCAGCACGCGGGATCATCCAGCTGAGGCTCATATGCTGCTGGGTCCAGAAACGGATCTTCGGCCATCGTTCCTTACCGGTCGTCGTCTTCGATGCCTGCGGTCTACCAGACACGGACCCAGTCGACGAGCATGTTCGCCGGATACGTTCCGCCCCGGGGATCCCCACCGCCGGAGCCCGCCACCGCAAGACCCAGGATGGGGAAGATCTGGTATCCGGGTCCGTTGAACTGCCAGTTCGGCAGTGAGCCCGCCGGAACGTCGAAATACGGTTCCGCACCGTCGACGTAGTCCTTCCAGAAGCGCATGCCCGCGTCGTCCCACCGCACTCGCCAGGTGTGCCAGGCACTGTCTACCGTGATCCGTTGGCTGACGTGTTCGCCGCCGTTCAGGTTGGCGTGGACGGTGGTTCCCGGTGCCCAGCTGCCGTTGCCGTACCACTCCATGACGTCGACTTCGCCACCGTTGACGGGGCTGTTGTTAGCCAAATACCAGGCGGGCCAGCAGCCGGGGGTGAGGCAGTCGAGCTTGATCCGGGCTTCCCAGTTGTGCCCGATGCCGCCGCGCCATTTCCCGAAGAGCTTGCCGCTGTAGAAGGTGTCGCCGTCCTTCGCTGCGCGCAAGACGAGATTGGACTTGCCGTCGAGGTAGACGTTTCTGCGGTCGTCGCGGTACTGACCGACGTTCTCGGGCAGCTCCCAGAAGGTGGGGTCTTCCATGGACTCGCGCTCCAGAGCGGTCTCCCACTTCAATGCGTTCGGCGCCGAGCCAGCCGGGCCGTCGAACTCATCCTGGAAGAGGTGTCCGCCCGGGGGTGCGGCCGGCAGCGGCACCCTGCCCGACGGCGGTTCTCGAGTGGTCGGGGACGCCGCGGCGCTCGGGAGTGGTGTCGCGGTGGCCAGCGCACCGAGACCGGCCATCAGCATTGCGTGGCGGCGATTCATTTCAAGCATCCAACCAGGAAAGCCCTTACGGCGGCTGAGCGCAAACAGCGAATCCGACCTAGCAACGGCCGCGATCTATGTGTTAGGGGGCCGAAAGCGAAGGATCGCAGGCACGCACCGACAGCGACAAGGCGGCGCGTACCGAATTCTGGACCACGCGCAGGAAACTTCGCGGGGAGGTTCCGGCAATCCCGACATCCCCGGCCACGTCGACACCAGTCGGCGTCAGGTCCAGTTCGCGGGCGTCAGGGTTACGGTGAAGTCGGTGGGCCGGCTCAATCTGCAGGGCCGGTGGGAGACGGCACGCGCAGGTCGGACTAGTTGTCGGCCAGTTCAACGATCCGTACCTCTCGTCGGGTGGGACGGCGCACCACCCGAAGACCCGCCTCGGTGCAGGCCTCTATACCGTCGACCGGTGCGGGGTCCCGGTCCCAGTCGCGTTCACCGGCAATGTCGAACAGTGCCACTGCATTCGGTCTCGAACCCGTGGTGAACCGAGTCTGATACCGAACGCCGCCGTAGCCATCGCGATGAAAGGCGGCAGACCAAGCCTGCGGGACACCGTAGTCCGGGCAGGTTCCGACCTCGCGGGTCATGCCGAACTGTGCTGCGTCGGAATGGCAGGTATTGGCGGGCCACCGCCCCGTTGGCACGTGCAATGCCGACACTTGAGTCGTGGATGCCGCCTCGAACGTGATGACGCCCTGCTCGACCAGCTCGTGTCCGAACCGTTCGCGAAGCGCAGTGTCCGGATCGACCGCGAGGTAACAGGTGCCGTGCGGACGCACCAGATCGAAGCGTCCGGACAGGTCGGTGGAGAACCACCACGGCGACACTCCGTGGCGGTGAGCACGTCGCAGCGAGTAACTGGGCCGCAGTCGCCACCGCGGGAAGTCGGAAAGGTCCTCGTGCGGCCGCCCTATCGCGGGTGATTGGCGAGACTTACTCACCGGGCCCACCGGTCGGCCACGGTACGTGCCAGTGCCAGCACTGCGGTCGGATCCCCTCCTTTCCGCAGCCATGCACTCGGTGGTTCGCCACCTAATTGTTCACTGGGAGCCTGCAGCCACAGAGCGATCATCCAGTTGTCATCAGTGCCCGCTGACAAGGCGGTGAGCACGTCGGTCAGCGCGGGGATCGGACCCGTTAGGCAGGAACTGCCATGCGGGATAGATGTTCCGCTGTCGGCCAGGGAACACGCCAGGACAGTGTGACGGGCAACTTTCTGATGCAGAGCTTGCCGTGACTTCCGCAGCCACCGAGTCAGACCCGCGGTGTCGTAGAAAGGTCCCGCGATCTCGTCGTAGACGTGCCCAAGCGGAAGTACCGCAGCCATGGCGTCGGCGATCTCCTCGGGATCACCGAAGTCCAGAGCGTCGATGTCTGCGGCGCCGTCAAGGCGGTCAAGCTCCCTTTCGCGGCCCGGACATTTCGTCGCTCGCGCAGCTGATCGGGCTCGGCGACGGCGCCCTTCGCCAGGATCGGCCAGCAGGCCACCATCGGGGTGGTCTGTCTGATCGGCCTTCCGGTAACGGTGCGTGGCTGCGCTCTGGTCTCGGTGGTGGACGTCCGGTCAGTCGAGGAGGTCGGCCAAGGCCGCGTCGAGGGTGGCGAACTGAAAGGTGAAGTTGCTCTCGCGCAGCACGTTCGACGTGGCGTGGCGTCCGGTCAGGCCCAACGCGGGATCGGTGCGCAGCGCGACGGCGCCGAGTCGCAGCAACCACGCGGGGCTCGGTGGGGCGGCCGGTCGGTGCAAGCGTCGGCGCAACGTGGCCATCAGTTCGCGGTTGCGCACGGGGTGAGCTGTTGCGGCGACGAGCACACCTGACGGGATCAACAGGCCAGGTTCGAGGTCCAGGCAGCCGCGCACGAGGGTAAGCCAGTCGGCGCGGTGAATCCAGGAGAACCATTGCCTGCCGTCGCCGACGCGTCCACCGAGTCCGAGCTTGGTCAGGGTGACGAGGCGGCCCAGCGCCGGTGAGTCGCGATCCAGCACGATGGAGGTCCGCAGGATCACGCCATGGGCGGTGTTGGCGCCGCCGAAGGCTTCCTCCCAAGGCTTGGCAACACCCGTCATCTGAGGTAGCCCAACCGGCAGGGGAGTGGCTTCGTCGCAACGGGTTTCGCCGGCATCGGACCAGATCGCGGTGGAACTCCCCTGAATCCAGTGCCGCACGGGATGGTCCAACAACATGCTGGCTTCGACCAACGCTCGAGTGGGCTCGACGCGGCTGCGGCGCAGCTCGGCGATGTTGGTCTCCGACGGCGTGCAGTCGACCAGTTGTCCCGCGAGGTTGATGACGGCGGTGTCGGGGCCGTCCAACTCCGCGGCCCATGCGCCGACCGTGCGGCCATCCCACTGGACGTGCCGGGCAGACGATGCGCTCGGCGCCCCACGCGTCAGGACGACGACGTCGACGCCCCGCGCGGTCATGTCCTCGACGATCCGTCGGCCCAGGGCTCCGGTGCCACCGGCGATCACGATTTTCACGGTGGGCTCAGTCGCCTTCGCTACGGCCGGCCATGGTTGTGTAGTCCTCCTGCACCGTATCGCCGTGCTGATTGGTGATCCGACTTCTCATCGTCAGGACGTCTGCTCCGAAGGCCCGCCGGAGCGAGTCGAGGCGGATATGGCAGTACATCCTGTCGCCGACCTTTACGGGGTGAACGAACGTGAGCCCTTGTTCGACCTGGACGATTCTCTCGTCCGTGATCGGGATGTTCGCGTGCTCGAAGAACGCCATCTGCGCTTGCAGTCCGAAGATTGCGATGAACGTCAGCGGCGCCAGGATGTTGTCGTGGCCCAGCGCTCGGGCGGCGTCCTCGTCGAAGTACGCGGGGTCCTCACTCTTGACCGCGATGGCGTACTGCCGCACCTGCTCGCGCCCGACCTCGTAATAGTCGGGATGCAGATAGGTCATGCCGACGATGTCCGGGGAGAGTGCCACAGCCATCCAACATATCGTCAAGTAGCTCGACAAACCTAGACGACGCCTATCAGGATCGCGGTGGGTTTGAGCCGCGGACCGTTGGGATATTGCCGTGGACTTTGCTGAGGACGCGTTCGTTCCCGTCCTCGCCCAGGGCGAGGCGGTGACCGCCGTACCGATCTACCTGCTGGGCGAACCGGGTATCAACGCGGCCCGGACAGTCCTCAGTCGCTGTGTCTGACCTGACCGGCTGCTTGGTGGTGCTGGGCCGCACGCTGATGAAGATCGGCACGGTGCCGTGGGCTAGCTTTTGCGGGCTCCATTCGCAATGCGTCTAGCTAGCGACGGCACGCATTTCGAGGCACGCCATGCATTCGCCAGGGCAAATTTTAATCTTGTAGATGAACTGGCGCGAAACCTTTTGCGCGAGGTAAGCTCTTGACTGTTGAAGCGCTCCACCCTTCGGGCGTGCGGTCACCAATTGGCAACGACACGATCACATTTCAACTCAGATTGATTTCATCCCTGCAACAATTCAGACCTCGCCTAGACACCATTTCCAGCCTATTATACGGTTCTGTTTCATATTGTCGTTGCAGTAAATAGTTGCTACAGCAAAGGGGTCGACGGTGGCGATCAATTTTGATCGATTCACTATCACGGTGCTCGCCGGCGCGGGGTTGTGGGCTGGTACCGTGGCATTGAGCCCGTACGCGGCCGCCTCCCCGTTGTTGACGGGTGGGGCGCAGTGCGTCGAGGAGATGTCCGGCGCCGCGCAGTGCAGCGCAGCCGCGGTCGAATCTTCGGGTGCCATCATTCCCGCCGCCGCGCCAGGGCCGGTGCCCGTCGCACCCGTGCCCGTCGCACCCGTGCCCGTCGCACCCGTGCCCGTCATCCCAGCCGCGCCGGTCATTCCAGCAGCACCCGCCGTTCCGGTTGTGCCTGCTGCCGCGGCGCCGGTAGTGCCCGAGGCGGGCGGTGTCCTGGCAGGCAAAGGCGACCTGGTGGTGGCACCCGCGGGTGGTCCCGCACCGGGTGTGGCCACTCCACCGGGTCCGCAGTAGGCGTCCGCCGACTGGCCGCCGGTATCGACGGACGCCCCTGAAAGCAGGCCTGTTGGCTGGGCGGGGCGTTCTGCTAGGTGCGGCGGTGGGAGCGGATTCGATCTGCCCCCGGCATCGCAGTCTTCAACGGCGCCGTCGAGACACTAGTTGATGTACATCGGTCCTGCGGTTTGTGTGCACAACTCGTGTCTCGGGCGGCTGCGCGGCCCACTGGCGAAGGGGAAGCCGGGCGTCGCAACCCCGCGACTCAGTCCTGGACGATCACCGGATCGCCGACGTTAACGGTGTTGAAATACCACTCCGCGGCGGCTGGGATCAGACTGATGCAGCCGTGGCTGACATTCTCGAACCCGATCGACGGGACAGCCCACGGTGCGGAATGCACGAACAAGCCGCGGTAGGTGATGCGAACAGCGAAATCCACGTCGAGTCGGTAACCGTCCGGGTCCGTGAGGGGTATGCCGACGCTGCTGGAATCCATCACCACCGTGCGCTCCTTGGACAGCACTGTATAGGTGTCGACGGGTGTCGGGTACACCGGCCGACCCATCGACGCCAACAGCACCCCCGCCTCGCCCGCATGCGGAAGATGATGCGGTGCAGGCAGTCCCATCGGTCCGGCCTCCATTCCGTCGACGGTCACCGTGAACGTGTGCTCCGAGATGTCGGCGACACCGACGACAGCCGGGCCGGTCTGAAATGCCACCGGCGTGTTGCCCACCGACAGCGTCACGGCGCTGTGCGCCGGCCAGTACCGATCGGGAACCCATTGGACGACCTTGTTTTCGAGCCACTCGAACTTTCCTGTCATCGCCATTGGCGACGTGACCTCGATGGAACGCTCGGCGACCAGCCGATTGGTGATGGGTCGGTCGAAGGTCACGACGACGGGGTGCGCGACACCCACCACGTCGTCGGGCGCCGGCGAAATCGATCTGATGGCCGGACTCAGAGGCAGGCTGAGAGCTGTCGTGTCGACTGCGTACGTGCCCCCTGCCACCGTCGTGGCTCCCACAGCCACCGCCAGCACGAACTGAACGACCGACCGCATCGACCTGACCCCTTTTGAATTGACCGGGTAACTACCCACTCTCACCTTACGAGAGCACTGACCGCCGAACTGCAGGCGCGCGTTGGCAATTCGGTCAAGCCTTCGTCACGTTTTGGCTACGGTCCATCGTGTACGCCTCACCCATCGCGAGGAGGCTCGCTTACAGAGCGGCGTCGGTGGCACCGGCACTGAATACGCGGTCGAGAATCATCGCCGCGCCGCCGATCGCCCCCGATCTGGTAGCGCCCAACAGCACTTTGCAGCGCGGGATTGGCACTTCGCGCGCTGCCACACTACTTTTTTGAGGTGATGTCCTCAGCTGTTGGAGCAGTCGCGCGGTGGTTCGCCCCCCTCCTGGCGGTTTCAGCCGTCTTCGGTTTAGGGTTGTCTGCCGCCCCGGCGCCGGTCGTCTCCGCTCCGGAGGTGCGCCTGGCCGAAGGGTCGAACCCCCTGGTCGGACTGCCGTTCTACGTGAATCCCACGTCGGCGGCCATACGCGCCGCGCAGAGCGCCGATCCGCCGAATGCCCAGCTGACCGCCATCGCCAACACGCCGCAGGCGTACTGGATGGACAACGTCTCAACACCCAGCATCGACGCGCAATGGATCGCCACTGCACAGGCCTCCGGCGCGATGCCCATACTGGCGCTCTACGCCCTGCCGAACCGTGACTGCGGCAGCTTCGCCGCCGGTGGATTCGGGTCGGGCGATGCCTACCGGGAGTGGATCGACGGTGTCGCAGCCGCCATCGGTGGTGGCCCAGCGGCGGTGATCCTCGAGCCCGATGCGCTTGCCATGGCCGACTGTCTGGCCGGGGACCAGCGCCAGGAGCGCTTCGACCTGATCAGCTACGCCGTCGACACCTTGACCCGCAATCCCGGCACCGCCGTGTACATCGATGCTGGTCACTCGCGCTGGCTGAGCGCCGAGGACATGGCCGCCAGGCTCAACCAAGTGGGGATCGACAAAGCACGGGGCTTCAGCCTCAACACCGCGAACTTCTTCACCAGCGAGGAGGAGATCGGCTACGGCGAGGTCATCTCGGGGCTCACCGGCGGATCGAACTACGTGATCGACACGGGCCGCAATGGCGCCGGACCCTCCGACGAGGCGCTCTACTGGTGCAACCCGAGCGGACGAGCACTGGGCACCCGACCCACTACGGCCACTGCGAGCGGGACCGTCGACGCCTATCTGTGGGTCAAGCGCCCAGGGGAATCCGACGGATCATGCGACCGTGGGGACCCCCCTGCGGGGCGGTTCGTCGACCAGTTCGCCATCAACCTGGCTCAGAACGCGGGCTGGTAGCGACCAGTCAGCGGGGCGCAACGCCGCAGTGCGGGCCGATCGTGCCCGGAGGGTTGGTCTGCCGACCGAACTAGAACTAGACAAGACCGGCCGTGGCGATCTCTAAGGGGTTATCCCGCAATGTCTTTCGGTGCCACTCACGGAGGCCCGGCTCGGCCAGCGCAGACGAGCTCACTCGTCGTTATTGCCGAAGAGATCGCGCTCGATCTTGATTGCTGGATAAATGGCAGGGGGATACGCACGGACGTATTCCTCGACGTCACCAATCAGCATGTCCACGTCACTACGAGCCGAGAACATCTGCAACAGCATCGCGGCATCGGCTTGGCTGGCGTGCGCCGCCAGGCCCGCCAGTTTGGCGGGCCAGAACTCCTTGACGTCGATGACCGTGGTGATCATCTCGTCATCGACGGCCATGTCGTCCGGTGGTGCAAAGCCGTCGTCACCGAACGCAGCGCGGGTGTTGGCCTGGATCGCCTGGACACGGGAGCGCGACAACGCGACGTAGTACAGCCTCGGCGCGTCACCTCGTGCGACCACATTGCGGTGCGCCGCCACGACGACGTCGTGGGTGCGGATGTGATCGGGGTGCCCGGACAGGCCGTTCGACGGGTACGTGATCACTACGTCCGGCCGGTGCATCCGCAACAGCCGCACCATCTGGTACACCAACGGTGTGACCGGCCGCCTGCTGAACGCTTCGTCCACGCGTTCACCGTCGACGCCGGAGTCGGGATAGCCCAGCTCGACTACTTCACCGATACCCAGCGCCGCGGCCGCGTCCTCGAGTTCTTGGGAGCGTCGCCTCGCCACGTCATGCGAATCATGTTCTGGCTGAAGTGGTTTAGTGCCGTCGGCCGCATCGCCCAGCCGGCCGTCGGTGCACGTGACAAGGACCGTGCGGTAGCCAAGCGCCGCATACCGCGCCAATGTCCCGCCGGTCGAGCTGGACTCGTCATCGGGGTGGGCGTGCACCGCCATCAGGACCGGCACGTCACTCATCACAACTCACCGTTACACAAACGCCCGCTCAGCCCTGCGGATTCCCCAGTGGCAGGCGCGGCCGCTAACTGGCGAGGTGCCCGTCGACGAAATCGACCACGGCCCCAGCCACCTCCCGGTCGGTAACGTCGTTGAGGATGTCGTGGCCGCCACCGTAGATCTCCATGAGCGATCACGGTTCGATCTGTTGGGCATAGGCCGCTTCGCGCCGATTGGCGCTATCAGATCGTTGCCGCCGTGCACGTCGAACGTCGACCAACTCGGCGACGGGGGCACCGGGGCGCCCGAAATGACGCCCGGTGGTGTAATACGGCGAAGCCGAGTCGTTGATAGCGTGCGGAGCTGGCGTCGCTGGCCGGACTCTTGCCGCCGGTTTCCGTCGCGGTGACGAAGCGCGCGGGGTCAAGGCAACTGCAGAATCGATTGCGATTGATGGAAATGACTCCTTCGCCTACAGTTCTGTCACGCGGCCGTCATCGACCAGCCACGATCGGTCCAATCGAACGTTCTGCAACATCCGCCGGTCATGAGTGACCAGCAACAGTGCGCCGTCATAGGCGTCGAGCGCAAGCTCTAGCTGCTCGATGGCGGCGAGGTCGAGATGATTCGTCGGCTCGTCGAGGACCAGTACATTGGTGCCGCGCGCCTGCAGCAGCGCCAGTCCAGCGCGGGTTCGCTCGCCCGGCGAGAGCTCCTCGACGGGGCGTTCCACATGGTCGGTGCGCAGCCCGAACTTGGCAAGCAAGGTCCGCACATCCGCGGTCGACCAGGACGGCATCCGTTGCTCGAAGCGATCGACGAGTCGCCCAGGACCGGTGAAATCGTCACGGGCCTGGTCGATCTCGCCGATAGCGACATTGGCGCCCAGACTCGCACGGCCCTCGTCTGGTTGCCGGCGACCCAGCAGCAGGCGCAACAGCGTCGACTTTCCAGCGCCGTTGGGGCCCGTGATCCCGATCCGCTCACCGGCATCGACCTGCAGCGAGACCGGGCCAAGAACATATTCGCCTTGTCGCACAACGGCATTGTCGAGCGTCGCGACGACAGCACTCGAGCGTGGCGCGGTGCCGATCGAGAACTGCAGGGTCCATTCCTTGCGGGGCTCTGCGACTTCCTCCATGCGGGCGATGCGGCTTTCCATCTGGCGCACCTTCTGTGCCTGCTTCTCGCTGGATTCTGTCGCCGCCCGTCGCCGGATCTTGTCGTTGTCGGGCGCTTTGCGTATCGCGTTGCGGACGCCCTGGCTGGACCATTCCCGCTGTGTGCGTGCGCGTGCCACCAGATCGGCCTTCTTCTCGGCGAACTCTTCGTACTCTTCGCGGCGGTGCCGACGACCGACTTCGCGCTCTTCCAAATAGCTTTCATACCCGCCGCCGAAGACCGTGGTGGTGTTCTGGGCCAGGTCCAGTTCGAGGACGCGGGTCACGCTGCGGGCCAGGAACTCCCGATCGTGGCTCACCAACACCACACCCCCGCGGAGATCACGGACGAACTGCTCGAGTCGCGCGAGTCCGTCGAGGTCGAGATCGTTGGTCGGCTCATCGAGCAGGACGATGTCGAACCGCGACAGTCTCAGTGCCGCCAATCCCACGCGAGCCGCCTGGCCGCCCGACAGCGCCGTCATCGGGGTCGCCTCCGGCGTTACCGCATCAGAATCGAGTCCCAGGTCAGCGAGGACGGCCGGCACTCGTTCGTCGAGATCGGCTGCGCCGGAAGCGAGCCAGTGATCCAGCGCAGCCGAGTATGCGTCGGCCTGATCCACGTCGCCAGGACCCGGTTCCGCCAACGCCGAGGCCGCCGCCGCCATGGCCTGCGTAGCTTCGGCGCACCCCGAGCGGCGCGCTATATAGGCGGCGACAGTTTCCTCGGGTATCCGTTCGTGCTCCTGCGGCAGCCAACCGACGAACGCGTCGGCCGGCGCGAGGCTGACCGTCCCGTCGAGTGGTTCGAGATCCCGGGCCAGGATCCGCAGGAGCGTGCTCTTGCCTGCGCCGTTGGCGCCCACCACTCCGACGACGTCGCCCGGTGCCACGGTCAGGTCCACCCCCTCGAAGAGGGTGCGATGGGCGAATCCGCCTGCCACGTTCTTCGCGACAAGCGTTGCGGTCATGGGTCTATGGTCTCATCACCCGTGGCCCCGACCGTCAGCCTGCGTGACGCACGTCGAACCGTCCCGTATCCGCGGGTTAGTGTGCTTTGGTCGGTCACGGCGAACAGACAGATAGAAAAGTTGAGCATTCATGACCGCAGCAGCAGAACCGTCGGCACTCGAAGCACGCGTCGGGCACCACTACCAGATGGACGGTACCTACCTGGTCGGCCGCGAAAAGCTACGCGAATACGCCCGCGCGGTACAGGACTATCACCCCGCACACTGGGATGTCGCCGTCGCCGAGAAGCTGGGCTACTCGGACCTAGTGGCGCCGCTGACCTTCACGTCGACGCCGGGCATGACCTGCAATCGCCACATGTTCGAACAGGTAGTCGTCGGTTACGACACCTACATGCAGACCGAAGAGGTCTTCGAGCAGCACCGTCCAATCGTGGCCGGCGACGAGTTGCACATCGACGTCGAACTGACATCGGTGCGCAGGATCGCGGGCAGGGACCTGATCACCGTGACCAACACATTCACCGACATGGACGGCGAACGGGTGCACACCCTGCACACCACCGTCGTCGGCCTCACCGCCGAGGACCTCGATCCGGCCATCAAGACGGCCGTGCAGAACACCACGATGCACGACATGGACATCTTCGGGATCGGCGAGCAGGAATACCACAAGACGGTCCGTCCGACGGGCAAGGTCCGGATATCCGACGGAAGCCTCACCCGGACGCCAGGAACGCCGTCCTTCGATGACGTGAAGGTCGGCGACGAGTTGTCACCGCGTCACACACGCCTGACCCGTGGGGACCTGGTGAACTATTCGGGCGTGGCAGGCGACGGCAATCCGATTCACTGGGACGAGGACATCGCCAAGCTGGCCGGTCTGCCCGACGTGATCGCCCACGGGATGCTCACCATGGGTTTGGGAGCCGGATTCGCCTCCACCTGGTCGGGCGATCCCGGGGCGGTCACCCGCTACGCGGTGCGGCTGTCGGCGCCCGCGATCGTGTCGGCCGCCCAGGGAGCAGACATCGAGTTCAGCGGCCGGATCAAGTCGCTGGACCCGGCGACCCGCGCAGGTGTCGTCCTTGTCGGCGCCAAGTCCGCCGGTAAGAAGATCTTCGGCCTGGCCACAGTGGACGTGCGCTTTAGCTGACCTGCGCGACGAGGCGACAAGAGGGCATATCCGATCGATCGGTCAGACCTCGCCGCGGATTCCGCAGGACGAGGGTGTTTGGCGATACGTTGACCGTCATGGACGAACAGAGGGGTGGTCGCGCGCTGATCACCGGTGGTTGCGGCTTCATCGGCAGGGCCGTCGTGAAGGCGTTGCTCGGCAAGGGAATTCCGGTCACGGTGATCGACCGAATCAGTCCCGGCGAGCGGATCTCCGGCGTGACCTACGTCCTTGGCGACCTGCGCGACGCCGATGTCCGTGCGGAAGCGGTGACCCCAGACACGGTGGCGATCGTGCACCTAGCAGCTCTGACGTCGGTGCTCCGCTCGGTGGAGCAACCCCGGCAGACCTACGACGAAAACGTCGCCGTCACCCAGGAACTGTTGGAGCTCGCTCGCATCGGGGGGGTGGGCACATTCGTGCTGGCATCGACGAACGCGGTGGTCGGCAACGTGGGTGGCGCGACGATCACCGAAGAGTTGGCGTTGCGTCCACTGACGCCTTACGGAGCGACGAAAGCCGCCTGCGAGATGTTGATCTCCGGTTACGCCGGAGCGTACGGGATGACCACGTGCGCGCTACGGTTCAGCAATGTCTACGGACCCGGCATGTCGCTGAAGGACAGTTTCGTGCCGAGGCTGATGAGGGCGGCGCTCTGGGGGTCGACCGTGCGGATCTACGGCGACGGATCGCAACGCCGCGACCTGGTTCATGTCGACGACGTCGCACACGGTGTGCTGCTCGGCTTGGACAGCGGCTACACCGGCGCCGCGATCATCGGATCAGGCACGTCGGTATCGGTACTAGAGCTCGTCGACACCGTGCGGCGTGTCACCAGCAGGCCGTTGCGCACCGAACACATTGCGGCGCAACACGGTGAGATGCCTGCCGTCGTCGTCGATCTTTCGCACAGCGCGGACGTGCTCGGCTACCGGCCCTCCGTCGAACTCACCGATGGGCTCGCGGGCACGTGGCGCTATTTCCGCGACGAGGTGGCGGGCGCGACGGCGTGACGCAGCTCGCCGACTACCCCGATGAGGTGGACACCGGAGCGGTCGCGGACTTCCATGAGCGCTATCAGCGCCCGCAATTAGCCGACCTGGTGGTGGTGATCGCCGCGTACAACGAGGCGGCCGGTATCGGATCGGTGTTGTCCGGCATGCCGACGCACTGCTGCGGCATCAATCTGGACGTGCTCGTCGTGGTCGACGGGGCTTCGGACGACACAGCCGAGATCGCGCGCCAGCATGGCGTGTACACCTGCGTTGCGCCGCGCAACCGGGGCCAGGGCGCGGCCCTGCGCCTGGGATACCAGCTGGCCTCGGAGTGCGGGGCACGCTACGTCGTGACCACCGACGCCGACGGCCAGTACGACAGTGCCGAGCTCGCCGCGCTGGTGCAGCCACTTATCGACGGTCGGGCCGACTTCGTGTCCGGTTCACGCAGGCTCGGCAGACACGAATCGGACAGCCGGGTGCGCTGGGTCGGGGTGCGCGTGTTCGCGATGCTGGCCTCGCTGCTGACGTGGCGTCGAATCACCGATACGTCGTTCGGGTTCCGCGCCATGCGGGCCGACTTCGCATGCTCGGTGACGCTGTCCGAGCCGCAGTACCAGTCCTCGGAGCTGCTCCTCGGCATGACGGCTCGGGGCGCACGGCTACTGGAGGTGCCCATGACGATGCGCCTGCGCAACCAGGGCGCCAGCAAGAAAGGCGGCAACGTCAAGTACGGCGCGAACTACGCCCGCGTCATGGTGCGGACGTGGTGTCGGGAGTACGTGCTGCGCGGTCGACGAAGATGAATCGGTCGAAGAGCACGAACTTCAGCACGAACATCACCCCGTAGGTCGCCAGGAACGCGGCGCCCACCAGGGTGGTCTGCAACGCATGGGCCTCGATGTGTTCGCGCACCCAGTGGTCGGCGGCGGTGGTCACCAGAATCGCGATGACGGCGGTGCCGACGACGATGGCGGCGTACGGCAGGACCTCCATGGTGCGGTCGGCGCGTCCGCGACGCTGCCACGCCCAGTACCGGTTCATCAGGTAATTCGGAACAGCGCCCGCGATGAACGCCAGCAGGCTTGCCAGCAGCGGGATGGCGTCGAACCAATACGTGCCCAGGAAGACCGCCTCGCTGATCAGCCCGGCGATGACTGAGGCGCCGGCGTAGCGAGCCCACAGCAGAATCCGCTTGCGCCCCAATCGGATCAAGGCTGCGCCCGTTTGCGGGCCACGCACAGCACGGACTGACCGAAGGGCACCCGGAGCCGGCGCTCCAGCGCTGTGGTCACTGGCACCACGCAACGATCAAAGACGGCGACCAGCTTCGGGTTGGGTGTACTGACCCCGCTTCTGCGAACCGTCAACCACCAGGCGACACCGCCGAGCAGGTTGACCGGTTTGACCTCTTCGACCTGCAGGCCCGCCCGCCGGACGGTGTCGGCAAGAGTGCCCGGTGTGTAGCGGCGCACGTGACCCACTTTGCGGTCGAACTCGCCGTAGAGCTGCTGATAGCCGGGGACCCACAGGACGATGCTGCCGCCGACGTTGACGGCCGTGGCGAGTGACCGCAGGGCACCGGCGTCGTCGTCGATGTGCTCGAGCACGTTGATCGCGACCACCGAGTCGACGGGTTCGGACAAAGTGGGCGGCTGTCCCAACTCAAGTTGCTGGGTGGTCACTTCCGGACGCGCGGCGAAACGGCGCGCCATCACCGCGACGGCATCGGGGTCCACGTCGGTCAGGACGAGCCGGTCCAGATTGTCGAACTGCTCCGCGAACTCGCCGAGGCCTGCACCGACCTCGAGGACCGACTTACCGCAGTGCGGCGCGATCAGCTCGTACTGGTAGCGGCGATATCTGGGTTTGTCCGCACCAGCGGCTTCGAGTTTGCGGCCGGTGGCCGCGGTGAACGCACCGCTGTGATCGTGCATGTGCTTCTCCTCGATCCAGGACGCTTACAGCCATTCTGCAGGTTACGGTGGTCAAGACTTACGCTCATCGTGACCACGACAACGATAGGTTTTTCTTTTGCGGGTTCTGGTGCTCGGCGGAGACGGATATCTCGGATGGCCCACGGCCCTGCGTCTCTCCGATGGCGGGCACGAAACGGCGGTACTCGACAATTTCGCGCGCCGGGGTTACGACGAGGAACTCGGCGTCTGCAGCCTGGTTCCCATCGAGGATCTCGGCGTGCGGGTTGCGGCATGGCGGGAAGTTTCCGGCAAAGACATCGCTGTGTACCGCGGCGACTTGCTGGACGCGGATTTCGTCTACGCCACGCTGCGTGACTTCGCCCCTGATTCCATCGTGCACTTCGCCGAACAGCGGGCAGCTCCGTACTCGATGATCGACCGCGCCCATGCGGTTTACACCCAGCACAATAACGTCATCGGGAACCTCAACCTGCTGTACGGCATCGCCGAGATAGATCCTGATATTCACCTAGTGAAACTGGGAACTATGGGGGAATACGGAACCCCCAACATCGATATCGAAGAGGGCTGGCTCAACGTCGAACACAACGGCCGCAAGGAGCGCGTTCTCTTCCCGAAGCGGCCGGGGTCGTTCTATCACCTGAGCAAGGTGCACGACTCGCACAACATCGAGTTCGCGTGCCGCAACTGGGGTTTGCGCTCCACCGATCTCAACCAGGGCGTCGTCTACGGTCAGCAGACCCCTCAAACCGCACTGGATCCGCGGTTGGCCACCCGTTTCGACTACGACAGCGTGTTCGGAACGGTGCTGAACCGCTTCGTGATCCAGGCCGTGCTGGGCCAACCGCTCACTGTCTACGGCCTCGGGAGGCAGACCCGTGGACTCATCGACATTCGCGACACCGCGGAATGCATCCGGCTGGCGGTGGAGAATCCCGCCGACCGCGGCGAGTTCCGGGTGTTCAACCAGATGACGGAAGCCATGTCGGTAAGCGACATCGCCGACGTGGTGGCCCATCAGTTCCCCGGCCCGGTGCAGATCGAGCACCTGGACAACCCGCGGACCGAGGCGCTGGAACACTATTACAACGTCAAGCACACCGCGCTGGTGAAACTGGGGCTTCAACCTCACCTGCTGTCGAACACGCTGATCGAGTCGATGTTCGGCATCGTCGAGGCCAACAAGAACCGGGTGGATGTCGCAAAGATGTACCCCACCGTGCGGTGGGCACGCGCCAATAACGCCTGACCCTGTGAGCATCTGAGTTGGCGGCCACGCTCCCGCACACGATCCGCAGCTTCGTCTGCCGGCACTGGCCCTTGATCGTGCTGGTGGTCGCGGGCGTTGTGCTACGTGTCCTGGCATGGTTCGCCTACCAGCCCGCACTGATGTTCGGCGACTCCATCCGATATCTGGACAACGTCGGCGTTTTCGACCCGGGTGGTCTACACCCAATCGGGTACGAGCTGTTCGTGCTGACACCCACACTCGCGGTTGGCGGGTTGGAGTTGGTCACGGCTCTTCAGCACGTCGCGGGCGTGGTCTCCGCCGTCGCGCTCTACGCATTGGCCCTGCGGCACGGGGTGAACCGGTGGCTCGCCGCGCTGGCGGCCGCACCACTGCTTCTCGACGCGTATCAGATTCAGATCGAGCAGCTCGTCATGTCCGACTCCTGGCAGCAGGTATTGCTCGTCGCGCTGCTGTGGGTGCTGGTCGGTGTCGGAGCTCCGTCGCCACGCCGGGCCGCGTTGGCGGGGGTGCTCCTGGGGATGGCAGTGATGCTCCGGCTGGTGGCAATCTCGCTCGTTGTGCCGGTGTCGTGTTATCTGGTCATCGCGGGCGGTGCGTGGCGTACCTGGTCAGGCTGGCGAACGATGGCGTCGCGTACGTTCGCGTGCGCGGCGGCAATGGGGATCGTGATCGCCGGATATGGCTGGTACTTCCACGCACAGACCGGAGAATGGGGCCTGAGTCGTACCACTGCGAACGTGCTCTACGGTCGTGCTGCCGTCATCGCGGACTGCGAGACGTTGCAGCTCGATCGGCTGACAGCACTGGCGTGCCCCGAGGAGCCGTTGGGGCAGCGCAGGAGGCTCGACCTGTACGCCCACATCCATAGCGAGGCGGACTGGCGTGCTCGATTTCCCCCGGGTACCGACCTGCTCGCTGTGCAGCGGGAGTTCGGCAGGGAGGTGATCGCACAGCAGCCGCTGGATTTCGCCGGAGCTGTGGCGCTGGACTTCCTAAAAGGATTCCGCCCTACGCGGACGGACTCCCCCGCGGACAACAGCGGGGCTCGATGGCAGTTCAAGAACGAGTATCCCACCGGCGATCTGGCAAACAGCATCGCGGTATCGCGCGAATTCAACGGGCGAGACCCCAACGTCGTGCCGTCGCTGGCTGCGTTCCTGCGCGGCTACCAACTGAGCGTCGGCTACACATCCGGTGCGTTGTTGGGCATGTTCGGCCTCATCGCTCTGCTGGCCGGGTTCGGGCTGGGACGCGCTCGTAGCAGCGGCATCCGGTCGGCAACTCTACTGGCGGTCGGAATGGCCGTGACGATCCTGCTTGCCTCGGCGGCATTCGAATTCTCATGGCGCTATCAACTGCCGAGCCTGGTGCTTCTGCCGTTCGCCGGTGTGCTGGGGATCACCGCGCTGTGGAAGCGGGGCCCGAATGCCGGGCACGGCTCGACACGCGGCAGGCCAGCAAAACCACCTGCGACCACGACCGCCGGGGCGAACCCGCTCAGCGGGAAGCGCAGGCCCAAGTGGAGCCATGGGTCCATCAGCGCCTAGGCTGATCCGATGCCCGACGCCGATCGGTTGAGTCCCACGTTTCCTCGGCGCATCGCAGTGGTCAACAGAGGTGAGGCCGCGGTCCGCCTGATCCGGGCAGTACGGGAACTCAATGCCGAATACCACCGCGGTATCACGACCATCGCCTTGCATACCGACGCCGAACGGCGGGCAATGTTCGTCCGCCAGGCTGACGAGGCGGTCACACTCCGCCGCACCTCGGACGGCATCGTCTATCTCAACCACGCCGAATTGGAACGCGCCCTGCGGGAATCGCGGGCCGATGCGGTGTGGGTGGGCTGGGGTTTCGTCGCTGAGGACATCGCGTTCGCCGAACTCTGCCAGCGGATGGAGCTGACGTTCATCGGGCCGCCACCGGCCGCGATGGCGGCGCTGGGAGACAAGGTCGAGGCGAAACTCCTCGCCGAGAAGGTGAACGTCCCACTCGCCCCGTGGAGTGGGGGCCCCGTCACGACCCGAGATGATGCCCGGCGACATGCGGAGGCAATCGGTTACCCCCTCATCATCAAAGCCCGCAGCGGCGGAGGCGGCCGCGGCATCCGCAAGGTGTTCGACCCCGACGAACTCGAGGTAGCCCTTGAGCGCACGCAGGGCGAGGCTGAACGTTCGTTCGGCGATCCGGTCGTGTTCATCGAGCGCCTCGTCACCGACGCACGCCACGTCGAGGTCCAGGTCGTCGCCGACAACTACGGCAATGTCTGGGCGCCAGGGGTGCGCGACTGCTCCATTCAGCGCCGCAACCAGAAGGTGATCGAAGAGTCCAGCTCGCCGCTGTTGACCGGGGAGCAGGCCGACCACCTCCGAAGCGTCTCGGCCGAACTCGTCCGCGCCGCCGGGTATCGGGGCGCGGGCACTGTCGAGTACCTCTATCAGCCCGAGCAGCAGATCTTCACGTTCCTCGAGGTCAACACCAGGCTGCAGGTCGAGCATCCGATCACCGAGGCGACCACCGGCATCGACCTCGTCAAGCTGCAGATATTCGTGGCCAGCGGTGGTGAACTCGTCGGCGAATGTCCGGCCGAGCGGGGCCACGCCATCGAGGCCCGGCTCAATGCCGAAGACACCGACAACGGATTCGCGCCCGCACCGGGTGCCGTGCGGCTGCTCAAGTTCCCACTCGGCTCCGGTCTCCGCGTCGACACCGGAATCGCGCAGGGCGACGTGATCCCGCCGGACTACGACTCGATGGTCGCCAAGATCATCGCCTGGGGCAGCGACCGCAACGAGGCGCTGGCGCGGCTGCGGACCGCCCTGCGGGAGACCACAGTCGTCATCGATGGCGGGACCACGAACAAGTCCTTCCTGCTCGAACTCCTCGACCGTGACGAGGTCATCTCCGCCTCGGCCGACACCGGCTGGCTCGACCGAACCGGCGCGGGCACCGCCGTCGGACCCACGCCGGTGGCCGACATCGCGCTCGTCGCGGCTGCGGTCGACGCATATGGAGCCGAGGAGGCCATCGAGCGAGCCGGCTTCCTCGCCTCTGCGCGTGGCGGTCGACCACGCGCCTCTCACGCCATCGGGCGGACCGTCGAGCTGAGCTACCAGGGTCAGCCGTACCGCCTCACGGTCGGACAAATAGGACCGACCAGCTACCGACTCGACGGTGACAGCGGCGATGTGGTCGTCGACGTCGACCGACTCGGCGCGTTCGAAAGTCGGCTCACCCTCGGTGACCGACGCTTCCACATCGTCACGGTTGCGGGTGCGACGGGATTCCTCGTCGAGGTGGACGGCATCAGTCACCGCATCAGCCAGGACGAAGCTGGCCTGGTCCGCGCGTCTTCCCCCGCGGTGGTCGTCGCACTGCCGGTGGCAGTGGGCGATGAGGTCGACGCGGGCGCCTCTCTGGTGGTGCTGGAGAGCATGAAGATGGAGACCGCGGTGCGCGCACCGACCGCGGGACGCGTCCGTGAGGTGTACGCCGTCGTCAACAGTCATGTCGATGCAGGTGCCGCACTGTTGCGCTTCGACCCGCTAGGCGAGACCGCGGCGTCCGAACAGGCGCCTCGAGTGGGTTTCCGCGCCCAACCGAGGCGCGAGAATGCGGACCCGCGTGCAGAGGCGCTGACCCGGCTCAGCGACCTGCGGGCGCTGATCGCCGGCTACGACTTCAGCGCGGGCCGCGCCCACGCCATCGTTGCGGAGTACGACGAATTTCGTGGCCGCCTGCCGCTCGACGATGCGGAACTGGTCGACGCCGAACTGGATCTGTTGAGCACCTTCGCCGACATCTGCGAGCTGTCGCGCAACCGCCCGTCACTGGACGAAGAGAGCTCCGACGAGAGTGTGCACAGCCCCCGCGAGCATTTCCACTCGTTCCTGCAATCCCTCGACGCCGATTTGGAGGGGTTGCCAGAGACGTTCCGCACCAAGATCATTCGCGCACTTCGCAACTACGACATCGACAGTCTCGAGCCCGGACCCGAGTTGGAAGAGGCAGTGTACCGACTGTTCCTCGCGCTGCAGCGGCTGGAGAACGTGGCACCCGTGATCACCGCTCGGCTGGGTCGCTGGCTGAGCACCGACAACGTCGCATCGGTGTCGACGAGCAAGGTGGGAGACGTACTCGAGCGGCTGATCGTGGCTACTCAGGTGCGCTACCCCGTGATCGGCGACATCGCCCGCAACCTCCGGTTCCGGTTGTTCGACGAACCTCAGATCCGAGCGGCCCGCGAACACATCTACGACGGAGTGCGCGACAGCCTGCAGTATCTGGCCGACAATCCCGAAGCGCCCGACCACGCCTCGCGTGTCGATGCCCTCGTGGCCACGCCCGAACTTCTGATCGACCTTCTGGCTGAACGTATTTCGAACCCTGGTGCGCTACTCGAGGTGGTCACCCGGCAGTACTACGAAATCAGGGCCCTCGAAGACGTCGCGTCGTTGCAACAATCGGGCGGTAACTTCGTCACCGGCAACTACGAATTGGCTGGCGAGCAGTTGCACCTCGTGTCGACGGTGACCGACCGGGCGCGGCTGCAGGCAACACTCGACGCCGTCGACGCGATAGCGGGACCCAAGCCCGATGCCCTGGTCGTCGACATCTATCTATCCTGGCCAGACGCTCCCACGGACGGCGATCAACTGTCTGCCGCCCTGCGGGAGCTGCTTGCCTCCCACCGCAGCGTCACCGATTGGCGACGCGTGACCGTGACGGTGGTCGGCGGTGCCGTGCATCAGGCGACCTTCCGCCCGACCGCCGACGGCGGCGTGGCCGAGGACCGCACGATCCGCGACATGCACCCGCTCACCGGGCAACGCCTCGATCTGTGGCGGCTCAAGAACTTCCACGGCACCCGCTTGCCCGCCGCAAAGGGCACGTACCTCTTCCACGTCGCGGCCAACGAGAATCCGTCCGACGAGCGCCTCGTAGCGCTGGCCGAGGTTCGTGACGTGACGACGCAGGTGAACGAGGACGGCGAAGTGGTGGCCGTGCCTGCCATCGAGCGCACCTTAGCCGCGTGCCTCGACGGCATCCGCCGCGCGCAGGCCCGTCGGGGTAAGAAGCGACTCGACGCCAACCGGGTCGTGCTGTATGTATGGCCAGCGCTCGACATCCCCGCAGACCGACTCGGGGCGATCGCGCGGCGGATTGCGCCACTCACGGTCAACGCCGGGATCGAGGACATCACGATCCTGGCAGGCGTCCACGACGAACAGACATCGCAGCCCAGCCGCATCGCGATCCGCTTCTCCTACAGTGCAGGCGCGGGCATCATCGCGAACGTGACGGCTCCTCCGACCGAGCCGTTGCGCCCACTCGACGAGTACACCCAGAAGGTGCAGCGCTCGCTGGCCCGCCGCACCGTCTACCCCTATGAGCTGATCCCCCTTCTCACCGGCCCCACGGGGAGCTTCGTCGAGTACGACTTCGACGAAGCTGGCGAGTTCGTTCCCGTGGACCGTCCCTATGGACGCAACACGGCCGGACTCATCGTGGGCCAGGTGTCACTACCGACGACCCGCTACCCCGAGGGCATGACGCGTATCGCACTGTTCGGTGATCCGACGAAAGCGCTGGGCACAGTTGCCGAGGCGGAATGTGCGCGCGTCGTCGCGGCGATCGACCTCGCGGAAAAGCTGTCCATTCCGGTCGAGTGGTTCGCGCTGTCCTCAGGGGCCACCATCTCGATGCACAGTGGCACCGAGAACATGGACTGGGTGTCTCGCGCACTCCGCCGGATCATCACCTTCACCCAGAACGGCGGCGAGATCAACGTCATCGTTGCTGGCATCAACGTTGGGGCGCAGCCCTATTGGAACGCTGAGGCGACGATGCTGATGCACACCAAGGGCATTCTCGTCATGACACCCGACAGTGCGATGGTTCTGACCGGCAAGCAGTCCCTCGATTACTCCGGGGGCGTCTCGGCGGAGGACAACTTCGGCATCGGCGGCTACGACCGCGTGATGGGGAGAAACGGTCAAGCTCAGTACTGGGCGCCGAACCTGCAGGGCGCGTGCGACATCCTCTTCGCGCACTACGAGCACGCGTATGTCGCGCCGGGAGAACGCTTCCCGCGCCGCGCTGACAGTTCCGATCCGGCTGACCGCGATGTGCGGACCTTCCCGCATGAACATCCGTCGAGCGAGTTCACCACCGTCGGCGACATCTTCGCGGTGAGCACCAACAAGGACCGCAAGAAGCCGTTCGACATCCGGACGGTCATGCGTGCGGTCGTCGACCAGGATCATGCGGTACTCGAGCGGTGGGCCGACATGTCCGACGCCGATACCGCCGTGGTGTTCGACGCACACCTGGCCGGAATCCCGGTGTGCGTCATCGGCATCGAATCCCGGGTCATCTCCCGCAAGGGGTGGGTCCCTGCCGACGGTCCGGACCAGTGGACCTCGGGCACGTTGTTTCCGCAGTCCTCGAAGAAGACCGCGCGCGCCATCAACGCCGCCAGTGCAAACCGCCCCCTGGTGGTGCTCGCAAATTTGTCTGGCTTCGATGGTTCACCAGAGTCTCTGCGTAACATCCAGCTGGAGAACGGCGCCGAAATCGGCCGGGCCATCGTCAACTTCGATGGACCCATCGTGTTCTGCGTGATCTCGCGCTACCACGGCGGCGCTTTTGTGGTGTTCTCCAACGCCCTCAACGACAACATGGAGGTGCTCGCCGTCGAGGGATCGTTCTCCTCGGTCATCGGCGGTGCGCCAGCCGCGGCGGTGGTGTTCACCCGGGAGGTGAACACCCGTACCGCAGCAGATCCCGCCGTGCGCGAGGTCGAAGCGCAGCTCGCTGCATGCACCGACGATTCGGAAAGCGCGAGCCTGCGCGTGAAACTCGCTGCCACCCGATCGGCTGTTCGGTCGGACAAGCTCGGCGAGGTGGCAGCGGCATTCGAAGCGGTGCACAACGTAGAGCGGGCCCGTCAGGTGGGTTCGGTCCATAAGATCGTTCCGGCGGCCGAGCTGCGCCCGAGCATCGTGGCAGCTGTGGAACGGGGGATGGCTCGCACGCGGTCGCATCCGTCTCGTCGGCCACCCCTGGTCTCCACGTAACCGTGATGCGGCTAAAGCGATTGATTCTCCGTCATCGCGTCGCATCATCGGTCTCGTCGGAAGCGCCGTCATCGTCATCGGATGGTGGGTCTTCGCCGGCGCGGGCACCGACCTGCTCGCCGTAGTACCGAATGGTCACCGCCAGCACCGCCGCTACCGGTACCGCGAGAAACGCGCCAATGACGCCGAAGGTCGAAGCGCCAAGGGTCACCGCCAGCAGGACGATCACCGCGTGCAGTTTCATCGACTTCGACTGGAGCCACGGTTGCAGCACGTTGCCCTCGAGCTGCTGCACAGCCAGGATGATCGCCAGGACGATGAGCGCGTTCACCGGCCCGTTGGATACCAGCGCGATCAGCACAGCCAGGCCGCCGGCGACAAACGCACCGACGATCGGCACGAAGCCTCCAATGAACGTGATGATGGCGAGTGCATACGCCAACGGAACCCCGAGGATGACTAAACCAGTTCCGATGAGCACTGCGTCGACGAGGCTGACCAGCGCTTGAGTTCGGATGAATCCGCCAAGGGTCGACCAGACGCGGTGGAGTAACTCCGCTGCGTGAGGAGCGGCAACGGGCCCGACAACGCGACGCAACCAGGGCACGAAGCGCGGTCCGTCCTTGAGCAGGAAGAACGTGACCACCACGGTGGTGAACGCTGTGACCAGCGCCGACGTGGCCGCACCCACTCCAGTGAACACCCCGGACGCGATCTGTGCGCTACTTGAGTTGAGCCGGTCGTTGACCGCGGTGACGGCCGAATCAAGTTGTTCCTCGCTGATATTCAGTGGTGGCCCGCCCAGCCAATCCTGGACCTGCACCACTCCCGCCGTAGCTTGCTTGGCCAGCTCCGTCGATTGCTCGACGATGGCAGGCGCCACCGCGGCGACCACACCGGCGATCACCCCCACGGCGACAAGAAGGCACGACAGGACTGCTGCGGCCGGGGGAAAGCCCTTGCTCACCAGCCACCGCACCGGCGGCCACAGCACCGTGCACAGGATCAGGGCCAGAGCCACCGGCAAGACGATCACCCACATTTTGCCGACCACCCAGGCAAACACCCAAAGTGCGGCGACGACCGCGATGAACTGCACCGCCAGCACCGCCGCCGACCGGAGATGGGCACCGTATGTAGCGCCGCGGCTGCGAACCGCGATCGTCTGCTCCTCCATCTCCTCCTTCTACCCGTGAATTGCTGTCTAAGCTCTAGGAATCCGTGTGAGCAAAGACATATGCCCGCGATGCGCGGTATGCGGCGGCAACACCGTCCAATGGACAAGAAGAACAGTGCCGGACGTGGTGCGGCACTCTCACGTGCAGGAGGGGAGGCCGAGCGATGTCGGGTGACAAGTCAGTACTGGACGAACCGGTCCGGCGCACCGGCGACCAGCTGCTGGTCCCGGGAAGCACCTGTTGGCAGACAGCGGTAGCCCACCGGTATGCCCCGATTGTCGACGGTGCCGACTACCTCGCCCACGTCAAGTCCGCCATGTTGCAGGCCGAACGTCGCATCATGGTGATCGGCTGGGATCTCGACTACCGAACGACCTTCGAGCCGGTCGGCAAGTCATTGTCCGGGCCCAACCACCTGGCCTTGTTCCTGCATTGGCTGGCATGGCACCGCCGCCACCTCAACGTGTACCTGCTGAAGTCGAATCTTCGGCTGCTCCCCGCCTTCGACGGCTTCTGGTTCGGTATCGCGCCGGTCGCGCTGCTCAACCACATCACTTCCCCCCGAATGCATTTCGCGGTCGACGGAGCCCATCCGACTGGGGCGGTCCACCACCAGAAGATCGTGGTGATCGACGACACGGTGGCGTTCTGCGGCGGCATCGACCTCACCGTCGGGCGCTGGGACACCCGCGAGCATGCGCCTGATGACCCCGGCCGGCGCACCTCAGGGGAGAGTTACGGTCCGCGTCACGAGGTCGCTGCCGCTATGGACGGCGAAGCCGCACGACTGCTCGCCCGGCACTCGCGCACACGCTGGGAGGCCGCCACCGGCGAGTCCCTACCGCCACTCCCACCGAGCAAGATGCTCTGGCCGGATCGCCTTACGCCGTCGCTACGCGATGTCGAAGTGGGCCTCGCCCGTACGCAGCCCGCGCTGCGGCAACGCAGCGAAGTCCGTGAGGTCGAGGCGCTGAACCTGGCAGCGATCGCCGCCGCTCGAGACGTGATCTACCTGGAGAATCAGTATCTGGCGGCGCGCAGTGTCGCAGAAGCTCTTGCGGCGCGATTGCGCGAAGCCGACGGCCCGGAAGTCGTGATCGTGCTTCCGCGCCGATCCGAGAGCACCTTGGAGCAGCAGTCCATGGACAGCGCCCGCGAACTCCTGCTTCGACTGCTGTGGGACGCCGACGAGTTCGGCCGGGTCGGTGTCTACTGGCCGGCGATCAAGGGCGGGATATCGGTGTATGTGCATTCGAAGGTCATGGTGATCGACGACCGACTGCTCCGGATCGGTTCGTCGAACTTCAATAACCGATCGCTGGGCTTCGACAGCGAGTGTGATGTCGTCCTCGAATCTCCGCCCACGGACAGCCAAGCGGTCCGGCAGCTGATCCTGCACACCCGTGACGACCTCGTTGCCGAGCATCTCGGGGTTCCCGTTGAGATCTTCCAAGAGGCGCTGACACATCACGGTTCCTTCCTGCACGCCGTCGAGGCATTGCGTGGCACCGGCCGTTCGTTGCGCAAGTTCACCGATTTCATGGTGTCCGCGGATGCGAGCCCGTTTGCCGAGAACGATCTAATGGACCCCGACCACGTGCCGCCGTCGATTGCCAGGAGTGCGTGCAGCCTGGCCACTGGAGTCGTCACGTGGCCCTTGACCAGAGCCGCCCCTGGCGTGTGGTTCGCCGTCCGCGTCGCCTTGAGGACCGTCCGGCGTCACGCCTCGTAGCGGATCGGATCTGGCCGTGTCATCGTCAACATCCCTGTGCTGTTGGCCCACATCCTGTGCCTATCATTATCGACGCTGCGAACGAGTGGCCTTAATACTGTCGTGGCCGCTCAAGGCGGCAGCCCCGCCTAAGTGGTCTGGTGCCATTCTGCCAATTTCCTGTGCGGGGATTCGAAAACACCTAGACCAGGTAACCTTTTCGTAGTTCGAGCACGCCGACTTTCGCATTCCTGGCGTGCTCCGGTCACTGATAATCCGAGGAGCGACATGATGAATCTTGGTGTCTGGGGCGATCTCACGATATTCGCGGCGCTGATGGAGGTCGTTTTCGCCGCCTGCGTATTCGTGTACCTGCGTCGGTTGGAGAAGCGACCTCCCGCGGCGTTGGGCGAAAAGGTGGGCGCCCACAAGGCGATCCTGGCCAAAGTGCGTAAGCGCGAATCAATGACGCAGGCAGAGTTCGATTATGCGAACGAACTGGTAACCGATGCTCGATCGCCGCTCGCGTACGCGATACCTGCTGCGCTGTTCACCATCGGCTTCTTCTACGTGGTCGGCTGTATGTACATGCTCCATGTACACGGCGGCGATCCTTCGTTTCGCACCTTCATCGGCGGCATCCCGATGTTGACTTCTATGAACATGGCGGCGCAACTGCGCCGGGTGGCGGCGTTGAAGGGGAAACTGCATGCCGTTTCCGTGACGGATACCGCGCCGGTCGACACGAGCTACAACGTTGAGAAAGTCTGACCTCGGACCGTCACGGACGTGATGGTGGCGGGACTTCGGCGACCACTGGGTCGTCGTCCTCCCATAGCAGGAGTTGACGAACCGATTGCCGCGACCCGTAGGGCTGCAACATCCGACTGGCCGGGCGCGGACGCACTTTCAACGGCCACCAGAACCAACGACCGAGCAACGCTGCCACGGTCGGAGTCATGAACGAACGCACGATCAGTGTGTCGAACAGCAGACCGAGCGCGATCGTGGTTCCGATCTGGCCGAGAATCCTCAGGTCTGCGAATATGAACGATGCCATGGTGGCCGCGAACACCAGACCTGCCGCCGTCACGACCTGGCCGGAGCCCGCCATCGCCCGGATGATGCCGGTGTTCAGACCGGCGCCGATCTCCTCTTTGAACCGTGAGATCAGCAGCAGGTTGTAGTCCGATCCGACCGCCAACAGCAGGATGACTGCCAGGGCCAACACGATCCAGTACAGCTGGATGCCGAAGATGTCCTGCCAGATCAGCACGGACAGTCCGAACGAGGCACCCAACGAGAGCGCCACCGTCCCCACGATGACAAACGCGGCAACGATGCTGCGGGTGATGAACATCATCACCAGCAGAATCAGGCTCATCGCCGCGATCGCGGCGATCATGAGATCGTATTTTGCGCCGTCCTGGATGTCCTTGTAGGTGGCCGCGGTACCGGCGATGTAAATGCTGGATCCGCCCAACGGTGTGCCCTTGACGGCTTCCTGCGCCGCGTGCCTGATGGCGTCGATATGCGAAATGCCCTCAGGCGTAGCGGGATCGCCTTCGTGGGTGATGATCAAGCGGGCAGCGTGGCCGTCTGGCGACAGGAACAGCTTAAGACCGCGCTGGAACTCGGGATTGGTGAACGCCTCCGGCGGCAGGTAGAACGAGTCGTCGGTGTCCGACGCGTCGTACGCCTGGCCGAGAGCGGTGCTGTTCTCCAGCGCCGCCGCGGCCTGGTCGTTGATCCCGGAGGTGGTCGCGTAGTTCGTCATGGTCAACTCGCGGTTGGCCTCCTGGCTGGCGATCTGTGGCGGGATCAACGCCAGCAGTTGCGGCTGCAGCGCATCGAGTTTGTCGATGCTTCCCGCCACATTGCTCAATTGATCTGTCAGCGCGTCGATCCCGTCAAGAGCATCGAAGACGGACCTCAGGGCCGCACAGATCGGAATATCGAAACAGTGCGGCTCCCAATAGAAATAGTTGCGCAGCGGCCGGAAGAAGTCGTCGAAGTTGGCAATCTTGTCGCGCAGGTCCTGGGCCGTGGCCACCGTGGCCTGGAATGCCTGGGCCTGCTCGTCGGTCACCGCGGCCGACTGTTGTTGCAACTGAAATTGCTGTCGCAGGATGTCGATCGAGTTGTTGATCACGTCGACCTGCTGCAGCAGGTCGGCGCCGCGGGCCTGCTGGAAAGGCAGGTTGTTGATCTGCGAGGCACTACTGGCGCTGATCTGGAACGGAATCGACGTGTGGTCCAGCGGCGTACCCAGTGGGCGGGTGATCGACTGCACCTGAGCGATGCCGTCGGTGTGGAAGACCGCCTTGGCAACG
The DNA here is from genome assembly GCA_051306175.1 of Mycobacterium sp. Lineage (GTDB taxonomy): Bacteria > Actinomycetota > Actinomycetes > Mycobacteriales > Mycobacteriaceae > Mycobacterium. The sequence continues at coordinate 32,815 of JBPPMS010000007.1, read as the reverse complement.
CGCTCGAGCAGGATCATGTCGGTGGGATTGCGTAGGTCATGGTCGGCTTCGATCACCATCAGCTCCGGGTTGAGCCGCGCCTCCGAGAAGTGCCGCTCCGCAGCCGTGTAGCCGATATTGGCCGGGGCGCTTGCCGGCATGTAGGGCTTGGCGTCGTAACTCGTCGTGTATCTCGGCAGCGCGAGCAGACCGATGAGGGCGATCGCGACCGTCGCCACCAGGATCGGCCCGGGCCAACGCACCACGGCGGTGCCGATACGCCGCCAACCCTGGGTGCGCAGTGGCCTGCTGGGTTCGAACAAACCGAAGTGACGGCCGATGATCAGTAATGCTGGCGCCAGGGTCAGCGCAGCAATGACCGCCACCAGGACGCCGATGCCGGCGGGAATGCCGAGGCTCTGGAAGTACGGCAGTCGGGTGAAGGTCAGGCAGAGCACCGCGCCGGCAATCGTCAGACCAGACCCCAAGACGATGTGCGCTGTGCCGTGATACATCGTGTTGAACGCCGCGACTCGATCCTGCCCGTCGTACCGCGCCTCGTGAAAACGGCCGAGGATGAAGATCGAGTAGTCAGTGCCGGCAGCGATGACCAATAGCGTCAGCAGATTCGTCGAATAAGTCGAGAGCTCGATGATGCCGGCATTCGCCAGTACGGCGACAACGCCACGGGATGCGGTCAACTCGATCATCACCGTGAAAATCACCAGAATCACCGTGGTGACACGACGGTAGAGCCACAGCAGCATCACCGCGATCACGCCGAGTGTGATCAGGGTGGTTTTCAAGGTGCCCTGGCGGCCTACCTCGAACTGATCGGTGACCAGCGGCGCGGCCCCCGTCACGTAGGCCGTGACACCGGGCGGCGGTGGGGTGTTGTTGACGATCTCCCGCACCGAATCGACGGACTCGTTGGCCAACGACTCGCCTTGGTTGCCTGCGAGGTACAGCTGCACCAGGGCAGCCTTGCCGTCAGGACTCTGAGATCCCGCCGCCGTCAGCGGATCTCCCCAGAAGTTCTGGATGTGCTGGACGTGCTCAGTGTCCTGGGCGAGCTTGTCGACCAACCCGTCGTAGTAGCGGTGGGCGTCGGCGCCGAGCGGCTCGTCGCCTTCCAAGACGATCATCGCCGAACTGTCGGAATCGAACTCGTCGAACACCTTGCCGATGTGCTTACTGGCCAGCAGAGACGGCGAATCCTGCGGGCTCAGCGAAACGTTGTGCGCTTCGGCGACAGTCTCCAGCTGCGGCACGAATACATTCGTCATTACCGCGAGGGCGAGCCAGAACAACGCGATGAGCACCGAATACCGGCGGATGAAGTCCGGGATCGACTGGGCGCTCATCCGGACTTGTCCAAGCAGAAGGTGAAGGCATTCACGGTGGTCACCGATCTCTCGTCCTTGACTTCGTCGTCGATCTTGATTCGGCAGCCGATCCAGTCGCTGTCGCCCTGGGCAGAGACGTTGACGAACACCGCAGGCTGGGTGGTGGTTGCGTCATAAGCCCACGGCAGCGAGACCGCATCGGCGCGTTGCGGTTGGGCGTCCACGTCCAGGTAGGTGATCGTGGCCACCGTCCCCGGTGGACCGAAGACTTCCAAGACCACATGTTTGGGGTTGAACGGCACGATGTCGTTGTCGGAACCGCTGGGCGTGGACGTGACGTCCTGTGAGGCGAAGATGCCGTGCAGCCGGTACACAGCGAATCCGGCCACGGCGATCACGACCACCGCGACCAAGACCATCCAATGTTCGGTAAGTCGCCGGCCGATCGAAACCCGCTGCATCCGTGACCCTTTCATGAGCGGCGACAGGCGCGGACGGCAAGAATTCCCGTAGTGGAGCTAATCAACTAGGTTGACGGTACGACACGAGACCGGAGTCCACAACAGCGGGCTGGACGAGTTGCCGGTACCTGTGAATTGGCTCTGGCCTGGATCAAAGGTTCCTGCGAGCTAGCTGTGCGCGTCAGGTCTGGTGGAATCGGTTGCCGGACATACTCAGCACTCATGCTCGAGTCGACGGTGAGATTGTGGAGAGGACCGCAAACGTCTACGGACGAGCAGTGGACGGAGTTTGAGGCGTTTCCCCGAGGGGTTCCACGCCGGAAGGGCCGAACTTCGCCCCCGACTTCCTCAGCCGCCTTTCGAAGAGTCGTTGCAGCGGCGTGGCGACGAACGTGGTGACGATCGTCATCAGTGCGAGAATGGTGTAGAGCTTGCCCGAGATCAGTCCCGCTTCGAGGCCGATATTGAGCAGGATGAGCTCCATCAGGCCCCGCGCGTTCGCGAGTGCCCCCATCGAACCGGCTTCATACCAACTCATGCCCTGCGACCGCGCTGCCAGTCCGATGGCGCCGAACTTCGCGGCGAACGATACGACGAGTATGACGCCCGCCATGAAGAGGGTCGACGGGTCAAGTACCAGGCTCAGTTGAGTGTTCAGCCCCGAATAGATGAAGAACGCGGGCAAGAGCAGGTAGCCGACCAGCGGTTCGAACCGCTCGCGGATCGCCTCGAGCAGCGCACCGCGTGGCATGACTGCGCCAGCCACGAAAGCGCCGAACACAGAATAGATTCCCACCACATCGGTGAACCAGCTCGCGGTCAGCACCACGAGAAGAATGATGCTCGTATGCGCGATCGGCAAGCCGCCCGTGCGTTCCACATCGGCGCGCGGAGGCGTCCACGTCGCCAATCTCGCGAGGAGTGGGCGGCCGACGTAGACCATGAACACCAGGTAGGCCAGTCCACCTCCGATCGCCAGGAACGCACCGAACGCACTGCCCTTGGCTGTAGCCACCACTGTCGCCAGAAGGACCCAGGCGCACGCGTCGTCAACGGCGGCACACGACAGCGCCATCGTCCCCAACCGGGTATTGAGCAGTCCGGAGTCGTAGATGATCCACGCCAGCATCGGAAACGCTGTGATCGCAACGGCGGCGGCGACGAACAGGCCGCCCTGCCAGTTCACGACTTTGTCGGTGAAGTAGCCGCCCAGGCTGACCATCCACCAGCCGACAACGCCACCGAGAACCAGGGGTACACCGATGCCTGCCGCGGAGGTGACACCAGCGTGTTTGGCATGTGCACTGAGGATGTCGAGTTTGAACGAAGCCCCGACCAGAAACATGTAGAGCACCAGTCCGAGTTGACCGACGACGTAGATGACCGTCAGGTTCGGGTGGATGAACGTTTCGGCACCGATAGTCAACTTCGCGGGGAACAACCATTGCTGTCCAGCGGGCCAGATCCATCCCAACACCGAAGGGCCGAGCAGGAATCCAGCCACCATGATCGCGACCACCTGCACCTGAGCGAGTCGGCGGAACAACGGCCAGAGCAGGCGATAAGTCAAGAGTATGACGACGATCTGGAGGAAGAAGTGTGAGGTGATCGAGAGCAGAGGGGGCATCATCGTTTGTCCGACCATCGGAAGACGGACAGGCACGCCAGCAGACCGCCGACGCTCCATGCCGCCAGCACCAGGAATATCCGTCCGTGTTCCCAAGCGCCCGCCGGTTCGAAGACCACCAACTGCGGCGGCAGCAGGACTGATCGGAATCCCTGCGCCATCCACTTGACGGGAAAAATCGATCCCACAATCACCATCCACGTCGGCAACACCATGAGCGGCACGTAGGTGCCCGAGAGGAACTGCAGACCCACCGCTGGACCATTGGTGATGACAGCAGCAGAAACAGCATTGCTGGCCAAGTTGCTGACGAAGATGCCCAGGAGTGAACAGCTGACGATGCCCAGGATGAACACCCACGTCAGCGTGAGCCACCCGACCACGCCGGTGGGCAGTTCGAGTCCAAAGGCGAACACTCCCAACGCAAGAAGGATGATCGCCTCGGCGAGGCTTGCGATGGCAACCAGCATGATCTTCCCGATGAAGTACGACGACGCGGTCGCAGGCGTTCCGCGCAGCCGCCTCAGCGCGCCCGTTTCGCGGTCGGCCGCGATCCCGATGCCGAGATTGATGAACGAAGTGGAAAGGATCCCGTAGGCGAGCATGCTCGCTGCGATCACGGCACCCGTACTGGTCTGTGTACCAGGCAGGTTCGCTGAGAAGATCGAACCCAGCAGAAGGCAGATCACCGCAGGCATCGAAAAGGTCAGCACCATTTGTTCAGGCCGTCGGTAGAACATCTTGAGCTCGGGGATCACCCGCGAGATTCCTATCCGCACCGCAGAAGGCGGTGGCGATCCCGCATCTTCGGCGCGGTGTCTGGCCTTCGGAGTGGATTCCGCCGACTCGATCGCCATCACGCCAACCCGATCAAGCGCAGGTAGGCATCCTCGAGTGTGGGCCGTGTGACGGTGAGTTGAACCAATTCCACCCCGGCTCGCGACCGTTGCCGGATGAATTCCGTCGGATGATTAGTCTCCTCCATCTGGACCTCACCTCCCTCCATCCATCGCACTGTCGCCGCCGCGTTCAGGTGTGCGGTCAGCCGCGCAGGCGAATCCACCGCCGCCACACGGCCACCCGCAATGACCGCGACGCGGTCGGCCAGGGCCGCAGCCTCTTCCAAGTAGTGAGTGGTCAGCAGAATGGTGGTGCCGTCGTCAGCAAGCAGTCGGATGAGATCCCAGAACTGTCGCCTCGCCTCGGGGTCGAAACCCGTTGTCGGCTCGTCCAGGAACAGCAATTCCGGCTTGGCGATGATACCGAGCGCGACATCGAGACGGCGGCGCTGTCCCCCGGACAGCGTCCTGACCCTCGAAGCGGCACACGAGGAGAGCCCGACGAGTTCGAGCAGATCCTCGGGTACCCGGGCCTTGCCATAGCACTGCGCGAACATGCGCACCGTTTCTAGCACCGTGAGCATCCCGAAGTCACTGGTCTCCTGCAGCACGATGCCAATTCTGGCGCGCCAACTGCGCCCTGCAGTCCCAGGATCCTCGCCCAAGACGCTTACCGTGCCTGCATCGCGCCCTCGGTGGCCTTCGAGGATCTCGATGGTGGTCGACTTCCCCGCCCCGTTGGGACCGAGGATCGCGAAGATCTCGCCGTAGCCGACGTCGAGGTCCAGATCCCGCACCGCATGCAAGCGCCCGTACGTCTTCCACAGACCCCGCGCACTTATGGCAGGCGTCACGAGGGTGCCTCGCCCGCTTCCGAATCGGCTACTGCCTCGAGTTCTGCCAGCAGCGCCGACAACTCGGCATCGGACAGATCGTCCAGTCTGTCTACTTCCGTCTGTTCTTCGACGGCAAGATCCTGTGCCGCCGGACCGTCGTGGGCTGCAGGCGCATCGCCATGGATGGAGTGGAGCTCGGCAAGGACCCGGTCGGCTAACGAGTTGACGCTGACGCCTCTGAGTATCTCGAGGACTGGAAGGTCGATCGAGAACACTATATTGATCCTCATCCGGAAATCCATCGCCATCATGGAATCCAAGCCGATGTCCTCCAACATGTCGTCGGACTCAAAGTCGTCTACGGCACAGTCAAATACAGCCGCGACGATGTGTCTGACGTGATCAGCGATGAGAGCAGGCCGCTCGGGCTCAGCGGTGGCAGCGAGCACGGCTAGTATCGATCCCTCCGCATCCGCCTCCGCAGTGGATACCTCGGACCTTCCGAGATCGGAGAACATCGGTGGTAGCCGTCCACCGAATCCTGCCTGACGGGCTCGGCTCCAATCGGCACTGATGGCGACCACGTCCGGCGTCGTCTGGTTGATGAGCCGATCGAGGATTCGGGCGCCCACCGCGGGTGTGATCAGCTCGATCCCCCGCTGCGCGTAGATCTTCTCCAGTTTGAGCTCTTCGACCATTCCCACCGACCACGGTCCCCAGCCGATGGTGAGTGCCGGGAGGCCCTGTGCCTGGCGGTAGTGCGCGAACGCGTCGAGGAAGGCGTTGGCTGCGGCGTAGTTCCCTTGACCCGGTGACGCAATCGTCGATCCAGCGGATCCGAACATGACGAAGAATTCGAGGTCGTGATTGTTGAAGGTATCGTGCAGCACACGAGTACCGGCGACCTTGGGCGCCATCACCGTGGCGAAGTCGACTTCGCCGGAGTTCACGAGTAACTGGTCGTTGACCGATCCGGCCGCGTGGATGATTCCACGAACGGGTCTGCCGCCGTTTCGAACGTGCTCGCTGAGCCATGAAGCAACCTGATCACCTTCGGCGACATCGACACTGGCAGTGGCGATTTGGACACCCAGGCGCTCGATAGCCCGGATCGTGGCGACGGTTTCGAAGTGGGGGTCGCCCTCAGCCAGTTCCAACCAGCGGGCTCTGGGCGGGATGACGCTCCGGCTCAGCAGAGTGATGTGGCGGGCTCCGCGTTCGGCCAGGTAGGTGGCGACTACGCGGCCAAGCGCACCGGCTCCGCCCGTGACGACGTACGTCGCGTCCGGGGTGAGCTTGGTGGGGAATGGTCGGGTCAACCCACTGCATGGGCGCAGTCGCGGGACGAACGTCGTTGCACCGCGGATCGCGATCTGATCTTCGAACGCTTCGCCGAGTAGGTGCTCACAGAGCCGTGCGGCGGTCTCGGCACGGTCAGGGGCTGAATCGGAGTCCACGTCGATGTCGATGAGGCCGCCCCAGCGATCGGAGAACTCCTGGTGACCGATGACTCGACCGAGCCCCCAGATTGCCGCCTGGTCGACGGCACTGACGGGGGTTCCGCCTGCGGGCTGCGCGTTGGCGGTAATTAGGAACAGGCGTGACTCGGCGGTGTCGTGCTCGGCGAGGGCCTTAACCAGACGCAGGATGGTGAACACGCCGAGCTCAAGGTTCTCGTCGCCGGAATGGCGGTGGGAGATATCGAGCGGCCAGAAGTTGACGATGCCTTCGAGATCGGCGTCGCCGCCGAGCTGGGCCAAGAGCTCGCTTACCTGCTCGGGGTGTCCGGCGCGATGGTCGACGGTCAGGACGCGATGGCCGCGGTGGCGTAGTTCCTCGGCGACGGCTGCACCCAGGCCGGAGCCGTCCGCCAGAATGAGCCAGGACGAACCGGCCGAGGTGCTCGGATATCGGTCGAGCACTGCGCTTTCGGCAGCGATCCACTGAATATTGTACAGCCCCTTATCGATACGCTCGGGTGACACGCGCGAAGAGGCGCTAAGAGATTGCACTGCGAAACCGTCGAAGGCTGCTAGCGGTCTCCCGGCACAGTCGGTGATCGTGATGTCGCTCTCGACCTCTTCGCTGGTAGCCGATACCACGCAGACGTGCACCCTCATGAGTTCTTCGGGTGCGCCGTAGACCGCGCAGTGGCGGATGCGGGTCGGGAGGAACGGATCCTTGTTCTGATCCTGTCCGAGAAATGGCGCGCCGAAAAGTGTTTGGAAGGCGCCGTCGATGAGCGCCGGGTGGAATCGGAACTGTTCGAGTTCATCGACGATTGCTTTCGGAATGGCGATGTCGGCGACAGCCCAGTCCTCGCCAGCGGTCACGCTCTGGACGGATCTGAACGCGTCACCGTAATCGAATCCGATGGACTCGGTGCCGCGGTAGAATTCGTCACCGCCGACTGACGTGACCAGTTCGTCGCCACCTGGCTGGTTCTGAGGGCGCGGCGTCGCCTCAATGGTGTTGAGTTCGGCAGTGGCGGTGATCGTCCATTTGGATTCGCCGTCGGCTGTGGCAGTGAATGAGGCAAACTCCAGCGTGCCTTTATCCTCGTTGAGTGTGGTCCGCAGGATAGGGTCGCAGGTCTCGTCGAGTATCACGGCGCGCCGAAGCACGAGATTGTCTACGCTGCAATTCAATCCGTAGACTAGATCGGCTGCCGCCAACGCCATCTCGACATACACCGCCCCAGGTATTACGACACTGCCCTGCACTCGGTGACCGGCGAGGAATGTGTGTGAAGCGGTGCTCAGCTCGCATTCCCAGGTGGGATGAAGAGCACTCACCGATTGACCCAGCAGCGGGTGCACCGGGTTGTAGAAGAGTGCCTCCACCGCTTCCTGGGTTTCGTTCCAGAAGCGCCGCGTCTGCCAAGGGTAGGACGGGAGCTTGAGGAGGCGGCCCGCGGGTTGCACAGTCTTCCAATTGACCTGGTGGCCGTTGCAATGCAGTGCACCAACGCAGTTCAACAATGTCCGACTGTCGTCGTCGTCGCGTCGCTGGGCCGAAATCACCGAGACTCGCTGTGTTCCAGCAGTCTCGAAGATTGAGGCCGCCAGAACGGGATGCGGACCCAGCTCGACGAAGTGGGTGTAGCCGTCTTCCAGCATTCGGCGCAGCGCTGGTTCGAAGAGAACGGTGGCGCGCGTGTTCTGCCACCAGTACGCGGCGCCAGCATGGTAGCGCTCCAACAGTTCCCCGGTCACCGTCGAATACGATGGCAGCGTAGCCGTTTTCGACGACAGCCCCTCGAGTGCTCTGAACAGGTCGTCTTTCACCGCGTCCATGTAGTGCGTGTGATAGGGGACCCTGCCGGACAGCCGCCGGGTGAAGATCCCCGCAGCATCCAACTGTCGGGCGATCTCGTCGAGGACGTCACCGTCGCCTGCGACGGTGACCGCTGACGGGCTGTTGATCGCAGCGACCGATACCCGCCGTCCGAACTCGTCGAGCGCCGTGCCGCTGATCGTCCGCATCAGCGACTCGGCATCGAGGCCGACGGCAAGCATTCCGCCCTGTCCACTGGTGCGTTGCTGTAGCCGACTTCGGTGGTAAATCACCTCGACCGCTTGCTCGAAGGTGAGCAGACCAGCGAGATGATGAGCGGCTACTTCGCCCGCGCTGTGCCCGATTACGGCATCCGGATGTATCCCGAACTCCCCGAGTTGCTCGGCGAGGGCGACCTGAATGGCGAAGTTCGCCGGCTGCGCGATCTCTGTCTCAGCCATCCGCGAGCAGCTCTCGTCTCGGCGTAGCTCGTCGACGAGCGACCACTGCGTGTAGCGGGACAGCTCTCGGTCGGTTCGCCGGATGCTCTCGGTGAACACGGGCATGACGTCGAGCAGCCCGCGGCACATCTTCCACCACTGCGGGCCCATCCCGGTACACACGAAGGCAAGCTTCGGCACGATCGGATCGGTGCGGCCGGTGGAGATCTGCCCTCCGTCGGCGAGGGTCTGAAGTTGTTCTCGCGCATCAGAAATGCTCTCGGCGATCACCGTATGACGATGGTTCAGATGCGTGCGTCGCTGGCCGAGTGTGTAGGCGAGATCCGATAGCGTGACATCGGGGTGCGCGGCCAGATGCGCGGCCAACAGACCGGCGGTCGCGACGAGTGCGTCCTCGCTACGCGCCGAGACGGGTAGCAGGGTGGGCGTCAGCGGAGAGCGCTGATCTGCGGCAGGAACGCAGACCGGGGCGGGCCGTTCGGCGAGCACCACGTGGGCATTGGTACCTCCGAATCCAAAGGAGTTAACGCCAACGACGCGTCGCTCACAGTCAGGAAATGGCTGCCCTGTCGCGGGGATGTCGATCTTCAGATCGGCCAGCGACACGTGCCGGGTGGGATTCTCGAAATGCAGAGTGGCCGGGATGTGACCGTGCTTGGCCACCAACGCCGCCTTGATCAGCCCCGCCACGCCTGCGCCTGCCTCAAGGTGGCCGATGTTGGTTTTGATCGATCCGATCAGCAGCGGATTCGCTGGGTGCCGATCCAACGTCAGCGCATTGGCGAGTGCCCGCATCTCAATGGGATCGCCGACCGGCGTTCCGGTGCCGTGCGCTTCCACGTACCCCACCTCGGTCGGCTCGACGCCCGCCCGTCGGAGCGCAGTTCTGATCGCCGCCTCTTGGGCTCCCTGGCGAGGCACCGTGATGCCATCGGTGTGGCCGTCCTGGGACACTGCCGTGCCGAGGATCTGTGCGTAGATGTCGTCGCCATCGGCGAGCGCCTGCTGAAGTGGTTTGATGACCACGATCGCGCCACCTTCTCCACGCGCGTAACCGTCCGCTGAGTCGTCGAAGGCTTTGGAACGTCCTTCGGGGCTGAGGAATCCGCTCTTCGATTCCGCGATGGCAGTGTTGGGTCCGACCATGATGTTGACGCCGCCTGCGAGTGCGAGAGCGCACTCACCGTTCCAGATGCTGGACGCGGCAAGGTGCACCGCGACGAGCGAACCAGAGCAGGCCGTGTCGATTGTCATGCTCGGTCCACGAAAGTCGAAGGCATGCGAAACCCGGTTCGCCAGCATCGTCATCATCATCCCGGTGGCGGAATGGGACTTGAACCGGTAACGACTGGTGTGGCCTTGGTTCTGCAGCAGCTGATAGTCGAGGGTGAACCCGCCGATGAATACGCCAACGTCGGTACCCGCCAGTCCGTCCGCGGGTATTCCCCCGTCTTCCAGCGCTTCCCACGCGGCGTACAGCAGGAGGCGCTGCTGTGGATCGAGTGAGTGCGCCTCCCGAGGGGACATCCCGAAGAATTGGGGGTCGAACTGATCTATCTCACTGAGGAATCCAGCGCGCCGGGCGACAATCTTGCCGACCTTGGACGGATTCGGATCGTGATAACGTGCAGCGTTCCAACGTGTTTCGGGAACCACGGATGTGGCGTCGGTTCCGTCGCACAGCAAGCGCCACACACCTTCGGCGGAATCGGCACCGCCCGGGAGGCGACACCCGATTCCGACGATGGCCAAGGGCTCGTTGTTGTCTCGCTCAGTAAGCATGCTTATCCTCTGCCCTCACAAAACGGGGGCGGCCACATTGAACCGCTGGCTGACAGCCTGGGGGAAGGCCGGGTCAACTGGGCTGCACGGCCGGTGACGTGGTGACGATCCAGTCACCGCTGATCGGGTTGCTCGCCTGCTCCTTGCGGTAGGTCGATCGCAGCTCCTGCAGGAGCGAATCCCGTTGCCACGCCTGCACCTGGCGCATGACGTCGTCGTCGCCGAACAGCGACGATTTCTCCGCAACGACCGTTTCGACCAGCTGTCCTGCCAGCTGACGCAACAGCACAGCGTTCGCGTCGAACTGCTCGGCGAAGTTCGGGCTGGGCGCCATCATCGCGGTGTGCAGCGTCACCATGAAGTTCAGAGGCGCGTACAAGTCGACGAACGGCACCGCCGAGGAACCGAATTCCACTGCAGCCCATTCCCGGAAGAACAGTTGGACACGGTTGCTCAGTGCGATGAGCCCGTCGAGGTAGGGAACAAATCCCGGATCGTCTGCGACGCCGACAAACCGGCCGTTTATGTAGAGCAGTCCCACGAAACCCCAGTAGAACGCGACGTCCCAGATGATTTTCGCCGACATCACGGTGGGTGTGCCCATGAGCGTGTACTGATCTTGATATACGGCGAGCCACATCTCGGTCAGCGATCGAAAGAGGGAATCGCTGATCTGGGTTCTCGCGAGGACGTCCTCGCCGTTCAGGTCGCGGGCGATCATATCGGTGATGAGGCCGTTGCCGATAGCGACCAGATCCAGTCCGGACGAATACAACGGATCCAGGAACACGCCGGCGTCGCCCGTCAGGCACCAGCGGTCGCGCCCGTCGAACACCCTCGTCGCACCGTGGCTGTACTTCTTCATGACCCGGAAATCCCTGATCAGGCCAGCATGCTCTGCCACCACCGCGGCGCACTGCGGCTCGTGTTCGAAAAGCCATGTCCTCGCCTTCTCCAAGGTGTTGAACTCGTCGAACTTGTGAAACGCCGGGTCAGCCACGATCCCGACACTGGTGGCACCGGATCCAAGACGAATGAGCCAGACCCAGTAGCCGTCGCCCATCAGGTGGTTGGTGGACATCGCGCGGTCGCCCTCGGTCAGACGCCCCCGCCAGGTGGAGTCATCACTCCATCGGCCGACGTCGATCTCCGTCGCGACACGGAACCACGCGGCATTGCAGTCGTGCTTGTTCGCCTGCTTGAGATCCAACTGCCGGGGAAGCAGCCGGTTCCGGCCTGACGCGTCGACGACCCACCGTGCTGTGGTCTGCATGAACGCGTCACCACTCTGAAATGAGACGGTGTGCGGGTCACCATCCGACCCGAACGCGACTGACCGCACACGGCCGAGGGTGATGTCGACGCCATGCGACGCGCAGCGGCGGTGGAGCTCGTTCTCCAACCTACCGCGGTCGATCTGGTATGTGGCCTGCGGCACGAATGCAGAACTACCGAGCTCCATCCGCTGCGCGATATCGGTATTTCGCTTGTGTGAAAAAAACATCCGCAGCCCCATCTTGCGGATATGTGAGGTGCTCAGGTGGTCGCCCAGACCCAGGCGATCCCGAAGGTAGTGTGCGGACACCTCGACGGTCGACTCGCCGACTGTGTGGGTGATCTCAGGCACCGGGTGCAGGTTCGGTTCGATCACCAGAATCCTCGTGGTCGGGCGCACGCGGCGAATCTCCAGTGCCAACGTGAGGGCCGCTACGCCTCCGCCAACGATGCTGACGTCGTGGTCCGCAGCTGGACCGGCGGCTTGCGAAAGGCGCGATCTGATGCGCTGGACGAGAGCCTCTCGTGCCTGCCGACTCAGCTGGGACACCTGCATTAGCTCGTCCACGCGTCACCCTCCTTTGCATGTTGCCGACGTCGTTACCCAGAAGTTCCACCGCCGCCATTCGATGCACAACCGATGCAGCAGGGGTCCACACGAGCGAATCACACCCGCGGCGTGGAGGCATCGTGACGGTGATTACAGATTCCTGACGTCTCCGTCATGGCTGTGTCGGCGAAGCGAAGGCCACGAGGTGGCGTTAGGATTGGGGGGATCAGCTTCCTCGCTGCGCCGCCTTTACCAGTCCGCCGCCGATTATCAGCCGCTGAATCTCGCTGGTGCCTTCGTAGAGTCGTAGTAGCCGCACTTCGCGGTAGATGCGTTCCACCGGCACCTCTCGCATATAGCCGGTGCCACCATGGATCTGGACCGCGAGATCGGCCACCTTGCCCGCCATCTCGGTGCAGAAGAGCTTCGCCGCAGACGGGGCGATCCGCCGGTCTTCCCCGGTGACCCACATCCGTGCCGTATCGCGCACCAGAGCGCGGCCGGCCATCACCCCGGTCTGCTGGTCGGCGATCATCGCCTGCACCAGCTGGAAGTTGCCGATCGGCGTCCCGCCCTGGGTGGCCGTCGCCGCGTAGGCAACGGATTCGTCAAGTGCGCGTTGGGCGGCACCCACCGCCAGTGCGGCGATGTGGACTCTGCCCCTGGCGAGGGAGATCATTGCGGCGCGGTAGCCGACGTCCTCGCTGCCGCCGACGAGGGTTGACGCGGGGACGCGGACGTCGGTGAAGTTGACGTCGGCGGTCCAGGCACCCTCCTGGCCCATCTTCGCGTCCTTGACGCCCACGTCGACACCGGGAGTATCGGCGGGGACGAGGAACACCGCGATTCCGGCGCCGTCATCGTCAGCGGGCCTGGTCCGGGCGAAGACGACGAACAAGTTGGCCGTTGGAGCATTGGTGATGAATCGCTTCTGGCCGTTGATCACCCAATCTTCTTCGACGCGTTCGGCTTTGGTCTTGAGCCCGGCGGGGTTGGATCCAGCTCCGGGCTCCGTGAGGGCGAACGACGCCACCACGTCGCCGGATGCGATGCCTTCGAGCCAGCGCGTCTTCTGTTCGTCGGTGCCGAAGCCGACCAGCACCTGACCCGCGATGCCGTTGTTGGTGCCGAACATCGAGCGTAGCGCCAACGAGGTGTAGCCGAACTCCATCGCGAGTTCGACGTCCTGCGCCAGATTCAGGCCGAGCCCGCCCCATTCCTGCGGGATCGCGTATCCGAACAGACCCATCTTCTTGGACTGCTCGCGCAGATCGTCGGGCACCTTGTCGTGAGCCAGGATCTCCTGCTCGCGCGGGACAACGGCGGTCCGCACAAAGTGGCGGGTCTGGGCGAGGATGTCCTTGAAGTCCTCATCGCTCACGGCCTCGGTGCTCACAGGCGCTCCTCCTGAAATCAGATCTTGTACTCGGTCAGCAGTCGCTTGCTGATGATGTTCTTCTGAATCTCGCTGGTGCCCTCGCCGATCAGCAGGAACGGCGCGTCGCGCATCAGGCGTTCGATCTCGTATTCCTTGGAGTAGCCGTAGCCGCCGTGGATTCGGAAGCTCTGCTGGGTGACTTCGGCGCACAGTTCACTGGCCAGGTACTTGGCCATGCCCGCCGCGACGTCGTTTCGTTCGCCGGAATCCTTGAGCCGTGCCGCGTTGACCATCATCAGGTGGGCCGCTTCGACCTTCGTGGCCATCTCCGCAAGTTGGAACGCGATGGCCTGATGTTCGGCGATGGGCCTACCGAAAGTGCTGCGCTGCTGGGCGTACCGAATCGCGAGTTCGAATGCCCTGATTCCGACGCCGCACGCCCTGGCCGACACGTTGACGCGGCCTACCTCAATCCCGTCCATCATCTGGAAGAAGCCTTGGCCCGGTGTGCCGCCGAGGATGTCCTCGGCGCAAACCGCGTAGCCGTCGAAGATCAGCTCGGTGGTGTCGATGCCCTTGTAGCCGAGCTTGTCGATCTTGCCCGGTATCGTCAGTCCCGGCTGCACTTCCCCGAACCCGGGCGGCTTTTCGATCAGGAAGGCCGTCAGGTTCCGGTGCGGTTTGTCCGCACCTTCGTCAGTCCGTACCAGCACCGCCACCAGGTTCGAACTGCCGCCGTTGGTCAGCCACATCTTCTGGCCGCTGATGGTGTAGTCGCCGTCGTCGTTTCGCTTGGCCGTGGTACGGATCGCGGCGACGTCAGATCCCAACTCGGGTTCGGACATCGAGAACGCGGCCCGCACATCGCCGGTCGACATCCGCGGCAGCAGTCGCTGCTTCTGAGCTTCGGTACCGTGCTGGCGCACCATGTAGGCGACAATGAAGTGCGTGTTGATCACGCCGGAGATGCTCATCCACCCGCGCGCCAGCTCTTCCACACAGAGCGCGTAGGTCAACAGCGATTCCCCCAGTCCCCCATACTCTTCGGGGATCATCAGGCCGAACAATCCCATCTCCTTCAGCTGATCAACGATGGCCTGTGGATAGGTGTCGGCGCGCTCGAGCGCCGGCGCGCTCGGAATGATCTCCTTGTCGACGAATTGGCGTACGGTCGAGACGATCTCAGTCTGGAACTCGGACAGGCCGAGTGTCTGGGCGAGTCTGGTCACGTCGCACCTTCCGCGATGGTTCCCACTGCCGCGAGCCGCTCGCTGTCGGCGACGTCCAGGCCCAGGTCTGCCAGCAGCGCGGCGGTATCGGCGCCGAGTTCGGGAGCGGGGGTCGCCTGGGGGTGCTCTCCGCCGTACGCCAACGGCAACCCCGGCGCCAGGTACTCCCCGACGCCGGCTTGACTGAGCTTGGTGAACAACGGGTTTGCCGTCACCTTGCCATGGGCGGCAACCTCGGCGAAGGTCCGGTAGCGCTCCCACAGAATCGTGCTTGCAGCGAGTGCAGAGCTGATCTCGTCTGCGGTGTGGTCGGCGAACCAGGTGGCGAACAGTCCGCTGAGCACATCGCGGTACCGGTAGCGGGTGCCTTCGTCGTTGAAGTCGGCGTCCAGCGCCTGAGCAAGTGCCTGTACCGCCTTGCCCGTTTGAGATATCGCGACCATGTCGCGAAAATGCCTGCGGGTCAACATCACCACCATAAACGACACCCCTTCGGCGCTGCAGAAGTCCTGGCCGTATTGCCCGAAGATGGCGTTACCCACCCGCGGCCGCTCGGTGCCGCTGATCTGCGGCTCGGTCAGAAGTCCCAGATTTCCCGCGGTGGCCAGGGCGACGTCCTCCAACGCAATGCTGATCTGGGCGCCGGCCCCGGTGCGTTCGCGGTTACGGACGGCGGTCACGACCGCCAGCGCGGCGTACAACCCGCAGGTGACATCCCAGGCTGGTAGCACGTGATTGATCGGTCCCGCATGCGTCTTCGGCCCCGTGACCAGTGGGAATCCCACGGTGGCGTTGACGGTGTAGTCCACTGCGGTCGATCCGTCGCGTTTCCCGATAAGTTGGAAATGGATGACATCGGGCCGCAACTCGGACAGGGTCGCGTAGTTCAACCAGGACATGTTGGCGGCGTTGGTGACGACGATGCCATCACCGGCGGTGATGAGCCGTTGGACGATATCCTGCCCGGCCGGTGAGCGCAGGTTGACCGCAGCTGAACGCTTTCCCTTGTTCAGCCCGGTCCAGTACATGGACGTGCCTCCCTCGGCGAGCGGCCAACGGCGGTAGTCCGCACCTCCCCCGATGGGGTCGACGCGGATGACCTCTGCCCCGAGTTGGGCCAGAGTCATCCCGCACAGGGGCGCTGCGACGAAGCTGGAGACCTCGACGACGCGAATGCCGTTCAGCGGTGCCGTCACGGCGAGACCCGTTCGAAGATGGCTGCCAGCCCCTGACCGCCACCGATGCACATCGTCTCCAGCCCGTACCGAGCCTGACGGCGGTTGAGCTCACGCGCCAGCGTGGCCAGCATCCGACCGCCGGTGGCCCCGACGGGATGCCCCAACGAAATCCCGGATCCGTGCACGTTGGTGCGCTCCCGGTCGGTGTCGGTAAACTTCCACTCCCGCAGCACCGCCAGCGCCTGCGCCGCGAACGCCTCGTTGAGTTCGATGACGTCGATATCACTGAGCACAAGACCAGCTTTCGCCAACGCCACCTCGGTGGCGGGCACCGGGCCGATGCCCATGATGTTGGGGGCCACGCCCGCCGATCCCCACGACACCATCCGCACCAGCGGAGTCAACCCAAGCTCGGCGGCCCTTTCCGGCGTCGTCACGATGCACATCGACGCCGCGTCGTTCTGCCCGCTAGAGTTGCCCGGGGTGACCGTCGCCTCCGGATCATCTTTCCCCAGCATGGGTTTGAGCTTGCGCAGAGATTCGACAGTGGTATCAGCACGTGGGTGCTCGTCGGTGTCGATGACATCCTCACCAGCTCGGGTGGGTATCGCAACGGGGATGATCTCCTCGGCCAGCACACCGTTCTTCTGTGCTGACACCGCACGCTGATGCGACGCAACCGCCAGCTCGTCCTGCTCGGCACGCGGGATCTCGTACTGGCGCCGCAGATTCTCCGCCGTCTCGATCATTCCTCCGGGAACCGGGTAGTGCTTGCCGCCCGCCGTGCTCCGGCCGCGGGCCAGCGCATCGTGCACCGTGATGCCCGAACGTGCGCCACCCCAGCGCATATCGGTGGAGTAGAACGTCGCGTTGCTCATACTCTCGGCCCCGCCGGCCACCACCACGTCGTTGTTGCCGCTGCCCACCTGCAGGCACGCCTGGATCACCGCCTGCAGACCCGATCCGCAACGCCGGTCGACCTGCATGCCCGGAACCGTCACGGGCAGACCGGAGTCCAACGCCACCACACGTCCGATCGCGGGAGCTTCGGCCGACGGATAGCAGTGCCCGAGGATGACGTCCTGCACGGCGTCGACCGGAATCCCGGTGCGCTGCAACAACCCCGTCAACGCAACGACTCCCAGATCGACCGCGGTCAATGACTTGAACATGCCGCCATAGCGGCCGATGGGCGTACGGACCGGCGCACAGATCACCGTTTGCCTCACAGGTGCCTCCCGCCGGTGACCTCGAGGACGGTCCCCGTCATGTACGAGGACAAGTCGGAAGCCAGAAACAGCGCGACGCTCGCGACCTCGTCAGGCTCCCCGGCGCGCGCCATCGGAACCTCAGCCACCTTGGAATCCCAAATCCGTTGCGGCATAGCCTCCGTCATAGCTGAGCGAATGAGCCCAGGCTGGATGGCATTGACCCGCACGCCGAGATAGGCAAGTTCCTTGGCCGCCGACTTGGTCAGGCCGACGATGCCCGCCTTGGCCGCGGAGTAGTTGGTCTGACCCACCATGCCGACCTTCCCGGATATCGAGGACATGTTGATGATCGAGCCGCGCTTGTTCTCCCGCATGATGGCGGCAGCAGTCCTGGTGCCGTTCCACGTCCCTTTGAGGTGCACCGAGATCACCTGATCGAACTGATCTTCGGTCATCTTGCGGATGGTCGCGTCGCGGGTGATGCCTGCGTTGTTCACCATGACGTCCAGGCTGCCGTACGTCGCTACCGCGGCCGCGACCAGGGCGTCGACGTCGGCGCTGTCGGTGACATTGCACTGCACGGCGGTCGCGACGTCGCCGCCGCCGAGCCTGCAGGCCGCGACCTGCGTCGCCTCCAAATCCAAATCTCCCAAGACAACTTTCGCGCCCTCCTCGATGAAGCGCTGCGCGATCGCAAACCCGAGCCCTTGCGCACCACCCGTCACGACCGCGGTCTGTCCATCCAGCAACGACACTGCTACCACCTCGTATCTGCCCGGGGGCTCTTCAGCCTTGTGTGACTTAGAGCATCGCATCCTTCACCCGAAGTGAGTCACGCCCAGCTGTATCGGCAGCCAAATCCGTAGAAGCACCAGAAACAATGCCAGCAACGGTAATGGCGACAGTATATGCGGCAGGGTCTCGGACGCGGTGTGATGCCGCCGATCAGTTGTGGCGCGATGAACCGCTCAAGCACGCCACCTCGAGGCGCGCCGACGCTGGCGCGCCATCGGATTCTGCGGAATAGCAGCCGTTAAACCGAGGTTGCCGACACAGTACGTACCCAACGCATGGAGGCGATGCATGAAAATCGGAATCATCGGGGCAGGACACATCGGTGGAACGCTGACGCGTCGACTTCGCGAACTCGGACACGAGGTAGCGGTGTCCAACTCACGTGCTCCGGAGACGCTCGCCGACCTGGCGAACGAGACCGGTGCGACGGCGGTATGGGCCAAGGACGCCGCGGCCGGCGCCGACCTCGTCGTCGTGAGCATTCCGCAGAAGAACGTCCCCGACCTCGCCAAGGGTATCGTCGCTGCCCGCAATCCGGGTGCCCCGGTGATCGAGACCAACAACTACTACCCGCAGCAGCGCGACGGTGAGATCGCGGCGATCGAGGACGGTCAGGTCGAGAGTGCGTGGGTCTCCGAGCAGATCGGTGCGCCGGTGTACAAGGTGTTCAACGGGATTTGGTGGAAGCATCTGCTCGGGAGCGGAACACCGAGTGGCAGCCCCAATCGCATTGCGCTTCCGATCGCTGGCGACGACGGACCGGGCCGTGCTCTGGTCCATGACATCGTCGATCAACTCGGTTTCGAGCCCGTCGACGCTGGCCCAATTTCTGAGTCGTGGCGTCAGCAACCAGGGACACCTTTGTACGGCAAGGATTTTGATGCCGACAACACCCGCAAAGCACTCTCGGAGGCGACACCCCGACGTACACCTGAGTTCACCGCTCGCACAGACGCGCTAGTTCCCGGCGCCGACGACGACGGAAAGCTGGCGGTGCGCGCCGGGCTGCGGAAGCAGCGCCTGGAGCACGGGGATGCTGCCTAGCAGGTTCAGCACGTGAAGGACGGTCGCCGAAATGTCGACCAGCTGTGCGCGCCACCGTGGGTGCAACGTCGCCGCCGGGTATCGCCGAGACTCCAGCACGATGGCCTCGTCGAGGTAGCGTGGCGTAGCTGCGTCGACCCTGCGGCGCGCAACTTCGCGGAGATCGGTCGGCGACCATCGGTGTTCCGGGGCTGACCGGCGCCGTTGTTTCTGCTTGGCCGCCCGCCGCTCGCGATTACGTTTCCCATGTACGCAAGTGTGGCGTGTGAGTCCGACACGTCGATGGAAGGCGCGCAGGCGATGGCGGCTGAGCGAACGAGCGGGAGATTATGAGAAGATTGCTCAAATTCACACTGGTGTGAGGGTTCCGCCGCGCCTCAACATGACCCCAAAGCTCATGGAGTTCCGATGTCAGACAGGCGTTTCAGTTTTGCTGTGTCGTGGCCGCGCGCACTGGCGTATGCGATAGCCGCGGTCGTGGCAGGTGTCGTCGTCGGCGAGCTCGCCGCGATGCTGATCTTCGCGGGCTCCAGTGATCGCCGCCTCGACGAGGAGGCCATGCGCAGCGCCAATTCAACTCCCGCCGTCGTGGCGGCGTCGAACGATCTGGAGCAAGCGCGGCAGGCGCGTTCTGCTCTGGACGAGGCCGTCGTGGAAGCGAGTCGCGAGCGCGACGAGGCGCTGGTGATCGCCCGCTGTGAGTTCAGCGCGGCGCCGCAATGCCCCCAGAGTCATATCACCGGGGTGGCGGGCGCAGGACCCGAACATCTCACCGCCGACGCGTTCCTTGCGGACAGGCAACGCGAACTCGACAGGGTGGAGTCCGAGCGTGCTCGGCTCGCACCGGCGCTCGACTCCACGGTTGCCGATAGCGAGCGGGAGCTCACGGCGGCCCGCGACGCCGCGATCGCCAGTGCGGACCGCGGGTTCGGTGCCACGTGGACCGCGATGAACGCTCACACGCTCGCAAGTCCGGGGGCGACGGTATTGCGCGCCGTAACAGTCGGCCTGTTCGTGGTGCTATTCCTCTTTGCGCTGATCCTGCGGCTGTCCCGGGCGAAGAACTCCGAGGATCGCCGCGCGGCCGCACGCGCTGAACGCGAGCAGGCAGACCTGAAGGCCGACACCGCGATTGCGGTCAAGCAGGCCGAGGTGCGCGCCGCAGTGGAAACGATGTGGGCCGAGCACGAGCTCGCCAGCGCGCGGCTGGCGGTCGCGGCGCAGACGGAGATCGATCGGGAGGAGCAGCGCCGTCGCGTCGTCACTGCGTTGGACGCGCCGACACCAGTGTCCTCCGAGCGGGTCACCGAGGTGGTGGCCGAGTTGCCGGCAGCGGTGGAGGCGCAACCGTCGATTGAGGCGCCGTCGGAGCACCTGCCCGCTGTCGAGGCACACCCTGAGAAGCGGTCGGCAATGCCGACGATGCCCGACGTGGCTGGAGCAGCGATGCGCTGGGTGCGACCGTTCGTGCCGCCAATCGTGGCCGCCGCCATCGATACAACGACGAAGCCGCTGCGGGCCGTGCGTCAGGTGTTCGAGGAGACCGAGGAGATCCACATCAGCGTGCGACGCAGCCACAAGATCATCGTGACGTCCGAGGAAACCGCCGAACCGGAGGAGCAGTGGATTGAGGCGGCGCGAGTCGAGCCCGCGGCGGATACCACCAAGGCGCTCGACGGCCCGAAACGTCTGGCGCGCAGCACGACCCGCAGCGATCGACGTCAGCTACCGTCGTCGGACAGGTAGTCGATAAGTCGACGTTCGTGCAGACATTCGTCCTCCGTTCCTGCGGCGAGCACCAGAATCGAGCGACGAACGGGTCATAACCGATCTGCACCGCGACCGCGGAGCCTCCTTCCACTATGAGTAGCGAAAGTTTAGACTCGGAATCCAACTCGGTGACGGGATAGGGCAATGCGAAAATTTTCACGTCAGATCTCTGACCGGCCCTCTGCCTCGGCGAACTTGTTCGCCGAGAAGGGGCTCAACGACACCGACGTACCGGCGCCCGACGCCTCAAACTCGTCATCCGCGCACAACTGCGGGCGATGGCGCAGCGGCCGGCGGTCTGCCGTGCGCTCCTTGGTGAACTCGGACGAGCAGCGAGCACGCCGGTTCGCGCCGAGATGATCAACACCGCCTACCAACCACCCGTGGAAGCTCTGTTCGACGGAATGCGCCCGAGCCCGGGTGAGCAGCTATGAGCACCTACGGCCTGTCGGTTCTCGGCGTAGACCTGCAGTCGCTGGCCCAGACCGCCCAAGCAGCCGATGCAGCCGGGTTCGACGCCGCATGGGCCTCGGAGTTCTACTCCCGCTCCGGGTCCATTTCGATGGCCGCGATGGCCAACAGCACACAGAACTGCCGGATCGGTTCCTCCATTCTCTACGGCGTCGGACGAAGCCCCCTGGTGCTGGCCACCGAGGCGCGCGACCTCGACGAACTCTCCAACGGACGCTTGGTGCTCGGCATCGGCAACGGCACCAAGCGGATGATGAGCGACTGGCACGGCGTAGCCGACACGTCCGCGCCCGCGTTGCGCATGGAAGAGCTCGTCGTGCTGCTGCGCCGCATCTGGAACCTGCACGAAGGTCCGGTCCAGCACGAGGGCCGGTTCTACAAGATGAATCTCATTCCGACCGGCGACGTGCAACCCCTCAGCCGCCCGATACCGATCATCACCGCCGGGGTGCGCCCCCGTATGTGCGAGGCGGCAGGCAGGGTGGCCGACGGCCTGGCGGGACACCCCCTGTTCACCACCACCTACGTCGAGGAAATCGTCCGGCCGGCCATCGCCAAGGGTGCCGCGCACGCCGACCGCGATCCCCGTGACGTCGAAGTAATCTCCATGGTCATGTGCGCTGTCCACGACGACGCCGACGTCGCCAGACGTGAACTAGCGCAACAGATCGCCTTCTACTCCTCGGTCAAATCCTACGAGACGGTACTCGACGTCAACGGTTTCACCGCCGAGGGCAGAACAATCCGGGAAGCATTCGGCCGGCGCGATCTGCAGGCGATGTTCGCCGCGGTCTCCGACAAAATGATCGACACCATGGGCGTCGCCGGGACCGCAGACCAAGTCCGCGACGGACTCAAGCGCTACGAAGGGGTTCTCGACCACATCATGCTGTACTCTCCATCGATCGGCATCGCCCCAGAACGCGTGCAAGAAAACCTCGAAAGCCTCATCCGAGAATGCTCGCCGCCCAAGATTGCTCAAGCCGCCCCATAAGTCCGACGTCCTCAAGCCCCTCTTTTTCAGGCCCCGAGTACCGGAGCATCCGCCTGACGCCTTCGGCACCAGCCCCAATTAGCTGTACGACGACGGCGCCGACAGCCAGGGAGTCAGCTGCGGCACCGCGGACTAGATTCACCCATCTCGCCGACCACCTTTGTAGGTGATATGGGTCCTCGGCCCCGACTCGGGAGATATGGTCGGAGCCAGCCGTGCTAGCTCGACGACGAAAAACATCCGTTCGGAGGTATCCGGAGGGCGAGTGCGACGGACATGATGGACGCGCCAAGACGATCTCCGGTGCATTCGCCACCGGGGCCGGCATCGCGCTGACGGCGGCGTACCGCCGCGAGGACCTGGAAGGTGAGCGATGAGGTGGTCTTATGACGCAGGCCCGACCGACAGCCCGATCCTCGAGGAAACGATTGGGGACAACTTCGAACGCGTCGTTGCCAACAACCCCGGCGCCGAGGCGCTCGTCGACGTCGCGACCGGTCGGCGCTGGACTTATCGCGAACTGAACGCCGAGGTCGATATCATCGCTCGGGCGCTGATGTCCCTCGGGATCGCCCAAGGTGAGCGGATCGGTATCTGGGCACCGAACTGCCCTGACTGGACTATCGTTCAGTACGCCACGGCGAAGATCGGCGCCATTCTGGTCAACATCAACCCGGCCTACCGCACCCACGAGCTCGCGTATGTGCTCAAGCAGTCTGAAGTTCGGGTGCTCATCTGCGTAGCCGCCTTCAAGACCTCAGATTACCTCGGCATGGCACAGGAGGTTCGCCCGCAATGCCCCGCGCTGACCGATGTCCTCGTCCTGGACACCGACGACTGGGATGGCTTGCGGTGTCGCGCTGAATCCGTGCCGGAGGACGACCTCCGGAGTCGCATGGCCACGCTGAACAACAACGACCCCATCAACATTCAATACACCTCCGGGACCACCGGGTTCCCCAAAGGTGCGACGTTGTCGCACCGCAACATCCTGAACAACGGGTACTTCGCAACCGAGCTGATCGGGCTCAGCCAGGGCGACCGGCTGTGCATTCCGGTGCCCTTTTACCACTGCTTCGGCATGGTGTTGGGCAATCTGGGCTGCACGACACACGGCGCAACCATGGTCATCCCTGCGCCAGGATTCGATGCCGGGTTGACGCTCGCCGCGATTGAGCAGGAACGGTGCACCGGCGTTTACGGCGTGCCGACGATGTTCATCGCGATGCTGAGCCATCCCGATTTTGCCGACCGTGACCTGTCGTCCTTGCGCACCGGCATGATGGCTGGATCGATCTGCCCGGTCGAGGTGATGAAGCGCTGTGTCGCCGACATGAACATGACCGAGGTGGCGATCGCTTACGGCATGACCGAGACGTCGCCGGTGTCCTGCCAAACACTCATCGACGACGACCTGGAGCGACGCACCTCATCCATCGGCCGCGCGCATCCCCATGTCGAGATCAAGATCGTCGACCCCGAGTCGGGAGATATCGTCGAGCGGGGACAGCCCGGTGAATTCTGCAGCCGCGGCTACTCGATCATGCTGGGCTACTGGAACGACGACGAGAAGACGCGCGAAGCGATCGATGCCGACGGGTGGATGCACACCGGCGACCTAGCGGTGATGCGGGAAGACGGGTACTGCAACATCGTCGGCCGCATCAAGGACATGGTGATCCGCGGCGGGGAGAACATCTACCCACGTGAGATCGAGGAGTTCCTCTACACACATCCAGACATCGAAGACGCCCAGGTCATCGGCGTCCCCGACGACACGTACGGCGAGGAGATCTGCGCGTGGATCCGGATGAAGCCCGATCGGCCCGACCTCGACGCCGATGTTCTACGCGCCTTCGCAACCGGCAAGTTGGCGCACTACAAAATTCCCCGGTACGTCCGCGTCGTCGATGAGTTCCCGATGACCGCCACCGGCAAGGTGAGAAAGGTCGACATGCGCGCGGAGAGCGTCACGCTCCTCGGCCTCGACACCCGATAACGCCGCCGCCCACCGAGCCATGGACTCCCCGCAATAACCTGCGCGACCTGATCAGCTGGATGGACCACCCGATCACCGAGATCGCCTATCACCTCCTGGGCCTCTCTGGCAACCCGACCAACGGTTGCGGTGCCACAATGGTCCATTCGGGCCAGGGTTTGGCCCGAGCGGACCTCCCGAGCACTGTGAGCGGCGTCATACTGTGGCGTTACCGAGGGATCACGGCATTCCGTAGAGGGAAGGACCATCGCATGACCGAGATACTGACCCGGATGCAGGCGCTGCCGAGCGAAAATTCGCTCGCAGACGAGGCATTGGCTGCTTACGAGAAGAAGTTCCGCGAGGACAACACCATCTGGTCGGAGCTCTTGCAGGAAAACCTCGACCGACTCGGGCGCGGGTCATTGTCACTGCACTGGATGGATACCGACAAAGCGAATTGGGGGGTGCGGGCGCGGCCAAGTTCGCGGGGATTGACCTATACCGACATCAACCGTTCGCCAGCCTACGGCACGCTGCCCGAGCACAATGCAACACGCAACTTCGCCCCGCGCGGCTCGGTGCGCGAACCTTACGCCGAGCAGATGCCGACCATCGACGCCTACGACATCCTCGACAAGAAGGAAGCGTGGGCGGACAACGTGATGACGCTGTACGAAGAGGCCAAGGCCCGGCAGTGGAACTCCACCAGCGACATCCCGTGGAGCGAGCTCGAACCGGTCAGCGAGGACCTGGAGAAGGCCGCGTGTCAGCTCGCCACCTCCCTCACCGAGGTCGAGTTCGTCGCCGGCGACTTCCCGTCGCGCTGGGTATACCGCACCTCACCGGACTTCTACGAAATCAAGAACTTCCTCGTGACGCAGATGATGGACGAGGCCCGTCACATGGAAGTGTTCCGCAAGCGCGCGCTGGCCGGCGGCGGCGGCTTGTTGCACGCCAGCCCGGCTCTGGAGTGGGCGCTGAAGGCCATCCTCGAAGCGCCAAGCCACACCCAAGGCACATTCCTGCTCAATGTCCTAGGCGAAGGGCTTGTTCTCACCATCTTCCGGGCCGGAGAATACCTGTCCAAGACCCATGTCGACAAGGAAATCTTCCGGCGCTGCATGCAAGACGAGGCCCGACACGTCTCTTATGGCACGTTGGAGCTCAAGAACTTCCTCGACAGCTCCACCGACCGGGATAAGGCGCTTTCGGATATGCACCGCTTCGCCGACCTCGGCGAGCAGATCATCCTCACCGCGCTGAGCAGCCCCGGACTGCTGGAGCCGCTAGCCGTTCTGATGGGCGGCGGAGTCGACAAGATCGACGACGGCATGGAGGGTGTGTCGTTCCTCTGGGGAACCATTATCGAGGAGTACCTGCAGCGCTGTGATCGTGCTGGGTTCGACCGCCGCGACAAGGTGACGATCCCGTTGGAGATGCCGTGGATGGCGTGAGCACGACCACAGACCTGCCCACCGTCGAGTGGGTGACCAGGCTCGCGGAGATCAACAAGGCAGACCTCGCCGAGTTCCGCAAACTCGGCGAGGTCGACTGCCGGTTCGCCGTCAATATCTTCGACGGCGACCCCGACGGGTCCGCGCTGATCGTCCAACTGTGTTTCGACGGCTTTGACGTCGGCGAGATCAAGCAGATCAGCGACACCGACCTGGAGTCGATGGATTTTGTCATCGAGACCGACCAGGACTCGTGGCTGGAAATGGTGGACAACATCCGCGCCGGAGACGGCCGGCCGGACCTTGACCACACCCTCAACGCGCTGAGCATGGCGGCGACACCGATACGGGTCTGGTCGTCCGATCCGCTGGGCCGGGACATGTTTTTCCGCTACAACCAGAGTTTCCAGCAGTTTTTCAACAACTGTGCTCGGCTGTGAATCGCCCATCAGGGAAGAAAACACTATGAGCCGCATTCGGCGAGGCAACTTCTACATCGATGACACCTGCATCGGATGCGGAGCGTGTGAGCACGCGTGTCCGGGACGGGTCGACGCCATATCGAAGAATACCGACGATTTCCTGGGCCGATTCGTGATCGACCTCGAACAGTGCATTGACTGCGGGAAATGCGTGCCGCTGTGCCCGGTCGACTGTATTCACGACGGCCGGGTCGAAGCGGGATTTGTGCCGGACAATGGCTACACGAAGATCGCCAAGCTGCACGATTGGGCGGCGCGCAAGGACACCTGAGTGCATTGACGGATTCAGAAAGGTTTAGGGGACTTACCATGGGCGTTTTCAAAGACAGCGACGAGGCAACAAAGTACATTGCCGGGATCTTCGAGGAGGCGATGGCAGACGAACCGATCGCCGACCAACTCGCAGCGTCCGGCGTTGTGCTACAACTCACCTGCACGGACCCGAACACCCAGATCACGGTCGACATGCCCAATAAGAAGGTGATCACCGGGAGCTGTGACCTGTCACCCACTGTGGCGATGTCGATGACCTCCGACATGGCCAACCGGTTCTGGCAGGGAAAACTCAACCTTGCTGTTTCGATGGCCAAGGGCCAGGTCCGCGCCAAAGGCCCGGTGCCGAAGATCCTCAAGCTCGTGCCTGTCGCCAAGACGCTTTTCCCCCGCTACGAGGAGTCACTGCGCGCCGAGGGGCGCACCGACTTACTGGCTGTGTGACCGAACGCCGGCACACCGGCGGACCCGAATCCTCACTGCGACCAGTCGGCCTCGGAGAGGTCGTCGAGCAACCGGAGCCGCCCGGCCATCGCCGCGGCGGCGATGCGGTTGGTCACTCCGAGCCTGTGCAGCAACGCGGCCACCATCCGTTTGGCGGTCCGCTCCGAGACCACCATCCGCCGCGCGATATCGCTCGTCTCCATGCCCCTGGCCAGCAAGGTCCACAGCTGTAGCTCCTGCGTGCTGAAGTTGTCCAGCAACGCTGGCCGCGGTTCGCGGGACTTCGCCAGCAGAGCGTCAAGCAGCGTGCCGTCGATTACCCGCAAACCTTCGGCGACGGTCCAAAGCGGGCCGGCCAGCGCTTCGGGCCGCGCCGTCTTCGGCAGGAAGCCGTCGGCGCCCGCGCGCAGCGCCTCCTCGGCCAGCTCGAGGTTGCCGGTTCCCGACAGCGCCAAGATCCGGGTCTGAGGATGGCGCGCCTCGATATGCCGGATGGCGGCTATCCCGCCGAGCGGAGGCATGGATAGGTCGATGATCGCGACGTCGGCAGCGCAGCGGGCCACCAGGTCGGCAGCCTCCTCGACGTAGGTGGTCTGCCCACCCACCGTGAATAACTCGCCCCATTGGCGGTTGAGCAGCAAAGCCAGGCCTTGTGAGAAAAGCTCGTGGTCGTCGACGATCACCACGACGTACGGCTTGCCACTCATTGCTGCGACGCTACTCCGAGCCCTAACGTTGGCCCGGTGAGACCGGTCGATCAGTACCGTTGGACGGCGGAGGGATACGGCGGCGGCTACGGGCTGGCCCGCACAATCGTCGCCGTGCGGGTCGCAGTGGTGATCTCGATCGGGGTGCTGCTGGCCGTCGAGCCACCAGGGGTACGCGTGTACCCCACGATGCTACTGGCGGCGGCGATGGTCTATTCGGCGATCCTGTTTGTCCGTCCTCAGCTGGAGGTGCGCCGCACCCGCTACCGTTGGCTGGTCACCGGCTTCGACTCGATGTTCACGCTGGTGTTCATCGCATTGACCGGCGGGGTGCACAGCCCAGCGGTGTCGGCGCTGGTGCTGGTCGTCATCGCCTCCGCGGCCCGGCTGTCGTTTACCGAGACGCTGGCGTTGGGGATGCTACTCGGCGCCGCGTACACCGCCGTCGCTTTACTGGCCTCCAATGCTGCGAGTGCCGCACTCGCACCGGTGCCGCAGAGCGGTTGGTGGGCGCTGTACCTGCTGTTCGCCGCGATCATCGCGGCGGGGCTGTCGTCCCTGGCCGAACGCGAACACCGATCCAGCGTTCGGGCGCTGGTGGAGGCCGAAGCCGAACACGCCGCCGCCGAAGAGGAACGCGATCTGAGGAGTCGGTTGTTGCAGTCCTACCAGTCCCAGCAGGACGGACTACAGGTGCTGGTGCACGAATTCCGCACCCCTGTCGCCTCCTTGGAGGCGCTGACGGACGCGCTCACATCGGCGGGGCCGATGACGGAGTCTGATCACGCCGCCGGCATGCTGCTGGCCGGCCGCCACGTTCAGCACCTCGGGGACATGCTCGACGCCTTGTCCGACGTCGCGTTGAGCCGGCGCCCCACCTTTTCGGCGGGCCGGGTCCGGCGCGTCGACATCGCCAGCCTGATCACCGCTGCCGCCGATGCCGTGGGCCTGGTCTCACCGCAGCTGCGGTTGACGGTCAGAGGCGACGTCGGCGCGGTAACGGTCAACGCCCAGGGGCTGCGGCGCGTGCTGACCAACCTGCTGGAGAACGCATCCCGGCATAGCCGTGATGCCCCCGTCGACGTGACGTGCGCGCACACCGGCAATGAGGTCGTCATCGAGATAGCCGACCGCGGTCCTGGCATACCCGCTCGAAGTCTGGGCGAGTTGACGGCCAAATACATCAGCGTCGGCGACCGGCGCGGCACCGCCGGGCTGGGCCTATGGATCGTGCAGCAAATCCTCGAGGCGATCGGTGGGCGAGTCGATTTCAGCGCGCGTGACGGCGGCGGGCTGGTAGTGACCGTTCGTGCCCCGATCGATTGACCCGCGCAGCGGCGCCGAAACAAACGAGGGAAAGCCTGCCCGTGCTAGAAGCAGATTCTGAGCAGCCATCATCGCTCCTTCGTTCTGTTACTGGGCGGTATAACCGCCATCGATGACGAGTTCCGAGCCCGTCATGAACGACGACTCGTCCGATGCGAGGAAGAGCGCGCCGTACGCAATTTCCTCGGGTCTGCCCATCCGTCCGAGCGGTGTGGCGTCGGTCAGCGCCGGCATGAACTCCGCCGGGACCTCCTCGTTCACCATCCCGGTGTCGATTACACCCGGATGAATCGAGTTCACCCGAATTCCCTCGGATGCGTACTGGACGGCGGCGGTCTTGGTAAGCAGGCGCACCGCTCCCTTGGTCGCCTGGTACGCCGCGGCCGCACCGCTGCCGATTAGGCCGTAGATCGACGAGACGTTGATGATCGATCCCCCGCCGGCCCTGCGCATGGAAGGAATGGCGGTCTTCATGCCCAGCCAAACCCCGGTCTGGTTCACCGCGACAATCCGGTTCCACACCTCCAGCGAGGTCTGCTCAACGCCGGCCATGTCCAGGATCCCGGCGTTGTTCACCAAGACGTCCAGTTCACCGAACACTGCAGTCGCGTGCTGGACCGCGCGGTCCCAATCCGCCTCGTCGGTAACGTCGAGCCGGATGGCCGACACCGACGCCCCCGTGTTCAGAATGTCCTTTTCGAGGGACACCAGCGGGTCGTCACGAACGTCGGTGATAACGACGGAGGCACCTTCGGCGGCAAACAACCGGGCCTCCGCTGCCCCTTGCCCGCGCGCGGCTCCGGTGATGAGCGCAACCTTGCCGTGGAGTCGGTTCGTCATTTCTCAGTCTCCCATTCCGATAGTGGTGGTTGGCCGGCGTGCGGTGCCGGGAAAGTGGACGGTGAACGTGGAAGGCACCAGAACCTTCGTTTCGGTGTGAGTCACGAGCTTCGGCGCGGGTGACCGGATCACAGCCCGTGTGCAGCGGCCCCGCTCAGCTGAACTGAAAGCCCTTGTAGCCAGCGTTCTTGCACTCCGAGAGCACGTTGCGGTAGGCGCCCAGACCCGCAAGGTAGAAGTAGACAGTGTTCTTCTTGCCGGGAATGTTGGCGCCGAAAATCCACGACTGTGCCTTCGGGAACAGCGTCGCGTCGGCGATCTCGCGGCAGGTGGCGGTCCAGTCCTGCTCGGCGTCGGCGGTCGGCTCCACGGCGGAGAAGCCGCTCTGCTCCACGTGTCCGATCAGTTCGGTGGACCACTCCAGCTGTGTCTCGATCGACGGCGGCAGGTTGGTGAACGGGCCGTTAGGCCCGAGCACCATGAACATGTTCGGGAAGTTCGCGACCGCTACCCCGAGATAGCTGGACGGTCCGTCCTCCCAGTAGTCCGCCATCGTGAGGCCATTGCGGCCTCGCAGGTCGAAACGCTTGTAGGTGCCGTCGACCGCATCGAACCCGGTGGCAAAGATCAGGACGTCGATCTCGTGCTCCACCCCGTCGGAGGTCCGGACGCCGGCGGGCGTGATCTCCGCGATCGGATTCTCCTTGACGTCCACGAGTTCGACGTTGTCACGGTTGAAAGTTGCGTAGTACCCGCC
Source organism: Mycobacterium sp. (assembly GCA_051306175.1). GTDB lineage: Bacteria > Actinomycetota > Actinomycetes > Mycobacteriales > Mycobacteriaceae > Mycobacterium. The sequence continues at coordinate 2,049 of JBPPMS010000007.1, read as the reverse complement.
ATCGCATAGCGGCCGCTTGGCGTAGAGGTCCTGTGGCATGAGCTTGCGGGCCGTCGCGGGGTCCTGGACGATCTCTGCGATCTTGCCCTTGATGAAGTCCTGTGCGGCCTTGTTCGCGACCTCGTTGGTGGCAACGTCGGCGAAGGTCTCGAACATGAAGCGGAAACCGCCGCCCTTTTCCCACGCCCGCTCGAAGATCGCCCGCGCCTCCGCCGCCGACACGGACTCATAGGTGGTGGTGCTCTCCTGGAAGCCGAAGGCGACGACCGAGTTGCGCACCTGCTCCCAGATGGCCTCGTAATTCTCCTTGACGTCTGCGACGTACTCGCGAGAGACCGGACCGTTGCCCACCGGGACGGTGAACTGGGCAGAGCGCTGGAAAACGGTCAGATGGTCGACCTCGGGAGCGATCGCGGTGATGACCTGCACCCCGGTGGATCCGTTCCCGATCACACCGACCCGTTTGCCGGCCAGTTCGAGGTCGACCGGCCACTGGCCGGTGTGCACGTGGACGCCTCGGAAGGTGTCGATGCCCTTGAGGTCGGGGACGTTCGTGGCCGACAACAGCCCCACCGCGGTGACGAGGTACTTCGCGATATGCAGTTCGCCAGTGTCGGTCTTGATGTGCCAGAGGTTGTCACTCTCGTGGAAGTGCGCCGCGACGACGCCGGTGTTGAGCTGAATATCGGGCCGCAAATTCCAGCGGTCGGCCACGTGCTCGAGGTAGCTCAGGATTTGCGGCTGGGTGACGTAGCGGGTGTCGAAGTCCCACTCTTTCAGCAAATCCTTGTCGCAGGAGTAGCAGTAAACGAACGACTCGGTGTCCGAGAGCGCGCCCGGGTAACGGTTCCAGTACCAGGTACCGCCCACGCCGCCGGCCTTGTCGAACAGTCGCACGCTCAAGCCGTGCTCGTCGCGCAGCTTCTTTAGGGCAAACATCCCACCGAACCCCGCGCCGATGACGATCGCGTCATGGCGAGTGCTCATATCTTTTGTCCGTCCGGGTTCGTCTGCCGAGAGGGTCACCGGCGGTACCAGTTACTGATCCGGCCGATCTCCGCGTCGGCCTCCGGGGCGCGCCCGGCGAGGCAGGGAAACACGTGCTGCATGCCGTCAACGACCGAGAGCGTCACCTCGGCGCCCGCCGCCGAGGCCCGGTCCGCGAGCCGGGTTGCGTCATCCAGCAGCGTTTCCGCCGAGCCGGCGCTGATGTACAGCCGAGGGAAACCGGTGAAGTCGGCGTATAGCGGATTGGCGAGCGGATCATCGGGCTTGCCGGTCTCGCCGAGGAACATCGCCAACATTCCCTCGAGGACCTGCCGACTGACCAGGCCGTCGGCAGCCGCGTTGGTGGTCAAGCTTTCGCCGGCGAGCTCCATGTCAACCCATGGCGAGATGGCGATCACGGCACCGGGCAGCGGCGAGCCGTCATCACGGAGCTTCACTACGGTGGTGATGGCCAGGTTGGCGCCGGCGGAGTCGCCTGCTGTGACGATGCTGCCGGGCGCGAAGCCCCGGTCCAGCAGCGCTCGGTACACCGCGGTGGCGTCCTCGATCTGCGCGGGGAAGGGATGCTCGGGAGCGCGCCGGTAGTCGATGACGAACGCTGTCATCCCGAGCGCTTTGGCGAGGTGTGCGGCGAGCTTGCGGTGGCTGGCCGCGGATCCGACTGCGAAGCCGCCGCCATGGGTGTACACGATTACCCTCGAGGCGTCCGCACCGGCCGGGAGTGCCCAGACGCCCCCGACGCCGGCGACGACGTCCGACCGGTACGTCACGGCCTCGGGCTCCATGGTCGGCTGGTGCCATTCGTCGAACATGCTCCGCAGCATCCCGATGGACATGTGCGGGTCGGCGGCCATGTGGCTGGACCAGGTCCGGTAGAGCGCCTCGAGAAAGCCAGCTTCTGCAGAGACAGTCACAAGCGTTGCCTTTCGGATCACAGTTACCCGGGGTTGTGACGTAGACGACTGACTCTCAGTGTGTCAGCGGTGCAATACCAACGGTTGTCCCGATTTGAGACAGGTCGGGCAGTACCTGGCCACCGTC
>JBPPMS010000006.1:0-29382 GCA_051306175.1 Mycobacterium sp. | reverse complement strand
CAGCCTGTGCCGGCGGGGCGGGCACGCTCATCACCGGATCGGGTACGGGTTGCTGCTGCTGAGGCGCCGCGGGCCCGGGAGCCGCGGCGACGACACGTTCCGGTGCAGGAGCGGGTGCAGCCGGGCGCTGCTGGCGTGCTTGCCGCTCAGCGGGCGCTGGACGTGGCGGGTTCTGCGCCTTGGCTTCCGGGTCGTTGGGGCGGCGATGTGAGCCCGAGTACGGCGGTGGCCGAAATCCCGGCTCCTCGGCGACGTCGATGATCGGGCTTTCCGTGGTGCGGGTGGCGTCCTCATCGCGCACCGGGCTGACCCGGCTGCTCTTGACGCGGTCGGGAGCAGCCTGCTTCCTTGGCCGCCCCCGGTCGTTGGATGAACGGCTCCGCTCTCGCTCGATTGCGGGCCGGTGCTCGAGGTCGGCGCCGAAGAGAATCTCAAGGTTCGCGCGCAACGCCGAAAGTTCAGCCCGCAGTGCCGCCACCTCGTCTGCTGCCTGCGCGCGCAGCTCGGAAGCGAGCTCGCGGCGCAGCTGCGACTCGACGGTCAACTCGTACTCTCGGCGGGCCGAGATCTCACGGTCAAGTTGCAGGTCGTAGACGAGCTTGAGATCGCGGGCCCTGGCCTGATCGACGTCACTCTGCCTGCGATAGATCACCGAAACGAATGCCGCAACCACAGCCGCCCACAAGGCCAGAATGACGGCCAGCTTGAGCAACTCCACGCGGTCGGTGAGAACCAACGCGGAGCTAGCCAAGATGGCCAGCACCAGCAACACCGTCAAGAGCAGCCAACCTGGCCTGCGGCTGCCGCGCCTTGGGCGAGCACCGCGGGACAGAACGGTCATGGGCTGACTGTACCTGTGCGTGGTCACGTCGCGTGTCGTCCGGCGTCGGCGATTCGGGAGTTATCTATTCTACGGCGCCATCGGCGTGACTGGGTGGGTCGTTCGGTGACCTGCAGCAATGCTGTAGCCACAGACCCGCAGCCACCAGGGCCAGGGCACAGAGAGCGGCCGCGACGGCGCCAGCGGTATCGTCGGCGGCGACCCGCATCTCGCTGCGGCGCGGCAACAGGTATCCTAGAACTCCCAGCCAACCCCCGAGCGCGATCGCCCCCACCCACGCCGACGCTTTCGCGATCACAACGCTGCGCGCGACGACGAGCGGATCGAGCATGCCCGGCCCCACACCGATGTGACCTTCATCGATCCTGGCGCGGACCACCCCGCCCCACAACGCTTCTGCGACAGCCACCACCACCAGCGAGATGCCGGTCCACAGCGTCAACGGTGGGAAGTAGCGATACAGCAGCGTCACCAGCACGTAGACGACGACGGCGGCGAGTACTGCCGCGACCAGGAGGTCGCGTTTCCTGGTCAGCCCCATCAGGGCGCCGGGTCGCGGACCAAAGCGTATTCCGTGAGCCGGACTCCGTCGCGGTCGCCGTCGGGGAGCTCGGTGAGCAGGCGAGCCACGGACTGGCTCTGGCCGCCCACGGTGAGGTGCGCGTCGGGCTCGAGGTCAAGCCACGGCACCAGCACGAACGCCCGCATGTGCGCCAGCGGGTGTGGCAGCGCGAGATCGGGCGTGATCATGGAGATCTCCTTGTCCCCGTCGCGGCAGGACACCACATCGACATCCAAAGTTCTTGGCCCCCAGCGCTGATCGCGCACGCGGTCGGCGGCGCGCTCAAGTTCCTGCCCGAACGCGAGCCAGCCGTGGCCGTCGAAGCTCGGATCGCGGGCGCTGACGACCGCATTCAGGAAGTGCCCCTGGTCAACACCACCCCACGGGTCGGTTTCGTAGACCCGAGAGACCCCGATTAGCCGTGGCCCGAGTCCGTCGACCACCGACTGCAGCCGCGCCAGCCGATCGCCCAGGTTGGAGCCGATCGACAACACCACTCCCGTCACGCTTCGCTCCTGCCCTCCGAGTCGATCTCCCGGGTCGCTTCGCTCCTGCCCTCCGAGCCCGAGCGCATCCCGCGGCGCGACCTCCGCGCCACCACCGCCACATCGGCGAACGTCAACGGGATCGGCGCCGACGGTTTGTGCACGGTCACTTCGACGGCGTGCACACGTTCGTCGACCATCACGTCGTCGGCGATCTCGGCGGCCACCTTTTCGATCAGATTCCGGGCTGGACCACCGACGATATCGGCGGCCCGCTGGGCCAACACGCCGTAGTCATAGGTGTCGGACAGATCGTCGCTGACCGCGGCCGCCGCGGAGTCGATCCAGACCACGACGTCGACGATGAACTCCTGACCGTCACGTCGCTCGTGTTCGAACACACCGTGATTGCCGCGAACACGCAAGCCCCGCAACTCGATTCGATCAGCCATCAGGCCCCCCGTACCACGCCTGGATCACTTTCACCGCGTCGACGGACGCGACGACATCGTGCACCCTTACCCCCCAGGCACCGTGCGCGGCCGCCAGCGCCGAGATCACCGCCGTCGCCGTTTCGCGGCCCTCGGGCGGGCGGGGGTGGCTGTCGCCATCGGCAAGCAACGTGCCGAGAAAGCGCTTACGGGACGCACCCACCAGCACGGGGATACCCGTGGCCACGAACTGCGGAAGAGCTCGCAGCAGCGCCCAGTTGTGCTCGGCGGTTTTGGCGAATCCCAGGCCAGGGTCGATCACCAGCAGGCTCGGATCGACGCCTGCGGCGATCGCGGCGTCGACGGACGCCAGTAACTCAGCCCGCACATCGGCCGCGACATCACGGTAAACGGGAACCTCGTGCGGATGCTGTGCGCCGACCGAGCGCCAGTGCATCAGCACCCATGGCACTTTCGCATCGGCGACCATCGGCGCCATGTCCGGATCGGCTAACCCGCCCGAGACGTCGTTGACGATCTGGGCGCCGTTCTGCAGCGCGGCGTACGCGACTGCTGCCCGCATCGTGTCGATGCTCACCGAAACTCCTTCGGCGGCAAGATCCTTCACGACGGGCACCACGCGCTCGATCTCGACGCGGGGATCGACCCGGACGGCCCCTGGCCGGGTGGATTCACCCCCGACGTCGACGATCGACGCGCCCTGCGCCGCAAGCTGGACTCCGTGTGCAACGGCCGCATCGCGGTCGAGGTAGAGACCACCGTCGGAGAACGAGTCGTCGGTGACGTTGACGACCCCCATGACCCGCACCCCAGAACCCGACAACCCAGATCCCGACACCTTAGAACCCGACGACCCAGAACCCGACGACCCAGATCCCGACACCTTAGAACCCGACAACCCAGAACCCGACAACCCAGAACCCGACAACCCAGAACCCGACGACCCAGAACCCGACGACCCAGAACCCGACGACACTGTGAGGCTCACCTGCGCAGGATGAGTTCCAGTGCCTCAGAGCGCGACGCTTTGTCGGTCTTGAACTGGCCGCGGACCGCCGAGGTGGTGGTCGTGGCGCCAGGCTTGCGGATGCCGCGCATCGCCATACACAGGTGTTCGGCCTCCATCACCACGATGACGCCGCGCGGGTGGAGCTTGCGCATCAACGCGTCGGCGACCTGCGCGGTGAGGCGTTCCTGCACTTGGGGCCGCTTGGCATACAAGTCGACGACCCGCGCGAGCTTGGACAGCCCTGTGACGCGGCCGTCCAAGCCGGGGATGTAGCCGACGTGCGCGACGCCGTGGAACGCCACCAGGTGGTGCTCACACGTCGAGTACATCGGGATGTCCTTGACCAGGATCATTTCCTCGTGCTGTTCATCGAACGTCGTGTTCAGCGCGTCGTCGGGGTCGACGTAGAGGCCCGCGAACATCTCCTGATATGCGCGGGCAACCCGTGCCGGAGTATCGACCAGACCGTGCCGATCGGGGTCCTCGCCGATCGCGTAGAGCAGTTCGCGTACCGCTGCTTCCGCGCGCGCCTGGTCAAACACCGGTGTGCTGGCCGTCAACGTGTACGGCTGCGCCATCGAAGCCTCCGTTTGTCGGTGATGAGTCGCTATCTGTACGAGTGCTCATCGTCAGCCGTGAGAGGGGCGCCGAGGCGGACCCCCATCCTGCACTGGGTCCTCCGGGGAGTCGGAGTTCGCAGCTGGTCTTGGTGCCTCTGGCTGGGGCTGACCTTGAGGCGGATAACGCTGGTACGGCTGCTGCGGTTGCTGCCACTGGGCAGGTTGCGGATACCGGTAGCCTTGCTGCGGGTAATGGGGCTGCGGAGGCGGCGGCTGCTGGGGTTGCTGCGGCTGCTGGGGTTGCTGCGGTGGCGGCCAGCCCGGGGCGTACCAGCCTGCGGGTGCACCGTAGTCGGGCTGCGTCGGCAGCGGCCCGCCGTTGTAGGCGCCATTGGACCCGTTGCCCGCGCCGTTGGCGCCATTCGGATGGTTGTTGTCTGCGCTGCGGGCGGCGGCGATAGCGGTCCGGAACGCGGGCTCGGGCACAGGCTGCGGCCACTCCTCGCCGCGTTCGATGGCCAACTCGCCCGGTGTCTTGATCGGAGGCTTGTCGGACGGAATGCGGCCGCCGAAGTCGTCGAATGCCGTCAGGCGGGGACGCTTCTTGACGCCGGCGAGGATGACCTCGAGCTCGGGGCGGTGCAGCGTCTCCTTCTCCAGCAGCTCACCGGCCAGCACGTCGAGTACATCGCGGTTCTCGGCGAGGATGTCCCAAGCCTCGGTGTGGGCGGCCTCGATGAGTTTGCGCACTTCCTCATCGATCTCGCGCGCGACCTCGTGGCTGTAGTCCGCCTGGTTGCCCATCGACCTGCCCAGGAACGGGTCGCCGTGCTCGGTGCCGTACTTGACCGCACCCAGTTTGGCGCTCATGCCGTATTCGGTGACCATGGCACGGGCGGTCTTGGTTGCCGTCTCGATATCGGAGACCGCGCCCGTGGTGGGCTCGCGGAAGATCAGCTCCTCGGCGGCCCGGCCACCCATCGCCATCACGAGCCTGGCGATCATCTCCGACCGCGTCAGCATGCTCTTGTCGTCCTCAGGGACGGCGACGGCGTGCCCGCCGGTACGCCCACGCGCCAGGATCGTCACCTTGTACAGCGGGAAGTTGTCCTCGCTGGCCCACGCCGCAAGCGTGTGACCGCTCTCGTGGTAGGCGGTGATCTTCTTCTCCTGCTCGCTGATGATCCTGCCCTTGCGCCGCGGTCCGCCGATCACCCTGTCGACGGCTTCCTCGAGCGCGAGTGTGGTGATCTGCGTGCCGTTCTCGCGAGCGGTGAGCAGGGCTGCCTCGTTGATCACGTTGGCGAGGTCGGCTCCGGACATCCCCACGGTTCGTTTGGCCAGGCCGGTGAGGTCAGCGTCGGGAGCCATCGGCTTGCCGTCGGAATGCACTTTGAGCACCGCCTTGCGGCCCGCGAGATCCGGGCTGGACACCGGGATCTGACGATCGAAGCGGCCGGGCCGCAGCAGTGCGGGGTCAAGGATGTCGGGTCGGTTGGTGGCGGCGATCAGGATGACGCCCTGGCGGTCCCCGAAGCCGTCCATCTCGACCAGGAGCTGGTTGAGGGTCTGTTCACGCTCGTCGTGCCCACCACCGAGTCCCGCGCCGCGCTGACGACCGACGGCATCGATCTCGTCGACGAAGATGATGCAAGGGCTGTTCTGCTTGGCCTGCTCGAACAGGTCGCGCACCCGGGAGGCGCCGACGCCGACGAACATCTCGACGAAATCCGAGCCGGAGATGGTGAAGAACGGAACCCCGGCTTCGCCTGCGACGGCGCGCGCCAGCAGCGTCTTTCCGGTGCCGGGTGGCCCGTAGAGCAGCACACCCTTGGGAATCTTGGCGCCAACCGCCTGATATCGCGTCGGGTTCTGCAAGAAGTCTTTGATCTCGTAGAGCTCTTCGACCGCCTCGTCGACCCCCGCCACGTCGGCGAAGGTGGTCTTCGGCATGTCCTTGTTGAGCAGTTTGGCCTTGGACTTACCAAACCCGAAGCCCATCCTGCCGCCGCCGCCCTGCATCCGCGAGAAGATCACGAACAACGCGACCAGCAGCAGCAGCGGCAGCATGTAGATCAGCAGCGAACCGAGGACGTTGCCCTGGTTAACGACGGTGTTGGTGGCGATGTTCTTGCCGCTGAGCGATTCGAACAGGGTGGCGCCGTACCCCGTGGGGTACTTGGTGATGATCTTGTCGGAATCTTCGGTGGCGCTGTTGCCGCTGTTCAAATCGAGGCGCAACTGCTGTTCGCGGTCGTCGATCTGGGCGTTCTTGACGTTGTTGTCGTTGATCTGGGAGATCGCCACCGACGTGTCCACCGGCTTGTAGCCCCTGGTGTCGTCGCTGAAGTAGAAAAAGGACCAACCCAGCAGCAACACCACCGCGATCACGGTCAGCGTGCGGATTACATTTTTCCGGTTCATCAGCATCGGCCGGTTTCGGCCACGTTCCTTCCGACACACACAAGAGGGGATTTCAGGCTACCGCTAGGACAACGATGCACAGTTCCCACCTATCGATTATCTGGTCTTCTCGCCCGCGCGATGATGTGCTTTGGTGAGATCGTGGCTGCACCTACCGATCGGTTAGTCGAAGCGAACGGGTCCATATTCGGGTCGTGGCCGTGGTGAGCGCCGCCGAAGCTCTCAAGGCCGGAGCTCTCCAGGCCGGAGCTGTCAAGGCCGGGGGCGGGTTCTGATGCGCGCCTCGGTGCTGCGCGGTGGACGGATGGTGCTGCGGGACGACGTGCCCGAGCCCCGGCCCGGGCCCGGGCAGGTGCTGGTGGCGGTGCGGGCCTGTGGAATCTGCGGCTCAGACCTGCATTTCGCCTCGCACGGCCGTCAGCTGCTCGACCTGATGAGCCGCCTCGGCGCCCCGAGCGCGCCCGACCTCGGCAGCGACATCTTCATGGGTCACGAGTTCAGCGCGGAGGTACTCGACGCGGGTCGGGCCACCGATATCCACCCCCCGGGCACACTCGTGACGTCGGTGCCGACCCTCCTGTCGCAGAACAGTGCCGAGATGATCGTCTACTCCAACCACGTTCTCGGTGGTTTCGCCGAGAAGATGCTGCTATCGGCGGCGCTGCTGCTGAAGGTGCCAGCCGGTGTCGACGCCCGCCATGCCGCACTCACCGAACCGATGGCCGTCGGCCTGCACGCGGTCAACAAATCCGGCATCGAGCCCGGCGAGACCGCCCTGGTGATCGGCTGTGGGCCGGTCGGCATCGCGATCATCGCCGCTCTGAGGGCGCGAGGTGTCGAGACCGTTGTGGCGTCGGATTTCTCACCGGCACGCCGCGCACTCGCCGCGGACATGGGCGCGTACGTCACCGTCGACCCGGCGCAAGGATCACCCTTCGACTCGACGTCGCCGAAAGTCGTCTTCGAAGCGGTGGGCGTACCAGGCATCCTCGACGATGTCCTGCTGCGCGCACCAGGACACGCGCGGGTGGTGGTGGCGGGGGCCTGTACGCAGCCCGACACCATCAACCCGTTCTACGGCGTCGTCAAGGAACTCAGCATCCAGTTCGTGTTCGGTTACAGCCCAAAGGAATTCGCGCAATCTCTGCGGTCGATCGAGGATGGGACGATCGATGTGGCGCCGATGATCACCGGCGAGGTGGGCCTCGACGGCGTCGGCGCGGCGTTCGATGCGCTCGCGGTACCTGACCGGCACTGCAAGATCCTGGTCACTCCGGCCTCCGACGAGCGCAGCGAGGGGGTGTCGTCGTAGCGGAGCCCAGACGCTAGGGTGCCAGGCATGCCGAGCGCAGGGAGAGCGACGAAGTTTTTCCGAGGGTCGTCAGCGACGCTCGCAGTGGCTGCGGTGACAATGGCCGCCGTGACAATGGCCGCCGTGACCGCGTGCGAGACCGTCCCCGCCGACGACGGCGGCAGCCCCCGCCAGGTCACCGTCGTCGGTTTCGGCAGCGTGCAGGGCACACCAGACACCCTGACCGCGGATTTCGGGATTGTATTCACCGCGCCAGACGTCACTTCGGCCATGAACCAGACCAGCGAGCGCACCGCGATGGTGATCGACTCTCTGGTGGAGCTCGGCGCGGAGCGCAAGGACATCAGCACCAGCAATGTCGACGTCCAACCGGTATATGCCAGCGCCGACGTCACCACCACGGACGGGACCGGCACTGCCACAGGTACTGCCGACGGCACCGGCGCAACGGTCACCGCCACGGCCGTCCCGGCAGCGCCGGCCATCGTCGAATACACCGCCACCAACTCGCTGGTGGTAAAGATCCGCGATGCGGAGAACGCGCCGCAGATCCTGGCTCGCGCCATCTTCGCCGGCGCCGACGCCACCCGCCTCAACAGCGTGCAGTATTCGTTCAGCGACGATTCCCAGCTCGTGCAGGACGCAAGGGCGAACGCGTTCAACGACGCGAAGGCCCGCGCCCAGCAGTTCGCGGAGTTGTCCCAGCTGCAGTTGGGGCAGGTGGTCTCGATCTCGGAAGCCGCAGGGGCCGACCCCGTCCCGAGCGCGCCGCGAGCCACGGTGGCCGAAGTTCCGCTGGAACCCGGTCAGCAGACGGTCAGCTTCACCGTCACCGTGGTGTGGGAGCTGACCTAACCGTAACCGTGACCTAGGCAGACCTCGTCGGTTGTCAGTCCGAGTAGATCTTCGGTTCCAGGGTGCCGATGTAGGACAGGTCGCGGTAGCGCTCGGCGTAGTCCAGACCGTAACCGACCACGAACTCATTCGGGATGTCGAATCCCACGTAGGTGATCTCGACATCGGTGCGCACGGCGTCGGGTTTGCGGAGCAGGGTGCACACCCGCAACGACCGCGGATGGCGGGTGGCCAGGTTGCGGAGCAGCCACGACAGCGTCAGACCCGAGTCGACGATGTCCTCGACGATCAGCACGTCGCGGTCGTGGATGTCGCGGTCGAGGTCCTTGAGGATGCGCACCACGCCTGAGGAGGACGTCGACGACCCGTACGAGCTCACCGCCATGAATTCCAGCTGGGTGGGTAACGAGATGGCGCGCGCCAGGTCGGTCACGAACATCACCGCGCCCTTGAGCACGGTTACCAGCAGCAGGTCGTCCCCGGAGCTGGCCACGGCGTCGGCGTAATCCCCGGCAACGGCGTCGGCCAACTCACCGACGCGGTTCTGGATCTGCTCCTCCGACAAAAGCACCGATTTGATATCACCCGGATACAGCTCCACGGATCGCCCTGGCACGCCCACAGCGTGCCACGTCCTGACTACTGGAACCACCGGGAGGGCTCATACCGGCTCGGTGTGCATCCGGAGAACCCCGTCGCGCCGGGAGATGAACATGCGCGTGCGCAGCAACGCCGACGGCACCGCCACGCCGCCTTGCCCTCGCCACCGCACCACCAGGTCGTCGACGGCACGGATGTGGATATCGGTCAGATCGGTGGCGCCGCTTGCCAACAGCCACAGCCGGATGACGCGCCTGCGGACAGCGGCAGGCAATGCGGTTAGCTCGCCGCTCTGCAGACCGTTCTCGGCATCGACCTCGGTGAGGCAGTCCTCCGCGATCCGGTCAAGCAGGTCGGTGTCCTCGCGCAACACGACGGCGGTACGCGCCAGTGCTTCGGCGACGCCGCTACCGAGCACGTCCTCCAGCAACGGCAGCACCTCGGTGCGCAGTCGCACCCGGGTGAACCGCCGGTCACGGTTGTGCGGATCGGTCCACGGCGTCACTGCGAGCTCGGCACACGCGGCGATTGTGACGGCCCGTCGGACGCCGAGCAGTGGCCTGCACCACGGCGGGTCGTGCGGGCGCATGCCCGCCAGCGAGCGGGCCCCCGAGCCGCGCCCCAACCCCAGCAGCACGGTCTCCGCCTGATCGTCGAGCGTGTGCGCCAGCAGCACCGCGGCACCGTCTCGTGCGGACTCCAACGCGCGGTAGCGCGCGACCCGAGCCGCGCCTTCGGGACCGCCTGCCGTGCCGACGTCGACGGTAAGCACCTGCGCGCCGTCGCATCCCAGCGACAGCGCGTGCGCGCGAGCCTGTTCGGCCACCTCAGCAGAACCCGGCTGCAGGCCGTGATCGACGATCAATGCCCGCGTGCGCCGCACCCGTGCCGCCGCGGCCGTCAGCGCCAGGGAGTCGGGACCCCCGGACAGCGCGACGCACCAGGGGTTGTCAGCGGGCACGTGGCGGGCCGCGAACTCGGTGACGACGGCGCCCAGCCTTGCTAGAGCACCCTGTCTATCCACCGCCGCGGATCCTCGATCTCGTTAGGCAGGGGCAATGTGGCGGGCCCCGACCACACGGCGTTGAACCGCTGCATACCGACCTGCCTGACGACGTCGTCGACGAACGCCTTACCGCGGGTGTACTGGCTGATCTTGGCGTCGATGCCGAGCAGGGCCCGCAGCAGCCGTTGCACCGGTGGCTGCTTGCGTTGACGGCGCTCATCGAACCGGCGCCGGATGGTGCTGACAGACGGCACCACAGCAGGCCCGACAGCGTCCATCACGTGGTCGGCATGGCCCTCCAACAGGGTGCCCAGCACTAGCAGACGGTCAAGGGCCGCGCTGGCTTGTTCCGACTGAACCGCCTTGAGCAGCCCCACGATGCCCGCACCGTTGGGCCTGGGGTCGACGCCCGCGCGGCGGTTGCGGACGAACTCGGCCAGCCTGCCGATCATCTTCGTGACGTCCTCGCCCGCGTCGTCGGTGAGCGCGCCCAGCGTGTCCGACATGTAGCCCGAGAGCCACGGATTGGCGCGGAACTGCACGCGGTGCGTCACCTCGTGCAGGCACACCCACATCCGAAAATCCGACGGCTGAACGCGCAGCCTGCGTTCCACCGCGATCACATTTGAGCACACCAGGAGTAACTGGCCGCCGTTCGCGGTGAAGGGGTCGTACTGGCCGAGGATGCCGGACGAGACGAACGCCAACACGGCGCCGGTCTGCGCGCCCGCCACCTTGCCGGTGAGCACACCCGCCTTGGCGCTGCCCTGCTCACCGATGGAGGACCCAGCGCCGGTCATCGCCCGCATGGAGTCGCACGCCAGCCGCACCCAGTCCGCCCTGTCGACCACCCGCGCATCGGGGATGCCACCACCCTCGGTCAGCCCGGTGACCTCGCGTACCGGCACTTCGGCCGACCGCGATGCCGATTCGAGTTCGGCGATGGCGTTAGTCAGGGTGTAGTCGCTGACCGGTGGTGCCGGGCGGGTCAGCTTCGCACCCACCGAGGCCGCGACGCCCCAGTCGACGGCGCCGCCGAGGGCGGACATCTTCGTGGTGCCTTTCACTTCTGCGGTCATGCGGCGCACCCACACGTGCGTAGCGTTGCGGCGAGTTCGTCGATGGCGATCCGTCCTGTCGGGCCTGCGTCGTTGGAGATCAAGGCGAATGTGAGGACCCTGCCTGCGGAATCTGTGACGATGCCGGCCAGGGCGTTGGTCCCGGTCAGCGAGCCCGTCTTAGCGCGCAGCCATCCCACAGCCAACCGCTGACTGTCCACATCGAGGTAGCGGTTGGACAGGGTGCCGCTGCCGCCTGCGACGGGAAGCAGGTCGAGCAGCGGCCGCAATATTGGTCTTCGGGTGCCAGCCGATTCACTCACCACCTCATCCAGTATCTGCGCGGTGAGCAGATTGTCGACCGACAATCCGCTGGAATCCACCACGCCGGCGCCGGAGATGTCGATATCGGCCGCGGCCAGACTCCCCAGCACCGAATCCACCGCGCCCCGGAAGCTCACTGGACTACCCCGCTCGGCGGCAACCTCGCGTCCGATGGCCTCGGCCATCACGTTGTCGGAGTTGTTCATCATCTCACGCAGTCGCTCCATCAGCGGCGGGGATTGCACCGACGCGATCTCCCGCCCTGAGACGGGCGCTGTAGTCAACGTCACCGTGTCCGGGTCGACGCCCAGTGCCACGGCCAGTGCCTGGCCCGCGTCGGTCGCGGGGGTGAAGCTGCGTTGGGAGTCGACGCTGACCGGTTGGGTGCGTCCGCCGTCGAGCATCACCGGCACGATGGGCGCGATGTCGCCGCCCCAGACGTCGACGGAATCCCAACCCGGGGCCATGTTCGGACCGCTGTAGAGGCTGGTATCTACCTGGACGGCGGTGACGCCGATGCCGCTTTCGACGACCTGATCTGCCAGGTCGTCGATCCTGGCCGCGTCGCGGTACCAGGTCTCGACGCCGGCCGGAGCCGCCGACAACGTCGGGTCGCCACCGCCGACCAGCACCACCACCCCGGGCTGGGCCGCGGTCGTCACCACCGTGGTCTGCAGCCGCGCGGTGCGGTCGAGGGTGAGCAGGGCGGCAGCCGCCGTCAGCACCTTGTTGGTCGACGCGGGTTGCATGGGTAGCAGCGGATCCTGTGCCCACAACTCGGCGCCCGTGGCGGCGTCGGTGATACGGCCGGTGAGCCTGCCGAGGTTGGGGTCGGCGAGCGCGACGGCGACCGCCGTCGCCAAGCCTTTCGGGGTGGGCACCAGCGCGGCATCCGACACTGGAACGACGCCAGGGTCCGCCGTCACCGGCGCGGGGACCGCGCGCAACGCCGACGCGTCGCTGGTCGTCCTGCCGCCGGTGAGCAACGCCGCCGCCGCGACGACGACGGCGGCCAGAACCAGCACACCCACGCCGATCATCACGTGGGTGGACCGCCACCACCGCGCTGGCCGCATGGTGCTCCTGTTCTAGAACCCGGCTTGTGTAGAGCAGGGTATCGCTCCACTAGGGTTTGTCCCGACGACCAGGAGAGCGATCAGGCTAAGGAGCGCGCGCGGTGGAATTCGACGTGACCATCGAGATCCCGAAAGGGCAGCGAAACAAGTACGAGGTAGATCACGAAACCGGCCGGGTGCGACTGGACCGCTACCTATACACCCCGATGGCCTATCCTGCCGACTACGGCTTCATCGAGGACACCCTCGGCGAAGACGGCGATCCGCTGGACGCGATGGTGCTGCTGCCCGAGTCGGTGTTTCCTGGCGTGATCGTCGAGGCCCGTCCCGTCGCGATGTTCAAGATGGTCGACGAGGCCGGCGGCGACGACAAGGTGCTGTGTGTACCCGCGGGCGACAACCGCTGGGAGCACATCCAGGACATCGGCGACGTGTCGGAATTCGAACTGGACGCGATCAAGCACTTCTTCGTCCATTACAAGGATCTCGAGCCCAACAAGTTCGTCAAGGCCGCCGACTGGGTGGGCCGGGCCGAGGCCGAGACCGAGGTCCAGCGCTCGGTCGAGCGGTTCAAGACAGAACTGCATTAGCCAGAATCGTGCGCTCCCCCGTGCCGCGGAGTGGAGGGGGCGGGGCCGATTTCGGCAGGTATCGGCTGATCGGCCCGCCAGCCGCGACCCGTTTCTAGGGGTCGGGCCCTCGCGGTGACTCACCCCACACACGAATTAGCAGGGACGTAACATTGAGTAACCTGCGCGTGCCATGAGGCTTCGATCATGGCGATGTGCTGATGCATCAGGGCATCGGGCTCGACGCGTTCAACGAGTTGCCGATGCGCAAGGCCGTCCACGCGCTCTACGAGTGCTGCAATAGTGTGACGCTGGCCTCTGAGCTGGCCCGATCACGTCCCTACGCCGACCACGACGCCCTGTTCCGTAAGGCTGACGCGGTGCTCTTCGCGTCGTCCGAAGAGATTCTGGACGGCATCTTGCAGGCCTACCCTCACGTCGGACGCCGTCCGCGTAGCACCAAATCGCAGGCCGAGCAGTGCGCGGTGTGGGCTGAGTGCCCCGACCTGATGGGACAGCTGGGCGCTGCTGTATCGGAGTACGCCGAAATGTTCGGCTTCACCTTCGTGATGTACACCGCCGGGGCAGACGCCTCAGCTGTGCTCCAGGCCGTTCGCGACCGGATGCACCACGACGTCGAAACAGAACGCAAGGTCGTCCGCAACGAGGTCGCCAAGATCAACCGCACCCGTATGGAGCGCATGCTCGGCCCCGAGGGCGGCTACGAGAATTGGTGAGCTGCGAGCCTCGAACATTAGGCTCGCGCCGATGAGTACCGCGCCTTCCACCGGCTCCGCGCCACAAAGTCACTTCCTGTCCCTCCCCGATCTGGCCGCGCGCCCGGGGGGCGGCGCCGTGCTGTGGGCCAACGACGATCTGTTCGCCGAGCGGGAGAACCTGATCAAGCCCGCACCCGCAGAGTTCCGCCCGGCGACGTTCGGTCACAAGGGCCAGGTCTACGACGGCTGGGAGACCCGCCGCCGCCGCGACGCCGGACCTGACGCCTGCGATCAGGCCATCGTCCGGCTCGGCGTGCCCGGCTTGGTCCGAGGAGTTGTCATCGACACGGCGTGGTTCACCGGTAATTACCCGCCGCAGATCTCGGTCGAAGCCGCGTATGTACCCGGTTACCCGTCGGTGGAAGAGTTGGTGGACAAGACGTCGTGGACGACGCTCGTCGACCGCGTCGACGTCGACGGCGACACCCGAAACCCGTTCAAGGTCACCTCATCTCGACGCTGGTCGCATGTGCGGCTGTCGATCTACCCCGATGGCGGGGTGGCTCGGCTGCGGGTGCACGGCGAGGGACTTCTCGACCCGCGCTTCGCCGAGAACATGACGCTCGATCTAGCAGCATTGGAAAGCGGCGGACGGATCACGGCCTGTTCCAACATGTTCTACAGCTCACCGAACAATCTGTTGCTGCCAGGGACGGCGCAGCACATGGGTCACGGCTGGGAGACGTCGCGGCGACGTGACCGCGGAAACGACTGGGTGCAGGTGCATCTGGCCGGGCACGGAGTTCTCAACGCCGCCGAACTCGACACGTCGTATTTCGTCGGCAACGCGCCGGGCTCGGCGCGCCTGTCGGGCCGTGTCGGCACCGGTGAGTGGTTCGACCTGCTCGGCGTCACCGACTTGCAGCCCGACACCCGGCACCGGTTCCTGATCGACAGCGACCGTCCGGTGACCGAAGCCCGGCTGGACATCTACCCCGACGGGGGCATGGCGCGGGTGCGGTTGTTCGGCAAGCTGACCGAAGAGGGGTTGGTTTCGGTGCGCCAGCGGTGGGACACCAGCGGGGCCTGACCAGCGCTACACGGGAACAATCTCCGCCGCGTCCTCCTCCTACGGTCAGACTCCGATATGGCGACCCGTAGAAGGAATGAACATGCGACGCAACCCGAAGATCTCAATCATAATTCTTCGCGACCCCAGCACGGGTGTGGAGACCGGAACCGAGACCACCACCTCGCGTCACACCCGTGACGGCGGCTACATCGAGCGGATCCGAAAGAACCCCGACGGCCAGGAGATCGGTCGATTTACGCGCGAGGAATGCTACGACGACCGCGGTCGTCAGATCATCCGCGAGAAGCAGATCTCCTTCGACCAGACCGTGTACGAACTGAATTCGACGAACTGGGAAGACTCGGAGACTGGCATCCGCCGCGCGAACAACGCCGGACTCCTCAATGGCGTCGACTACGTCTCGGAGTTGGCGTCGTGGAACGACACGAACGGCAATTTCCACATCGAGACCACACTCACCCGCACCTGGATCGACGCGGACGGCACTAGGCACAGTGAAGTCGAGGGCCGCAACGAATTCCGCCCGCGCAGCGGCCTGACGCAGTTCAATTCGCGATCAACCCACACCGTCACGACGAGCGACGGATCGACCCGTTCTTTCGGGACGGATAGGGCAGGGCTGATCGACGTGGTCGGCGACGAGCAGATCAGCTCGGTGAAGACCGGGCAGCTCACCGACTGAGTCGTCCGACAGTTCGCCGGGCGCCCGCTCGGGAACAAAGCCGCGCCGATACACCTCATACACGACGAAAGCCGACGCCCTGCGGCGTCGTCGAACAACTCTCAAGCACAGGAGCGAATCGTGGCAACCAAGGTCAACGTCCTGCGCACCCGCGCGGACCTCCGCGACGCTGTCACCGGAAAAGCAGTCGGGATCCGGACGACGGAGCTCTGGCACACCAAGGTCGACAACGGCGATCATCACGTGCGGACCGACCGGGATCTGGAAGGGCGTGAAATCGGCCGCAGAATCAGGCACACCTTCCAAACCAGTCATGGCGAGCGGATTCTCTCGGTGCGTGAATACGCACTTGGCGAAGAGGTTTTCAGTCGTGACTCGCGCACCTGGATCGATGCCGACGCCGGCTGCCAGCGCACCGTCGATATCCGCAACGACAGAGGAGTTCATCTGTCGTCCCACGCCACGTTGCGCAAGGACGAACGGGGCAACTCCGTTCTGAGCATCGTGAATAAGCGGGCATGGACGGCAGCGGACCGCACGAACCATGTCGAACTGGTGGTTCGCGACGTCCATACTCCCTCGTACGGTTACGCGACCTTCACCGCGAAGACCGAGAAAACGGTCATCGGGCTGGACGGTTCGACCGACACCGTCACGTCATTCAGCGAAGGTGTCGCGCGTCGGAACACGACCGGTGATGAACTCATCGACGACGACCACGCGGTTGAGACCGTTGCCTAAGGCGTTCGTTCTACGCCGAAGCTACGAGGCCCGCGCCTGCGCGCGCACCGACAGCAGCCGCAGCACCTCCACGGCCAGCCAGCCCGGATCGTGTTCGGGCGACACCGGGATCAGCGTGACGCCGTCGGCGACAGCGGCCGCCTCGATATCGCTGACCAGGCCCGCCAAACCGTCCAAGGTGCCCGCGTAGCGCAGCGTGGCGTCATCGACGGGAGCCGCTGCCATCACCCGGCACGCCGAGCGGAAGTCGGGCGCCACGGCGACCAACACATCCAGCACCGCGTCCGCGTGTTCATCGGCGCGGATGCTGGGCCGAAGGCGCTGAGCACGTTTAAGGTCAGGCGCGCTGAACCGCACCGCCTCGGCGTTGCCGTACGTGTACTCGGTCCAGTTCGCGCCGGACGAATCGGCGGCGAAAATGCGCGCTCCCACATTCAGAAGCTAACCCACCGAGATACCGAAAGGATTCCTTGTAATCAGCACGAACCGAAGTGCGACTGTCGCCCAGCCCAACATTCTGGTGGAAAGTTCTCGCACTTCGGCACCCGTTTGATCGTTTCGGCGCAGTTAGGCGTTCACTTCGTCGGATTCGGATTCGGGTTCGCCCTGCTCGGCGGCCTCACGCCTGTTGCGCAGCACGCTCGACAGGTACGCCAGCCCGATCAGCACCACGCCGACGAGGCCGGTGATGACCTCGCTGATGTGGATGGTGCCGACCGAGATGATCAGGATCACCGCCAGCGCGCCGATAGCCCAGTGGGCACCGTGTTCGAGGTACACATACTCGTTCAGCGTGCCCTTGCGCACCAGGAAGATGGTGATCGATCGGACGAACATGGCGCCGATGAAACCCAGACCCAGCGCGATGATGATCGGGTCAGAGGTGATGGCGAATGCGCCGATGACGCCGTCGAACGAGAACGTCGCGTCGAGCACTTCGAGGTAGAGGAACAGGAAGAATCCGGCCTTGCCGGTGGCCAAGGCCAGGTCGCTCGGACCGCTGCGTTCGGCCTTGGCCTCCTGCTTGGAGAGCACATCTTCGGCCTGCGGTGTGCCTGCCAGCCTCTTGCTGCGCTCCTCCAGATGCGGTGCCTCGTCCCCGTCCTCATCGTCGCCCTCGCCGGGGACGTGGAACAGGTTGCCCAACCCGTTGACCACGAGGTAGGCCAGCAGACCGAGCGCACCGGACAGCAGCACCGTCGACAGCTTCTCGGGTTCGGCCAGCTGGGTTGCCGCGACCACCAGCGCGAGCAGCGCAACGACGACGGACAGCTGATCGAGGCGCCCGATCTTGGCCAGCGGCTCCTCGATCCAGTGCAGCCACTTGATGTCGCGGTCCTCGAAGATGAAGTCCAGGAACAGCATCAGCAGGAACACACCGCCGAACGCCGCGATCTGCGGGTGCGCCTCGGTGATCAGCGTCTCGTAGCTCGGCCGGCTGGGATCGCCGTCGAAGTACGGCGCGCCATCCGGTGGCGGGTTGAGCGCCAGGTTCAGTGCCTCGATCGGGCCCAGACCTGAGGCGAAGTACACGATGAGCAGCGGGAAGACCAGCCGCATGCCGAACACCGCGATCAGCACGCCGACCGTGAGGAAGATGCGCTGCCAGAACATGCTCATCCGCTGCAGCACGGTGGCGTTGATCACGGCGTTGTCGAACGACAGTGAGATCTCGAGGATGCCGAGGATCAGCAGTAGGGCCAACGCTTCCCACTGGCCGTAGATGAACCCGACGATCAACGAGACGATCGTGACGACGATCGAGAAGCCGAAAATGCGGAGCGAAGCCATGCGGACCTTTCCTGACAGGGAGTCCTAAGGATATCCACGTAAGCGCGGGGCGTTCTGCCCCAGAGTTCATTACCCGAAGTTAACTGCTGTCAACGTATCGGTGTCCGAACCGATTTGCGCTGGTCGACAGCGCTGCCGCGGGCCCCGCCTTCGACGGTCCTTTACGCCGAAGGCTTAGTATTTTCAGACTGTGGCGGCCGACGAGATGCCCAAAATTCCCGAGCAGTACCTGCTGTCGGGGTACGCACCGACCCCTCGCACCCTGGTCGACATTCTGTACGACAGCGCGGCGAAGTTCCCCGACGCGGCGGCTCTCGACGACGGCACGGTCCAGCTGAGCTACAGCGAGCTGATCACCGACATCGAGGACAGCGTGGCCTGGCTGGCGGCGCGCGGCATCGGACGCGGCGACCGCGTCGGGATCCGGATGCCCTCGGGCAGTTACGCGCTGTACGTCGCCATCTTGTCCACGTTGGCCACCGGCGCCGCCTACGTTCCGGTGGACGCCGATGACCCGCCTGAACGCGCAGAGTTGGTGTTCGGCGAGGCGGGCGTCGTGGCCATCATCAGCGCGGAGGGGGTGCAGCGCGGCCCGGGCACCTCCCGCGGCTGGCGGGCGGGAGCCCCACTGAGTCGCGACGACGCCTGGATTATCTTCACGTCCGGATCGACGGGCACCCCGAAAGGTGTCGCCGTCACACATCGCAACGCGGCCGCCTTCGTCGACGCCGAGGCGCAGAAATTCCTGACCGACAACCCCATCGGGCCCGGCGACCGTGTGCTGGCCGGATTGTCGGTGGCGTTCGACGCCTCCTGCGAGGAGATGTGGCTGGCGTGGCGCCACGGCGCATGCCTGGTCCCGGCTCCCCGTTCATTGGTCCGCAGCGGCATGGACCTCGGGCCCTGGCTCGTCTCCCGCGACGTGACCGTGGTGTCGACCGTCCCGACGCTCGCCGCGCTGTGGCCCGCCGAGGCGCTAGAAGCGGTACGACTGTTGATCTTCGGTGGCGAAGCATGCCCTCCTGAACTCGCTGAACGCCTGGCCGTCGAGGGCCGCGAGGTGTGGAACACCTACGGTCCCACCGAAGCCACCGTGGTGGCGTGCCTGGCTCAGCTGCACGGCAGCGGGCCCGTTAGCATCGGCCTGCCCCTGCCGGGGTGGGACCTGGCGGTGGTCGGCAAGGACGGCGAACCGGTCGCCGTGGGTGAGGTCGGTGAGTTGGTGATCGGCGGGGTCGGCCTGGCTCGCTACCTGGACGCCGAGAAGGACGCCGAGAAATACGCACCGATGCCCACGCTGGGCTGGCAGCGCGCTTATCGCAGTGGCGATCTGGTGCGGCTCGAAGACGACGGCCTGTACTTCCAGGGCCGCGCCGACGACCAGGTGAAGGTGGGCGGCCGACGCATCGAACTCGGCGAGGTCGACAGCGCGCTGGTCAACCTGCCTGGGGTGAGCGGAGGCGCCGCCGCCGTTCGCAAGACCGCGAGCGGAACCCCCCTGCTGGTCGGCTACATCGCGAGTGCCGACCCCGACTTCGACGTAGCCGCCGCCCGCGCGGCACTCGGCGCAGCACTGCCCGCGGCGTTGGTGCCGAGGCTGGTTCTTCTCGACGACCTTCCCACACGCACCTCCGGCAAGGTCGACCGCAACGCGCTGCCGTGGCCACCGCCGGGCGGCGCAAACGACGAGGCACCCGACCTCGGCGGGACGATGAACTGGCTGGCCAGGTTGTGGCGCGACGTGCTGGCGGCCCCGGTCGACGGTCCGGAAGCGGATTTCTTCGCCCTCGGCGGTGGGTCGTTGTCGGCGGCGCAGGTGGTGGCCGCACTCCGGGAGCGCTACCCACAGGTCACCGTGGCCCAGCTGTACGACCATCCCCGGTTGGGTTCGTTGGCGGGCTTCCTCGACGAGCTGGATCCGCCAGTGACCGTCGAACCGCGGGTGGTGCAGCCGACCTCGATGCTGACGCAGTTCGCCCAGATGATCGCATCGGTGCCGCTGGCCACCCTGACGGGCCTGGCCTGGGTCACCTGGTTGGCACTGATCAACAACGTCGTCGCCGAGTTCAGTCTGATCCGTTGGACGACGCCAGCGCCGTGGTGGCTGGTGATCGCGTCCTTCATCCTGTTCGTCACTCCCCTGGGCCGGATGGCTATCGCGGTGCTCGGAGCGCGCACGCTGATCGGCTCGCTGCAACCCGGCACCTACCGGCGCGGCGGCTCAGTGCATTTGCGGGTGTGGCTGGCCGAGCGGCTCGCCGAGGCCAGCGGCGCAGAAAATCTGGCGGGCGCGCCGTGGCTGGTGTACTACGCCCGCGCGCTGGGTAACAAGGTTGGCAAAGGCGTCGACCTGCATTCCTCGCCGCCGGTGACGGGCATGCTCACCCTCGGCCACCGCACGTCCATCGAGCCGGAGGTCGACCTGACGGGCCACTGGATCGACGGAGACCTGTTCCGGGTCGGACCCATCACGATCGGCAACGACGCCACCATCGGCGCACGTTCGACGCTGCTCCCGGGTGCGGTGGTCGGCAAGAACGCCGACGTCGCCGCCGGGTCCGGCGTGGTCGGCAAGGTCAAGAACGGCCAGTACTGGAAGGGCTCACCCGCGGTCAAGTCCGGTAAGGCCCGCCACCCCTGGCCCGAGCACCGACCACCCCGCGCCCCGGTCTGGGTTGCGGTCTACGGACTGACCTCGGTGCTGCTCGGTGCCGTCCCACTAGTTGCGCTCGGCGCGGGACTCGTGGTGGTGGGCTGGGCGGCGCGGGACGCACCGACCCTGGCCGATGCGATCGTCCCTGCCGCACTGTGGACGCCCGTCGCGACGCTCGTGGCTCTAGCGGTCTACGCGGCACTGACCGTCGTCGGTGTCCGGATGCTCGCCATCGGGCTGCGCGAGGGCTATCACCCGGTGCGCAGCCGCGTCGGATGGCAGCTGTGGGCGACCGAACGTCTGATGGACGCCGCGCGCAACTATCTTTTCCCGCTGTATGCCAGCCTGCTAACACCGGGCTGGTTACGGATTCTCGGCGCGAAGATCGGTACGGGGACCGAGATCTCGACGGCGTTGATGACGCCGAAGTTCACCGTCGTCGAAGACGGCGCGTTCCTGGCCGACGACACCATGGTGGCGTCCTACGAGCTGGGTGGCGGGTGGATCCACGTCGCCAAGGCCACCATCGGCAAGCGCGCATTCCTCGGCAACTCCGGCATCACCCAACCCGGGCGCCGTGTCCCCGACGATGGCCTAGTAGCCGTCCTCTCAGCAACGCCACACAAGGCCAAGCGAGGTTCGTCATGGCTGGGGAGTCCGCCGATTAGATTGCGGCGCAACGCTTCTGAGTCTGACGTCAGCCGCACGTTCGCACCGTCGACGCACCTCAAGTTGATGCGCGCCGCCGTCGAGACATGCCGTCTGATCCCCGTGATCGTGACATTCGGAATCGGCGTCGCGGTCCTGGGCGCCTACCAGTGGCTGGCCGGTGCGGTGGGCTATGGCTGGACCGCCCTGCTGGGCGGTGTGGTGCTACTGGTCGCCGGTGCGGTCGCAGGGTCCATCGCAGTGGCGGCGAAGTGGCTCGTGGTGGGTCGCATCGACCCTGTGGAGCACCCGCTGTGGTCGTCATTCGTCTGGCGCAACGAGGTCGCCGACACCTTCGTCGAAACCGTGGCCGCGCCGTGGTTCGCGCGCGCCGCCACCGGCACCCCGGTGATGAACCTCTGGTTGCGGGGACTTGGGGCCACGATCGGCCGCGGCGTCTGGTGCGAGACGTACTGGCTGCCCGAGGCAGACCTGGTGACGCTGGAACGCGGCAGCACCGTGAACCGCGGCTGCGTCGTCCAGACACACCTGTTCCACGACCGCATCATGCAGCTGGACACCGTCGTCCTCGCCGACGGCGCCACGCTGGGACCGCACTGTGTGGCACTTCCCGCGGCGCGGCTCGGGGAGGCGTCGACCGTCGGTCCGGCGTCACTGGTCATGCGCGGTGACGAGGTGCCCGCGTTCACGCGCTGGCAGGGCAACCCGATCTCGCCGTGGGTTCCCCGCAAGACGAGGATGGCTTCGACGACCGGGGACAAACCCGAGGACGCCGCTGCGTGAAGTCCAAGAAGGCAGCCGCGAAGAAAAGCGCACCGCCTGTCATCGACCCCTACATTCCCGGCAACGGCAACTTCGGCTACCGGGTGTCACGCTACGAGCTGGACCTCGAATACAAAGTGTCGTCGAACCGGCTGGCCGGTGATGCCACGATCACTGCCGTCACGTTGGCCGAGTTGGGTTCGTTCACGGTCGATCTGTCAGACGCTCTGAGCGTCGGCAAGGTATCGGTGAACGGACACCGTCCCGCCGCCTACCGCTCGTCGAACAACAAGCTACACATCCGGCTCGCGGCCAAGTTGCCTGCCGGGGCCGCACTCAAGATCGGCATCCGCTACGGCGGAACACCGCGGCCCATCCGATCGGTCTGGGGAGAAGTGGGTTTCGAGGAGCTCACCAACGGCGTGCTCGTCGCGGGTCAGCCGAACGGCGCCGCGTCCTGGTTTCCGTGCGACGACCACCCCAGCTCCAAGGCCAGTTACCGCATCTCGATCAGCACTGACAGCCCCTATCTGGCGATCGCCAACGGCGAACTGAAGTCCAAACGTGTCCACGCCGGCATGACCACCTGGGCCTACGAGCAGCCCGAACCGATGTCGACCTACCTCGCGACGCTGCAGATCGGCGAGTACCAAACACACCGGTTGTCCAAGTCACCGGTGCCGATGCACGCCGCCCTACCGGCTCGCCTCAAGCGTGACTTCGACCACGACTTCGGCCGTCAGCCGCAGATGATGAAGCTGTTCGTGAAGCTGTTCGGCGCCTACCCGCTGGCCGCCGGATACACCGTCGTCGTCACCGACGACGATCTGGAGATTCCCCTGGAGGCGCAGGGAATGTCGATCTTCGGCGCCAACCACTGCGACGGGAGCCGCGACGCCGAGCGGCTCATCGCCCACGAACTGGCCCACCAGTGGTTCGGCAACAGCGTCACCGTGCGCCGCTGGCGCGACATCTGGCTGCACGAGGGGTTCGCCTGCTACGCGGAATGGCTGTGGTCGGAGAACAGCGGCGGGCAGAGCGCCGACAAGTGGGCGCGGCACTACCACCAGCGTCTGCGGGATTCGCCCCAGGATCTACTCCTGTCGGATCCAGGGCCGCGAGACATGTTCGACGACCGCGTCTACAAACGCGGCGCCCTGACGCTGCATGCGCTGCGCGGCAAGCTCGGCGACAAGGCGTTTTTCGCGCTCCTGCGCGAGTGGACCACCAGGTACCGGCACGGCACCGTCGTCACCGACGACTTCACCGGGCTGGCAGCCAATTATGCCAGGGCGTCGCTACGCCCGCTGTGGGTTGCCTGGCTGCACCGCACCGAGGTGCCTGACCTGTGACGGACGCCGCGGCCATGCCCGCCACGCCGGCCGGGCCTGCGACACGCGGCAGCGTCGCCAGGGTCGGAGCCGCGACGGCCGTCACCGCGCTGTGCGGATACACGGTCCTTTACCTCGCGGCGCGCGATCTGGAGCCCGCGGGGTTTTCGGTGTTCAGTGTGTTCTGGGGGGCGTTCGGGCTGGTCAGTGGCGCAGCAAACGGACTGCTCCAGGAGGCCACCCGCGAGGTGCGCTCGGCGCTGACCGATCAAAGCGAGCCAGAGCGTGTCACCCATCCACTTCGCCTCGCGACCGCTACCGGTGTGGTGGCGGCGACCCTCATCGTGGGCAGCGCGGTGCTGTGGTCGGGACACGTCTTCGTCGAAGCCCGATGGCTCAGCGTGGTCCTGCTGGGTGCCGGGCTAGCGGGATTCTGTCTGCACGCGACGCTGCTCGGCATGCTCGCAGCCGCCAACCAGTGGACGCAGTACGGGACGCTGATGGTCACCGACGCGCTGATCCGCGGCGCGATGGCCGTCACCACTGTGCTTGTCGGCTGGGGCCTGGTCGGCTTTCTGTGGGCCACCGTGGGTGGCGCGGTGGCGTGGCTGCTCATGCTGATCTTCTCGCCCACCACCCGCGTCGCGGGTCGGCTGGTGGCACACGTGGACCCGATGACCTTCGTGCGCGGGGCGGGGCACGCGGTCGTCGCCGCCGGTGCCAGCGCGATCCTGGTGATGGGCTTCCCGGTACTGCTGCAATCGACGTCGGACGACCTGGGAGCCGCGGGCGGTGTGGTGATCCTGGCGGTGACGCTGACGCGGGCGCCGCTATTGGTGCCACTGACGGCGATGCAGGGCAATCTGATCGCGCACTTCGTCGACCGGCGTGGAGCCTGGTTGCGCGCGCTGGCAGGCCCGGCCGCCGTCGTCGCCGTCGTCGGTGGCCTCGGGGTGCTGGTCGCCTACCTTTTCGGGCCCTGGTTGCTGCGCTCGGCGTTCGGACCGGACTACATCGCTGATGGTGCGTTGCTGGCCTGGTTGACGACCGCGGCGGTAGCCATCGCGATGCTGACGCTGACCGGCGCGGCCGCCGTGGCGGCGGCGCTGCACCGCGCCTATTCGGTGGGCTGGGTGGGTGCGACGG
Organism: Mycobacterium sp.; assembly: GCA_051306175.1. Classification (GTDB taxonomy): domain Bacteria; phylum Actinomycetota; class Actinomycetes; order Mycobacteriales; family Mycobacteriaceae; genus Mycobacterium. The sequence goes on along the minus strand of JBPPMS010000006.1, from coordinate 4,662 downwards.
TGGCTTCGACGCTGCTGTTACTGCTCCCTCTTGATCTGGAGACCCGGACCGTGGTGGCGCTGCTATGCGGACCGCTGGTCGGGATTGCGGTGCACCTCGTTGCGCTTGGAGGTGCGCCGCGCGCTGACCGCGCGTGATGGCGAGTGTTATTTTGTGAAAATTGACAGTGTGAGAAGCGACATGTGTTACGACGATGTCTGGATCGTTATCCCGGCCTTCAACGAGATGACGGTGATCGCCGATGTGATCGCGGAGGTCCGCGCCGTGTTCGCCCACGTGGTGGTGGTCGACGACGGTAGCGCAGACGGCACTGGACACACTGCGCTGCGGGCTGGTGCACACGTCGTCCGGCATCCGGTGAACCTCGGTCAGGGCGCGGCGATTCAGACCGGCGTCGAGTACGCGCGCAGCCAGCGCGGCGCCAGCTATTTCGCCACCTTCGACGCCGACGGTCAGCACCGGGTCCGGGATCTGGTGCGGATGGTCGGGCGCCTGACGTCCGGCGACGTCGACGTCCTGGTCGGGAGCAGGTTCGCCAAGCCGGGCGTGGTGAGTAGCACTCCGCTGCCGAAGCGGTTGATCCTGCAGGCAGCGGCCAAGTTGAGCCCGAGCAGCCGCAGGCTCGGGCTCACCGACGCGCACAACGGTCTTCGCGTGTTCAACAGGGCGGTCGCCGACAACCTCAACATCACCATGAACGGCATGAGCCACGCCAGCGAGTTCATCGTGCTGATCGTGGAGAACAAATGGCGGGTGGCGGAGGAACCGGTGGAGATCCTCTACACCGAATACTCGACGTCCAAGGGTCAGCCGCTGTTGAACGGAGTCAACATCGTGTTCGACGGGTTCCTGCGCGGAAGGTTGCCGCGATGAGCGGAGGGCAGAGGTAAGTGCACTGGATTCAAGTACTGCTGATCGCCGCGATCCTGGCGCTGCTGTTCTATCTACTGCGGTCGCGGACCAGCGCCAGAACGCGCGCCTGGGTGAAGGTCGGCTACGTGGTGTTCGTGGTGGCGGCGATCTACGCGATCCTGCGGCCCGACGACACGACGGTGGTGGCCAACTGGCTCGGCGTGAACCGCGGCGCCGATCTGATCACCTACGTGCTGATCATCGCGTTCATCTTCACGACGATGAGCACCTATCTGCGATTCAGGGAGTTGGAGCTCAAGTACGCCCGCTTAGCTCGGTCGATCGCGCTGTCCGCGGCGAAGCAACCTGATCTTCCGGACTCGCGTTAGACCGCCTGCGTCCGCCGGAAGTAGGCCACCGTGCGGGTGACGCCCTCGTCGAGGGCCACCTGGGGACGCCAGCCGAGCACTTCGCCTGCCAGCGAGATGTCGAGGCAGGACCGCTTGAGGTCACCGAGCCTGCAGGGGTGGTATTCGGGATCGTCCGGCGCGCCGACGGCCTTGGCCACCGAGGTGTGCAGCACCCGGTCACTGGTCTCGACCCCGGTGCCTACGTTGAACCGCTGACCACCGCCCGCCTCGCCCGAGGCGCGCACGAAAGCGTCGACCACGTCGTCGACGAACACGTAGTCACGGGTGTTGGAGCCGTCGCCGAAGACCTTGGTGATGCGCCCGGACAGCAATGCCTGGGCGAAGATCGCCACGACGCCTGCCTCACCGTGCGGGTCCTGGCGTGGCCCGTAGACGTTGGCGGGGGCGATGTGCGAGCACTCCAGTCCGTACAGGTGCCGAAACATGTTGAGATACACCTCACCTGCGACTTTACTGGCCGCGTAGGGCGAGGCGGGATCGGGCGCGACGGTCTCACCAGTCGGATAGCTGGTGGGGGTGCCGTAAATGGAGCCACCGGAGCTCGTGTGGACGATCTTGCGGACGCCCGCTTTGCGGGCTGCCTCTGCCAACCGAACGGTGCCGACGACGTTGACCGTCGCGTCGTGCGCGGGGTCGGCTACCGAATTCCGCACGTCGATCTGGGCGGCCAGATGAAACACCACATCGGGCCGGTGCTGGTCCAGCAGCGCATCGAGGTCAGTGGTGACGATGTCGGCTTCGAGGAACTCGAATCGCGCAGCGACGTTCGCGTCGTCGAGGTTGCCGATGCGACCTGAACTGAGATTGTCGATACCGACGACCGTGTGCCCGTCGGCAAGAAGACGGTCGGCTAGCGTCGAGCCGATGAATCCGGAGGCCCCGGTGACCAGTGCACGCATCGGTTCACCATACCGATCGGCGCCGACCGCTTATTGGGTCCCGGTGGTGGCCGCGGCGCTTATCGTGACGCACCTCATCATCCGCGCGACGCTCGCGTTCGGTGGCTACTTCTACTGGGACGACCTGATCCTCGTCGGCCGGGCGGGAACTCAGCCGCTACTTTCGGTCGAGTACCTGTTCGACGATCACGACGGCCACGTGATGCCGGGTGCGTTCCTGGTGGCGGGCGTGATCAGCAAGGCGGCGCCGTTGGTGTGGTTCTGGCCGGCGTTGTCGCTCGTGGTGTTGCAGCTACTGGCGACGCTGGCGTTGCTGCGGGCCCTGCACGCGATCCTGGGTTGGCGGCCGGTGCTGCTGATCCCGTTGACGTTCGCGCTTTTCACCCCCATGGCAGTACCTGCGTTTGCGTGGTGGGCGGCGGCACTGAACTCACTGCCGATGCTCGCGGCGCTGGCGTGGGTGTGTGGTGACGCCGTCTTGTTGGCGCGTACCGGCGGGCAGCGCAGCGGCTCGGGAAATGGACGCGGCAATCGGCGCTACGTGGTGTCCGGGGTGGTGGTCTTCTTCGGCGGATTGCTGTTCTTCGAGAAGGCTGCGGTGATCCCGTTCGTGGCGTTCGCGGTGACGGCGTTGCTGGCCTACGTCGAAGGCGACGACGCACCGTGGCGGCGGGTGTGGGACGCCGGACGGCAGCTGTGGACGGCGGCGCTGCTGCTGATCGTGGTGTGGATCGGGCTGTACGTGCTGGTGGTCGACCAGCAGCGCTGGAGTTCTGATCTGCCCATGACGTGGGAATTGTTGTGGCGCTCAGTGACTCACGCGATCGTGCCGGGTCTGGCAGGTGGTCCATGGGAGTGGCAGCGCTGGGCGCCTGCGTCGCCATGGGGCGTTCCCGGCGCGGCGGTGATGACATTGGGCTGGTCGACGCTGGCGGCGGTGCTGGTGGTCTCGCTGCGACGCAAGCGGCGGATCGGGCCGGTGTGGGTGGTGGCGGTGGGGTACGCGCTGGCCTGTCAGGTGCCGATCTATCTAATGCGGTCCTCGGAATTCACCGCGCTGGAGCTTGCGCAAACATTGCGGTACCTGCCCGATCTCGTCGTCGTGCTGGCGCTGCTGGCGGCGGTGGCGTTCTGTGCTCCCAACCGAACCGAATCGACCTGGCTGGATACATCAGGGCGACGCACCGCGGCGACGGCGCTCGTCGCTGTCGGCTACGTTGCCAGCAGCCTGTTCTCTACGGCTACCTACCTGATCAGTTGGCGCGACAACCCTACAAAGGCCTATCTGCAGAACGCCGAAGACGGACTGGCTCGCGCGCCCCGCGACGTAACCCAACTCGATCAGGAAGTGGACCCACTGATCTTGCAGCGCGTCGCGTATCCGGAGAACCTGGCGAGCCACATGTTCGCCGTGCTGCATGAGCGCCCCGAGTTCTCCTCGTCCACGACGGAACTGCGAACCCTTGCCAGCGACGGCAGGCTGGTCGACGCACAAGTCACCTGGGTCCGCACCATCGTCGTCGGTCCCGTCGAGGGGTGCGGCTACCTGGTTCAGCCCGACCTGCCTGCGCGGATGCCGCTGGACGGGCCGCTGTTGCCTGCCGCCTGGACTGTGGAGTTGAACTATCTCGCCAACCTCAACGGCACGATGACAATCGCGCTGTCCGAAGGCGAGGCCGTCGAAGTGCCCGTCGCGCCGGGACTCAACCGCGTCTTCGTCCGCCTTCCGGGCGCCGGGGATGCCATCACCGTCGCCGCCGACACGTCGGCGTTGTCGCTCTGCCTGGCATCCGGGCCGGTGGGATACACCGCGCCCAGGTAGTTTGGGTATCTAACAGAACAGCAACGGTCACCGGGTGCGGATCTGCGGCAGTAGGTCGGCATCGGACAGGTCAGTGATCAGCGCTTGATCCGCGCTGGCGAACCGGTTCGCGAAGTTCTCCTCCACCGCGGCTGGAAGTTCTTCCAGCGAAGGTTGCTCGACATCACCTGCAGGTTGTAAAGGTGCTACCGGAAACCTGTCGCGTCCACCAGTTTGTCGTCGCCCGGCACGTCACGTCACCGGGTGCGGTCGCACCTCGACCCCGCGCCTGGGGCTATTCCGTGGCGCGGTCTGCTTTGTCTTGGGCGGCGAGTTTTCGGTTGAGTGCGCGTTCGGTGGCGATGCTGTGTCGGCGTTGGGTGGCGCGGGTGATGCGGCGTTGGGGCATGCTGGGGCCGCTGATCGGTGTGGTGGGTGTGGTGGTCGGTGGTGGGTGTGGTGGTCGGTGGTGGGGGCCCGGTGTTCAGGGTTCGCAGTGGTCGATGTCGCAGCGGTCGGCGGGCACGGTGCAGTTCGGGAAGCGGCAGTGCAGGTCGCGGGCCCGGATCGCGGCGGCCAGGGCGGCCGAGGGCCGGTAGTGGGGTTCGGCGGGCCAGTCGGTGAGGTCGGCCAGCAGCCGGGTTGTGGCGCCGCCGCGCACCAGGTCACCGACCAGGGT
>JBPPMS010000005.1:0-26445 GCA_051306175.1 Mycobacterium sp. | reverse complement strand
ACCGCGACAGCGGCAGCCCGTGGGTGGCGCGAAGTTCACACGCCCAAGCCTTGACCCGGGCCACCTCGCCCGCCGAATACACCGGTGGCCGACCCGAGCGGGGCGCATCGGCCAGCCCGTCAACGCCGTTGGTGCAGAACCGGGCCCGCCACGTACGGGCTGTGTCGAGGCAGACCCCGAGTTCCTCGGCGATGGTCGCATTGGTGGTGCCGTCGGCGGCCATCAACACGATCGACGCGCGTAGCGCCATCTTCTGCGGTGTCGTGCCGGCACGTACCCACGCTTGGAGCAGTGCCCGGTCGGTGTCGGACAACCCCGAAGAAGCTCTCGATTGCGCCTGCGGGCTCTACCTGGGCGATCCCACCGCCTGGCTACCACCCCCGACGAACTAACGAGCGAGACCACTAAAGCTCTAGGTAGGCACGCAGGGTCAGCACACAGCGGTCGGGTTCTCTTCGGCTGATTGCCGATCAGTGCCTCGAATCGACAACGCTTCTGGCAGTGTCCATGCTGCGAGGCCCAGCGGTGCGACGTCCGTGATCAGGAACTGTCCGTCATCGACAGCGCGGGAAACCCGCCACCGGCCGCTTCCCCGACGCCGGGGGTGGTGAACAGGAAGCTGATCGTCGCGGCGAACAATCCCACTGCCAGCAGGCTGCCCAACGCTGACACCTTGGGCCACCACGGACGCACGGTAATCAAGGCTGCGCTGGACAGTTCGAAAACGCCGAGCAGTACCGAGAACGTCTGTACGGAGAACACGTCGTACACCCAGCTCATGAACGGGCTGTGGGCGACGAGCGGCTCGATTCCGGCTGCTTGGTAGGCGGTGAATTTCAACGCTTATCCAGCCGGTGACGACGACCAGTCCGTACCTCGCCGCGAATGCCGCGGGCCGCTCCAGGGTGGGGTAGCGATCAAGTGAATTGTCCATTCTTCGTTGATCCTTCCAACGGCCAGTGCGCCGATCAGGCCAAGCCGTAACAGGGGCAGAGGACCGTAACGGCACGGCGTTGCCGTGACACTCAGTGGACATGTCATCTTTCGAGTGTCGGTAGAACTACTGTCAGATGCTGATGACCGGCGTAGCAGGAGACGAATCGGCGCTGATCGCGGCGTTGCGTAGGGGTGACGAAGGTGCGTTCGCGCGGCTTGTCGACATGCATGCGTCGTCGATGCTTCGGGTGGCCAGGGGTTATGTGTCCAGCCGCGAGATCGCCGAAGAAGTGGTCCAGGAGACGTGGATCGCGCTGCTCAAGGGCGTCGACCGATTCGAAGGTCGATCTTCTTTGCGCACTTGGCTTTTCACGGTGATGATCAACATCGCCAAGGCGCGGGGGATCCGGGAGCGGCGCGACGTCCAATCCGCGATCGTCGTATACACCGGTGGCACCGTCGACCCGGAAAGGTTCCGCGGCAACGACGACCCCTATCCGGGGCACTGGAAGCCCCACGAGGTGCCGTCCCCCTTCCCCGACACCCCTGAGGGTTCGGTACTCGGCGATGAACTCGTCAGCGTGGCCCACCGGGAATTGGACAAACTCCCGGAGCGCCAACGCGTCGTGGTCACGATGCGTGACATGCTCGGATTCGATTCGTCTGAGGTGTGTGAACTGCTCGGCATCAGTGTCGTTAACCAGCGGGTGCTGTTGCACCGCGGCCGCGCCGTGGTGCGTCAAGCGCTCGAGACCTACCTGATGGATGCACCATGAACCCTGAGATGGACTGCAACGAACTCGTCGAACTGGTGACCGACTATCTGGAGGGGACGCTGACCCCCGAGATCAGGTCGCGGTTCGACATGCACCTGCTCGAATGTGATGGCTGCGAGAACTATCTCGAACAGTTCCGCGGCACCGTCAGCGCCGTCGGCAGGATCCGGGACAGCGAGCTCGATCCCGCGTTCCGCACCAAGCTGCTCGGTGCTTTCCGGGATTTCCGGTGACTGCCCTCGACGAGGTGTGCGTGAGCACCCGCCGCCGCGCCCGATCTGAATGCCGTATCACACAATTCTTCTCATCCGGGTGTGAGGTGCTGTGAGCAGGGAACACGCAACACACAACTGGCGTTATGAGACTCGTGACTACTCACGACATCACCGGTGCTTCGTTCGTCGAGACGATCACGGAAAACGACATCGTTCTCATCGATTTCTGGGCGGACTGGTGCGGTCCCTGCAAGGCCTTCGCGCCGACGTTCTCCGGCTCATCTGACAAGCACCCCGACGTCGTGCACGCCAAGGTGGACACCGAGGCCGAGCAGAAGCTTGCCGCCGAGGCCGAGATCCGGGCGATTCCGACGCTGATGGGCTTCAAAAAGGGCCACATGGTGTTCCGGCACTCGGGGATGTTGTCCGCCAAGGACCTAGATGTCGTGATTTCGCAGATCAAGGATCTCGACATCGACGCGGCGCTGGCGGCGCAGGAGCCCAAGCCAGAAGTGTGAGTTCTCGCCACGCACGGGCCGTCGTATCTGCTGCCCCGTGTGATCGGTACATCGCGGGCTTTCGAGGTCTTCCCTGTCCGAGCGCACCGCCAACTTCGACGAGGCAGTCGCCGCGCGTGCCGAGGGTAGGCATCGGTATTCCGGGCCAGGCGCTAGCCGGTGACGTCAGCCACGTTGCGCGAGTTCGCGTATCCGCACCGTACGCAAGTACCCTGGACAGGCCGTCGAGGGCTCCGGTCGCCCGGGCAGCACACCCAATCAATTAGGAGTACACGCGTGATCACCGCAACGGACCTAGAGGTCCGCGCCGGAGCGCGCATCTTGCTGTCCGCCGACGGCCCGGCGCTGCGCGTGCAACCCGGTGACCGTATCGGTCTGGTCGGGCGCAACGGGGCAGGCAAGACTACGACGATGCGCATCCTGGCAGGCGCGGGCGAGCCGTACTCGGGCACGGTCATCCGGGTCGGCGACGTCGGCTATCTGCCCCAGGACCCGAAGGAAGGCGACCTGGAGGTGCTGGCCCGCGACCGGGTTCTCTCCGCACGCGGCCTCGATACCCTGCTGACCGACCTGGAAAAGCAACAGGCGCTCATGGCCGAGGTGGCTGACGACGCCGCCCGGGACAAGGCTGTGCGCAGGTACGGCCAACTGGAGGAACGGTTCTCGGCCCTCGGCGGTTACGTCGCCGAGAGCGAGGCTGCCCGCATCTGCGCCAGCCTCGGTCTTCCCGACCGGGTGCTCACCCAACCGCTGCGCACTCTCTCCGGTGGTCAACGCCGACGAATAGAGTTGGCGCGAATCCTATTCGCTGCCTCCGATTCCGGCTCAGGGGACTCGACGATCCTGCTCCTCGACGAGCCGACCAACCACCTCGACGCCGATTCCGTCGGTTGGCTGCGGGCCTTTCTGCAGAACCACAGCGGTGGCCTCGTCGTGATCAGCCACAACGTCGATCTGCTGGACGATGTTGTGAACCGGGTCTGGTTCCTCGACGCCGTCCGAGGTGAGGTCGACGTCTACAACATGGGTTGGAACAAGTACCTCGACGCCCGCGCCACCGATGAGCAACGCAGGCGACGGGAACGCTCCAACGCCGAGCGCAAGGCGTCGGCGCTGCGAACACAGGCTGCCAAGATGGGCGCCAAGGCCACCAAAGCCGTTGCTGCGCAGAACATGTTGCGCCGCGCCGACCGGATGATGGCTGAGTTGGACGACGAGCGTGTCGCCGACAAGGTGGCGCGCATCAAGTTCCCAACGCCCGCACCGTGTGGCAAAACCCCGCTCACCGCGAGCGGTTTGACCAAGACCTACGGCTCGCTGGAAGTGTTCACCGGCGTCGATCTCGCGATCGACCGCGGCTCCCGGGTGGTGATCCTCGGGCTCAACGGCGCAGGCAAGACCACTCTGCTTCGAATCCTGGCGGGCACGGAGGCTGCCGACGGAGGCGAAGTCGAGCCCGGACATGGCTGCAAGGTAGGCTATTTCGCGCAGGAGCACGACACCCTGGACAACGCGACCTCGGTGTGGGATAACATCCGCCACGCCGCTCCCGATACCGGTGAGCAGGATCTGCGTGGGCTGCTCGGCGCGTTCATGTTCACTGGGCCGCAACTCGACCAGCCCGCGGGCACCCTGTCCGGCGGTGAGAAAACCAGGCTCGCGCTGGCGGGGCTGGTGGCGTCGACGGCGAACGTGCTGCTGCTCGACGAACCGACCAACAATCTCGATCCCGCCTCTCGTGAGCAGGTGCTCGACGCTCTGCGCAGCTATCAGGGCGCGGTGGTGCTCGTGACCCACGACCCCGGTGCCGCCGAGGCGCTGGATCCTCAACGCGTGGTGCTCCTTCCGGACGGCACCGAGGACTTCTGGTCCGACGAGTACCGGGATCTCATCGAGCTGGCCTGACCGGGGCGCGTAACGGCACCCTGAGAAGTTAGGTCAATCCGCTCCGCGCCGGGGAAACGCTTCCTACCCTCTACCGCAGAGGTTTTCTACCCGGGCGGGCTCAGCGGCGGGTGAATCTTTCAGTGGGGAGGCACCGGATGGACACGGGGGATGCCGGGGGTCAGAACTTCGTCGTGGACGCGCGGAGTGCGACGGCCGCGAACAAGCGCAAGGTCCGAGCCGAATTGCTGCACGAGCTGAGGTACGCCTACGAGAACGGCGCGAGCATTAGGACCCTAGTCGCGTCCACCGGTAGGTCCTACGGTTCGATACACAGCCTGTTGCTTGAATCGGGCACCACCATGCGTGGCCGCGGTGGCCCGAACCATCGCACCAAGCGATTGCCCAACTAGTTCTTCGGCCGCGTGGAACCGCCACCGCCGCAAAGTATCCCGCGCGGCGCTGTGCGCCATCAGCGGGGCGCGCGGACTGAGTCCTCGACCAGATCGAGCACGGCGCGCAGGCGCATGGGATCGTCACCGGAGGCCAATCTGGAAACCAGACCGTCGAGCACGAGATCCAGGTAGACTTGCAGGACATCGCTCGGCACGTCATCGCGCAGCCGTCCGGCCTGCTTCTGACGCAGCAGCCTGTCGGTGGTTGCCGCCGCCAACTCCGCCGAGCGTTCCGACCAGCCGCGGTTGAAATCCGGATCGTTACGTAGCTTGCGCGCAATCTCCAAACGCGTGGACAGCCAATCGAACTGGTCGGGCTCGGCCAGCAGATCGCGCATCACCTGGATCAGGCCCTCGCGCGACGCGACGTCGGCCATCCGCTCGGCATCCTCGCGAGCGAGCTCGAAGAACAAGGTGTCCTTATCGCGGAAGTGATGGAAGATCGCGCCGCGCGACAACCCGATCGTCTGCTCCAGTCGGCGCACAGTCGCTTTGTCATATCCGTGTTCGGCGAAACAGCGCCGAGCGCCATCGAGGATCTGGCGGCGGCGCGCCGCCAGATGGTCCTCGCTGACCCGGGGCATCCTTGGTCCCGTACGTCCCGTGCCGTGCTGCTAGTCGGACTTGAGCATGTTGCGTAGCACGTACTGCAGGATTCCGCCGTTGCGGTAGTAGTCGGCCTCGCCTGGGGTGTCGATGCGCACGACCGCGTCGAACTCGACTGCGCTGCCGTCCTCTTTGGTGGCGGTGACGTGCATCGTCTTGGGTGTCTTACCCTCGTTGAGGTCTTCGATGCCGACGATGTCGAACGTCTCGGTGCCGTCCAGCTTGAGGCTCGCCGCTGACTCGCCCTTCGGGAACTGCAGCGGGACCACGCCCATGCCGATCAGATTGGACCGGTGAATGCGCTCGAACGACTCGGTGATCACCGCGCGGACGCCCAGCAGCGACGTGCCCTTGGCCGCCCAGTCACGCGAGGAGCCCGACCCGTACTCCTTGCCGCCGAGCACCACCAGCGGAATGCCTTGCTCCGCATAGTTCTGCGCCGCGTCGTAGATGAATGCCTGCGGGCCGCCGGACTCGGTGAAGTCGCGGGTGTAGCCACCGGAGACGTCGTCGAGCAACTGGTTGCGCAGGCGGATGTTGGCGAAGGTGCCGCGGATCATCACCTCGTGGTTGCCGCGCCGCGAACCGTAGGAGTTGTAGTCCTTCTTCTCGACGCCGTGTTCCTCGAGATACTGCGCCGCAGGCGTGCCTGCCTTGATGTTGCCAGCTGGGGAGACGTGGTCGGTGGTGACTGAATCACCGAGCAGCGCAAGGACCCTGGCGCCCTTGATATCCGACACCGGCTCAGGCTCGGCGGGCATGCCGTCGAAGTACGGCGGCTTGCGCACATAGGTCGAGTTGGGGTCCCAGTCGAAGATCTTGCCCTCAGGTGTGGGCAAATTCCGCCAGCGCTCGTCGCCCTTGAAGACATCGGCGTAGCTGTCGGTGAACATCTTCTGATTGATGGACGACGCGATGACGTCGGAGATCTCCTTCGCGGACGGCCAGATGTCCTTGAGGAAAACGTCGTTGCCGTCGTTGTCCTTGCCCAGCGGTTCGGTCTCGAAGTCGAAGTCCATGGTCCCCGCGAGCGCGTAGGCGATGACCAGGGGAGGCGAGGCCAGGTAGTTCATCTTCACGTCGGGGGAGATGCGGCCCTCGAAGTTGCGGTTGCCCGACAGCACCGCGGTGACGGTGAGGTCTTCTTCGTTGATGGCCTTCGAGATGGCGTCGGGCAGCGGGCCGGTGTTGCCGATGCAGGTGGTGCAGCCGTAGCCGACCAGGAAGAAGCCCAGCTTCTCCAGATATGGCCAGACGCCTGCCTTCTCGTAATAGTCGTTGACCACCTGCGAACCCGGGGCCATCGAAGTCTTCACCCACGGCTTGCTGGTCAGACCCTTCTCGACGGCATTGCGGGCCAGCAGTGCCGCCCCGAGCATCACCGACGGATTGGACGTGTTGGTGCACGACGTGATCGCGGCCACCACGACGGCGCCGTGATCGAGGACGAACTCTCCGATCTCGTCGGAACTGACCTTCACCGGCTTGCTTGGCCTGCCCTCGGCGCCGTTGGCCGCCGAGTGCACCTCGACGGCGTCATCCTCTGCAAAGGACAGCGAGACCGAGTCGCTGGCCGGAAACGATTCATCGACGGCCTCGTCGAGCTTCGTCTCCGGCGCCGGATGGTTCTCCTCGACGTAATTGTGGATGTCCTTGCGGAACGCGATCTTGGACTCCGACAACAGGATTCGATCCTGGGGGCGCTTGGGACCCGCGATGGAGGGCACCACGTCGCCGAGGTCGAGCTCGAGGTACTCGGAGAAGACCGGCTCTTTCTCGGGGTCGTGCCACATGCCCTGTGCCTTGGCGTAGGCCTCCACGAGTGCCAGCCGCTCCTCGGTGCGGCCCGTCAGGCGCAGGTAGTCGACGGTGACTTCGTCGATCGGGAAAATCGCTGCGGTGGAACCAAATTCGGGACTCATGTTGCCCAGCGTCGCGCGGTTGGCCAGCGGCACTTCGGCCACGCCCTTGCCGTAGAACTCGACGAACTTGCCCACTACGCCGTGCTTGCGCAACATGTCGGTGACGGTCAGCACCACGTCCGTGGCGGTGACACCCGGCTTGATCTCGCCGGACAATTTGAAGCCGACGACGCGGGGGATGAGCATCGACACGGGCTGGCCCAGCATGGCGGCCTCGGCCTCGATGCCCCCGACGCCCCAGCCCAGCACGCCGAGGCCGTTGACCATGGTGGTGTGGCTGTCGGTGCCAACGCAGGTGTCGGGGTACGCCACCTGGATCTCTTCCCCCCCAGCTTCACCCGCCCGGCCGCGCACCATCACGGTGCGGGCGAGGTACTCGATGTTCACCTGGTGCACGATGCCGGTGCCGGGCGGGACGACCTTGAAATCGTCGAAAGCTCCCTGGCCCCAACGCAGGAACTGGTAGCGCTCGCCGTTGCGCGAGTATTCGATGTCGACGTTGCGCTCGAAGGCGCCTGCGTTTCCGAAGACGTCGACGATGACCGAGTGGTCGATCACCATCTCCGCGGGCGCCAGCGGGTTTACCTTGTTGGGATCGCCACCCAGATCGCCGACGGCTTCGCGCATGGTGGCGAGGTCGACGATGCAGGGGACGCCGGTGAAGTCCTGCATGATCACACGCGCCGGGGTGAATTGGATCTCGATGCTCGGATCGGCCTCCGGATCCCAGTTGGCGATGGCCTCGATGTGATCTTTGGTGATGTTGGCGCCGTCTTCGGTGCGCAGGAGGTTTTCGGCCAGCACCTTTAAGCTGTAGGGGAGCTTCTCGTTTCCGGGCACCGCGTCGAGTCGATAGATCTCGTAGCTGTTGTCCCCGACGTTCAAGGTGTCGCGGGCGCCGAACGAATTGACGGAATCTGCGCTGGTCACAATCACTCCCGGTTGACTTGAGACCGCGGACGGGCTGTGTCCGCGGCTACGCTTACATTCTTACAGTACGCTTGTCCTGTAATCCAGGCGGTTCGCGTTCCGTAGTGCTCGGGTCCAGTCTCGCGCCCATCCCGACGCGCTGCCACCCGTGCTCGGCGATCTCTCGGTGTCTGCATGGCGTAGCGTGCCGATGAACGAGTCGCCGCGCGGGAGAAAGACGTAACGACAGCTATGACCGGGTCAAGTTCTCCGATCGCCCAGTTCGGGCCGCACGTGATTCCGTTTCCCGCCGACATCCCGCCGTTCGTTGACCTCGACGCGGTCTTGGTTGATGTGGCGGACGACGGGGTCAGCACACCGTTTCCCGCTGATGTCGAGGCGCTGCAACAGATCGTGGCCGATGCGCAACAGGCGGGCATCGATCTCAAGGTGGTCGTGGTGGAGTTCAACCCGATCATCGACACGCCGCTGCGAGACGTGGCCACCGCGGTGGGCGAGGCCAATCCTGGGTCGACAGTGTTGGTGATCAGCCCGATCTTCGCAGGCACGTACAGCCGCGTGTTCGACCGGGTGACTCTGGAGGCAGGGCAGGACGTCGCCAAGACCGGCAATCCCGTGCAATCGGCGACCAATTTCGTCGGGGCTCTGCAGAAACCCGACTTTGACTGGACTGCAATGACAATCGTGCTCGTGGTTGCAGTGGCCGCAGCCGTAACCGTGACCCGTTTGTTGCAATTGCGCAGCAAGGCCGAACTTTCGTCAGCGGTAGTCTCCGAGCAGGTCGAACCGCTCGATTAACCCGCGTGAGCTAATTTCTTTGCGCTCCTTTCCCCTGTTCGGGTACGAATTACAGACGTGTAATTTGTGACGGAAGTTTCCTCAGGGACATCTGTGACGTACGGTGCAGGAGGCACCCTTGTTGCAGGTGATTTTTATATGGCTGCAGTGACGGGTGTGCCCCGAGTGCGCGATCCCGTTCGCGTAGAGCCGAGGAGACCTAGAGTCGATGAGACGCACACCGGCAGCAGACATATGCCGCGCCGTCGTCGTGTTTGCGTCGATGTCAGCCCTGCTGATCGGCGCTCCGGGTGTCGGGCAGGCTGAACCCGCCCCCACCGAACCTGCGTCGCTGGCCACGCTCATCGCCGACGTGGCCGAAGCCAACCAGCGACTGCAGGATCTCGGCGCCGAGGTGCAGGCCCGTCAGGAAGGCGTGAACAAGGCGCTCGTCGACGTCCAGGCTGCCAGGGACGCCGCGGTGCTGGCGCAGGCCGAACTCCAGGCCAGCCAGGGCAACCTGGAGGCCGCGGAGAACGCGATCGATTCCGCACAGCAGGAGCATGACGAGTATGTGGTCGCGGCCTATATGGGAGGTCCGCCGGGATCGATCCTCTCCGCAGGCACACCTGGGGACATGATTGCCAACGCCAGCGCCGAGTACGCCTTGTCGCTGGGTGTGGACCAGATGATGGAAAATCTGGAGCGAACCCGCCTTGAGGTGCTCAACCAGGAATCGGCGGCGCGCGCAGCCAAGGAGCACGCCGATCAGGCCGCGGTGGATGCCCAGGCCAGCCAGGACGCGGCCGTCGCAGAACTGACCGACACCCAGACGCAGTTCGCCCAGCAGCAGACGCAGATCGACCAACTCGTCGCCGACCGCGACGCCGCCCAGGCGCGCCTCGACGCCGCGCGGACACCACCCGCGCCTGCGGCGAGCGTCCCGGCGGCCGCACCTACCCCCGGCGGGGCGGCGATCCCCGAACCGGCTGCGTCCACTCCCCAGCAGCCCACCGGCGATCGCTGGGACGGCGGCGCTGAGGCGGCGGTGCCGTATGGCGACGTCAGCGAGTGGGACACCACGTTGCCGATGGTGCCGAGTGCCTTCGTCAGCGGCGACCCGATCGCGATCGTCAACACGGTGCTGCAGATCTCGGCCACCTCGGCGCAGGTGACCGCCGATCTCGGCAGGAGCTTCCTGCAGAGAATCGGCATCCTGCAACCCACCGACACCGGTTTCAACAACGGTGCGATCCCGCGGGTCTACGGCAGGCAGGCGTCCGAGTATGTGATCAATCGCGCCGCGTCCCAGATCGGCGTGCCGTACTCGTGGGGCGGCGGTACCGCCGCCGGAGCCAGCGAGGGATTCGACTCCGGTGCCGGCACGGTCGGCTTCGACTGCTCAGGCCTGACGTTGTATGCGTTCGCAGGCGTTGGCATCAGTTTGCCCCACTACTCCGGCGACCAGTACGAACTCGGCCGCCAGATCCCGTCGTCTCAGATGCGTCGCGGCGATCTCATCTTCTACGGACCAGGTGGTAGCCAGCATGTCGCGCTCTACCTCGGCAACGGCCAGATGTTGGAAGCGCCATACACGGGTTCCGTCGTGAAAGTCTCGCCGGTGCGCACCAGCGGGATGACACCCTATGTCGTCAGGTATATCGAATATTGATCCGCCGTAGGATCTTTCGGATACATCGGCTGGCGTGGGTGCTGCTAGCCGTGGTGTCGCTGGCGCTCGGTCTCGCCGTTCCCGCCGCCGCCGAGCCCGGCGACGGACAGTGGGATCCGACACTTCCCCAGGTGCTCAGCGCGGGAGCTCCCGGCGATCCGCTGGCCATCGCGAACGCGTCGATCGCGGCCAGCGCCCAAGCCACCGAAGTCACCCTGGACCTTGGCCGCAGATTCCTGGCCAACCTCGGGATCGGCGGTCAGCCGTCGACGGCCGCGGCCGGCAGTGTGCGGGGGCCGCAGGCCATCGAATACGTGATCCGTCGCGGTGCCTCGCAAATAGGAGTGCCGTACTCCTGGGGTGGCGGCAAACCCACCGGTCCGAGCACCGGGATCGACTCGGGTGCAGGGACTGTGGGCTTCGACTGTTCGGGATTCACGCAGTTCGCCTTCGCGGGGGTCGGTGTGCTGATCCCGAAGTACTCCGGCGACCAGTACGATACCGGGCGCAAGGTCCCGCAGTCGCAGGCCAAGCGTGGCGACCTGCTGTTCTGGGGTCCTGGCGGCAGTCAGCACGTGGCGATCTACCTCGGCAACAACCAGATGCTCGAGTCCGCGAGCAGTGCGGGCCAGGTGACGGTGAGCACGGTCCGGATGGCAGGTCTGCAGCCCTATCTCGCCAGGATCATCGAGACCTGAAACTGGTCCAGCGAATAGGGCACGTCGACGTAACCCAGGACGCCTGGAATAGTTGGTGAGGCACGCCGCTGCCCGGCGAGGGCACACTGTAGTGCGAAGCGAGGACCAAATGAGCTGTGGAGGAATTGTTGATGACGTCACCAGGTGGGCCCCCCGCGGGCGCTGGAGGTTACTCCGGCCCGGGCGGAGGATCGGTGCCTAATAACCCGCCAGGTGGGGGCAACTTCGACCTCACTAAAGGCGCGCACGCCGGACCGCCGAGGGAGTTCGACGGCCCGGGGAGTGCTGTGGGCAACGGTCTGGCCGGCGATGTCCACACGCTGGAACGCGCAGTGTTCGAGGTCAAGCGGATCATCGTGGGCCAGGATCAGCTGGTCGAGCGGATCCTCGTCGGGCTGCTCGCCAAGGGCCACGTCCTGCTCGAAGGTGTACCGGGCGTCGCCAAGACGCTGGCCGTTGAGACCTTCGCCAAAGTGGTCGGCGGCACCTTCTCGCGCATCCAGTTCACGCCTGACCTGGTGCCCACCGACATCATCGGTACGCGTATCTATCGGCAGAGTAAGGAGGAGTTCGACATCGAACTCGGGCCTGCCGTGGCCAACTTCCTGCTGGCCGACGAGATCAACCGCGCGCCAGCCAAGGTGCAGTCCGCGCTGCTGGAGATCATGGCCGAGCGCAAGATTTCCATCGGTGGCAAGACGTTCCCGATGCCGAAGCCGTTCCTGGTGATGGCCACGCAGAACCCCATCGAGAACGAGGGTGTCTACCCCCTGCCGGAAGCGCAACGCGACCGCTTCCTGTTCAAGATCAACGTCGACTACCCGACGCCGGAGGAAGAGCGCGAGATCATCTACCGGATGGGTGTCACCCCGCCGGAGCCCAAGCAGATCCTCCAAACCGGTGATCTACTGCGGCTGCAGGAGTTGGCCGCCAACAACTTCGTCCACCACGCGCTGGTGGACTATGTGGTGCGCGTCATCACCGCCACCCGCAAACCGGCGCAGTTCGGGATGAACGACGTCGCCGCCTGGATCGCGTTCGGCGCCTCACCCCGCGCCTCGCTGGGCATCATCGCCGCGGCCCGCGCGCTGGCGCTGGTGCGCGGTCGCGACTACGTGATCCCGCAGGATGTCCTCGAAGTGATCCCCGACGTGCTGCGTCATCGCCTGGTGCTCACCTATGACGCACTGGCCGACGATATCTCGCCGCAGACGGTGATCAACCGCGTACTGCAGACGGTGGCCCTGCCGCAGGTGAACTCCGTCCCACAGCTAGGGCATTCGGTGCCGCCGGTGGTTCCCGCCGCGGCAGCAGCAGCGGCTATCGGTCGGTGAGGCTCGGTAAGAAGAAGGGCGCCGACGCCGCCGAACCGTTGGTGCGGCTCGACGGCGCCCCGACAACCGTCCAGCACGACGGTGCCCGGCAGCCCGTGCGCGTCGATGGCGCCCCGCCCTCGATGCAACGCGGCCAGATCAGCGACCCGAAGCTGCAAGCCGCGCTCAAGACGCTGGAACTCACCATCCGACGCAAGCTCGACGGCGTGCTGCACGGCGACCACCTGGGACTGATGCCCGGACCGGGTTCCGAACCCGGCGAGTCGCGGATCTACCAGCCGGGCGACGACGTGCGCCGGATGGACTGGTCGGTGACAGCCCGCACCACCCATCCGCACGTCCGCCAGATGATCGCCGACCGCGAACTGGAGACCTGGTTGGTGGTCGACATGTCGGCCAGCCTCGACTTCGGCACCGCGCGGTGCGAGAAGCGTGACCTCGCGGTGGCCGCCGCGGCGGCGATCACCTACCTCAACAGCGGTGGTGGCAACCGCCTGGGGGCGATAATCGCCAACGGCCAAAACATCATTCGCATCCCAGCGCGGGCAGGACGCCAGCACGAGCAATCGCTGCTGCGCGCCATCGCCACCTCGCCCAAGGCGCCGCTCGGTGTCCGAGGTGACCTCGCCGACGCCATTGACGCGCTGCGTCGCCCGGAGCGGCGCCGCGGCATGGCTGTGGTGATCAGCGACTTCCTCGGCCCGATCACCTGGATGCGACCCCTGCGCGCCATCGCGGCCCGCCACGAAGTATTGGGGATCGAGATTCTGGATCCGCGTGACGTCGAATTGCCTGACGTCGGCGACGTGGTCCTGCAGGACACCGAAAGCGGCGTGACGCGGGAGTTCACCATCGACGCACGCCTGCAGGCAGAGTTCGAGAAAGCGGCGGCCGCCCACCGGGCTGAGGTGGCGCGCACACTACGGCGCTGCGGCGCCCCGCTGATGACCCTGCGAACCGACCGCGACTGGATCGCCGACATCGTGCGTTTCGTCGCCTCGCGTCGACGTGGCGCGTTGACTGGCCGCCAGTGAACGTGCTGCTCACGCGGGGAGCAAAAGAGTTCAAGGACTTCACATGAATATTCCTCTGCTCGGCCCGATGACGCTGTCGGGATTCGCGAACCCGTGGTGGTTCCTATTCCTGATCGTGGTGTTGGCGCTGGTCGGGCTGTACATCATCGTGCAGTCCTCGCGGCAGAAGCGGATTCTGCGGTTCTCGAACATGGAGTTGCTGGACTCCGTCGCCCCCAAACGGCCCACCTGGTGGCGTCACCTGCCGTCGGCGCTGCTGGCTCTCGGGCTGGTGCTGCTGACGATCGCGATGGCAGGCCCCACCAACGACGTCCGCATCCCGCGCAACAGGGCGGTGGTGATGCTCGTCATCGACGTGTCGCAGTCCATGCGTGCCACCGACGTCGAACCCAACCGCCTCGAGGCGGCTCAGGAAGCAGCCAAGCAGTTCGCCGACGAACTGACGCCCGGCATCAACCTCGGCCTTATCTCGTATGCGGGCACCGCGACGGTGCTGGTATCGCCCACCACCAACCGCGAAGCCGCCAAGAACGCCATCGACAAACTGCAGTTGGCCGACCGCACCGCCACCGGCGAAGGCATCTTCACCGCGCTGCAGGCCATCGCCACCGTCGGCGCGGTGATCGGTGGTGGTGACGAACCACCACCTGCCCGGATCGTGCTGATGTCGGACGGCAAGGAGACGGTCCCGTCGAACCCCGACAACCCCAAGGGTGCCTTCACCGCTGCCCGAACGGCGGACGACCAGGGCGTGCCGATCTCGACCATCTCGTTCGGGACTCCCTACGGCTACGTCGAGATCAACGATCAGCGTCAGCCGGTCCCGGTGGACGACGAGATGCTCGCCAAGATCGCCGATCTGTCCGGCGGCGAATCGTTCACCGCGTCGAGCCTGGAAGAGCTCAAGCAGGTGTACTCCAACCTGCAGGAGCAGATCGGCTACGAGACCATCCGCGGTGACGCAAGTGTCGGATGGCTACGGGTGGGTGCGCTGGTGCTGGCGCTGTCCGCCCTGGCCGCACTGCTGATCAACCGAAGGCTGCCCAGCTGATTCGCGCCTGCGCAATTTCGGCACACCTTGGCGAGGCGTTAAGTTGACGACCATGACTGAAAGCGCCGTCGCTGATACAGCAGAGGAGCCCGCGGTGGGCCGTCCACCATTCGTACCCCGATCGGTGCTGGTCACCGGAGGTAACCGGGGCATCGGACTGGCGATCGCGCTGCGTCTGGCCGCTGACGGGCACACGGTGGCCGTCACGCACCGCGGTTCCGGCGCCGCCGACGGACTGTTCGGGGTCGAGTGTGACGTCACCGACAACGACGCCGTCGACCGCGCGTTCAACGAGGTCGAGGAGCACCAGGGTCCGGTCGAGGTGCTGGTGTCCAATGCCGGCGTCGCCGCGGACGCGTTCCTGATGCGGATGACCGAGGAGAAGTTCGAGAAGGTCATCAACGCGAACCTCACAGGAGCGTTCCGGGTGGCCCAACGCGCCTCGCGCAGCATGCAGCGCAAGCGGTTCGGCCGGATGATTTTCGTGGGTTCGGTGTCCGGCACCTGGGGCATCGGCAACCAGGCCAACTACGCGGCGTCCAAGGCGGGCCTGATCGGCATGGCCCGCTCGATCGCACGCGAGCTGTCCAAGGCCGGTGTCACCGCCAATGTGGTTGCGCCGGGCTACATCGACACCGAGATGACGCGCGCGCTGGACGAGCGGATCCAGGCTGGGGCACTGGAGTTCATCCCGGCGAAGCGGGTGGGTACCGCTGAGGAGGTCGCTGGAGTGGTCAGCTTCCTGGCGTCCGAGGATGCGAGCTACATCTCCGGCGCGGTGATCCCCGTCGACGGTGGCATGGGCATGGGTCATTAGAACGGCGCGGCGACTACGCATTTCGCAACGAGTAAAGGACTTTCATGACTGGGTTTCTCGAAGGTAAGCGCATCCTCGTCACGGGGATCATCACCGATTCGTCTATCGCGTTCCACATCGCCAAGGTCGCGCAGCAGGCGGGCGCCGAACTGGTGCTCACCGGCTTCGACCGGATGAAGCTGATTGCGCGCATCGCCGACCGCCTGCCGGAGAAGGCGCCGTTGCTGGAACTCGACGTCCAGAACCAGGAGCATCTGGACTCGCTCGCGGGCCGGATCGCCGAAGTGATCGGCGAGGACAACAAGATCGACGGCGTGGTCCACTCCATCGGCTTCATGCCACAGACCGGAATGGGTATCAACCCGTTCTTCGACGCGCCGTACGAGGACGTGGCCAAAGGCATCCATATCTCGGCCTACTCGTATGCGTCGCTGGCGAAGGCGACACTGCCGGTGATCAACCGCGGCGGCAGCATCGTCGGCATGGACTTCGACCCCACCCGGGCCATGCCCGCTTACAACTGGATGACCGTCGCCAAGAGCGCCCTCGAATCGGTGAACCGGTTCGTCGCACGTGAGGCAGGCCAGTTCGGGGTGCGGTCCAATCTTGTTGCTGCAGGTCCAATTCGGACTCTCGCGATGGCCGCGATCGTCGGAGGCGCCCTCGGCGAGGCGGCAGGTGAGCAGATGCGTCTTCTCGAAGAGGGCTGGGATCAGCGCGCCCCGGTCGGCTGGGACATGAAGGATCCCACCCCGGTCGCCAAGACCGTCTGTGCTCTGCTGTCGGACTGGTTGCCCGCCACCACCGGCACCATCGTGTACGCCGATGGCGGCGCGCATACCCAGTTGCTCTGACGGATCGACTGCTATGGACTTTGACGCTCTACTGCTGCTGTCCTTCGGCGGCCCCGAAGCGCCGGACGAGGTTCGGCCGTTCCTGGAGAACGTCACGCGCGGTCGTGGCATCCCCCCGGAGCGACTGGACGAAGTCGCCGAGCACTACCTGCACTTCGGCGGAGTGTCGCCGATCAACGGTATCAACCGTGCGTTGATCGAGCAGCTCAGGATCGAACTGCCGGATCTACCAATCTATTTCGGCAACCGCAACTGGGAACCGTACGTCCAGGACGCGGTCACCGCGATGCGAGACGACGGCATTCGCCGGGCGGCGGTCCTGACCACGTCGGCTTGGGGCGGGTATTCGAGTTGCCAGCAGTACATCGAGGACATCGCAAGGGGTCGCGAGGCGGCCGGTCCCGACGCCCCGGAATTGGTCAAACTGCGCCAGTACTACGACCATCCGTTGTTCGTCGACACGTTCGCCGCCAACCTCGGAGAAGCCGTGGCGCGGTTGCCGCAGCCGCTGCGTGCGGAAGCGCGCGTGGTATTCACCGCCCATTCGGTGCCCCTGGCTGCTGACGAGCGTCACGGCCGCAATCTCTATAGCCGCCAAGTCGCCTACGCGACAAGGCTGGTGGCCGAGGCGGCCGGTGTCGACGACTACGACCAGGTGTGGCAGTCGCGATCAGGGCCACCGCGGATTCCATGGCTGGGTCCGGATATCGCCGACCACCTCGCCGCTCTCGTCGACGCAGGCGCCAAGGCGGTGATCGTCTGTCCCATCGGTTTCGTCGCCGACCATATCGAGGTGGTGTGGGACCTGGACACCGAACTCGCGGCGCAGGCGGCTGCCGCAGGCGTGGTGCTGGTACGCGCCGCGACGCTCAACGCCGATCGTCGGTACGCGCAACTCGGTCGCGAACTGCTGGACGAACTTCGCTACTCCCACCCTGAGCGCAGGGTCGCTTCCTCCCAGGATCCGATGTCCGCGTTGGGTTTCAGTGTCAACGGCGCGTTGTGCTCGACGTCCTGCTCCGAAGTCAGCTCCTAGCTAGCCTAGATCCTCTTCATCCTGGGCGTGGCGTTGGCGGTGTTGGTCATCCTCGCCGCGGAGAGGCCGACCCCGGGATCCGCGGGACATCCAGTCTCGGCCGACGTGGTGACGGCGTCAGCCGCCTGACAAGCGCGAGAGCCTAACGCTGCCAAGCTGAGTGCAGGATGGCGTCGACCGCCGCCCGCCGGGCAGAGCGCACCACCCCCGCCAGCGGCCGGATCGCGTCGCTGGCCAGCTGTGCCTCCGACGACGTCTGGGTGCCGATCGGCATCAGCCCGGAGCTGACGGCGATGATCGCGTCGACATGGGCGGCGTTCTCTAGTACCCGAAGCGCCCGTTGCGGCGCATTCTCCGGAGCCCGGTGATGTGTGCCCGCGTCGAGGACCTGCTGCACCAAGGCGCGTGGGTCGGCGACGTCGGGCCCCGAGTAACCGACCTGCAGCGCCGTCAGCGCGTCGGCGGCCGAGCGGACGGCTGACCGCAACGCGTATTCGGCCTCCCCGAGATCCTGCTGTCCGAGCATCGGGGTGTCCGGCAGCGAGTAGACGGTCCAGGCGATCGCGGTGACCTCTGGATCGTCGGCACCGAGATCGTCGCTGTGCTCCTCGAACGGGAATTCTTCGTCGTAGGTGAACTCGGGCACGACGCCCACTGACGTCGACGGATCGCCGTATCTGCTGATGATCAGCGCCTCGCCCAAGGTGATGGCATCGCGTTGGAACTGGGTGCCCGCGGGAAGGCCGCGGACATCGCCCGCCACCGGGATCACGACGCGGACGGCGGGTTCGGCACCCGTCGGCGTGCCAGCCACACTGCGCACGGTCTGTAGCAGCGCGATCGCGCGGGCGTCGTCGATATCGGGCCACGGCAGACCCGTCCGAAGCGCAGCCACGGCGTCGTAGGCCGTGACTGAATGCCTTGGCGCCCAATCATTGAGAGCGTCCACCACGTCATCGGGCGCGGCGCAACCTGCGAGCCAGGCGTTGGCCCACACGGCGAGGGAGACACTTGGGCACCACATGATGAAGGCAGTGTAATTGTTCGTCGCTGTGGTGGCAGCCAACGCGCTACTGTGCAGATATGTATTGGGTGCCCCTGATCTGGGTGATCGCGGCGCTCGTTCTTGCCGGTGCCGAGGCGCTGACCGGCGATTTGTTTCTCCTGATGCTCGCAGGCGGTGCAATCGCCGCAGGTGGTGCGAGTTTGCTGCACGACGGTCCGGTGTGGATCGACGGGATCGTCTTCCTGGTGGTGTCGGTACTGCTGCTCGGGGTGGCACGTCCTGCGCTGCGGAAGCGGCTGGACTCGGGGCACCCGTCCGAGGCGCTCGGCATCCAGGCGCTCGAGGGCAAGGGCGCCAAGGTGCTAGAGCGGATCAACCGTCACGAGGGTCAGGTCAAGCTCGATGGTGAAGTCTGGACGGCGCGCCCGCTCAATGACGACGACGAGTACGAACCCGGCGAGGACGTGACGGTCATGCGCATCGACGGCGCCACCGCGGTGGTGTGGAAGAACGCTTGAGAGCACGAGGGGATTACGAGGACATGGGGAGATGAGGGGAACAGACCATGGATAACGGTGCCATTTTCGGATTGATCCTGTTGGCCGTCATCGTGCTATTCGCGGTGATCGTCGTCGCCAAATCGGTGGCGCTGATCCCGCAGGCAGAGGCCGCGGTGATCGAGCGCCTCGGTCGCTACAGCAAGACGGTGTCGGGTCAGCTGACGCTGTTGTTGCCGTTCATCGACCGGATCCGCGCCCGAGTGGACCTTCGGGAGCGGGTGGTGTCGTTTCCGCCGCAGCCGGTGATCACCGAGGACAACCTGACGGTCAACATCGACACCGTCGTCTACTTCCAGGTCACCAACCCCCAGGCGGCGGTTTATCAGATCAGCAACTACATCGTCGGCGTCGAGCAGCTCACCACCACCACTTTGCGCAACGTGGTCGGCGGGATGACGCTGGAGCAGACGCTGACCTCACGCGATTCCATCAACGGTCAGCTGCGCGGGGTGCTCGACGAGGCCACCGGACGGTGGGGCCTGCGCGTGGCGCGTGTCGAGTTGCGCAGCATCGACCCACCGCCGTCGATCCAGGATTCGATGGAGAAGCAGATGCGCGCCGACCGCGAGAAGCGCGCGATGATCTTGACGGCGGAGGGCAACCGCGAGGCGTCGATCAAGCAAGCCGAGGGCCAGAAGCAGGCGCAGATCCTGGCGGCCGAGGGTGCCAAGCAAGCGACTGTGCTGGCCGCCGAAGCCGAGCGCCAGTCCCGCATCCTGCGCGCCCAGGGCGAGCGGGCGGCGCAATACCTGAACGCGCAGGGCCAGGCCAAGGCCATCGAGAAGACGTTCGCAGCGATCAAGGCGGGCCGGCCGACCCCGGAACTGCTGGCTTACCAGTATCTGCAGACGCTGCCGCTGATGGCGAAGGGCGAAGCTAACAAGGTGTGGGTGGTGCCCAGCGACTTCGGCGCCGCGCTGCAGGGGTTCACCAAGATGCTGGGAGCGCCCGGCGACGACGGGGTGTTCCGCTACACGCCGTCACCGGTCGAACAGGATCTCCCGAAGCCCGAGGACGATTCCGACGAGGTGGCCGACTGGTTCACCACGAAGACCGACCCGGTCATCGCCCAGGCGGTCGCCAAGGCCGAGGCTGACGCCCGCGCCCCCGTCGACGGCGTGCTCCCACCGCCGCGGCAGTACCCACCGCTGACCCAGCAGGTGCAGACGACGACGCAGAACTACGCCGAGCAGGAGTCGCGGCACGGCGCTCGCGAACAATGACTGCGCTGACCAGGCCGACAGGCTTCGAGCACACTGCATTGCTGTGATCGACGGCGGAGCACCTGCATCGCGCCAGCCGCGTCAGTTGGTGACGACCGGTTGCGGTTCGGTGTCCTGCTGTGCGGTCTCTGCAGGTAGGCGCAGCTGGTCGCGGTGGTGGCTGCGGATCTCGATCGCCAATCCGAGCAGCCCGAGGCACGCGATGCATGCCGATGCGAGAACCAGAAGTGGGTTGACGCTGCCCGCGAACGCGTCACCCAGCATCACCAGCGCCACAGTCCCGGGAATCATGCCGAATAGCGTCGCCGCGGTGTAAGGCAGGAAGCGCACGCCGGAGGCGCCCGATATGTAGTTGAGCACCGAGAACGGCACCAGGGCGATCAACCGCAGACTCAGCACTGCGGGCCAGCCCCGCCGCCGCAGCCGAGTCTCGACCTCCGCCATCCGCGGGTGACTGACCAGGGCGGTGAGTTTCCACCCCGCGGCACGGACCAGGAGAAACGCGACCATGGCGCTGAGGGTGCTCGCGGCGACGACCAGTGAGATCCCCAGCGCTGGCCCGAACAGTAGACCTGCCGAGAGGGTGAAGGCGGTGCGGGGAAACGGAAAAATGGTCAGGAGGACATGTGCGGTGAAGAATGCGACGAGCAGCCACGGACCTGCCGCGGTGGCCCAATCGCGCATCTGTATGGCGGTGGGCCACGGGACGAGCACCGCAAGTGCGACGAGAATCACAATCGCGAAGGCGACCGCGATCAGCCTGCGCCGAGGCACCTGCCGTGCCGTCGCGATCAGCGCAGAACGCAGTCCTCGCAGCGTGCGGGCGATGGGAGGCGTCACATCGATACAGAGTACGGATCACCGGCGACAGACCCCGGCTGCGTGACGGGAGTTTCGCCGCTGGTATAGCAATCATTTAGCCTGACAGAAGAGTGGCAACGCTGGTTGCCATCTGCAAAACCAGGAGTCGCCGGTGTCCGTGGGAGTCTCTGCTGTGCCTTCCGATTCGGCTGACCTCGAAGCGGCTCGTGCCCGCTGGCGCAAAGCCGTCGCGGTTGTGTTGTCCAAGAGCATTCGGCGTGATCCCGCCGATCTGCCGGATGAACCCGAACGCCTCCTCGACACACCAACCTACGACGGGTTCGACGTGCGGCCGCTGTACACAGCGCTGGACGCGCTGCCCGAACCGTCGCTGCCGGGCCAGTGGCCCTTCATCCGCGGCGGCGACGCATCCCGCGACGTGAATGCGGGGTGGAAGGTGGCGGAGGTCTTCCCGCTGCCCGGTCAGGGGATCACGGACGGCAACGCGTCGGTCCTGGGCGCGTTGAATGACGGGGTCAGCGCACTGGTGTTGCGGGTGGGCGAGGACGGTGTCGCCGCTGACCACGTCGATCGGCTGCTCGAAGGCGTGCTGCTGGACCTCGCGCCGGTGATCATCGACGCCCGCGAGGGCTACGTCACCGCCGCAGAGTCGATCATCGCGCTGGTCACAGGCTTGGATGACGAGCGACGCGGGCAGGTGTCCATCGACCTCGGTGCCGACCCCCTGTCGTCCGGCCTGATCGGGCGACCAGGTCCCGCCGTAGACGACGTTGTCACGCTGGCGGCTAGATTGTCCGCCGGTGTCCGGGCGGTCACTGTAGACGGCCCCGTCTTCCACGATCTCGGGGCTGGTGCCTCATGGGAGCTGGCGGGCGTAGTCGCCGCCGGGGTTGCCTACTTGCGGTTGTTCATCGACGGCGGGATGAGCGTTTCCGATGCGCTGGCGCAGATCAGCTTCCGGTTCGCCGCCGATGACGATCAGTTCATGACAATTGCGAAACTGCGCGCGGCGCGTCACCTCTGGGCGCGGGTCGCCGAGGTGGTCGGTGCCCCGGAGGCGGGCGCGGCGGTACTACACGTGGTGACGTCGTCACCGATGATGACGCAGCGCGACCCATGGGTGAACATGCTGCGGACGACGCTGGCGGCATTCGGTGCCGGTGTGGGCGGCGCCGACACCGTTGTGGTGCAACCGTTCGACGCTGCCATCGCAGGCGGCTATCCTGGCATTGCGACCACGTTTGCCCGCAGGATCGCGCGCAATACGCAGTTGCTCCTGCTGGAGGAGTCCCATCTGGGCCGGGTGCTCGACCCGGGGGCCGGATCGTGGTTCGTCGAGGACCTCACCGAGCGGCTCGCTCAGGAGGCGTGGGGGCATTTCCAGGCGGTGGAGGGCCGCGGCGGATTCAGCGAAGCGACGCAGTTCCTCACCGGCCGGATCGCCGAGGTGCAGCAGCGCCGCGCTGACGACGTCGCGCACCGCAGGACGTCCGTCACGGGTGTCAACGAATTCCCCAACCTTGCGGAAGTACCGCTGCTGCAGCAGGATTCGCCTCTCCTCGCGAAGCGGTACGGTGCCGGGTTCGAGGCGCTGCGCGACCGCTCCGACGCCTACCTGGATTCGCACGGCGAACGGCCCAAGGTGTTGCTGCTGCCGCTGGGGCCGCTGGCCGAACACAACATCCGCACCTCATTCGCCGCGAACCTGCTGGCCGCCGGGGGGATTGAGGTCGTCAACCTCGGTACCGTCGACGCGGCCGGTGTGGCGGGTGCCGTGGCCGAGGCGGGCGGGCTTACCATCGCGGTCATCTGCGGCACCGACGAACGGTACGCGGCCGAGGCCGGTGACGTTGTCGCCGCGGCTCGCGGCGCAGCGGTGGCCAAGGTCTATCTGGCGGGCCCGGAGAAGGCTGTGGCCGACGTGGTGCCCGAGAGTCGACCCGATGAATATCTGACAGCGAAGATCGATGCGGTCGAAGCGCTTTCGGCCCTGCTCAATCAACTAGGGGCCTGAGATGACGGCGAGTAAGACGGAGATCACGAGTTTCGCGGACATTCCACTGCGGGGCGAGGAGTCCTTGCAGGAGGCTACCGCTGACGGGGTGGCCGAACATGTGGCGACTTCTGCTGCCGCCCGCGGCTACCCGCCGGAGCAGCTGATCTGGGCAACGCCGGAGGGCATCGACGTCAAACCGGTATACATTGGTGCCGACCGGGATGAGGTCGCCGCCGGCGGTTACCCGGTGAACAGCTTTCCCGGCGCGCCGCCATTCATCCGCGGGCCCTATCCGACCATGTATGTCAACCAGCCGTGGACCATCCGTCAGTACGCGGGATTCTCGACCGCCGCCGAGTCGAACGCGTTTTACCGCCGCAACCTGGCCGCGGGTCAGAAGGGCTTGTCGGTGGCGTTCGACCTCGCCACTCACCGGGGCTACGACTCCGACCATCCCCGGGTAGCGGGTGACGTCGGAATGGCTGGTGTGGCAATCGATTCCATCCTCGACATGCGCCAGCTGTTCGATGGCATCGATCTAGGCGGCGTTTCGGTGTCGATGACGATGAACGGTGCGGTGCTGCCGATCCTGGCGCTCTACGTCGCCGCCGCCGAGGAGCAGGGTGTGCCGCCGGAGAAACTGGCAGGGACCATCCAAAACGACATCCTCAAAGAATTCATGGTCCGCAACACCTACATCTATCCGCCGAAGCCGTCGATGCGGATCATCTCCGACATCTTCGGCTACACCAGCGCCAAGATGCCGAAGTACAACTCGATCTCGATCTCCGGATACCACATCCAAGAGGCTGGTGCCACAGCCGATCTGGAGCTGGCGTACACCTTGGCCGACGGCGTCGAGTACATCAAGGCAGGACTGGACGCGGGCCTGTCGATCGACAAGTTCGCGCCACGGTTGTCGTTTTTCTGGGGCATCGGCATGAACTTCTTCATGGAGGTCGCCAAGCTGCGCGCCGGTCGGCTGCTGTGGAGCGAGTTGGTCGCACAGTTCGGCCCCGAGTCCGAAAAGTCGCTGTCGTTGCGCACCCACTCGCAGACCTCAGGGTGGTCACTGACCGCGCAGGACGCGTTCAACAACGTCGCCCGCACCTGCATCGAGGCGATGGCAGCAACGCAGGGGCACACACAGTCGTTGCACACCAACGCTCTTGACGAAGCGTTGGCGCTGCCCACCGACTTCTCCGCCCGTATCGCGCGCAACACCCAGCTGCTCTTGCAGCAGGAATCGGGCACCACCCGGCCCATCGATCCCTGGGGCGGCTCCTACTACGTGGAATGGCTGACCCACCAGCTTGCCGAGAAGGCGCGTGCCCACATCGCGGAGGTCGCTGAACACGGCGGCATGGCGCAGGCCATCAGCGAGGGCATCCCAAAGCTGCGTATCGAGGAAGCGGCCGCGCGTACCCAGGCGCGCATCGACTCAGGGCAGCAGCCGGTGATCGGCGTCAACAAGTACCAGGTTACCGAAGATCACGAGATCGAAGTCCTCAAGGTCGAGAACAGCCGCGTACGGGCCGAGCAGATCGCGAAGCTGCAGCAACTGCGGGCGGACCGCGACGAGGCCGCAACACGGGAGGCACTGGACCAATTGTCACGCGCCGCAGGCGCTTCGGGTCTGGCGGGCGAGGACAACCTCGGCAACAATCTGCTCGCGCTGGCCGTCAACGCGGCGCGCGCCAAGGCCACCGTCGGCGAGATCTCCGACGCGCTGGAGAAGGTGTACGACCGCCACGTCGCCGAGATCCGAACGATCTCCGGGGTGTACCGCGAGGCCTCCGGAGGTGCAGGGACCGTGAACACCATCGATGCCGCCAGCGCGCTGGTAGAGAAGTTCGCCGAAGCCGACGGGCGTCAGCCCCGCATCCTGGTCGCCAAAATGGGCCAGGACGGTCACGACCGGGGACAGAAGGTGATCGCTACCGCCTTCGCCGACATCGGCTTCGACGTCGACGTCGGCTCGCTGTTCTCCACGCCGGAGGAGGTGGCCCGCCAAGCTGCCGACAACGACGTGCACGTCGTCGGTGTGTCCTCGCTGGCCGCCGGGCACCTGACGTTGGTGCCCGCGCTGCGCGACGCGCTCGCCGAGGTCGGCAGGTCCGACATCATGGTCGTGGTCGGCGGTGTGATTCCGCCCGGCGATTTCGACGAGCTCTATGCAGCAGGTGCCACTGCCATCTTCCCGCCGGGAACGGTGATCTCCGACGCCGCGATCGGCCTGCTGCACAAGCTCGCTGAGCGCCTGGGTTACGACCTGAGCTGATGCCGGCCAGCCCCGACGTAGCGGACGTCGCTGCCGCGGTCCGCAAGGGGGACAGGACTGCGCTGGCGCGGGCGATCACGCTCGTCGAATCCACGCGTCCCGATCATCGAGATCGGGCGCAGCAGCTGCTGTTGGCGGTCATGGCCGACGCGGGTTCGGCGATGCACGTCGGGATCACCGGTGTACCGGGGGTGGGTAAATCCACGACGATCGAGGCGCTCGGAGTCCACCTCATCGCCCGTGGCCACAAGGTGGCGGTACTGGCGGTTGACCCGTCTTCCACCCGAACCGGCGGCTCTATCCTCGGCGACAAGACCCGGATGTCACGCTTGGCGGTCAGCCCCGACGCTTATGTCCGGCCTTCTCCGACGTCGGGCACTCTCGGCGGAGTGGCCAGGGCCACCCGCGAGACGATCGTGCTGCTGGAAGCCGCGGGGTTCGACGTGATCCTGGTGGAGACAGTTGGCGTCGGACAATCCGAGGTAGCCGTCGCGAACATGGTCGACACCTTCGTGTTCCTCACACTGGCGCGCACCGGCGATCAACTTCAGGGCATCAAGAAGGGTGTGCTGGAGCTGGCGGATGTCGTCGTGGTCAACAAAGCAGACGGTGAGCACACCGTCGAGGCCAAGAGCGCCGCGCGTGAGCTCTCGGGTGCCATCCGCCTCATCTACCCGCGCGATACGCTATGGCGCCCACCGGTTTTGACAATGAGCGCGGCTGAGGGCACCGGCTTGTCGGAGCTGTGGGCCACCGTCCTCAAGCACCGGGGAACCCTCACGGAGGCAGGTGAATTCGAGGCCCGGCGGCGCCGCCAGCAGGTGGATTGGACATGGGCGATGGTCCGGGATGCGGTATTGGATCGCGTGCTGTCCAACCCGGCGGTGAAAAGCATTCGCGCAGAGGTTGAACGACAGGTAAGAGAAGGAGAGCTCACCGCGACACTGGCGGCCCAACGCATCCTCGACGCCGCGGAGTGACATATCCCACACGGCGGATTCGCTGGTGATTCGAACAACCGCAGGGGCAAGGGATTCTGGTC
>JBPPMS010000004.1:0-2628 GCA_051306175.1 Mycobacterium sp. | reverse complement strand
GAGCACGATGCCCGACTGGTGCCAATCGAGCGCCGGACGCTGGAATGCCTCGGCCCAGGACCGCAGGGCCGACAGGTTGGGCAGCGTCGTGCCGCTGACGATCAGCGCGAGGTCGGCGGCATCGAGCAACGATTGCGGGGAGCCGTAAAGGCCGAGTCGCCCGGTGTCCACGATGACGTCCTGGCCCGTGGACTCTAGGTCGGCCAGCGTGTGGGCGAGTGGCTCCCACAGATCCCTCAGCGCACCGGCCTGGGTGTGCGATCGTGTCCCGGCGACGAAGGAGACGGTCGTGTCATCAATGGGCTGGGCGACGTCCGCAAGAGCATCGCCGATGTCGCTGGCGGTGAGAGCGAGCTCGATCAGCCCGCTGTCGTACTCGCGCGTGCCGCGGAAGTAGCCCGCAAGCAGGTTCGAGCCACCGGTCGGATCGGCTTCGACGAGCAGCACGGGACGTGGCCACAACAGCGCGAGTCCCAGTGCCGTGGTGGTCACACCGGGGGACCCGGACGCAGACGAGAGAGTGACGACGGCCATCAACGCTCCCGGGAGTCCAGGATCAGGGCGATGTTGCCGGTAGCGATCCGGGTGGCGAGCACCGCGGCGTCGGCCTTCGCAACGAGGAGATCGACCACGGTCTGGCCCGTCTCGTCGGAGATGTGGACGCCGACGACGGTGGCGTCGCTGGTGAGCGGTGCGCCGGCGGGCAGGTCGTCGCCCTGAGCCGGGATTGCGACGACGCGGACCTTGTCGCCGTACTGGAGGTCGAGGCCGGGAGCCTGTGCCGGCGTCAGAGCCACGCCTACCACAGACTCGCCCTCGCCCGGCACGACCTCGGTCGTGAACGATCCGGGTGTCAGCATCCCGCCCTCGGCGATGTCCACGGCTGCGCGTTGGCCGACGACCTGGTCGAGCTCCGAGCCGGCGACCGGCTTGAGAGCCGGGTCGGCGCTGAGCCGCACGCGGGCGAGGTCGTCTGCCTCGATTACCGAGCCGCGCTCGATGCTGTGCCGGGCGACAAGGACCTCTTGGGTGTTCGTGGTCGCTTTCCAGGCCCAGCCGGCGAGCAGGGCGCCGATACAGATGGCGCCGATCGCGGCGGCCACGAGGGCGGGACGTCGGCGCAGCTTCGGCGGCGGCGCGAGCGGTGTCGCGGCCGGACCCTGCGTGTTGAGAGTCCCGTCGACTCCGGTGGCTGTACTCATACTCACTGCCTCTCCGCGCCCGCTACTGCACGAGCACCTGCGCTTCCCCGACCGAGATCGCGGTCGTCCGTGTGAGGCCGTTCAGCAGGATTGTTCCTGTCTGTCCGGCGCCTTCCCAGGTGATGACCCAGTCCGAGGTGGCGGTCACGGTGTACTTCCCGTCCGACTGCGACGAGCTGGACTTCTCATAGGTGTGCCCGCAGTCCGGGGACGACCTGTCGCCGTACGCCGCCTTGTACGGCGTGCCGGCGGTCGTGCACACGACGTCGGTGCCGTCGCCCATGCTCCAGGTGACCTGGCGGACCTGTGCCGTCGCCGTGACGGTGATGCCTCCGGCTGTCGCGGACTCGGTGATCGGTCCCCAGGTGTGCTCGTTCGGCGCGGCGACCCAGAGCCAGACCGGCATGCCGACGATCCCGATGCTGTCCTCACCTGGCTCAGGTGTGATGCCGATGTCGATGGCGCGCAACGCCATCTGCTCGATCGCGAGCTGAGCGACCTCACGGGGTGTTGGGCCGGCGCCGGAGTTCGGCGGTGGATCGGCCGCCCACACCAGGATCAGTAGGTCGGTCTGAGGTTGGTAGCAGTTGTAGACCGCGCCATCCCCGGGCTCGTGGCCCTGCCAACTCGGGTCGCCTGCCGGCGGTTGGGGATCGACCGCCGCAATGTAGCAGTTGTAGGCGTTCGACCAGTAGCCCGCCTCGCTTGAGCAGGGGACCGGACCGGGCGGTGGCTTCGAGATCCCTTGGTCTGTGCCGTCCCAGTAGCAGGCAGAGCCCGTGCCGGTGTCCGTCGGGCCGTCACCTCCGCCGTTGCCCGGATCCGACGGATTTCCCGGTACCTCGACCCAGATCAGACACTCGCCCGTAGTCGGGTTGGTCTGCTGGCAGACGGTGTCCGCCTGCGCGGGGATCTGTCCCGCGGCGACGATTCCGGCGGCGGTGATCAGGATCGCGACGATCCGGATCACGAGGCGTCGCATGGGTCCTTCTTGAGGTCTTGACCGGTGGCCACCCGCCAGCCCCCGGTCGGGTTGGCGGCGTAGTGGTAGTTGGCGACGGTTAGACGGGTCCAGCCGGTGTCGGGGCGGCTGCTGCTGACGATGGACTTGCCGGTCGCATCGACCACGTCAACCTGGCTGACGTCCCAGCAGACATCGATCTGGACCGTGGGAACCTTGCCCGCCTTCGGATCGGAGTTGTCGAGGTTGACCGATTGGACGTCGAGCTTCGTGATCTTGGTGTCGCCGACCTGCTTCTGGTTGGCCTCGCGCTGACTCTTCAAGGCGGTCTGCTGGGCAGACAGCTGCACTCCGGTCGCGACCGTAGCGAGCGCGCCGAGTGATTCGCTCGGCTGCTGTCCAAGCCGGTCCACTGTGGCGTAGTACTTCGCGACAAGCGCCGACGCCGCCTCTGATGCGATATCG
>JBPPMS010000003.1:0-22919 GCA_051306175.1 Mycobacterium sp. | reverse complement strand
ACGAGCTCCACCCCACGATGGTGACGGATCAAGCACGGCATGAACTGGTCCATCGGGGTCTCCTGGCTCGTCGGTCAACCGACCCACGCCCGGGTGGTCGATCCGTCTCAGATCACCCGTATATCAAACACGAGTCCGCGGGGCTCACGCTGGACCGTTACGGCCACCTGTACGGGTCGGATGTGGAGGCGGTCGGGGTGGCCATCAACGCTCTTCTAACTCGCGATTGTGGCCAAAGTGTGGCCACCGGCGAGGATTCAAACAAGCGTGTGCAGGCGGTTTAGGTACCTGACCTGCATGTTTGCTTGTGGAGCCTAGGAGATTCGAACTCCTGACATCTGCCTTGCAAAGGCAGCGCTCTACCAACTGAGCTAAGGCCCCTCGCCGACGATCCTCACTCAGGATCAGCAGCTACATGCCACACTTCGACCCGGCGCCGCGACCTCAGCACGACTGCACCGACGGCGACCACCGTCAGTATCAGCAGCACTCCCAGCGGTGCACATTTCTCAGTACGCATGGTGGGCCTGGGAGGACTCGAACCTCCGACCTCTTCGTTATCAGCGAAGCGCTCTAACCACCTGAGCTACAGGCCCTTATGGGTCTACGACCGAGGGAGAAGGTTACCGTAGGCGGGCCTGTCTTCCCAAACCGCTTCCGGTGGACAGGTCCGCAGCGACCTCGAAGCTCAGTCGCGGTCGGCGAGGGTGACCTCGACGCCGCCGACCAAATCGGTGGTCAGGTTGTAGATGAACGCCCCGATCGTCGCCGCAGCCGTCAGCAGGACGATGTTGACGAGGCCGATCAGAGCGGCGCCGCCGAAGATTGCGCTGCTGGATACCAGGTCGCCGCTGCTGCCGTTGGTGAGCAAGTCGCCGACGTTGCTGTTCAGTTTCGTCCACACACCCATGCCGCCCAGCGTCAGGTACAGGAACGCTACGGCGATCATCCAGATGAAGAACACCGTGATCGACAACACCAGAGACACCTTGAGCGCGCTCCACGGGTCGATCCGGCGGATCTGCATGCTCGCGCGTACCGGGCCGGTACGCTCCCGCCTCGAGACTTGTGTCCGGCTGGATGCGTTGGCGGCGCGGGTGGCCGCCCGCGTCGGCGTCGCCGGCAATTCGGCCGACGTGCGCTCGGTCTTACGCAGCGACGCTGCTGGGCGCGGAGCCGGTCCCGACAGATCCGGCAATTCGCTCGCATACGCCTCGCGAGGTACCGGCACCACGTCCTGATGCTCTACCGGTGTGCTGGGCTGCTTCGCAGCGGCGGCGCTGGGTAGCGCACTGCTGCCGGTCGTCGACGAACCGGAGACGAATCGGTTCAACCGGGCATCGGCACTGGGGGAGTGCCTAGTGCCCGACTCCTGAGGTGCGGGTGAGGCCGGCCGCTGCGGCGGCTCCGCGGGCGGACGGTGGGCGGACGGGGCGCCCTGGCTGCGGCCCGCGGGGCCCCGCTGCCACGGCGGAGTCTCGGTGGTGTCGCCGTAGCGGCGCTCCGGCCCCGTCGAGACGGGGCCGTTGCGAGCGGTACCGGGCGTCCGTTCGGCCGACCCGTTGGTCCCGTTCGTCGACCTCTCACCCGATGCTGGGTGCCCCGGATCGTTCGGTGCACTCACGTTCGGCTCCTCGGTGTCATGAACTTGCGGTCATCAGGTCGGGTCTGGATCGGCGGTCGCTGTGTCACCTGGCTCGGTGCCCACCTCGTTGGCGGCCTCGTCTTCCTCCGCGTTACGCGCGACGGCTATCAGGGTGACGCCGTCACCCAGGTTCATCAGCCGGACGCCCTTGGTTTGACGTCCCGCCTTGCGCACCTGGCGCGCGGCGGTTCGGATGACACCGCCACCAGAGGTGATGGCGTACAGCTCGGTGTCGTCGTCAACCACCAACGCTCCAACAAGACTGCCACGGCGGCGATCGAACTGGATGGTCAGCACACCTTTTCCGCCCCGCCCCTGTACCGGGTACTCGTCGATCGCGGTGCGCTTCGCATAGCCGCCCGACGTCGCTACCAGCAGATACGTGCCGGGCAGCACCATGTTGAGCGACAGCAGAGCGTCGTCGCCATTGAAGCGCATCCCCTGCACGCCGGAGGTGGCGCGGCCCATCGGGCGCAGCGCCTCGTCGGTGGCCGAGAACCGGATCGACTGACCATTCGCCGACACCAACAGCAGGTCATCGTCGGCAGAACACAGCACCGCACCCACCAACTCGTCGCCGTCGCGCAGGTTGACCGCGACGATGCCGCCGGAACGGTTTGAGTCGAAGTCGGTGAGTTTCGACTTCTTTACCAGGCCATTGCGGGTGGCGAGCACCAGGTAGGGAGCGTCTTCGTATCCCTTGATCTGGATGACCTGCGCGATGCGCTCCTCGGGCTGGAAGGCCAGCAGGTTAGCGACATGCTGACCGCGCGCGGTTCTCGATGCCTCGGGCAGCTCGTAGGCCTTGGCGCGATACACCCGGCCCTGCGTGGTGAAGAACAAGATCCAATCATGGGTGGAACAGACGAAGAAGTGGTTCACGATGTCGTCCTGCTTGAGCCCCGCACCCTGGACGCCCTTGCCGCCGCGTTTCTGGCTGCGGTACAGGTCGGTCTTGGTGCGTTTGGCATAGCCGGTCTCGGTGATCGTGACGACCACGTCCTCGCGGGCGATCAG
Organism: Mycobacterium sp.; assembly: GCA_051306175.1. Classification (GTDB taxonomy): domain Bacteria; phylum Actinomycetota; class Actinomycetes; order Mycobacteriales; family Mycobacteriaceae; genus Mycobacterium. The sequence goes on along the minus strand of JBPPMS010000003.1, from coordinate 20,257 downwards.
ATCCTCGTCGGTCACATCGCCGTCGGCGGGGATGATCCGGGTACGACGGTCGTCGCCGAACTTGTCGACGATCTCTTTGAGCTCATCGTGCACGATGGCGCGCTGGCGCTCCGGCTTTGCCAGGATGTCCTGGAGATCGGCGATCTCGGCTTCTATCTTGGCCAGATCGTCGACGATGCGCTGGCGTTCGAGTGCAGCCAGTCGACGCAGCTGCATGTCAAGGATGGCCTGGGCCTGGATCTCGTCGACATCGAGCAGATCGATCAGACCTTGACGGGCCACGTCGACAGTCTGCGAGGCGCGGATCAGGGCGATCACCTCGTCGAGAGCGTCGAGCGCCTTGACTAGGCCGCGCAAGATGTGGGCCCGCTCGTTGGCCTTTCGGAGGCGGTACCGGGTGCGCCGGATGATGACGTCCAACTGATGGTCGACATAGAGCCGGATCAGTTGGTCTAGCCGCAAGGTGCGTGGCACGCCGTCGACGATCGACAGCATGTTCGCGCCGAAGCTCGTCTGTAGCTGGGTATGCTTGTAGAGGTTGTTCAACACCACCTTCGCTACGGCGTCACGTTTGAGGATGACGACGATGCGCAACCCGACCCGGTCGGACGATTCGTCCTGAATATCGGCGATACCCACCAGGCGGGCATCGCGGACCTGCTCGGCGATCGAGGTGATGAAGTTGTCGTGGTTGACCTGGTAGGGCAACTCGGTAATCACCAGGGACGTGCGCCCTTTGGAATCTTCCTCGATCTCGACGACGCCGCGCATCTTCACCGAACCGCGGCCGGTTCGGTAGGTGTCCTGAATCCCTTGCGAGCCGACTATCAAGCCGTGCGTGGGGAAGTCGGGTCCCTTGACCCTTTCCATCACGGCCTCCAGGGTGGCTTCCTCGTCGGCCTGGTAGTTCTCGAGTGCCCAGTACACCGCCGCTGCCAACTCGCGCAGATTGTGCGGTGGCATGTTGGTAGCCATGCCGACGGCGATACCGCCCGAACCGTTGGCCAGCAGGTTCGGGAAGCGGCTGGGCAGGACGGTTGGCTCTTGCACCCGTCCGTCGTAGTTCGGGATGAAATCGACTGTTTCCTCGTCGATTTCGCGCAGCATCTCCATAGCCAGGGGAGTAAGCCTGGCCTCGGTGTTGTGACTGACGAATCCGTTGGTGAGGAACGCGTGGTCTTCGGTGTCGACCCGCAAGCTGTAAACGGGTTGCACGCCTGCCTCGGTTACGGAGGCAACTCGGGCGTAGTAGAAGCGCCCGTCCGTGAGCTCGGAAGCGATGGCTACTGTGTCGGGGTCGTCGCCGTGGCGATCAAGAAAGTGCACCAGACCCGGCACGTCGACCGTGCAGGTTGTGGACGCGATTTCACTTTCTGAGTGGTCAGAACCGACACAGTCGGGACGCAACACGGCGTAGTCCCCTGGCTTGATCTCCTCGATCAGCTTCCACAGCAGTGTTGGTACCCCAGCGACGTCGACAAGGCAGAGCAGCGGATGGTTAGCCGTGCCGGTGACGTTGTAGCCCTCCTCGGTGCTCACCCGATATGACGCGTGCGAGCCGGAATGGAACAACCTCGTGGCGATGACTTGATCGCCGTGACGATCAACGACTTTCAGATCGATCGCATTGTCGGAGTTGGCACGCGCCCCTGGGACCACCTCGTCGATTCGCACCGACTTGCCGTCGGGCAGAGCGACCAGTGCATCCCCGCTGACGCAGTACCGCATCGCAGCTGGGGGATCATTGCCCGGCGATCCGAAGTTGCCCTGGCCATCCACCAACGGGTAACGCAGCGACCACGGTTGCGCCATGCGCACCAACGTGTCGTAGATCGACGCATCGCCGTGCGGGTGATAGTTGCCCATCGTCTCGGCAACCGAGCGTGCGGATTTCGCGTGGCTGCGGTCGGGCCGGAAACCGCTGTCATACATCGCGTACAACACCCGGCGGTGCACCGGCTTGAGGCCGTCGCGGACCTCGGGCAGCGCGCGCCCGACGATCACGCTCATCGCGTAGTCGATGTAGCTGCGCTGCATCTCCTGCTGGATGTCGACCGGTTCGATGCGGTCGCCTTCTGGCGGCAAAGTATCTGTCATGTGATCCTCGTTCTGTGCGGTCGACTATCCGGCGATCGACTCAAACATCAAGAAAGCGAACGTCTTTGGCGTTGCGAGTGATGAAGCTGCGGCGGGCTTCCACGTCCTCGCCCATCAGGATCGAGAACAGCTCGTCGGCGGCGGCCGCGTCGTCCAAGGTGATCTGACGCAACACCCGGACCGACGGATCCATCGTGGTCTCCCACAGTTCCTTGGCGTCCATCTCACCGAGACCCTTGTAGCGCTGGATGCCGTCGTCGGTGTTGATCCGCTTGCCCGCTGCTTTCCCCGCCTCCAGCAGGCCGTCGCGCTCACGGTCGGAGTAGGCAAATTCGGCCTCGGTGCGTTGCCACTTCAGCTTGTACAGCGGCGGCTGCGCCAGGAATATGTGTCCGTTCTCGACGAGCGGCTTCATGAAGCGGAATATCAGCGTCAGCAGCAGCGTCGAGATGTGCTGGCCGTCGACGTCGGCGTCGGCCATCAGCACGACCTTGTGATAGCGCAGCTTGGTGAGGTCGAACTCGTCGTGAATACCGGTACCGAGCGCAGTGATGATGGCCTGCACTTCGGTGTTCTTCAACACCCGATCGATTCGCGCCTTCTCCACGTTGATGATCTTGCCGCGCAACGGAAGAATGGCCTGGAACATCGAGTCACGGCCGCTCTTGGCCGAACCACCCGCCGAATCACCCTCCACCACATAAAGTTCCGAGCGGTGCGGATCGGTGGAGCGGCAGTCGGCCAACTTCCCCGGCAGTCCACCGATATCGGTGGCGCTCTTACGCCGCACCAGCTCCCGCGCCTTGCGCGCGGCCAGCCGCGCCTGAGCCGACGAAACCGCTTTGTTGAGAACAGTCTTGGCCTCAGCCGGGTTGGCCTCGAACCAATGCGTCAGCTGCTCGTTGCAGATCTTCTGCACAAAGGACTTGACCTCGGTGTTGCCCAGCTTGGTCTTCGTCTGGCCTTCGAACTGTGGATCACTGACCTTGACCGAGATCACCGCCGCCAACCCCTCCCGGATGTCATCGCCGGTGAGGTTGGGATCCTTCTCCTTGAGCAGCTTCTTGTCCTTGGCATATTTGTTGACGACCGTTGTCAACGCGCTCCGGAAGCCCTCCTCATGTGTGCCACCTTCATGGGTGTTGATGGTGTTCGCGAAGGTATGCACCGACTCGGAATATCCTGCGTTCCATTGCATCGCGATCTCGACTTCGTGACCCGGACCTTTGCCGTCGAAGTCGATGATGCTCTGCTGGATAGCGGTTTTGGTGCGGTTGATGTGCTTGACGTAGTCGACCAGACCGCCGGGGTAGTGGAAAGTGCGGTGCTTGACCTTGTGTGGGCCGGCCGCCTCGGCCGCCTTCTCGTCGGCTGTCTTCGGAGCCTCGGCGGTATCGCTGACCACCTCGTCGATGACCTCTTGGGGGGTGACCCGCTCGTCGATGAGGTCAATGGTGAGCCCCTTGTTCAGGAAGGCCATCTCCTGCAGTCGACGGGCCACCGTCTCGAAGTCGTACTCGGTGGTCTCGAAGATGTCGGGGTCGGCCCAGAACCTGATCGTGGTGCCGGTCTTGCGGGACGTCGCGCCCTGCTTGAGGGTGCCTGGGACGGAACGGTCGTAATACTGGAACCACTCGTGTCCGTCGCGCAGGATGGTGGCCTCAAGCCGGGTGGACAGGGCGTTGACCACCGAGACACCAACGCCGTGCAAGCCACCACTGACGTTGTAGCCGCTGTTCTCGCCGCCGAACTTGCCGCCGGCGTGCAGCTGGGTCATAACGACGTCGACGGTGGGAACACCACTGGCGTGCATTGCCACCGGGATACCGCGGCCGTCGTCGGTGACCATGACACTGCCGTCGCCAAGAATCTTCACGTCGACCCGGGTGGCGTAGCCGGCCATGGCCTCGTCAATCGCGTTGTCCACGACCTCCCAGATAAGGTGATGTAGACCCCGCTCACCGGTGGACCCGATATACATGCCGGGACGTTTGCGGACGGCTTCCAGTCCCTCGAGAATCGTGATCGAATCTGCGCCGTATTCCTTGGGCGCACTCTTCTTCTGGGCAGCCACGTTAGACGCGTCTCCTTGGGGATCTCGCGCAGGCGGTCCAGTCACCGCCGCGGGTCATCCGACCAGTCTACCGGCAAGGACTGCCCACACCGACACTCAGGCGGCGTTCCTACACACCTACCTACGCCGTGCACGGAATTTCTCGATTCGCGGCGCGTCCTGACGCTGGAGAAACGCTCCCAATCGGTTCTGAGCATTCTCAGCGGGTAGTTGTCAACAGCCTATCCGTACGTATCGCGCGGACCACGGCCGGAAATGTGATAGTGACCCTTCCGCCACGACGGAGCCACCGGCCCGGTGATCTTCACCGCCTTGACAACGCCGTCGCCGACCGCAGTCGCGATCTTGGCCAGCAGCTGTGCCTGCACCATCCTCAACTGCGTTGCCCACGCGGTGGATTCGGCGCTCACACTCAGTACACCGTCACGCAGAACGGTTGGCATCGCATGCTCGGCTATCTGGTCACCGACGATCGCGACCCAGTCGGCGAACACCACGCCCTCGGCGACCTTGGACGACCAGCCACGTGTCTTGGCCAGATCGCGCGACGCGGTGCCCAACTTCTGCGGATCCCGCACGTCGGGGCCCGGACCCGACCACGATCGCCGTTGGCGCGGACCGGCCGCCCCGTGTCTGCGCAGGTCGGGAGAGCGCCTGCCCTGCCCAACATCCTTGCCCTGGCTACGCGCGGCACCTCTGGCCTGCTCGAGGGTGCGACGCACCAGATCCATACCCGCCAGGTGCGCAAGATGCTCGGGGTGTGCGGTGGTGTCCGAAACTACTGGTTCATCGGTCATGAGCGGACCTTCGAGGTCCGGCCGTCATCGTCGTCGTGCATTTCGATCGTCATCTTCCTACACTCCCAACCGTGAGGGATGTCCTCCGGTACAGCGGCCGTCACCAGTACCTGTTCGGCTGTTTCCGCCACCGCCGCCAACGCCCGGCGGCGAGCGGTGTCCAACTCCGCGAATACGTCATCGAGTAGCAACACCGGGTCGCTCCCATCCGCGCGCAGTAGCTCATAGGAGGCTAGTCGCAATGCCAACGCCATGGACCAGGACTCGCCATGGCTCGCATAGCCTTTCGCGACCTGATCCCCCAACCGCAGCTCCAGATCGTCGCGATGGGGCCCGACCAGACATACACCGCGGTCGAGTTCCGCCGATCTCTTGGCCACCAACTCGGCCAGCAACGCCTGCTCCAAAGCAGCCACGTCGCTGCTGTCGACCGCGTGCAGATCCACGCTGGAGCGGTACCGGATCGAGGCTATCCTCGACGCAGGAGCCAACAATTGATACGCCTTGCCCACCTCAGGGTCCAGCTCGTCGATCAACATGATTCGGGCCGCCATCAGCTGGGCGCCATGGTTGGCTAGCTGGCCGTCCCAGACATCCAGGGTGTCCAAGACACTGCTGTCGCGGCGCCCCGAGTACTTCCCACCGCCTGACGACTTCAACAACGCGGTGCGCTGTTTGAGCACCTTCTCGTAATCGGCGCGTACAGCCGCAATTCGGGGACGACGCAGCGTCGCAAGCTCGTCCAGGTAGCGACGACGTTCACCGGGGTCGCCCCGCACCAAAGCCAGATCCTCGGGAGCGAACAACACCGCGCGCAGCACCCCGAGCACTTCTCTGGTGCTGCGCACTGGCGACCGATTCACCCTGGCCTTGTTGGCGCGGCCGGTGGTGATCTCGAGGTCCACGGCGAGCTCGCGGCCCTCGTTGACGACGATGGTGGAGACCACTGCCCGCGCTGCTCCGGTGCGGATCATCGGAGCATCCATCGCCACCCGGTGCGAACCCAACGTTGCGGTATACCAAAGGGCTTCGACCAAATTCGTCTTGCCGTACCCGTTGGGTGCCACAAAAACTGTGCGCCCCGGTGTCAGCTCGATATCCGCCTGCGCCCACGACCTGAAGTCGCTCAAGGCGAGTCGGCGAACATACACATTCGATCCTTCGATACGAGGTCAGCCCGACAGGCCGACGCGCTTGACCGCGTGCCCACCAAACTGATTACGAAGTGCGGCAACCGCTTTCATTGTGGGTGAGTCGTCCTGGCGGGACAGGAACCGCGCGAAGAGCGCGGCGGCGATGCTTGGTACCGGTACCCGCAGCCGGATCGCCTCCTCTACAGTCCACCGGCCCTCGCCAGAATCCTCGGTGTAACCCGAGATGTCATTGAGCCCCGGATCGTCTTTGAGTGCCGTGGCCAGAAGCTGTTGCAGCCAAGACCGCACCACGGTGCCGTTGGTCCAGGCCTGGTATACCGCCTGGGGATCCTTGACGAGGGGTTCGGCCGCGAGCATCTCGTAGCCCTCTGCATACGCGGTCATCAGCGCATACTCGACACCGTTGTGCACCATCTTGGTGAAGTGCCCGGCACCCACCGGGCCCGCGTGGACGAAGCCGTCGGCGACATCACCGGGCGGACGCAAAGCGTCGAAGATGGGCATTACCTTCGCGATGTCCTCCTCGCTACCGCCCACCATCAGGCCGTAACCCTCCGTCAAACCCCAGATTCCGCCGGAGACTCCCGCATCGATGAATCCAATCCCCTTGTCCGCCAACAGCTCTGCGTGGTGCCCGTCTTCGGTGTAGCGGGAGTTGCCGCCGTCGATGACGAGGTCGCCCTCGCTGAGCACCTCCGAGAGCGAGACTATGGTGCTATGGGTGATCGGACCCGAGGGCACCATCACCCACACCACCCGCGGCGCGGGCAGGGCCCCGGCCAAAGCTGCCAGAGTAGGCACATCAGTGACCTCGGGCCGAGGGTCGTAACCGACGACTTTGTGACCGCCTTCGCGCAGACGCTCCCTCATGTTGAATCCCATTTTGCCCAGACCGACCAAACCCAACTGCATTCAAGGCTCCTTCGCGATCGAGATCCGGTCAGCCTGGCAGGCGTACCGGCATCAACAAGTACACATAATCGGTCTGGACGGCAGCGAATGGCCCCTGTCCCTCCGTCAGATCCACCACACCATCGCCATCGTCACCCGCCGGCCGCAACACTGCGGGACGACTGGGTGTCGTGAAGCCGAACGTCACCCGCGCAGAATGCAACGAACCCAGGCCGTCGGTGAGGTAGTTCGGGTTGAAAGCGATGGTGAGCGGCTCGCCCGCGAACTCGACCGCAAGGTCTTCCTCGGCGCGACCGACATCGTCGGCGCCCGCCGACAACCGCAAGACGTCGTCGGCGAACTCCATCCGCACCTGCGCACCGCGATCTGCCACCAACGCCACGCGCTTGATCGCCTCGGTGAGTTCGGCGACCCCGATGGTGGCGATCGCGGTGTGCTCGGTGGGCAGCAGCTGCCGGAACTTCGGGAACTCGGCGTCGAGCAGGCGGGTGGTGCTGCGCTTGCCCTTGGTGTGGATTCCCAGCAACCCTTCCTTGCCTGCGCCCGGACCGGTGCCGAGGGACAGGTGCACATCTGTGCCTGACGTGCTCGCTTTGGCGGCCTCGGCCAGAGTTTTGGCAGGCACCAGAACAGCGGCTTCGACATCCGGCGTGGAGGCCGACCAGGTGAGCTCGCGCACCGCTAGGCGGAACCGGTCGGTAGCGGCTAACACGACTGTGCCACCGGAGATTTCGACCCGAACGCCGGTGAGCATGGGGAGGGTGTCATCACGACCCGCCGCCACCGCCACCTGGCCGATGGCCTCGGCGAAGACATCGGAGGAAATGACACCTGTTTCGTCGGGTAACGCGGGCAGCGCGGGATAGTCCTCGACCGCCATGGTGGGCAGCGAGAATCGCGAACTGCCGCAGGTCAGCGCCACGCGCGTGCCGTCGACGGCGACATCCACCGGCTTGGCAGGCAAGGCCCTGGTGATGTCGCAGAGCAACCGCCCTGACACCAGTACAGTTCCTGGAGAAGCAATTTCCGCCGGTAGCCGGACCTCACCGGAAACCTCGTAGTCGAAGCCCGAAATGATGAGTCCGTCGTCGGTTCCGGTGAGCAGGACGCCGGCGAGGACCGGAACGGTGGGTCGGGTCGGCAGGTTGCGGGCCACCCAGGCCACCGCGTCGGCGAAGTCCTCGCGCACCAGGCGGAACTTCAAATCCGTTACGCCAACCGTCGTCGTTGCCACGTCCATCGTGTCCCTTCGATAACTCACACCTACAACGCTCACCAGGTGAAACCTGGTATTGGACGCCGGTTACCCGCCGGGCCACCGGGACGGTAGCCGCAGTAGAAGCACAACCGTAGAGCTTTCTTGCGCATCTTGAAAGCTAACCGATGGCGCCGACATTGGCGTCATCGTGGGCGGCGGGCGGCCTGTGTACGAACGTTTCCCCAACAGCTGTCTTCAGATAAAGAAATTAGGTAGAGAACCAAGTATTAGTAATAGGTCCTGTGCACGCTGGGGACGACACGCTGGCGCCGCAGCCCGGTAGGCGTGTCGGCGTGTGAATGAGGACAGTGCCCGGTGTGAGCGGAGGCTGGATGAGCTGTGCAGAAGATACATCTGCCCACTGACATCCTCAGTCCAGCCCCGAACTGTGACGAGTTATCCACAATTTTCTCCACAGGCTGGTGAGAGACGCGTGTGGCGGCTGTGGCTAAAGTTTTTTCACCAAAGAGCCGTGATTTTTTACCACAAAGCCATGAAGTAGTGCGTGGGAGGCGGGTATGCGGGGGGGGGGGATCTCAGCGCTTGGAGCGCTGGCGGATGCGTGTGGTGAGTTCTTTCACGTGATCGAAGACCTCACGGCGGTGTGTCATCTCGTTGAGGATCTTCTTCTGCGCGTACATCACTGTCGTGTGATCGCGATCGAACGCGTGGCCGATCTTGGGCAGGGACAGGTCGGTGAGCTCTCGGCATAGATACATCGCGATCTGGCGGGACTGCGCAAGCGCGCGGGTCTTACCGGGACCACGCAGTTCTTCGACCGTGGTGTCGAAGTACTCGGCGGTGGCCGCCATGATGGTGGCCGAGCTGATCTGCATGGTGCCTGCGTCGGCGATCAGGTCGCGCAGCACGATCTCAGCCAGCGCACGGTCGATTGGCGTTTTGTTCAGTGAGGCGAACGCCGTCACACGAATGAGCGCGCCTTCGAGTTCGCGGATGTTGCGTTCGATGCTGCTGGCGATCAGCTCCAGCACGTCATCGTGCACGTCGAGCCTTTCCATCTGCGCCTTCTTGCGAAGGATCGCAATGCGGGTCTCGAGCTCCGGCGGTTGGACGTCGGTGATGAGGCCCCACTCGAACCGGGTACGCAGACGATCCTCGAGGGTCGCGAGCTGCTTGGGCGGACGGTCGGAGGAGATGACGATCTGCTTGTTGGCGTTATGCAATGTGTTGAAGGTGTGGAAGAACTCTTCCTGGATACCTTCCTTACCTTCGATGAATTGGATGTCGTCGACGAGCAGCACGTCGATATCGCGGTAACTGCGCTTGAAGGCCACCTTGCGGTCGTCACGTAGCGAGTTGATGAAGTCGTTGGTGAACTCTTCGGTCGAGACGTACTTCACCCGCATGCCAGGGAAGAGACGGTGGGCGTAGTTGCCCGCGGCGTGCAGCAGGTGGGTCTTACCCAATCCGGATTCACCCCAGATGAACAACGGGTTGTAGGCGCGGGCGGGCGCTTCGGCAATCGCGAACGCCGCAGCGTGAGCAAACCTGTTAGACGCTCCTATAACGAAGGTGTCAAACGTGTAGCGCCGGTTGAGACTGATGCCGGGGGAGTCGGCAGCGCCGTTGGGCTGAGGGCGGTCGATGAAGTATGACGGCCAACTCTCGTGTGCACTGGCGAGCGCCTCGCTGGCTTCGTCGATCTCGTCGATGTCCGGCTCGTTGGTAGGGAACGGCAGTGGTGTGCCGTCATCGGCCTCGTCTGTAGGTATCGGAGCAATCCGCACACCGAGTTCGACGCGCTGGCCGAGTCGTTGGCTGAGCGCGTCGATGATCTGGACGCGAAGGTGCCGTTCGATCTCGTTCTGCACAAAACTGCTCGGGACAGCGAGCAGAGCGAACCCTTCGACCAGCGTCAACGGGCGAACGAGCTTGAGCCACGCCCGTTGCTGGGGAGTCAGGTTGCGGCTTCGATGAGCGCTTCCGGGCCTGCTGTGCTGGAGCTCACCGTTGAGTTCGGCCACGACGCTGTTCCACACGGTGGCGAATGCGGCACCGGGGTCATCGGGCAACAATCGAAATCCCCTTGCTGTTGGCCGAGGAACGGCAAATAGAACGATGACAATCTGTCCACAAGGTTATCCACAGGTGTGGACAGGACAGCTGGGCATCGTCCTCGTCATATGTCGATCATGCCGCGGATCGAGGTTCGGCGGCGCGCCGCTGGATTGTCGCCGCTCGGAGCCGAACCGATCCTGTTCTAGTAGTCGCGCGCCGTCCGAGTATGAAACGGCATTGGCAGAAGCTAACAGTTTTCCATCCGAGTGCCAACAGTTCTGCAACATTCCTTGGCGGGTTCTGGAGACGCGCCCGGCGACAGTGGCGAGTGTGATTGATGTACACGGGTGGGAGTGCTGACTAGCCAGCTTGGTCAGGTTTGACCAAAGGGGGAGCACGTCAGTACCCTCGAGCAATCGCCCGAAAGTGGTGATACGGCTTGCGACCCGCGCATCCGCGTGGGGACCGCGCCGGTTAGCGACCAAGAACTTACCAAGGGCATTACGTCCCGGCACGTGTGAGCTGAACTTCATGCGTGTCGCGGCGGGCGCCAGATGCAACGAGGAGTGACCACCGTGGCTAAGGGCAAGCGGACCTTCCAGCCGAACAACCGTCGTCGGGCGCGCGTACATGGCTTCAGGCTGCGGATGCGGACCAGAGCCGGACGCGCGATCGTGTCGTCGCGGCGGACCAAGGGTCGCCGCTCGCTGACTGCCTGATCCGACTCGGGAATCAGGCGGTGCTTTCGGCCCAGTACCGGATGACGCGTTCTCTGGAGTTCGCCACCACTGTCAAGCGTGGTGTGCGAACAGTCCAGCCCGACATCGTGGTGCATGCACTGCGTGACGACTCTTCGGAAGGTCCCCGGATCGGCCTGGTCGTGGCGAAGTCGGTAGGGACAGCGGTACAGCGGCACCAGGTTGCGCGGCGGCTGCGTCATGTAGCCAGGACATTGGTGCCCGAACTGGACCCTGCGGGACGAATCGTGATTCGCGCTCTGCCGAGTAGTCGGCACGCCATTTCACCGCGATTGGAACGCCAACTCAGAAAAGGGTTGCGTCGGGCCGATCTCTTCCTCAGGTCGTCCGAGTGATATCGCTCAGAGCACGGTTCGCAGGCGCGCCCGTGCGGGCGCTGGTGTGGGCGATCGAGCTGTATCGGCACACAATTTCGCCCCTGCGGCTGCCGACGTGCCGGTTCACTCCGACGTGCAGTCAGTATGCCGTGGAGGCACTGATCGAGTTCGGTCTGGTCCGTGGTTCGTGGTTGGCCGGAATCCGGCTGTCCAAATGTGGTCCGTGGCATCGGGGAGGATGGGACCCACCACCGCAGCGACGCGCTCCCGAGCGTGGCGACGCCGACGATGTCAGGAGCACGTCCTTTGTTTGATTGGTTCAGTCTCGGCTTCATCTACTATCCCGTATCCGCCATCATGTGGGTTTGGTACAAGGGCTTCGCCTACGTCCTCGGCCCGGCCAACTTCTTCACGTGGGCACTGTCGGTGATGTTTCTGGTGTTCACACTGCGAGCCATCCTCTATAAGCCGTTCGTGAAGCAGATCCGCACGACGCGTCAGATGCAAGAACTGCAGCCTCAGATCAAGGCGCTGCAGAAGAAGTACGGCAAGGATCGCCAGCGGATGGCGCTGGAGATGCAGAAGCTGCAGAAGGAACACGGGTTCAACCCGATCCTCGGCTGTCTGCCGATGCTGGCGCAGGTGCCAGTGTTCCTCGGTCTTTATCACGTGCTGATGTCCTTCAATAGGACACAAACGGGCATCGGCAGGCTCGGGCTTTCGGTACAGGAGAATGCCTCCCTGGGCAACTACGTGTTCAGTGCCGAGGATGTTCGGCACTTCCTGGAGGCCGATCTGTTCGGTGCCCCGCTGGGTGCAACCATGATTCAGCAGCATGGTCTGGAAGCGTTCGCTCACTTCGACCGGATGTCGACGATCATCGTGGGTGTTCCGATCATGATCGCCGCAGGTATCGCGACCCACTTCAACAGTCGGGCATCAGTGGCTCGGCAGAGCATCGAGGCCGCCGCCAATCCTCAGACCGCGATGATGAACAAACTCGCGCTGTACGTCTTTCCGCTGGGTGTCGTTGCGGGCGGTCCGTTTCTTCCGTTGGCGATCATCCTGTATTGGTTCGCCAACAACATCTGGACCTTCGCCCAGCAGCATTATGTGTTCAGCAAGATCGAGCAAGAAGAGGAAGCGAAGAAGCGCGAGGCTGTTGAGCGGCGGTCTACAAATGCGCCCGCACCAGGTGCGAAGCCCCGGAAACGTAAGCCGCAGCCCGGTGCACAGCCTGTTCCCGTGGACGCTACGGCTTCGGCCGTGGATCCCGAGGACACCTCGGTGGAAGTGGTGGATGCGGGATCGAACGGGACGTCGGCGGTCAACCCGAAGTCGGCGACGAACGGTGATTCGCGCAGAGATCTTTCGAAGCCGTCCAGTGCTGCACGCAACGGTGATGGCAGTGCCGCGAGCCGAGCCCCGCGACCTGGCGCGCGACCGAAGAAGAAACCTAAACGCTGACCGGACCGCTCTGTGGGGGTAGACCGGAGCGATCTGTTAAAACCGTGTGGGGGATCAAGTGAGGGAGAACGACGCATGACCAACGCCGAAGTAAAAGAACTCGACAGCGAGGCTGAGGGGGCCACGGAGGTTGAGACCACCGGCGAGATAGAAGACCTCGAGGATCGTCTGGTGGCCGAAGGTGAGATAGCCGGCGACTATCTGGAAGAGCTGCTCGACCTACTGGATTTCGACGGTGACATCGATCTCGATGTCGAGGGCAACCGCGCGATCGTGAGCATCGACGGTGGCGAGGATCTGACGAAGTTGGTCGGACGTAAGGGCGAGGTCCTGGACGCGCTCCAGGAGCTGACCCGGCTGGCCGTCCATCAGAAGACGGGGGAGCGCAGCAGATTGATGCTCGACGTCGCGAGCTGGAGGCGCCGTAGGCGCGAGGAGTTGGCGGCGCTCGGCGATAAGGTAGCGCGGCGGGTCCTGGCGACGAACGAGTCCGAGAGGTTGGCACCGATGACCCCGTTCGAACGCAAGATCGTCCACGACGCAGTGGCCGATATCGTCGGTGTGCACAGCGAGAGCGAAGGCGTCGAGCCGTCCCGACGCGTCGCGATCCTTCCCGATTGATTACGACCTCAAGACGAGTTACATCGATGTAGTTCGCCGGCACACGGCGGCAGCCAACGGGAGGGTGTTTCACGTGAAACATGGAACGATTCCGGAAGCTCCGCCAGTGGCCGAAGAGCTATTCGGAGACCGCATTGACATGGCACATCGATATGCACAACTACTGGCGGGCGCGGGCGTCGAGCGGGGGCTGATTGGTCCGCGTGAGTCGCACCGGATCTGGAATCGTCACGTGCTGAACAGCGTCGCACTCGAAGAGCTGTTAGACGATGGCGAGCGAATCGTCGATATCGGAAGTGGCGCGGGATTGCCCGGAATACCCGTGGCGATCAAGCGGCCTGATCTGAATGTCGTGTTGATAGAGCCGATGCAGAGGCGCTGCGATTTTCTCCACGAGGTGATCACTGAGCTTGGGCTCGACGTGGAAGTCGTCCGGGGCCGGGCCGAGGACCGTCCGGTACGAGACGCGGTGGGACTCGCCGATGGCGTCACCTCGCGCGCGGTGGCAAATCTTGCGAAGCTGGCCAGGTGGAGCGCGCCGCTGGTGCGGCCTGGCGGACGAATGCTCGCGTTGAAGGGCGAGCGTGCGCAGGACGAGGTGTCCGAGAACCTGCGTGTGATGACTTCACTGGGCGTGTCCGATGTGAGAGTGGTGAGATGTGGCGTGAACTATTTGGAACCGCCCGTTACCGTGGTGGTCGCACGCATGGGAGACCGGAGGTCGATGCGCATGGACGGCCAGACATCGTCCGGGAAGACTCCATGAGCGGTGGTGAGGAACCGGTCGACCGTCGTTCCGTTGGCCATGTTTCACGTGAAACATGGGCCGAGCCGACCCCCGTCCTCGATACACCCATTGCGGCAGAAGCAGAACGCGCGATGCAACTTCTGCACGGCAAGCCGGGGGCCCTGGCGAGGCCGACCCGGCAACGGGTCTTTACCATCGCGAACCAGAAGGGCGGGGTGGGGAAGACGACCACGGCAGTTAACGTCGCGGCTGCCCTCGCCATCCAGGGCCTGAAGACGATGGTCATCGATCTCGATCCTCAGGGCAATGCCAGCACGGCGTTGGGCATTGAACACCGCGAGGGCACACCGTCGTCCTATGAGGTGTTGATCGGGGAGATTCCGTTGGCGGCTGCGCTCCAACGGAGCCCCCATAATGAGCGTCTCTTTTGCGTGCCCGCCACCATCGATCTTGCGGGTGCCGAGATCGAACTCGTCAGCATGGTGGCCAGGGAAGGCCGGCTACGCACGGCGTTGGCGGACCTCCAACATGAAGACTTCGACTACGTCTTTATCGATTGCCCGCCCTCGCTTGGCCTGCTGACGATCAATGCGCTCGTCGCAGCACCAGAGGTGCTGATCCCGATCCAGTGTGAGTACTACGCGCTCGAAGGTGTGGGGCAGCTTCTCCGCAACATCGAGATGGTCAAGTCTCACCTGAACCCGCTTCTTGAGGTCACTACCGTCATCCTCACGATGTACGACGGCCGGACGAAGCTGGCCGACCAGGTGGCGGACGATGTACGGGGGCACTTCGGAGACAAAGTTCTTCGCACGGTCATCCCTCGCAGCGTCAAGGTCTCGGAGGCACCGGGCTACGGGATGACGATCATGGATTACGATCCCGGGTCGCGGGGTGCGATGAGCTATATGGACGCCAGCCGTGAACTCGCCCAGCGTGGCGTCGCAACTCCCGCGAAGGGACACCAATGACGCAGCCCACTCGCAAGAAGAGCGGTCTGGGCCGCGGTCTCGCTTCGCTCATACCTACTGCACCAGTGGACGCGGGCTCAGCGACGATGGGCCCGACGATGGGCGCAGCGGCGGCCGACGTGGTCCTGGGGGCTGCGCCAGGAGCAGATGGCACATCGGTGGGGGCTGTCTACCGCGAGATCGATCCGGCACACATCGAGCCCAACCCACGCCAGCCACGCCAGGTGTTCGACGGCGATGCACTGAGCGAACTCGTGCATTCGATCCGCGAGTTCGGACTGATGCAGCCGATCGTCGTGCGCGATGTTTCACGTGAAACCGGCACTCGCCGGTATCAGTTGGTAATGGGTGAGCGCCGGTGGCGCGCTGCACAAGAGGCCGGATTGTCCGCAATCCCCGCTATCGTCCGTGAGACCGCTGATGACTCCATGCTGCGCGACGCACTGCTGGAGAACATCCATCGCGCGCAGCTGAATCCGCTCGAGGAGGCGGCGGCCTACCAACAGCTGCTCGACGAATTCGGTGTGACCCACGACGAGCTGGCATCGCGCATCGGCCGGTCGCGTCCCGTGATCACGAACATGATCCGGCTCCTGCGGTTGCCGATCGGGGTGCAGCGCCGCGTTGCTGCCGGTGTTCTCTCGGCTGGGCATGCTCGGGCACTGTTGGCGCTGGATGGTGGCACCGAAGCCCAGGAGGAGTTGGCGGCACGGATCGTGGCGGAGGGCCTGTCGGTCCGAGCAACCGAGGAAGCGGTGACTCTGGCCAATGGTCAAGGGCCGATCACGCCGTCGGCACCGCGGCGCAAGCCAATTCAGATGCCCGGACTTCAAGACGTTGCTGAGCGGCTGTCGTCGGCGTTCGATACACGCGTCACGGTGAGCCTTGGCAAACGCAAAGGGAAGATCGTGGTGGAGTTTGGGTCAGTGGACGATCTGCAACGAATCGTCGAAATTATGAACGCTGCGAAGCAGTGACCGGGTTACACACAGTCGAAGCGTCACTGTGACAGCTGAACGGCGCATGGCTCCAGTGAAAACCAGTTATCTGCGGAAATCGGATGCGTGCCAAGGGAATCGGACCATGCGCAATCCAGAAGGCTTAATCCGAGCTACTGGCCGAACGGTACTTCGGCAGCCGTCTATCCTGAAGGGACCCATGCGCGCCGCGGCGCCGCGAGAAGCCCGGAGAATGCAGTGACTGCCCGAATCACGCCGTTGCGGCTCGACGCGTTCGAGCAGCTCCCCAAGCACGCAAGGCGTTGTGTCTACTGGGAGGTCGACCCGGCGACGGTGGGAGCCCAGGATTATCTTGCCGACCCCGAATTTGAGAAGGAAGCGTGGCTGTCCATGGTCATGCTCGAATGGGGATCGTGTGGGCAGATCGCCGTACCCGGCCAGCAACCTCGTCGTGAGGAATGGGAGCGGCGCAAACCCGACAGCTCGGCCTGCCTGGGGTATGCGTTGTACGCTCCGCCCGGCGATGTTCCTCGGGCCCGTCAGTTTCCGACCGCACCCGTCAGCGCAGACGCCGTTCTCTTGACCACCATCGGAGTCGAGTGTGGATCGGGCAGCGAAGGGTTGGCGCAGCTCCTCATCGCGCAAGTGGTCGTGGATCTGGTGCAGCGGGGTGTTCGCGCGCTGGAAGCGTTCGGCCGAACGCCTGAAGCCGACATCCTGGTAGACGATCCCGGCTGCGAACCCAACCTCCGTTCCGTCGTGACCGCACTCGGCGACTGCGCGTTCGAGCGCTGTGTGATTGACGCCGAGTTGCTGCAAGAGGTGGGCTTCGTCGTCGTCGCGCACCACCGGTACTTTCCGCGGCTGCGCCTCGAGCTCGACCGGGGGCTGGGGTGGAAGGCCGGCGTCGAAGCGGCGTTGGAACGTCTCTTGGAGTCTGCCGAATTGCAGACCGTCGGAGCCGGTGCGTCCGCGGGAACGGCGGGGGCCGGCGCCTCCGCGCGGGCGCCCGGATCCGACGGCTGACCGGCGCAGGTTTGAACCGGCGCACCGAGAACCACCGTCGGCGCGGTAAGTGGCGGTACTACCCCACACCCGCGTGGTGCGCGATTAATGCGGGGCAGCGCGGCTGTCTTCGACCGCCGTCTCGTGCGCGAGCAGTTCGGCGAATGTGAAAGTCCCGGTGGGTCGGTCGTTCTTGCCGAGCAGGTACAACCGCTTGACCGCGGCGAGCATGCCTTCGGCGATCGCGTCACGCGATTCGGTGGATACGAGCGTCGAGCGGTCGCGGCGGTTGGTGATGTAGCCGACGTCGACCTGCACGGTGGGCATCCGGGTGAGACGCAGCAGGTCCCAGGTGCGACCGTGCGTGCGGCAATCCCGTAAGTCTGTGCGCGCGACCAGTTCTCGCTGGATGAAGTCGGCGAGATTGCGTCCGATGGTGGACACCGAGCCGTGCGAGTTGCCGAAGTGGAAGGACGCTACACCGTTGGCTGCCGGGCTGCCATGGGTGGCGCACCGCAGGCTGATCATCAGGTCGGCGCCCACCCGGTTGGCCAAAAGGGCGCGTTCGGAATCGGACGGGCTTTGGTTGTTCGCCCGCGACCGGAACGCTTCGATACCGATGGCCGTCATCCGGCCCTCAAGCCGACTTGCCAAGTCCCACAAGATGTCTGCTTCACTGATCGGGCCGGACGGACCCTGGGTGATGACACCGTGATCACGGCCGCCGCGGCCCGGATCGATGATGATCCGCTTTCCCGACAGCAGGGGACCAGAGCGGCGGACCATCTCCTCTTCGCGGATCGCGTGGATGGAGCCGCCGGTGACGCGCGAACCGAGAAAGTACAAGGAGCGCAACGTCTCCGGCCCGCAGATGCCGTCGGGGGACAACCCGTACTCGCGCTGGTAGGACACCAGGGCGTTGTGAGTGCCCAATCCGAAGTGGCCGTCCACCAGCAAGGTGTAGAACCCGAGATCCTGCAAGCGTGCCTGCAAGGACGCGACGTCGTCGCCGTACATCGGTGCACCGAACTGGTGGTGCAGCGTCCTGGCGCCGAGCCGGTAGGACGCCTCTTTGAGTGCGCGGTACGTGGCCTCTCCGACGACTCCGTCGACGAGCAGGCCCCGACGCTGCTGGAATGCGCACACGGCGTCGTGCAGTTCGGCGTCGAACATCTCGGGCACCACGTGCCGACCGGTGGTCAGATCGGCGTCGGCGCTGTCGAGCAGCCCTAACGCCGCCAGTGCTGAGCGGATTTCCCCCACAGCACTGCCGCGGTCGCCGCGGCGCAGACTCGACATCCCTCGGCCTCTCGGTCGCTCTTGCAAGGCAAGCTAGGCAGTATTGTCGCAGATGGCCGTCGCTTTCGGGAAAACGCCAGGCGGGGTGCACGTGTCCCTAGAGGACGTCAGCGAGTTCGCGCAGCAACGCCGCTTTACCCTTCGCGCCGACGATCCGCTTGACGGGCTCACCGTCGCTGAACAGGATCAACGTCGGAATCGAGACCACCTGGTACTCGCGGGCGGTCTCCGGATTGGCGTCGACATCGAGCTTGGCGACGGTGAGCTTGCCTGCCTTCTCCGACGCGATCTCCTCCAGCACCGGCGCGACCATCCGGCACGGGCCGCACCAGGTGGCCCAGAAGTCGACCAGAACCGGGGTGCTGCTGGACTTCACGTCATCGGCGAACGAGTCATCGGTGACGACGACGGTGGCAGTGTCTTTATCGGTGGCACTCATTGTGAATCTCCAAACGGGTTGGGGGATGAAACTGGGAAAACTGGTTTACTCAGCGCTGGCCAGCCAGCGCTCGGCATCGATGGAGGCCGAGCAACCGCTGCCCGCCGCGGTGATGGCTTGCCGGTAGGTGTGGTCGACGAGGTCACCCGCGGCGAATACACCCTCCACCGAGGTGTAGGTGCTGCGACCCTGCACCTGGACGTAGCCGTCCGAGTCGAGTTCGACTTGGCCCTTGACCAGGTCAGAGCGCGGATCGTGACCGATCGCTACGAACATCCCGGTGACGGCGAGGTCGCTCTCCTCACCGGTGATGCTGTTGCGCAATCTCAGGCCGGTGACGGTGGAGTCACCGGTAACGGCCAACACCTGGGTGTTGGTGAGGAACCGGATCTTCTCGTTGGCCTTGGCTCGCTCGAGCATGATGCGGGACGCCCGGAACTCCTCGCGGCGGTGGATCAGGGTTACGCTGCGGGCGAACTTGGTCAGGAAGGTGGCCTCCTCCATGGCCGAATCGCCGCCGCCGATCACCGCGATGTCCTGCTCTTTGAAGAAGAATCCGTCACAGGTCGCACAGGAGCTGACACCTCGGCCCAACAAGGCTTCTTCGCCGGGAATCCCCAGGTAGCGGGCGGCTGCGCCCATGGCGAGGATGACGGCGCGGGCCTGGAAGGTCTCGTCGCCGACGGTGACGGTCTTGACAGGGCCGGACAGGTCGACGGAATCGACATCCTCCAGCCGGAGGTCGGCGCCGAAGCGCAGCGCCTGCTCGCGCATCTCATCCATCAGCTGCGGGCCTTGGATGCCCTCCTGGAAGCCGGGGAAGTTCTCCACCTCGGTGGTGGTCATCAGCGCACCGCCGAACTGGGAGCCCTCGAACACCAGCGGCGCCAATTGCGCCCGCGCGGCGTAGATAGCTGCGGTGTAGCCGGCGGGGCCTGAGCCGATGACGATCACATCGTGCACGTGCGACGGGGTGCTCATGCAATCCTTTCGGGTTCGATCGCTGACTACTGCCTTGCGACAACGGGTTGCGCTCATCGACAGCATGCCTATAACACCACGATAGGCATCGGTGTTCCCGTTGAGATGCGACCGGTACCCGGTCAGGGCCTACTTATGACGGTATCGGAGATGAGGCCGGTGTTCATCCTGCTGCAGTTCGGCGGAACCACCAAGGCAACCAGCTGACCGGGCGTTTCGGCGGGCAGCACCAGCAGCACTGCCGCCCGGCCGTCGATGTCCACCGGCCGAGCACCGAGGACGACGGTGTTCGCGGGGTAGCCGAGCCCGCTTAGGCAGGACGAACGGCGCTGTACATCGCTGAGCTGTCCGAACTCGGCGGGTTGGTTGAGCAGGTCGGTG
>JBPPMS010000002.1:0-3971 GCA_051306175.1 Mycobacterium sp. | reverse complement strand
CCGCTGATTCCGATCGTGCTGTGGGGCACCCAACGGTTTGTGACCAAGGGCAAACCACGCGACTTCAAGCGCCACAAGACCGTCGGCATCTCGGTCGGAGAACCGATGTTCCCGACCGGCGAGGATCCACTCGCCGAGACTGCTCACCTCCAGGCCACCATGGAGCAGATGCTCGATGAGCTGATCCGCAAGCATCCGGCAACCGAGCAGCCGCCGGGCTCATGGTGGTTGCCCGCGAAATACGGCGGCTCCGCGCCGACGCTGGAGGAGGCAGCCCGGATGTATGCCGAGGAACGCCGACTGCGTGCCGAGCGCAGGGCCGCCAAGGCTGCGAAGAAGAAGTGAAGGCGACGCCAACTGGTCTTCGCAACACCTTGACCACGGAGGTGTGCGGTGGTGAGATCGAGGAAGCCGGTCAGATCGCTCGCGAGATTGGCCGCGACCGTGGGACGGTGTCACGCGAGTTGCGGCCCAATGCGGCGACCCGGAGCGGCAAGCAGGTCACCGGGCCGTGGTGGCGCAGTGGAAGGCGCAGCAGGCCGCGAAGCGACCGAAGACCGCGAAGCTCGTCAACAACGACCAGTTGCGTGAATACGTCCAGGACCGGCTCGCAGGCAACGTCTGCCGCCCAGCGCCGAACCGATCACGACAGGCTCAGCCAGTTCAACCTGTGACGAGAAACCCTCCCGTGTGCGTTGCCTCCTGGTCACACCTTCGGGAGCGGCTGCGCCTGCGCAGGGTTCAGAGAGTCCAGTATGAGGCTGAGATAGCGGCGACGAGCGGGGGCGGAGGAAATACTCCCGAAGCCCGCGGCGACCATCGTCATCAGATTCGGGATATCGGAGGACTCGATATCCGGGCGCATATTTCCCGACAGCTGCGCTCGTCCGACCGCGCGTGAGATGATCTCCGCATTGCGGCTCATCAGCTCGCGCGTCGCCTCTGCGACGTTGCCCAGCGACAGCGCCAACCCGCGCTCGCGGTCCAACACTGCGAGGAGCCGCTCCGCGAGATCCAAAAGCACGCCGCGGGGCGCGTCCGTGCGCTCCAACTCATCGAACAGCGGCTGGATCTCACGGACGAAGATCTGGTCGTACACCGCGCGGGCCAACGACTCGCGGTTCGGGAAGTGGCGGTAGAGGGTGGCGATCCCGACTCCGGCCTCCTTCGCGATCCGGTCCAGCGTCTCCGATCCGTCGCCGACAGAGAACACCCTGCGGGCCGCATCCATGATCCGCGACACGCTCGCCGTCGCATCAACCCGTATCGACCGCGCACTCATGACCGACTCCTCTCGCAGCGAGTATGAATTTCGGAACTGATATGAGACTATCAGATCGATAGTCAACTATCACTTAGTTCGTGTCGAGGCGGCATCGTCGGTCCCCGGGTCGCGGTGCCCGAGCCAGAAGGAGTCCGGATGTCGTCGTTGCTGTATCGCTGGGGAAGGCTCGCATACTCGCAGAGATGGTGGATCACCGGCCTCTGGGCGCTGGCCATCGCCGGGATCGTCGCGCTCATCGTGATAAACCCGCCGAAACTCAGCAATGAGATCCGGATCGACGGCACCCCGGCGCAGGAGGTCATCGACCTCCTCGCCGACCGACTCCCCGACGCGTCCGGCGGACAAGGCATGCTCGCGTTCCACACCGACAACGGTGGGCGCATTGATCAAGGCAGTGACCTCTCGGCGCTCCTCGATGCCGTCGATGAAGTCTATGACAGCGAGCACGTGATCGACGCGCGCGAGATCATCGGCGATGAGATAGCCAAGGGTCCCGACAGCCTGCTGCTGCAGGCATCTGCCGCGATCGCGCAGGCGCAGGCCGCGGCCGGAGCAACGGATGCAGACGCGCCGACGCCGCTGATTGTCGACCAGATGCCGGTCCCAGGCGTTGTCGTCTCCGCCGACGGGCAGACTGCGCTGTTCCAGTTCGTCTTCGACGCCCAGACCTTCGAGCTACCCGAGGGCACCGTCGCCGACACGATCAACGTTGCGCAGGATGCCGTAGCGGGCGAGGACATCGAGGTGCTGCCATCGGCGACGATGATCCAGATCCCCGAGCTGATCGGCATCGGCGAGATCGTCGGCGTCGTGCTCGCCGCCCTCGTGCTGGTCGTCACGCTCGGCTCCCTGGTGGCGGCCGGCCTCCCGCTCGTCTCCGCACTGTCCGGAATCGCGGTCGGCATCGGCGGGGCGTTCGCGATCTCCAGCATCGTGCCTATGCACTCCCTGACCGCCGTCCTCGGGCTCATGCTTGGCCTGGCCGTCGGTATCGACTACGCACTGTTCATCGTGAACCGGCAACGCCGCTTCATTCTCGACCAGCGCCTGCCGGCGCACGAGGCAACCGCTCGCGCGATCGGAACCGCCGGAAGCGCGGTGTTCTTCGCCGGAACGACCGTCGTCATCGCTCTTCTGGCGCTGACCGTCGTGCAAATCCAGTTGCTGACGACCATGGCGATCACCGCCGCGGGGACCGTGATCATCGCCGTGCTGTCGGCCCTCGCGCTGCTGCCAGCCCTGCTCGGGTTCGTCGGCGAGCACGTCTGCTCGGCGAAGGCGCGCCTGAACGCGGAAACCGCCCGCGACAGCGGCTCCTCACACCGAGTCGCCAACGCCTGGTCGGGATTCCTGACGCGGCACCGCTACCTCGCCGCCATCGGCGCGCTCGTGATCGCCGCGGTCATCGCCTCCCCCGCGCTGGACATGGACCTCGGCCTGCCCTCCGGGGCCAGTTACGGTCCCAACACCTCGCAGCGGCAGAGCTTCGAGGTCGTCAGCGACGACTTCGGAGACGGCTACAACGGCCCGCTCGTCGTCGTCGCTACCTCACCCGACAACCACGCCATCCCCGCCGCCGACCTGGCCGACATCTACACCGATCTCACCGACATGGGCGGCGTCAGCGCCGTCTCTCTCAGCGGCCTCGACGAGAACGGCACCACCGCTGTGTTCTCGGTCGTACCCAAGACCGGACCCACATCCGCGCAGACGGGAGAGCTGGTCACCGCAATCCGCGAGGCCGCGCCCGCCTTCGCCGACGATCACGGTGTCGGCATCGGCGTGACCGGATTCGCGGCCCTCGCAATCGACGTCTCCGAACGCCTCGCCGCGGTCCTGCCCCTGTACATTGCAGTGGTCGTGGGGCTGTCGCTGATCGTGCTCTTGCTGGTGTTCCGCTCCATCTTGGTCCCGATCAAGGCCACCGTCGGATTCCTGCTCTCGATCGCGGCGACATTCGGAGCGACCACCGCAGTGTTCCAGTGGGGATGGCTACAGCCGCTCCTCGGCATGGACGCCACCGCTCCAGTGCTCAGCCTGCTGCCCATCATCATCACGGGCGTGCTCTACGGCCTGGCAATGGACTACGAGGTGTTCCTCGTCTCCTCCATGAAAGAAGCCCATGTCCACGGCGGCCATGGCCAAGACGCTGTAACGCGAGGATTCGCAGTCGCCAGCCGCGTCGTCGTAGCCGCCGCAATCATCATGACCAGCGTTTTCGCCGGCTTCATCTTCAACGCCGAGCCCATGATCTCGCAAGTCGGCTTCGCGCTCGCCTTCGGCGTACTTGTCGACGCGTTTTTGGTCCGCATGACGCTCGTGCCTGCGATCATGGCGGTCTTTGGCGATCGGGCATGGTGGTTGCCCCGCTGGCTCGACCGTATCCTTCCCGACCTGGACATCGAAGGCGACAAGCTCGCCAAGCAGCTCGCGCGCCGATAGGCCATGGCGGGGCTCCGGGTGGGCGCAAAGGGACTCGAACCCCTGACATCCTCCTTGTAAGGGAGGCGCTCTACCAACTGAGCTATGCGCCCGTGGGCGTCGCGCCCGTCGCGGCGAGAAGACTACGCGACGCGACGCGGCCAAGCGAACCGTGGTTGACTGCGACCCCGCAGTCGGTCCGGAGACAGGTCCAAGAAATAGGTCGAACCGCAGGCGTCTCGGGTCACCTGCGGTTCAACAAGGA
>JBPPMS010000001.1:0-33058 GCA_051306175.1 Mycobacterium sp. | reverse complement strand
CCGCTCGATCGGTGACATCGCACTAGCCCTCCTGCCATGGAAATCCCATGGCCGCTGAGTCCAGAGGAGGTGGAGATCGCTATGCGCGCATACGAAGTCGTGGTCATGTTGGACCCGAACCTCGACGAGCGGACGGTTGCTCCGTCGCTCGAGAAGTACCTCACCGTGGTCAAGAACGACGGTGGCACGGTCGAGAACGTCGACATCTGGGGCCGCCGCAAGCTGGCCTACGAGATCAAGAAGAACGCCGAAGCCATCTATGCCATCGTGAACCTGACCGCGGAGCCCGCGACCGTCAAAGAGCTGGACCGCCAGCTCACATTGAACGAGTCGATCCTTCGCACCAAGGTGATCCGCCCCGTCATCTGACAACTGTCGCTCGCGACCTTTGCTCGTGGCACTTGTTTGTGCACAGGGCTCGTGAAGTGTCGGTGCCTTCCGTCAGGATGTCCCCAAACCTTCGCGAATCCAACTACTAGGAGATCTCATGGCCGGCGATACCACCATCACCGTGATCGGCAACCTGACCGACGACCCCGAGTTGCGTTTCACGCCCTCGGGTGCGGCGGTCGCCAACTTCACGGTTGCGTCCACCCCCAGCACGTTCAACCGTCAGACCAACGCATGGGAGGACGGCGAGACGCTGTTCCTGCGCTGCTCGATCTGGCGTCAGGCTGCTGAGAACGTGGCCGAATCGCTGACCCGTGGCATCCGGGTGGTCGTGTCCGGCCGGCTCAAGAGCCGGTCCTATGAAACCCGGGAGGGCGAGAAGCGCACTGTCTTCGAGCTCGACGTCGATGAGATCGGCCCGTCGCTTCGTTATGCGACCGCCAAGGTGACCAAGGCCGCCAGGTCTTCGTCCGGCGGCGGCTATAGCGGTGGCGGCGCCCAGCCGGCGGCCAACGACCCGTGGGCCTCTCCGGCAGCACCCGCATCGTCCGCCCCGAGCCAGTCGGCTCCGGCGAACGACCCGTGGGCTGCTCCCGGCGTGGGTTCCGACGAACCGCCGTTCTGACCTGTAACCCCAACCAATCGTCCTCAACCATTCCGGGTCCGGCCCGGGCTTTCAGAAAGGAAGCACCACAATGGCCAAGGCAGTGATTCGCAAGCCCAAGAAGAAGGTTTGCCAGTTCTGCAAGGAAGGCGCGGCAGGTGTCGACTACAAAGACGCCGCCCTGCTGAAGAAGTTCATCTCTGATCGCGGCAAGATCCGCGCTCGTCGGGTGACCGGCAACTGCGTGCAGCATCAGCGTGACATCGCGATCGCGGTCAAGAACGCGCGCGAGGTCGCTCTGCTGCCCTACACCTCCACCGGTCGCTGAGAGGAGCTGACATGAAGATCATCCTGACTCAGGAAGTGACCGGACTCGGCTCCCCCGGCGATGTCGTCGAGGTCAAGAACGGCTACGGCCGCAACTTCCTGCTCCCGCAGGGCCACGCTGTGCGTTGGACCCGCGGCGGCGAGAAGCAGATCGAGTCCATCAAGGCTGCCCGCAAGGCTCGAGCCGTCCGCGACGAGGCTCACGCCTCGGAGATCAAGACCAAGCTCGAGGCCGCTCCGGTCAACCTCAAGGTCCGTGCCGGAGAAGGCGGCCGCCTTTTCGGTTCGGTCACCGTCTCCGATGTCGCCGAGGCCCTGTCGGGTGCCGCTGGCGAGGAGATCGACAAGCGCACCATCGTGATCGGTTCGCCGATCAAGTCTCTGGGCGCTCACAGCGTTTCGGTCAAGTTGCACGACTCTGTGTCGGCCGCCGTGGCACTGAACGTCGTCTCCGCCTGAGACAACCTCCCTGCGGGGAGTCCCAACCGGGGTCGGTCCACCAGGGCCGGCCCCGGTTTCTCATGCCGTCCGGCCCGCCGAGTGGAGCCGTCTGGCCCGCCGAGTGGAGGCCCGTGTACGCCGGCCGACCCGTTGCTTCTACTGATCGGGCCACTGGGCTCCTCTGGCTGGGCCGTTAGGCTCCTCTCACCGGGCAGCACCGAGCACCAGCCAGGCGTCGGTGCGCTCGCGCTGCACCAACACCACACACCGGGCGCCCATGAACACCGCACTGAACGCGATCCAGACCCACACCAGGCTCGGTGCGAGCACCAGGCAGGGCAGATACACCGCCAGGCAGGCAAGCATCGCCCAGGCCAGATAGCGGCCGTCGCCAGCTCCGATGAGCACTCCGTCGAGCACGAAGACCACCCCGCAGATCGGTTGACCGACCGCGATCACCAGCAGCAGCACAAAGACGGCGTCGACGACCGCCGGATCGTCTGTGAAGAGCCCCGGCAGGACCGGGCTGAGCGCAGCCAGCAGCACCCCAGTGCCGACACCGACCACCACGCCCCAGCCGATGAGCCGGCGGGTCAATGCGCGGGCGGTCGCCCGGTCGCCGGCGCCCAGCCAACGGCCCGTGATCGCCTGCGCTGCGATGGCCAGAGCGTCCAGAGTGAAGGCCAGGAACGTCCAGATCGTCATCGCCAACTGGTGGGCGGCCAACTCGACCTCGGTGTCTGCGCTCAGTCGTCCGACGGCATACACGGTGACCAACAGGGCCAGTCTCAGGGTCAGGGTGCGCACCACCAGCGGGACCGCACTGTGGGCGGCCCGACGGATGCCGGCTCGGTGTGGACGCAACGACGCTTGTTCGCGGCGGGCCTTGGCCGCGACGGTGCCGACCAGTGCCACCGCAGCGAGACTCTGAGCGACCACCGACCCGATGGCCGACCCTGCGATGCCCCAACCGAACCCGAAGACCAGCACGAAGTTCAGCACCACGTTGAGAAGGTTCGCCGCGACGGCGACGATCAACGGCGTGCGGGTGTCCCAGAACCCCCGCAGCACCCCCGTCGCAGCCAGCATCAGCAGCAGCGGTGTTGTCCCGAGGACAGCGATCTGTAGATAGGTGGTGGCTGGTGCGGTGAGTGCTCCTCCAGCGCCGAGCGATCGAACCAGGGGATCGGCCCCAACGGCGACGGGAATCGTCACCAGCGTCCCGATGATCGCCGCCAGCCACAGGCCGTCGACACCCTGGGCGACGGCTGCCCGACGGTCACCCGCACCGAGGCTGCGGGCTACCGCCGCGGTGGTGCCGTAGGCCAAGAAGACGCAGAGTCCGACGAGGGTCTGCAGGATCACTCCGGCGACGCCGAGCCCAGCGAGTTCGCGGGTGCCCACATGTCCGATGATGGCGGAGTCGGCGAGCAAGAAGAGTGGTTCGGTGACCAGGGTGAGGAACGCCGGGACAGCCAATTGCCAGATCTGACGGTCATGGCTGCGCACGGCCGAATCCTATGCTGAGACGGCCTTGGGATTACCGGTGGATAACCCCTCCCGCGGATGCCGACATACCGCTCCGGTCGGAAACGATAGCCTGTCTGACAGGTGACCGGAGGGTGAACGCAAAATTCAACGAATTTTATTTGGCTCCCGTCCACGAGACGACATTTGTGCAGGTCAGAGGGCATATTGGGACCGGTGTGACCTACGTCTCCACAGCCTGTTCAACAGGTTGAGGTCGGTTGTCCCAAGGCCATCCACCGTTACCCGCAGGTTATCCACAAGGCCTGTGGAGAACCCGGCTTCCGGGTAGCCCCCGAGCGGCGTATGGTCGCCGGGTCCGGCTTGGCGAACTCAATTGAGTCGGAGGTTCGAGCGAGGATGCTCAGGGCCATCAAGTCCACGACCTGGGAAGGTTCCTTGTGAGCGTCACCGATTCGGGCGCACCGCCGATCGACGAGTGGTTGGGCGACGACCGGAGCAGTGGCACCCCGTCGCGTCCGGGCGACCGCACGCCGCCCCAGGACATGGCGGCCGAGCAGTCCGTCCTCGGCGCCATGCTGATCTCCAAGGACGCGATTGCCGACGTCACCGAGACGCTGCGGGGGGTCGACTTCTATCGGCCGGTCCACGAGACCATTCACGACGCGATCATCGATCTGTATGGGCGCGGCGAACCGGTCGACATGGTCACCGTGGCCGCCGATCTTCAGCGCAAGGGCGAGTTGCAGCGCATCGGTGGCGCGCCCTATCTGCACACGCTGTCGTCCTCGGTGCCGATCGCCTCCAACGCTGCGTACTACGCCGACATCGTGCGCGACAAGGCGATCCTGCGCCGCTTGGTCGAGGCGGGCACGCGGATCGTGCAGAGCGGGTATGCCGGCCAAGGCGAGGTCGACCAGATCATGGATTCGGCCCAGGCCGAGATCTTCCAGATCGCCGCGAAACGGGCCGGTGAGGACTACGCAGCGCTCGGCGACATCATGGTCGGAGTTCTCGACGAGATCGAGGCCATCGGCAACCGGGAGGCGGGGCTGTACGGCGTGCCCACCGGGTTCGCCGAACTCGACGACCTGACCAACGGTCTGCACTCGGGACAGATGATCATCGTGGCCGCGCGTCCCGCCATGGGCAAATCGACTCTGGCCCTCGACTTCTGCCGGGCGGCCTCGATCCACCACAACCTGACCAGCGCCTTCTTCTCCCTGGAGATGACACGCTCGGAGATCACCATGCGCCTGCTCAGTGCCGAGGCGCAGGTTCCACTCAACAACATGCGCAACGGCACCATGAGTGACGACGACTGGAACAAGTTGGCGCGCAAGATGCCGGAGGTGGCCGCGGCGCCGATGTTCATCGATGACTCGCCCAACATGACCATGATGGAGATCCGCGCTAAGGCGCGACGGCTCAAGCAGCGCCATGACCTCAAACTCATCGTGATCGACTACATGCAGCTGATGTCGTCGGGACGCAAGGTCGAGAGCCGCCAGTTGGAGGTCTCGGAGTTCTCTCGTCAGATCAAGTTGCTGGCCAAAGAGCTCGAGATCCCGATCGTCGCGTTGTCGCAGCTCAACCGTGGTCCGGAGCAACGTGCCGACAAGAGACCGATGGTCAGCGACCTTCGCGAATCGGGGTCCCTGGAACAGGATGCGGACATGGTCATACTTCTGCACCGCGAGGACGCCTATGAGCGGGAGTCCTCCCGACCCGGAGAGGCGGACTTGATCGTGGCCAAGCACCGCAACGGTCCCACCAAGGAAATCACGGTCGCGTTCAAGGGGCACTACTCCAAGTTCGTCGACATGGCGCGGGGCTGAACCCCCGATGTCGAGATGCAGCCAACTTTTCCAAACGGTGCGCATCTACCTTTCAACACTGGATCACTAGACATTCCACGAGAGGTTGAGCGTGGCCAGAGCAACTGACCTTCTTGAGCGAATTGAGGAAGGCGCCCTCGATCCGGATAGGCCGCTTGCCGACACCCTTCGACTGTGCGTGGCCCTCGGTGGGCGCGCGAGCTCGGCAGACCTGCGGGACTGGGCTCGCAGAGAACTCGACGGGTATGGGGCTGACGACGAACTGCCCGACTATCGCGTCGTAACGGTCCCGATCCTCATCGACGGCAGCAACTTCCACGCCATCATCACCGGGCAGCAGGTGGCCCCAAGTGACATCCCGGACTTCGCGCGAGACGAGATCAGCGGCCAACTCGGACTACGCATGGGTGTGGCTGCAGTGGAGCAGATGGCTCGCAAACCCGACGGATCGCAGTTGCAGCACCCCGGGATGGCGGAACTCGTCAGCTACATGAACGCAACCAACCAAGGTTCGAGCACGATCCACCGCATGTATTGGTCGTTGCAACCGACCGGGGCGCTTGCGGTGGTTGACACCATCCGGACCTCGCTCGTTGCGCTTATTGCAGAACTGCGCGCTGCCGGCGTCACGGGGGTTGACACGGTCGACGCAGCTGTCGCGGAACAGGCCGTGAACGTCGTGATCCACAACGCTCCGCGAGGGAATGTCACGGTCAACTCGGCCGTCAGTAGCGGTCGGGGCGACGCGATGGCAGTGCAGTTGCCAGCAACTGCGAAGTCCGCAGTCCCAGGTTGGGTTCGGGGACCCTGGGGGTTCACGGTCGGAGCCGCAACTATCGTCGCCGGTTACGCCAGCCTCGCTGTTGCCGCGGGGTGGCCTCCCTTCTGACCGCGAGTGCTGTGATCGCCGCCGCGGGCGACCAAAGCACTGCCAAGATGAACCCATTGTCCGCGAACGAAGGAAGCAAGTGCCAGCGAAGAAGAAGGTCCAGCCGGCGAAGAGTCTCGAGGCGACTCTGTGGGATGCGGCCGACGAGCTTCGCGGAAAGATGGACTCCGCGCAGTACAAGCACGTCGTCCTCGGTCTGATCTTTCTGAAGTACGTCTCGGACACGTTCATGGTCCGTCACCGCGAACTCGTGCGGCTCGTCGATGATCCGACGTCCGACTACTTCATGCCGAACGACGCGGCGAAGAAGTCGGTGCTCGAAGACCGGGACGAGTACACCGCTGAGGGCGTCTTCTGGATCCCCGAAGGCCACAGGTGGGACGACCTGCGCAAGGCTGCCAAGCAAGCGGACATCGGCAAGCGCATCGACGAGGCCATGGAGGCTGTCGAGCGTGAGAACCCGACACTCAAGGGTGTTCTCCCGAAGAACTACACCCAGCGGGAGTTGAGCCCCGAGAACCTTGGTGGCCTGATCGACACCTTCTCCCGCCAGGACCTTGCAGCGGAGGAGTACAAGGGCCTCGACGTTCTTGGACGGGTCTACGAGTACTTCCTGGGTCAGTTCGCCTCGAACGAGGGCAAGAAGGCGGGTGAGTTCTACACGCCACGCTCGGTGGTTGAGCTCCTCGTCGAGATGCTGCAGCCGTACCACGGCCGCGTGCTCGACCCGGCTTGCGGCTCCGGTGGCATGTTCGTGCAGGCCGACAAGTTCGTCGCCGCCCACGGCGGTAACCGCAACGACTTGTCGGTGTTCGGGCAAGAGTCGAACCCAACCACGTGGCGCTTGGCGAAGATGAACCTCGCCCTCCGTGGCATCGAAGGCAACCTCGGTCCCGAGTGGGCCGACACGTTCCACGCCGACGCGCACCCGGACCTGAGGGCCGACTTCGTGATCGCGAACCCGCCGTTCAACGACAGCAAGTGGGGCGGCGAACGGCTGCGCGAGGACGTCCGGTGGAAGTACGGCGTCCCGCCCGTCCAGAACGCCAACTACGCCTGGCTGCAGCACTTCCTCCACCACTGTGCTCCGACTGGCACCGTCGGCACCGTCCTCGCCAACGGCTCCCTGTCGAGCCAGCAGAACGGCGAGGGCGAGATTCGCAAGAAGATGGTTGATGCTGACGTCGTCGAATGCATCGTCGCCCTCCCGCCACAGCTCTTCTACGGCACACAGATCCCGGTCTGCCTCTGGCTTCTCACGAAGAACAAGGCTGGTGTCCCGAACGGGACGAAGACCCGACCGAGGCAAGGGGAGATCCTCTTTATCGATGCCCGCCAAATCGGTTTCATGCAGAACCGCACCCTGCGCGCCTTCTCCGAGACCGACGTCATGAGGGTCGCAGACACCTACCACGCATGGCGTGGCACGGAGACGAGCGAGGGCCAGGAGTACTTCGATGTGCCCGGCTTCTGTCGCGCTGTAACGACCGAGGAGATTGCCCGGCACGACGGGTACGTCCTCACCCCTGGACGCTACGTCGGCAGCGAGGTGGCCGAGGACGACGGCGAGCCGCTCGACGCCAAGGTTGCCCGGCTATCGGGCGAGATCCGAGACGGATTCAAGAAGCGTGAGGAACTTCAAGCCACCGTGCTCGCTGTACTGGACTCGTTGGTGGTCGGCGATGACTGATAGGACGGCGCCGCTTGGCGACCTCATCACCATCACCCGCGGTAAGACATACAAGTCGGCCCTTCTCGGACAGCCGGGACCAGTACTGCTTGGTCTGGCGTCCATCGCCCGCAACGGCGGATTTAGAGGAGATTCGCTTCGTACCTATGGCGGAGACTCACCGGAGAACCTACTCGTCAGACCGAGTGAGATCTTCGCGTCTCTCAAGGACGTCACTCAATCAGCGGACCTGCTCGGAAGCGTTGCTCGCGTGCCGGCAAACGGGCCGACGGGCCGTCTCACACAGGACACTGTGCGGCTCGATGTTGCATCCGACGAGGTTGACGCCGACTATCTCTACTTGGCGTTGCTGACACCGACGTACCGGGAGTATTGCAGGAGTCACGCAACGGGAACGACAAACCTCGGTCTCCCTCGTGACGACTTCTTGGCCTACGAGGTCCGACTCCCGTCGCTCACCGAGCAGCGGCGGATAGCAGCCGTTCTCGGAGCAATGGACGACCTCATCGAGGCGAACCGGCGAACAGTCCAGAACCTTGACAGCCAGGCAGAGGTCATCTTTGAACGATCGGTGGCTGCCCAAGACGGTTCCGCCGAGATAGTCACGCTGTCGCATTTGGTCGAGCGCGGAGACCTCGTCCTCTCGGACGGTTATCGCACACGGTCCGACCAGCTCGGTGAACCAGGACTTCCGATCCTCAGGGTCGCTGACGTGCTCGACGCGGAAATCGTGCCCTCCTACAAGGACCACATCTTGGAGTCCTTCCGGTCGAGGATGGGCGTCAAGGTGTCCAAGCCGCGCGACGTTCTGATCACGACGAAGGGAACCGTGGGCCGGATCGCCCTGGTCCAGCCCGATCTTCCGGAGCACGCGTACAGCCCGCAACTGTGCTTCCTGCGCGCGACAAACGCCGATGCGTTCAGCGCTGAATGGCTCTACCGATGGGCTCGGTCGGCCGAGTTCCTTCGCCAGATCGGGATCGTGAAGGACCAGACTGACATGGCGCCGTACGTGAGTCTGACGGACCTTCGCCGCGTCGAGATGACGCTGCCGGCGCCGAGCGTGAGGCGTGCAGTCGAAAGCCAACTGGCTCCGCTCACGATCGCGACAGAAGAGCTCCGCGCCGAGATCGCGGAGCTCGTCGCTACGAGAGACGAGCTCCTTCCCCTGTTGATGTCGGGCAAGGTGCGGGTGTCCGCGGACCTGGCGGTGGCGTGATGGTCGGGCCAACCGAGGATGAGCTCGAGCGCTGGGTTCTGGAAATCCTGGCTGAGCTCGGTTGGTCGCATGTCTACGGACCTCACATCGCACCCGGTGAAGTCGTCGCGGAGAGAAGCGACTACCGAGACGTCGTCCTCGCTGGGCGCCTCGCGGCGGCGGTCGCCCGCCTGAATCCTCACCTCCCGAACGACGCGGTCGACGACGTCGTGCGGACCGTCCAGCGCGCCGAGTCGCCCCTGATCGAGACCGAGAACTGGAACGCTTACCGGTTCCTGATCCAAGGCGTCCCGGTCGAGTACCGGGACGCCGATGGCGTCCTCCGCAACGACCGCGCATGGCTGGTCGACTGGGAACACCCGAAGAACAACGACCTCGCCGCGATCAATCAGTTCAGCATTCAGGGACCGAAGAAGACGCGCCGCCCGGATGTCCTTCTGTTCGTGAACGGGCTCCCGCTCGCCATCTTCGAGCTCAAGCGGCCAGGCAAGGCGTACGCCCGCGTGGACGGCGCCTTCCGCCAACTCCAGACCTACCGCAGTCAGATCCCCGAGGTCTTCAAATGGAACCAGGTGGCTGTCGTCTCCGACGGCCTCGACGCCAAGGCAGGCTCATTCTCCGCGCCGTGGAACCACTGGGCGTCGTGGAAGACGATCGACGGCGCGCGTCGCGATCCCCGCAACATCGAAGGACTGCGGATCCCTCGGATTGAGGTCCTCACGCGAGGGATGTTCCGGCTGGACGTATTCTTCGATCTCTGTCGCAACTTCATCGCGACGTTCGGCGAGGGCACCGAGACCAGGAAGGCCGTCGCGAAGTATCACCAGTACTGGGCGGTGAACAAGGCGGTCGCGCAGACGCTGGAGTCGGTCGAGACCGACGGTCGGATCGGCGTCGTGTGGCACACCCAGGGTTCCGGCAAGTCGCTCGAGATGGCGTACTACGCAGGCAAGATCATGCGGCACCCCGGGATGGAGAACCCGACCGTCGTCGTACTCACTGACCGCAACGACCTCGACGACCAGCTCTTCGACGAGACCTTTGCGCCGGCCAAGCCCGGTTCGCCGCTGCCGGAGACGCCTGTCAAGGCCGAGTCGCGCGCCCACCTCAAGGACCTGCTTGCCGGCCGCGAGTCTGGCGGGATCATTTTCACCACCTTGCAGAAATTTGGCCTTACCAAGGAGGACCGCGAGGCAGGACGGAACTTTCCGCTCCTCTCGGACCGCCTCAACGTCGTGGTGATGGTCGACGAGGCGCATCGTTCCAACTACGACGTCATCGATGGTTTTGCGCGCAACGTCCGCGACGCCCTTCCGCAGGCGTCCTTCATCGGGTTCACGGGCACGCCGATCGACGAGAAGGACCGCTCCACCGCCGAGATTTTCGGCGACTACATCGACAAGTACGACATGACCCAGGCCATCGAGGACGGCGTCACCGTCAAGGTCTTCTACGAGCCACGGCTCGCCCGGGTAGAGCTGCCGACCGACGCGCGTGACGCGATCGACGACGAGTTCGACGACGCCACCGTCGGCTCCGAAGACGAGATCAGCGAACGTCTCAAGACCAAGTGGGCCCGGGTCGAGGCGATCGTCGGCTCCGAGAAGCGCATCGGTGAGCTCGCGAAGGACATCGTCGACCACTGGGAAGCCCGTCGCGACGTGCTCGCCGGCAAGGCGATGATCGTCACGATGTCACGCCGGATCGCGGTGGACTTGTACGGCGCGATCGTGGCGCTGCGGCCGGAGTGGCACAGCGACGACGACGCGGCAGGCGCAATCAAGGTCGTCATCACAGGCAACGCCACAGACCCTGCGTCGTACCAACCCCATATCCGCAACACCCAGGAGCGCCGAGCCATGAAGGCGCGGGCGTCCGACGCCGCCGATCCCCTCGAGCTCGTGATCGTGCGCGACATGTGGCTCACTGGCTTCGACTCCCCGCCGATGCACACCATGTACGTCGACAAGCCGATGCGGTCCGCAGGTCTCATGCAGGCGATCACCCGGGTCAACCGGACCTTCAAGGACAAGCCCTCCGGGCTCATCGTCGACTACATCGGGATCGCCGAGAACCTCAAGGACGCTCTCGCGACCTATACCGACCGCGACAAGCAGGACCGAGCCATCGGTGAGGACGTCCGTGCCGCTGCGATCCCGGAGCTCATGGTCGAGCACGCCGTCGTCAGCGATCTGCTTCACGAGGTCGACTGGGTCAGCATCCTCGGTAGCGGTGGTGCGAAGGCGTTCGTCTACGCGGTCACCGAGGCCGTCGACTACCTGCTCGGCACCGAAGGCGACCGTGACGGGTCAGACCTCATGTGGCAGACGATGCCGGGAGAGTTCGAGCCTCAGACGATTGATGAGCTCGCGGTCAAGAAGCGTTTCATGGCCCATACGGGCCGTTTGAAGCGACTCTTCGCCTTGGTGCCCACCTCCAGCGAGGCCAACGCGATCCGCGACGACGTGGCCTTCTTCGACGCTGTGCGGCAGTCGATCGCCAAGATCGAAGCGGTGGATCGGTCCGCCGACGGCGAGTCCGAGCTCGACACCGCAGTGCGACAGATCCTGAGCCAGCACGTCTCCGGCTCTGGCGTCATCGACATCTTCGCCGAGGCGGGCCTGGAGAAGCCTGACATCTCCGTCATCGACGATGAGTTCAAGCGGAAGTTCGAAGCTTCCGATCAGAAGAACCTCCAACTCGAGGCCGTTCGTCGTCTGATCTCCAACGAGGTCAAGATCATCGGCAAGCGCAACGTCGTCGCCGGTCGGAAGTTCTCCGAGATGCTCTCCGAGGCGCTCAATCGCTACCAGAACCGCACGATCGATGCCGCCCAAGTCATCGCCGAGATCGTCGAACTCGCGAAGGCCATCCAGGCGCAACGTCGCCGCGGCGAGGAGACCGGACTTACCGATGACGAGCTCGCGTTCTACGACGCCATGCTCACCAACGAGTCAGCCCGCGCAGCAATGGAGGACGCGACCCTGCGCGCGATCGCCCACGAGCTCACCGAGATCGTGCGAAGCGACGCGAAGACCGACTGGCAGCTCAAGGATCAAGTGCGCGCGAAGCTGCGCACCCGGATCAAGCGGCTTCTCCTCAAGCACGGCTACCCACCTGATCAGGAGCCGGCCGCTACTGAGCTGATCATCCAGCAGGCCGAAGTCATCGCCGAGAACGAGTAGCGCGCGGCACGGCCGAGGTTTCAGGTTCCGGATCGTTGCTCGACGCTGGCTTCGCTGTTCGTGTCGAGGTCGGATACGCGCTGAGAAGCCAGCGAAGCCGAGACGCTTCGGCTGCCGCCGCACGCAGTTCGCGGTAAGTCAGCTCACCCAGTTGGAGGTCCTGCTCGACACTCTGGAGCGCCGTATCCAGTCGCGACGCTGCACTGATCGCGCGCTTTCGACAGGCGCTCGAGCAGAACAGCGCGGGGCGACCTCGCTGACCGGACCAGCGAACCCGCTCGGTGCAATCTGGGTTGTCGCACCGTCGGCTGACGTCAGGCTCAACGCCGGCGTGCACATTTGTCGACTGCTCCACTCGCCCTGGCTCCCCATCGCATGGCTGGTCTCGCTCGGGTGAATCCAACGGAATGTGGGCGATCCCGGTGAATCACGTCCAACCTTAGGGCGTTTATTGTGCATGGATGGCGCGGATTTGTCACCCGGGACTCCATACAACTGCACTAGTGCAGTTGTCTCGAACGCCAGGGGCGTCGCCCTGGGAGGCGCTAAATGTGGATCCGTGTGCTTGTCCGGCTCGGTCGCGCGGGCGTACGCTCAAGCGAATCGATCAAGAGGTGGCCCGCCGACGCTGAACATGAGCGGAGGCGTGCCCGCTGCAACGGGCACACCTCCTGGTCGACTCCCGATGGATGCTTGAAAGCGAGGGAATCGCCTTGCCCAATGCTAGTCGTCGAGCCTGCCTGCGGTCAGTGCCCGATCTCGATCAGACAACCTGGTCGCTGCGTCGGGCGGCTGGTACGACCGTCTGGGACTGGTCCACGTCTCGCCCGGAGCCGCGCAAGCTGCTTCCGATGCGGCGGCCGGCTTCGGGCGCGCTTTCGAGGCACATCCCGGTCCGAGCCTTCAGCATGACGACGGGCGAGCATCTCGACCTCGAATCTGGCTTGGAGCACGACCTGGTTCGAATGGTCGACCGGGACCCCGCGGTGACCTGGATCGTCTCCCAACCGTGCTTGCTCGAGTGGGGAAGAGGTCGGGCGGTGCGCCGCCACGTGGCGGATCTGCTCACTACCGATTCAGATGGAGAGGTCTGTCTGTGGGACGCGAAGGCCCCTACTGGGGCGTCGTCGGACGCCTTTGCCGAGGTGCGGGCCATAACGGAGGCGGCCTGTGCGGAAGTTGGCTGGCGGTACGTCGTCTTCACCGGCCTCCCGGCAGTCCATCGTCACAACCTCATCTGGTTGCAAGGCTTCCGCGTCGCGCCTCCCTTGGCTTCTCGATACGAGGCGGATCTCCTTGAGGCCGCCGCGACCGGCACCACGATCGGAGATCTGATACGGACCACCGACCCAGAAGAGGTGTCCGTCGTGTGGCACCTGATCTGGAATGGGAAGCTGGTGATTGACTTGGCGCAACGCTTGGTCCCCACCACGCCGGTGACGTCGTGACGTCCGATTCCACGGCGACGACGAACCTGGCCATCGGCGAAAGACTGCTCGGTCCCGACGGTTACCTGGTGGTTATGGCACTCGGGCGCCACACCGTCACCGTCGAGAGCAGTGCTGGCGAGCGTTCCGACCTTGGCTACGGCGAACTCTCCGCGGTCGCCGTCGCAGGGGGTCGTGCCGAATCAGCGATTGCCACGCTCGAGCCGTGGTGGTCCGGCCTTTCCGACGCCGTCCGCTGCGACGCGCTGGACCGACTCGAGGTGGTCCTCGAGATCCTCACCGGCTACCGGTGGGGATCAGCGCGCCTTGCCCAACCCGGCGAACCATTTCCGCCGTTCGGTGACACCAACGTGAGCATCCACAGGCGGTGCGGCGAGATGGCCCGGCAGCTGTCCTACGAGCAGAGAGTGGATCGAAACAAGCTGCGTCGAGTTCAGGACGGCGAGCTGGTGACAACGACGGTCAGCCCCAGGACTGTCTACAACTGGATCAGGTCAT
This sequence comes from Mycobacterium sp., assembly GCA_051306175.1. Taxonomy (GTDB): domain Bacteria; phylum Actinomycetota; class Actinomycetes; order Mycobacteriales; family Mycobacteriaceae; genus Mycobacterium. The sequence continues at coordinate 19,041 of JBPPMS010000001.1, read as the reverse complement.
GGCAATCGAACGGCCTTCGCGGACTCGTGGACAAGCGATACACGCGGCACCGCGAGGGCTTCGAAGCCCTCGATGAACGTGTCCGGCGTATCGCTGACGATGTCTTTGCCCGGTTCGACGGTGACGTGTCGAAGGTCAACACGACGACGATCGAGGCCGAGATCCGGTTGCAGATGAAGGCCGAGGGACTTGCCGAACCACGAGTCCCTGAGCGCCTGTTCCAGGAGTACCTCTCCGAGCGTCAGCGTGCTCTAGGTCGGAGCACCCGGGCGCAGCGCTCGCGGCACCTGCGACGCAAGGCGTCGGCCCACACCAGTTTCCCTGCGATGCATCCGAGCCACATCGCGATCGACGCCACCCGGGCCGACGTCCTGGTGTGGGACGAATTGCGCGAGAGGCCGGTCAGCGTTGAGATCCTGACCGCGATCAGCGTCGCAACCCGAGTCGTGGTCGGTCTGCGGGTCACCCCACGCTCGGGCAATGCGCTTGAGGCCGGGTTGTTGCTCTACGACGTCATGCGGCCTATGTCGATGCTCGTCGATGGCACCACGGTCGATGACTGGCGCTGGTGCGGTGTGCCCGAATCACTGGACCTTTCCGAGGTCGCCGTACACCGCTCTCCCCAGCGCATCATCCCGCCTGGACAGAGCCTCCAAGGGGTCCACTTCAAACCGGGCGTGCGGCCGTCATCGATCCGCTGTGACCACGGGTCAGTCTTCCTCGCCGAACACTTCGTCGCTCTGCTCCGCGACTTCGGGATCGACCTGATGCTCTCCCGCGGATCGAAGCCCACGGACAACCCGCATGTGGAGCGGTGGCACGAGACCCTGCAGCGTGCCTACCAGCAACTGCCGGGCTACAAGGGCCGCAACGTCGCCGAGCGCGGCCGCAAGGTCGACGCTACCGGGGACAGGCTGCTGACCGCGACTGAGTTGGAGCGGCATCTGCGCCGCTTCGTCGCCTTGGACTACCACCGCTCCTGGCATGAAGGGCTCGTCCTTCCAGGTGCACCTTCTGCACGGCTGACACCGCTGGAGATGTGGGACGCGATGCATGAGGTCACCGGACGTCTTCACGTGCCGCAGCATCCCGACCTGATCTATCAGTTCCTCCCGATCCGCTGGTTGACCATCGGCCACGCGGGCGTGGAGTACAAGAACCTCGTCTACGACGCCCCGGTTCTCGCGGACTTCCGTGATGTCCGTAAGGGCGCCTTCCAGGCAGGCTCTCGCAAGGCGCCGTTCCACTACGACCCCCGCGACGTCTCCCGGATCTGGTTCCGCCACCCCGACTCCGGCCGGATCCACGAGATCCCCTGGAAGGCCCGCCACCTCCTGGACATGCCGATGGGCGACTGGATGCACGAACGGGCTCTCCAGCGGATCGCCGAGCGCGGCGGCAACACAACGATGAACCGCAAGTCCACGTGGCGGCAGATCATCGCCGAGCTCGGCCAGCTGACCTCGGCGCAGGAGACGGCCGAGGCACGCGCCAAGGGGTACGCCGCCCGACTGCGCTGGGAGCAGGCACAACGCGACCACGCCGAAGCCGCCGAGGCGGCAGCGATGTTCGACGGCAGCCCGGACGGCGTCGTCACGCCTCTCCGGCCACGCCGCGCGGAGACCGACGACGGATTCGACCTCGACGCCGAGTGGCCGGACTACGACGAGGTTGGCGACTGATGGACGCCGAGCAGTGGCACCACCAAGCAACCGGACCGGCGGTTGCCGCACCGCGCCCCGCGACAGCCGCCGACCTGACCGCTATGAACCCCATGGGCAGGAGCACGTACGCTGACGCGGTGCGCGCTGCTCTGCGGGCGCGGCGCGTCTCCTCACCCGTGCACAACGCCACCGCCACCGCGATCGACCACGCGCTGGAGTCCGCGCTCCTCGAGCCGCCCGGCGCCCGCACCATCCTGGCCCTCTCGGCGCCGTACACCGCCGGCAAGTCGACGCTCATCAAGAACTGGGCACAGGACCACTACCGAACCTGGACGAAGGCGACCCGATCGACCAGGCCCCGATGGACGCCGACGCCCGGAATCACCGCCGACCTGGTCCCGGTCTGCTACCTCACCCTCCTCTCGGAGTCGCGCAGCAAGGACCTCTACACCCAGATCCTCTCCTTCATCGGCTACCCGGCCAGCGGCGTGGAGCGGACCCTCGCACTACGCGCCGTCAAGGCACTCCAGACCCACGGTGTCCGGCTCGTCATCCTCGACGACGCCCACATGCTCCGCACCACCTCGGTAACCGGCCGGGCCACGTTGAACGCGGTCAAGCACCTCAACACCGAGCTCGGCGAGGTCGGAGGCGTCCTGATGCTCGTCGGCGCCGAACTCACCGGCGGCGACGTACTCAGCGACCCGCAAATACGCGGACGGCTCTCCGAGCACACCCTCGCCCCCTACGAAGTCGACACGGCAACAGGGCGCACGAAATGGCAACGATTCCTGAAGAACTGCGAGGACCTGCTCCTCCCGTACCTGCCCGACGAGAAGGCCGGCCTGTTCTCCTCCCGTCTGGCCGGCTACCTCTGGCGCCGCACCCAGGGGTACGTCGGCGACACCACACGCCTGCTGATCGACGCAACCGCCGCCGCGATCGAAACCGGTGCACCGCTCGACCACGCCATCCTCGACCCGATCTGGGTCAGCCAGCGAGCACAGGACGCACAGATCGACCACACCCGATCCACGACCGCCAGGCGAACCACCGCCAGGAGACCGCCCCGATGACGCCACGGCTCCCGGTCAGCATCGACCCGTACCCGGACGAGTCGATCGCCTCGATGTTGCGGCGCCTCAGCACGACCACCGGCATCCCGGTCCACAACCTCCATCCGTACGGCGTCGGCGGCCGTCTCACCGACCGTCAGATAGGTGCCGTCGCTCGCACCCTGGGGCTGCCGACGCGACGACTGCGCACCCACACCCTCCACTATCGACTCGCCGAAGGGGACGGCCGAAAGCCCGCGAGCATCGAGCTCCGCCGCACCGACAGCACCATCTGCTCCGCATGCGGGATCGGCAACCTGTGGAGCGGCCTGGTCTGGGTCAGCCACTGCCCGGCCTGCCAATCCCTTCTCAACGGCGGAGGTGTCGACGGAGCGGTTCACGCACTGGAGATGCAGGACGCATTCCTGCGATCAATGCGAGCGCCAGCCGTCGGGTTCGCCGATCGGCGCCTGCGGTTGCTGCGTCTCCTGCGTCTCCACGTCCACCTCGCCACCGGCAGCGCTGCCACGACGCCCGGACCGGAAGCGACCTGGCAGGAGCCCGTGTGGATCGCAGGGTTCGCCGAACACGCCTGGCCGGCCAGCCGGACCGTCCAGGCAACCCGCGACCTGATCGGCGAACGCACGCTGACCCATCTCGGCGAGACCCCAGCCCGGGAGGACGACTGCGCGGCAGCCCGCCAGGCACTCCACGACCAGCTCCGCGGCTCGCGGATCACCGAGGCCGCGATCCCCGACTACCTCCACCCCCACAGCCGCGCACTGGACGTCAACGCGGCGGGCGAGGACCTCGGCCACGGGATCGCGCGTGCCCTGCGCCGCGAAGCCATCCACGCAGCCACCGGAGCATCTCCCACGGTCGCCGAGCTGGACGAGCGGTACGGCGACCTGCGCAAACGGCCCATGGTCGCGACGTACCTCAACCACCTCGGAACCACGGCCGCGGGACTGCGGATCCTGGCTCGCCACGCCGACCATCTCGCCCGCGACGGCGGCTGCGACTACGCCTTCCGCCGCGCCGTCCTCGCGACGTTGCATTCCGTCCCGATCTCAACGCTCGCGCTCACCTCCGTGCCGCGCACGTCACGCAACCAGAGGCTGGCCGCCGCGTGGATCTGGCTGGAGCTCACCCACGGCACGCTCGGCCTGAGCTCGCACCACGCCGGGATGCGACGTGAAGTCCGAGAGCTCGACCACGTACTCGCCCCCGAGGACCGCATGCTCCTGATCGAGCACGGCCACCACGTCCTGGGCGTCGTCGTCGCGGATGTCGCCGACGACGCCCGACGGACGATCACCCGCGCGCAGAGGTACTCCGATGTCAGCTGACGTCAGGCACCTCCCGGTCACCACTGCCCCGGCCGACGGCGAGGCGCTGGACAGCTACCTCGAGCGCGTCGCCGCCGACAACGGATACACCAACCCCGCGCTCCTCCGCGTCCTCACGCGTGGCGACCCCACCGCGGCATTGCTGACCATCGCGCCCGACCCCGATGTTCTGCAACGTCTCGCGGCGCTCGTCGACCAGCCACCAGAGCCGCTCCGCCAACTGACCCTCGCGGGAGTCCCAGGCATCCCCACCTCCGGCTACCGCTCGCCCGGCCGGAAGGCGTGGCGGCAGATGGCCAGCGCCGGATGGGCGCCCGGACGCGGCACCGCGCTCTGTCCTGCGTGCCTGGCATCCGACGGCATCTGGCGGATCACCTGGCGCCACCCCTGGGTCACCGCCTGCCTCGACCACCGACGGTGGCTGGTCGGAACCTGCCCCACCTGCAGCCAACGCTTCCGCTCGCAGCGCACCCCGCTGCGCACCGTCGACGCCGACCCTCACTGCTGCGGGAACCCAGGAGGGAGCCGCGCACACGGCTGCCGACAACCGCTGGGACACCTGGTCGCACAGCCCGCTCCCCGCGACGTGCTGGTCAGCCAACGCCGCATCGACAACGCCATCCACGGCTCTGCGGTCGCCTGTGCCGGCGAGGTCCTCGATCCGTCGAGCTATCTCGCCGAGCTGAAAGCCCTGACGGTGCTGCTGCTCCACCTCGCCGTCCAGCCAGCCGGCGACCAGCTTGCAGAGTGGGCCGACCTCGCCCGCGCCGACCACCAGCGCAGCACCGGAACCCGCGGAGCCCGGTGGGCACTCGCCCCGCCCGCCGACCTGATCCTCCGCGGGCAGGCACTCGCCGACGCGGACGCGATCCTGCGGCAACCCACCCTCGACGCGGCTGCCGATGCCCTGCACCCCTGGACCGAGCTGGCCCCGGCGACCAACGACGGCCAGCTCGGCTGGCTCGCCGACCACACCACCATGACCCCGCTCCTGAGCCGGCTGGTCATGGCCGCGACCGCCACTCGGCGACGCCTCGCGACTCTGCTCGACGCCGCCGCCCCCGGCACCGCGCCGCTGCACCTGACGGCGATCCCGCAGGTCCTGCCCGCTGACCTCTACGCCCGCTGGATCGTGGGAATGCTGGATGTGGCCGACCGCTCCGGCCGCCTCTTCGCAGCCCTCTGCCTCGCCCGGCGACGGCGGCCCGGTTCGACGTGGGCCGAGGCGGCAGCCGCCTTGGACCTCCCGCCGGACGTAGGCGTGAGAACTGCCCGCGCCTGCAGCGCAGACCTCCTCGTCACCGCCGCCAGGTTCATCGCCGCCCTCGCCCACGCCGCCGCCAACCTCGACCCGACCGTCGACTACCGGACCCGCGAGAACGCCGTACGACGCCTCGCGCGCAGACGGGATTGGTACCGCCCGTGGGCACGGACTCACCTGCCCGGCAGCCATGCCACCAGCAAGCCGTACGCCGTCACGTGGCTCTGGACCAGCTACGCCCACGGCCACATCGACACCAGCCCGGGCTGGCAGCAGGCGCCCGACCACCACCGCCGCGCCCACTACCGCGCCTACGCACGTCGTCTCGGACCTGCCGCGACCGAGGCACTCACCGCGCTCGTCGCGACCACGACCGCGACCTGAAGGAGGACAGCATGAAGACGGCCACGCGCATCTGGGGAGTCTGGGACTGCACCGAGCTCCTCAGCGTCCACGTCACCCACGACGACGCCCTCGACGCCCGCGAGCACCACCTCAACCGCTGCCGCTGCTACACCGACGACCAGGACGTCATCCCCGCAGCAGTCGAGATCCGCGCCATCGACCTTCCCGCGTACGGAGTGCCTGTGGAAAGCCGAAACCGGCCCTTGCCCGCGCCGCAGGATGGCGCTGACCACGGCCACGACGCGCGGCGTCGGGCACGGACCGGAAGGGAGTACCCATGACGAGTACTGACAGCGGCGACAAGGCGCCCGACGAGCGCGAGTCCCGGCCGATCTTCGAGATCCCCCAACACGACAGCACGATCGTCGTACTCGACTTCACCACCCCCGGTCCGTTCGGCGACTTCGCCTTCACCGCGCGCGTCCCCCGACCAGACGGAACCGTGCGCAGGCGGACCTACGGGGCCTATCACACCGACGAGGCCCCGATCTTCATCGAGATCCTCCAGCACTGGGCCCGCGTCGCCCACCCCGACGACGTCCTCGCCGGCCTCGACCGCGCCGAGGCGGTGCTCCGCTTCCTCACTGACGGCCTCGAGCCGACCACCCGCTCGCAGAACGACTTCGACGACCTCCTGCACCGCGGGATCGAGGTTCTCGCCACCATGGACTTCGCTCCCGCCAACCACGAGCACTCGGACGAACGAGGAGACGTCATCGTCCTCGCTGCCCGTGGCACCGAACTCGACTGGATCAGCCGCCGTGATCCGAGCACCACCTTCGCGGTGCCTCCCACCCATCTCTGGGTGTTCGTGACCGGGATGTTGTGGCGCACCTACGACCACGACAGCATCCCGCTCAGCCGACTCAACACCGCTGCGTACGAAACCGCAGTCGCCGCCTTCCGCAGCGCGATCAGCGATCGCAGCCAGTCGCCGTCCCGGCCCGAGCCAGCCTGGCCGGCATGCGGCGAGGACCTGGACGAAAGCCGACTGAGCACGGCCGAACTCGTCCAGCGCCTCTGCGAGATGCTCGGCGCCAAGTTGATCGCCTACTTGGGAACTGTCGATGACACACGGACCGTGCGTGCCTGGGCGGACTTTGCTGACGACAGCGCACCTCCGGACGAGGTCATCGAACGTCTACGTATCGCCTACCAGGCAGCCACGCTGCTCAGCGAGAAGGACACCGCGTCCGTCATCCAGGCGTGGTTCCAGGGCCGCAATCCGCTGCTCGACGACATGGCGCCGGCACGCGTGCTCCGCGACGGCGAAGTCAATGTTGTCGGAGCCAACGTCATGGCCGCAGCTCGCGCCCTCGCATGCAGGTCATCAGAGATGTGAGCGAACGACCGGAGCGACGGCATCGAAGAGCTCGATCAGCTGAGCCGCAAATTCGCCATCGTGCTTGCGGAGGAACGGCGCAGCACCGTCCACCTTGCTGACGGCCTCACGCGCGACCCGAATCTGCTCGGCAGTGAGTTTCGTTGCGTCGGCAGGTCCGCTCGACTCGCCCATGCCGGGCGCCTTCTCGTAGGGGGCGTAGCGCTCGCTGAGGATCGCGACCTGTTCCTTGTAATGCTCCAGGCGTGACTCGAGGCGCCGCTTCACCTCCGCTGTGGCTCGACGACACTCGTCGTCGTGGTAACCCCGCGGGCGCCCCCGTCCGCCACGGCGCTGGATGACCTCGTCACACCGTGGGTTGGCGCATTCCGCTGTCTGGACGTCTCTGTCCGATGCCTCATCCAGCCGGGTGACCGTCGCCTTTGACATCCAAGACCTCCAATAAATCGCGCGAAAACAACATACCGCTTCGCGCAGGTCAGACCCGTGATACGTGGGAGTCGACACGCCGGTTGGTCGGTCGGACGCGCCGCTGAGAGACAGATCAAATCGCGTGAAAATATATGAGCGCAAACTGGCGTGCAACGCAGTGCGGGCGCCTGGTGGCTAGACCAGACGCCCGCGGCACGCGAGGTGATCGCATGCGACTTGCACCTGCATCTCATCACCGGACGAGCCAGACCCACAAGATGAGATCCAGCAGGAGAAGACCATGAGCAGTACCAACCGCAGGCACGTCGTCCCCAACCAGAATGGTGGCTGGGACGTCCGTGCTCCCGGCGCCCAGCGTTCCAGTGCCCACACCGACACCCAGGCCGACGCCGTACGCCGCGCCGGCGAGATCGTCGGCAACGCCGGCGGCGGCGAGGTCGTGATCCACGGCCGCGACGGCCGCATCCGCGACTCCGACACGATCGCGCCCGGCAACGACCCCAACCCTCCGCGCGACAAGAAGTGAGGGGCAGGCCATGCAGCACCTCTACTTCGACCTGAAGCAGCAGAAGAAGGGGGCGGTCGCGGTGGTCACCCTCGACAAGCAGGCGAACGTGCGCTTGATGACCGCGAGCAACTACCGCGCTCTCAAGGCGGGTCGCCGGTTCTCCTTCCACGGCGGGCGCGCCACAAGGTCCCCCGTTCGACTCCAGATTCCCAGCAACGGTCACTGGTTCGTCGTCGTCGATCTCGGCGGTCTCGCTGGTCGTGTCCGAGCGAGTGTCGCCGTGGAGCAGCCTCCGCCCGGCATGCTGGCCCCGATCCGCGAGCGGAGCCCGATCAGCGACGTCCAGGTTCGTGAACCGGTCGAGCCCGAGGGCGACGTCCTGGGCGGGCAGACCTGGGACGTCTTCATCTCCCACGCCAGCGAGGACAAGGAGGCCGTCGCCGTTCCTCTGCGCAACGCCCTCGTCGACCTCGGCATCAGCGTCTGGCTCGACAAGACCGAGCTGAACATCGGCGACAGCCTCCGCCGCAGGATCGACCAGGGAATCCGGTCCAGCCGCTTCGGGATCGTCGTCCTCTCCGAGCGTTTCTTCACCAAGGGATGGACCAACCACGAGCTCGACGGCCTCGTCACCCGCACCGTCGCCGGCGAGCAGACCCTCCTGCCCATTTGGCACAACCTCACCGGCGACCAGGTGCGTGCCTACAGTCCGTCGCTGGCCGACAAGGTTGCGCTGAGCACGGACGCCGTTTCGTTTGAAGAGATGGCCGAGCAAATCGCCGCTGTCGTCGAGGGTCGAGAAGAGGACGTAGCGTGACCGCCACGCTCGATGGCCAACGGGAGGTGGTGGCTCCGGCGTTGCCGCCCGCAGGTACAACCGTGATGCCTGACAGGCGTCGTTTGCGCGCAGCTCGCGGTCTGTTGATGCAGCGCGCCATTCACCTTCGCGACGAGATGCCTTGCGGGCGTCGGAGGGCTGACACGTCCCGGTGGCGGTCATGGGTACAGGTCATGGTCGGGACGGCACTCCTGACCGTCGGGATGGTGACTCTCTATTCCACCGGACCCGCCTGGAACTGGCTCGGCGCCGTCGCCGCAGTAGTTGGCCCCACCGTCGCGATGCTCGGTGCGGTCGACCTCGCGAGGCGTGGCGAGCAGGGGCAGCGTCGTCTGGGCCGCCTCCTTCGTGTGGTCAGGGTCATCGGGCTCGCACTGACCACGATGCTCATCGCGGTCGAGGTGCTCGCGGCGCTGGCCGCAGTAGTCCTGCTTGCTGCAGCCGTGTTTAGTGGTGAGTGGTCGTCCGACGTCGCTCACTACCTGACCAACGCCTTGGTGCTCGCGGTCATGGCCGGATGTCTAACGACCATGGTCCGGGTCGCAGATCTGCCGCCGGTCGCTCTTACGCAGGCCGCTTGGTGGCGGGAGCTCTCAACGGCACGACAACTCACCACCATCATGATCCCGGTCGCGCTGGTCGGTGCCGTTGCCGCACTCGGCGTGAGAGACACTCGGGCGGTCGCGGTCGCCATGGTCGGACTCACCACCGTCCTTGTCGGCTGGGCACGCGCCGACCGCACTGCCACCGACGAAGCCGTACGTCGCCTCGCTGATGCAGCTGACGCCCTCGCGTCAGCCAGTCGCATTCTGGTCGCGGGTTCCGAACCAGGAGCACCCTCAACGGAGGCAGGCGCACACACGAACGCCGTCATCGGCGCCCTCGATGGGCTTGAGCTTGCCTGCCACAAGAACATGCGGCGCGGAATCCCTGCAGGGCCGCGCTACCTCGTCGATATCGAGCTCCTCATCGTGATTCGGGCCTGCAAGGCTGCGCTCGTCGACTTGCCCGTCGAGCTGTTCAGCTCACCCCTCACGGCCGTCGTCGCGCGGGAACTCAACGCAATTGAGCCCCGACTGCTGGCGCGGGAGCTTCTGATCTTCGCCGGGGATGTCCGACGCCTGGCCACGCTCGCCCCCGATCGGCTGGTGGCGCTGTGAGTGGGAGATTCGGCAGCGACTGTCGGACCCCCTGTCTATGTTCGCTACGTCCCGCGAGGGGGCGTAGTTCATCCGTCGGGATCACCCTGACACCCGACGACTTCAACAAGGGAGCACACACATGGCAGACAAGAAGACCGTCTTCGTGGCGTTCGCGATCGAGGACCAGCGGCAGCGGGACTTTCTCAAGGGGCAGACGCTGCACCCGCGCGCGCCCTACGAGTTCATTGACATGTCAGTCAAGGAGCCATACGACAAGGAATGGAAGGACCGCGTCCGCACGCGGATCAAGCGCTCCCATGGCGTGATTGTGCTGGTCAGCAAGAACTCGCTGAACTCCAGCGGCCAGAAATGGGAGATCCAGTGCGCCAAGGAGGAGAAGAAGCCGATCCGAGGCATCTGGGCCTACACCAACGACCGGACCACGATCTCCGGCGTGACCACCGTGGTCTGGAGTGACGCGAACATCGCCGGCTTCATCGACTCCCTTTAACCGTCCCAGCCAGAAACCCGGTGACCACCATGCGCAAGGCACTCGTTGTCGGTATCGACTACTACGAGCACATCAACGGACTCAACGGCTGCGTCAACGATGCCTACTCAGTCAAGACGGTGCTCGAGCGTCACTCCGACGGCACCTTGAACTTCACGACGCCCAACCTCATCGTGGCAACCGGTCCGGACAAGCCGATCTCAAAGAAGGACCTCAAGGACGCTGTTCGGGAGGTGTTCGCCGACGACGCTGAGATCGCGCTGTTCTACTTCTCCGGGCACGGCTACATCGAGGACACCGGCGGCTTCTTGTGCACCAGCGACTCCGAGGACGGGGACGACGGTCTCTCCCTCAATGAGGTGATGACCATGGCCAACCACTCGCCCGCGCGGAACAAGATCATCATCCTCGACAGCTGCCACAGTGGGTCCGCCGGCAACAACGCCATCGCCCAGAACCTGGCCGAGATCGCCGACGGACTCACGATCCTGACCGCATCAACAGCCAACCAGTACGCCATGGAGAGCAACGGCAGCGGCGTCTTCACCGGACTGTTCGTCGACGCGCTCAACGGCGCCGCGGCCAATCTGGTCGGCGAGATCACGCCCGGAAGTGTCTACGCCCACATCGATCAGTCCCTCGGCCCCTGGGCGCAGCGCCCGGTATTCAAGACCAACGTCAAGACATTCGTCTCCCTGCGGCGAGCCGAGCCACCCATCGCCCTCGCCGATCTGCAGGCCCTGACGACCCACTTCCCCACGTCGGACTACGCATTTCCGCTCGACCCCTCCTACGAGCCCGAGCGATCCACCGAGCAAATCGCCGACCCTGCCATCCCAGATCCAGACCCCGCCAAAACGGCTGTCTTTCGCGTTCTGCAGAACTACGTGCGGGTCAACCTGGTACGACCGATTGACGCACCCCACATGTGGCACGCAGCGATGGAGAGCAAGTCCTGTGAACTCACCGTGCTGGGCCAGCACTACTGGAACCTCGTCGCGGGCGACCTGATCTGATTTGACCATGGCGGAGACCAACGAACTGGTACAGCGGCTACGAGATCCCGAGCTCCTCGAGAAGCTCGCGGCGGTCGAGCACGAGCGGTGGGCCCACTGGCAGCGCTACCTGCACCAGCAGTGCACTCCAGGCCCCGACGGCTCACTGACCATCCCCGCCGATCTGGTCCGCCAATGGAGCGAACAGTTCGACACCCCCTACGCCAACCTCACTCAGGCGGAGAAAGACAGCGACCGCGATCAGGTCGAGCGCTACCTACCCCTCATCGAACAAGCACTCGCCAACGAGCTGCGGTAGGCCGGCAATCAGACTGGTCACGGCGTCGATGGTGCACGGCGACTACCTCCGTGTGCCCAAACGTTGACGAATCCGCTCGCTCTTGGTCGTCTGGTCAAAGTTACAAGCATGTAGTTCGTCGAACATCCCTGCATCTCGACACCCATGTCGAGATGCAGCGAAAACGAGGCGATCGAACTTTCGCCTCAAGAACACTGAATCGGTAGAGATTCGATCCGTAGATGTCCGCGTTCGACCTGACATAGATGCAGGCAGGAGGGGCGACGACCTCAGACTCGCCGCCTTGACGATCCGAGCGACGCCGTAGCGTTGCCGCCCTGTGTTGGGTCGCGGGTGCTGAGAGAATCGCGCATGCCGCTGACCAACCCTTGGCTCGCTGGACCATCGCCGGAGGCGGTGCTGCCTCGAGAGGCTCTCGAAGAGCGCATCCTCACCCTGTTCTCCGCCCAGAACATGGCGGTGACACCTGCGGCGTGCGAACCGACGGCACCGGCTGGTGCTGGGGAGACAACACGGACGGAGAAGTCAGCGGCGGTTTGGCCGGTGACGCCCTCTTACCGCTCCCCATCTCCGGTACCTGGCTGAGCCTGACCCCCGGCGCGTCGCACTGGTGTGGGATGAGAACCGACAGAACCGCGTGGTGCTGGGGCAGCAACAGCTACGGCAAGCTCGGCATCGGACTCGACCCGGGGTTCTCCCGAGTCCCGCCCACCCAGGTCGGCGGCTAGGTTTCAGGCAGTTCGCGTAGCCACAAAGCCAACCTCAAGCGGCTCGCACAGCAACTCAAAGCTGCGCTAGGTCGTCTCTGTCTCGCTAACCGGATGGGGATGGGCTCGCGGAGCGACCCGGTGCGGGATGGGCTCGCGGAGCGACCCGGTGCGGGATGGGCTCGCGGAGCGACCCGGTGCGGGATGGGCTCGCGGAGCTCGCAAGCGGATTCCGCCGCGGCTGCAGCTACACGGTGCCGAATCGCACGACGTAGCGCCTCTGCCAGGGCGTCTCGACCGCCCGGCGGTCGTAGCGCTCGCGTACAAAGGCGACGGCATGATCGGCCGGTACGCCATCCAGCACCGCAAGACAGGCGAGCGCAGTGCCTGTCCTGCCGCGCCCTCCGCTGCAAGCGACCTCGACTCGCTCGCGCCCAGCTCGACGCCACGCTTCACACAATGCGTCCCACGCGTCAGCCTTGTCGACAGGCAACCGCAAGTCCGGCCAACGAACCCATCGCTCTTCCCAGTCCATGGGCGGTGCCGGGGGCCTGCTCAACAAGTAGAGCCCGAAGTCCGGAGACACACCACCAGGCACCGGCTGCCGCAGGCCACGGCCCCGGACCGTTCGACCGGACGGCAGACGAAGCACGCCTAGAGCGGTCGGGCACCAGGTTTGGGTCACAGCCTCAGCGTATGCAGCGGATCGGCTCGTAGCGCGCCAGTGCAGGATCGGCTCGTGCCAGTTGACGCCGAGTTACACTCGTCGCGCAATCAGACTGTCGGGGTGTTCACCGACGACCTGTACGGCGGCTTCGCGTATCTGTTTCTCGATTTGAGGTCGCTCCGTTGGAACTGCTAGCCAAGAGTTGTACAGGCCTCGCAGTGTGGTGATCTGGTGACCATGGGGGTCGTCAAGAATGCGGTAGGCGCCATACCAACAAACGCACGCCGACGCGACGATGGGCGGGATCTCGTCGCGGACGAGCCGGCTTAGGTGCACGCGGTCGGCCAGCATGAGTGCGCCGACTCGACCCGGCGTTGCCACGAGTGTCGCCACCAGCTGATCGCGCAAACCCTCAAGGGTTCCCTCCGAGGACGGGTCGGCGTCAGCGATAGCTGTGCGCAGCGGGCCACTCAGCCCCTCCTGAAGTTCGTCACGGGCAATTGAAGGTAGCGCCGTCACGTCCGCTTCGGGCAACAGCGTGTGAGCCGCTTGGAGTACCAGCGCTGCCCTTGCCGGCTGAGCCAGACGAGGGTCCACAAAGCTGACCCCGCGTCGGCGCGTCAGGTCCCGCCATACACCCTTCTCCAAATTCAAGAGCATGCGCTCACGGTGCCATCCGCCGGCCAGTGGGCGCATCAGGGAAGTCACCCAATCGGCTTCGGCGTTCATGGAACGTGTCGCCAGAACCTCCCCCGAATCACCTCGTCGTGGGTGTCTGCGACCCAGTACGGGATCGCGGAGCGACCCGATGCGGGATGGGCGCGCGGAGCGACGAGCCGTTACGGCGAGATCACCCCAACCCTGAGCCCAAACGCCACGAGGGCCGTGCCGCTCGGTGCGACCCTCCTCGGTTTGAAGATTCCGGACCAAGGACGAGTCACGTGGCGCTGACCAGGCCTGTCAGCAGTCCCCCGACGAGCACCGCTGCCAATCCCAACCGGTAGGGGACGAAGACGATGATCGGGTGTCCGGCCACGAGGCGGAGTAGCCACGCAATTGATACGTAGGCCACGACGAAGCTCACCGCCGTCGCCACCACGGTGGGCCACCAGCCGACGGTGGTGGAGATCTGCGAGGCCGTGATTAGCCCCTCGTAGGCGCCGGCCGCGACCAGCGCTGGAATGGACAAGAAAAACGACACCCGGGTGGCAGTGACCCTGTCCAGTCCAAGAAAGAGCCCTGCGCTGATGGTGGCTCCGGAACGAGAAACCCCCGGCACCAGCGCCACGCACTGGACAATCCCGATCACCACCGCATCGCGCACGGTGAGGTCGCGGCCCGCTTGCCCGCGCCACGAGGAAGACCGCTCCGCCAAGACCATGACGAAGCTCCACGCCACGAGTGCGACGGCCACGACCCACAGGGAGCGTAGGGGGCCGGCGACCAGGTCCTTGGCGAGCAAGCCCACGACACCGATCGGGACGGACCCCGCAATGACGCACCAGGCCATCCGGTACTCGGGTCGGTGCCGCTCCCCGGGCACGACAAGTCCCCGACACCACGCCACCGCCAGTGTGCGGATGTCGGTGCGAAAGTAGACGAGAACCGCAGCGATTGCCCCGACCTGAATGAGAGCGGTGAAGGCGGTGACGCCGGGGTCATCAACCGGCAACCCGAGCAGCTCCTCGGCGATCGTCAGATGGCCGGTGCTCGAGATCGGCAGGAACTCCGTGACCCCCTCGACGATGCCCAGCAGCACCGCCTCCCACAAGTTCACCACCCGCTCCCGGAGACGTGACCCGGAGGAGCAGCAGCCACCCCGCCAGAGCGATGCACAGCCCCAGCAGGTTTCCGGCGACGACATCGCTGAGGTAGTGGACACCCAAGAAGATCCGGTCCACCGAGATCACAAGGTAGACCAGCAGAGCGAGCAGCACGACCAGCCGCCGACTCCATCCCGGACCCATCATCGCCAGCGCCACGAGGATCACCGCGGCCGCGAAGGTCCCTGCCATCGCGGCATGCCCCGAGGGGTAGGACAAACTGTGCTCGACCGCGATCGGCTCGAGCCACTCCGGGCGCGGGCGGCTGAGCAGGAGCTTGGTCGAGGGGGCGATGACGTTCTCGGTCACGGTGACGGCGACGAGCCACGCCGCCAAGCACCAGTTGCGCTTCCGGGCCAGCAGCAGCGGGAGAAGCACCAGCGCGAGAAGCACCAGCACCGCACGCAGGACCATCGGCTGCCCGTAGGTCGCCACCGCGACCCAGAACGAGCTTCGACCGGCGTGGCCCCAGGTGGAGTGGTAGCCCCAGTCAGCGACCGTCTGGTCGAGCCGCGCGAGCTGCTCCGAGCCCACGGCCAACGCGATGGTCAGCACGCACAGCAGGACGGCCGCGACAGCCAGCAGCCATCTCACCCAGCGCGGCCGCGGTCCTCGGACCGGCGTCACCTCGCTCACAGGAGCGCGGCCGTCATCGCGTACCCGCCGGCGCACGCGCCCAGACCGACCGCCAGGCTCGCGAGGCAGTTCAACCCCGCGGCGAGGACCGAGCCTTCCTCGAGCAACCGGACGGTCTCGAACCCGAAGGTGGAGAACGTGGTGAGGGCACCGCAGAACCCGGTGCCGACCAAGGCCAGCACCCACGACGGCACCCCAGCGCCGGTCACCGCAGCCGCCGTGACGCCCAAGACCAGCGAGCCGGTCATGTTGACGGTGAAGGTTCCCCACGGGAAGACGCTGTCGTGGCGGGACTGGACGACCAGATCGGTGAGGTAGCGCAACGCAGCGCCGATAGCGCCACCCAGCAGCACCATCGCAACTGTCATCGCCGGTCCTCCCCCGGGCCGGCCGGGCCGGCTGGTCCTCTGCCCGCGTAGCGGATGACCTCGACCGGCTCCGCGATCACCATGCCCTCGAGCTCCAGCCGCTCCAGCTCGGGGAAGCCACGAATCTGCTCGTCGGTGTCCACGATGACCACCGCGACAGGCGGGTCCTTGCGGAGCGACCACACCTGGGGGTGCGGATGTGGTTCGACTTGCCGAACCCCTCGATGCCACGAAAGGCGCTGGCCTCGTCCAGCCCGGCCCGGTGCGCCAAATGCACGATCTCGGTGTAAACGGGATGGTGGTGCACCTGGTCGGACTCCCCCACCATGATCGTCAGCCTGCTCGCTGGACCCCGCAGCGTCATCGGTTCCTCACCTCGTCATCGTCGTGCGCGAACATGGAAGACTCGGGAGGTGCTAGATGTCGGCGTCGTGACCGTCTCGGCCTGAGTGCGATCAACCGTGCGGAGGCGATCCCGGCCCAGACGGCGAGCAGGCCGGCCAGGAGGGACCCTCCTAGATATGCGAACGCGGTGAGGACCTGTCCTTCGCCGAGCAGGAGGCGTGCGTCGAGCATGTAGGTCGAAAAGGTGGTGTAGCCACCGAGGACGCCGACGCCCAGGAACGGGCGCACGTACCGCTGCGACGGCCACACGTCCAGCACGAACACCATCAGCACGCCGAGCGCGAACCCACCAGAGACGTTCTCAACGAAGGTCCCCCACGCGAACTCGGTCCCGGACCATGGGAGGAGCTCACCGACACCCCAACGTGCCAGGCTCCCCAGTGCGCCGCCGGCGCTGATGGCGAGCAGCACGTCCCACTGCGACGTGAATAAGGAAGGCAACCGGTGGACCGTGCCGGTGAGCCTGTCACCGGACGTATCGGGATCGATCGGCAGATCGCCGACGTCGGGGTCACTATTTTCGGGCACACGAACTCCTACCTGTCTCAGGTAGGGACTGTTGGTGGCCTGCCGCCACGGTTGTCGGCGAGCCCCACCGCCATCGTGTGCGCTCATGCTAACCAACTGCGACACTCACCGGCGAACCCGGACACCCCGAACACATCAGCGCGGACCGCCCAGCGTTTGGGATCCCCGACGATCACGCCGAAGGGTCGGGCCAAGTTGGGCCAGGTTGGGCGCAGGAGCGCCCGAACCACACGACCCACCCACCGCGGGGTTGGTCGAACCGACCACCACCCCTTGCCCGTCATGCGCCGGTGAGCTGTACGCCGGCGTAGGCGACCCCCGCGACGAGGACCCATGACATGAGGCCGAGCACCAGCGCGCGGCCTCCGGTGCGCCGCAGCACCGGGAGGTGGATCCCGGTGCCCAGACCGACCAGGGCTGCGGCGAGCAAGACCTCCTGGAGGACCTTCGCGCCGTGCAGGACCGGATCGGGCAGGAGCCCGGTGCTCGCGACGGCGATCGCTGCCAGGAAGCCGGCGACGAACAGGGGAAGCAGCGGTGGGCGGCGCCCCGTCGCCGCCGCGGGGGTGCGACGCCGCAGCGCAACGGCGGTCCCGGCGACGAGCGGGGCGAGGAGCACGACGCGGCTGAGCTTGACGACGACCGCGGTCGTCAGGGCTCCCGGTACGCGGTCGGCTGTCGCGACGGTCTGGCCCACGTCGTGCACGCTTGCGCCAACCCAGCTGCCGAACGCAGCAGGGTCGAGCCCGAGGGGCTCACGAAGCAGCGGGAGCAGCACGATGGCCAGGCTCCCGCACAACGTGACGAGCGCGATTGCGACCGCCGTGTCGTCCTCGTCCCCGCCGGCGACCTCCTCCATCGCGGCGACGGCGGAGGCGCCGCAGATCGAGAAGCCGGTGGCGACGAGCAGGGACCGGGCCGGCGGCACACCCAGCAGCCGCCCAAGCAGGCGCGTTCCGGTGAACGTGACCGTGACGGTGGTGACCACGACGAGGGCACCGCGCGGCCCCAGGTCGAGCAGCTGTTGCAGCCCCAGCTGCAGGCCAAGCAGCACGACGGCCAGGCGCAGGAACCGGTGTGAGGCGACGTGGGTGCCGACGTGCAGGGAGGGGTGGTGCAGCCCGATGTTGACCGCGAGCGCGCCGATGACCACAGCGACGGTGGAGGGGTTCACCGCTGGGACCAAGGCATGCACGCCGAACGCGACGCCGGTGGCGGTTGCGACGGCGAGCAACCCAGGTACCGGACTGCGGTGCCCGGGCTCGGGAGTGGGCGGGCAGGACGGGCGGCAGCGGCTGCCGGTGCGGTGTCGGTGGACAGGGGCTTCGTGGGCCGTGGTCACAGGCATTCTCCTTCGTCGGTACTTCCAGCCTGCGCCGGCAGACGGGCGCTCGGTAGACATCCTGGATCGATGACGTCATCCACCGGACTGATGGCGGGCTCTAGAGTGGGTCGATGACTCTCACCCGGGTGCCCGACCTCGACACCCTGTCGCTGCTCCTCGAGATCGCTGCCAGCGGCAGCCTGAGCAAGGCCGGTGCCTCCCGCGGGCTAAGCCAGCCTGCCGTGAGCGCACGGGTGCGCGGACTCGAACGGCTGGTCGGGTTCGCGGTCCTCACTCGCTCAGCCCGTGGCTCGAACCTCACCCCCAACGGTGCACTGCTGGCCGAGTGGGCACGTGGGGTCCTCGCTGCTGCGGACGTCCTCGAGGCGGGCATCGCGTCCCTGCGCAGCGACCGCATCGCGCGGCTGCGGGTCGCGGCGAGCTTGACCGTGGCCGAGCATCTACTGCCGGGCTGGCTCGTCGTGCTGGCCGCCACGCATCCGGACACCGCCGTCAGCCTGACCGCAGGCAACAGCGACACCACGGCGGCCGCGGTTCTCGCGGGCGACGCCGACCTCGGCTTCATCGAGGGCCCCGACCTTCCCTCCGGCCTGTCCGCTCAGGTCGTGGCGACCGACCGGCTCGTGGTCGTCGTCGCGCCCGCTCACCCGTGGGCCCAGCGCCGTAAATCGGTAGAGGCTGAGGAGCTGGCCGGAACGCGGCTGGTGCACCGCGAAGCCGGGTCGGGGACCCGCACCGCGC